>JBNARO010000021.1:0-33423 GCA_049718665.1 Dictyoglomaceae bacterium | reverse complement strand
CCACTTTGCCATCTCCCTTACAAGAGTCTTTCCCATGTAAACTTCTCTATCTTTTCCACCTTTACCATTTTTGATTAATATACTTTTCTTAGTAAGGTTTATATCCTGTATTGTGAGATTCAAAAGCTCAGATAATCTTATTCCAGTATCAAGAAAAGTAAGGATAATTACATAGTTTCTGAATCCTTGCCATGTCTTTTTGTTGCAAGCTCTTAAGAGTGCGAAAACTTGCTCATCATTTAGAACATAGGGATACTCTTTTGGATGCGGAGGGGTTTTAATCTTTTGTGAGAGATCCTCATCTAAGTATCCTTCTTTATAAATAAACTTTAGGAATGTTTTGATAGCCCTTATATGACAGATTATTGTTGCGGGTTTTAGTTCTTTCTCTTTTAAGGTTGCAATATATTTTCTGATAGAAAGTATGTTAAGCTCCTCAAAAGATACAAAGTTAATAAATGGAGTAAGCATTTCTTTATACCATGTCAATGTCTTTTGTTTTTTCCCATCCACTTGAGAAGAAAATATAAAATTCTCATACAAATTTTTTAAGGAAATATCTGACCTTTTCATTGTTCGCCTGACTCATTAAAAACTGAGATTATGAAAAATAATTTAATTAAATTTATGAAATTTAAACTGTACTTGACAAAACTTGCTTTTTTTATTATCCTTAATCTTAAATTTATGGGCGGATGGCTCAGTGGTAGAGCACCTGTTTCACATACAGGGGGTCGTAGGTTCGAATCCTGCTCCGCCCACCATTTGTTTCTTAAATCTTCCAACTCTGAGTTTATCCTTAGGAGAGTGGGATGAGAAGAGAGAGTATCCCTATTCTTCTTGAGATCCAAGATTTTGTTCTTAGGTTAAAAAATATAGAAAAAAACCTTAAGAGTAAAGAAGAGGAGTTTCAGGAATTTAAAAAGGAAAAGCTTCAGTTTATTAATTTAAAAGAAAAAGAGTTAAAGGAAATAGAAAAAAATATAAAAGATTTGAAAGATAAACAAAGAGAAAAAGAAGATAAAGTTATTCTTCTTAAAGAAAAATATGAACAGGAAGAAAAAAGAGTTTTACTTCTTAAGAATCCCAAAGAAGTTTTACACGTAGAAAAAGAGATTGAGAATTTAAAAAATCAAATAAGAAATTTAGAGGATGAGATATTAAATTTAATGATATCTTTAGAAGAAAAGAATAATTACTTTTTAGAATTAGAAAGGGAGTTAAGGAGGATTAAAGAAGAGGTCTCTATTAAAGAGAAGGAATATATGGAAGAAATAGAAAATTTTAAAAAGGAAATTCAGGGTATATATTCTCAGATCGAAGAGAGAAAAAAGAATATTCCTTCTAATGATCTCTCGGAGTTTGAGAATTTATTAAGGCAAAAATTAAATAGAGCTATATCCAGAGTTGTAAACAGGGAGATATGTGAAGGGTGCAAATTAGTAATTCCTAAGTTGGTTCTTGAAAAATTAAAAAGGGGTGAGATTGTTTTTTGCCCCAATTGTGGTAGAATTCTTTGGATGGAATAATGAATTTAATTGTTTTTTTAGGGATAGGAATAATTGCGGTATACTTTATTGATAAGATTCTAAAGAATCTTACTACTCCTCATTGTCCTCGTTGTGGTAAAATATTATTAACAAGATATATCCTTCATAAAGCTCCTACACATATAGAAGATGGTATAGAAGAAAAAATCCTATATTGTGAATGTGGTTATGAGAAAAGAATAAAATATCCTGTCCCTTATTGGAAAATAATTAGAAAAGAAGGATTCAGAGGATTTGAAATTATTCCCTGGACAGATTTATATAAAAAAGAGGAAGTGGACCAGGCAACCGCGGAATCCCAAAAAAAGGGATTCTGAGGAAAGTCCGAACACCACAGGGCAGGGTGCTGGGTAACACCCAGTCAGGGTGACCTGAAGGAAAGTGCCACAGAAAATATACCGCCTAATCCCTAATTGGGATTGGGTAAGGGTGAAAAGGTGAGGTAAGAGCTCACCAGCAGGTAGGTGACTACCTGGCTTGGCAAACCCCACCCGGTGCAAGGCCAAATAGGAGGGGTTGAGGTGGCCCGCCGACCCTCGGGTTGGCCGCTTAAGGTGATGAGTAATCATCACCTTAGATAGATGGTTGCCACCCCACGAAGTGGGGGACAGAATTCGGCTTATGGTCCACTTCCTCTTTTATTTTTTTGTACTTTTGTGGTATAATTTTTAGTGGTAAAAAGTGGAATTAAGTGGAAACGAAATATGTTCATTGGGGAATATGTTCATTCTTTAGATGAAAAAGGAAGACTCACAATCCCTAATACTTTTAGACAAGCATTGGGTGAAAAATTTTATATTACTCGTGGATTTGATAAATGTCTTCGCTTATATACTATTGAAGAATGGGAAAAATTTTCGGAGTTCTTGTCAAGTTTTTCTCCTACTGATGAGGCATCTATGAACTTAAAGAGGTTTTGGTTTTCAGGTTCTGTAGAAGGAACATGGGATAAGTTAGGAAGAGTTCTTATTCCTCTTTATCTTAGGGAATATGCTGAGTTGGATAAAGATGTTGTGGTCATTGGAGTTGGGAAATACATTGAAATTTGGAGTAAGGAGAATTGGGAAAGATTTAAGAAGCAAGTTGATCTCTTAGAAAAAATGAAAGAAGTTAATGAAAAGGCAGAGAAGTTATGGGGGAGATAAAATATCACATTCCAGTAATGTTAGAAGAGTCTATTGATTTCCTTAATATAAAACCTGGTGGGATATATATAGATGCCACTGTGGGCATGGGAGGACACTCTAAGGAGATTCTTAGAAGACTAATGGGGAAAGGCTTATTAATAGGATTTGATAGAGATCCGGAAAGTATTATATTAGCGGAAGAGAACCTAAAAGAAATTTCTTCAAATTTTATTTTAGTAAATAAAGCCTTTCATGAAATTCCTTTAGTATTAAAGGAAATGAATATTGATAAAATTGATGGAATTATATATGATCTTGGAATTTCTTCTTTCCAGTTAGAAAAGAGTAAAAGAGGATTCTCTTTTAAAAATTTAGAGGAGCCTTTAGATATGAGATTTTCACCTGAAGATGACATTAAAGCCTCAGACATTCTTAATTTGTATTCTCAAACAGATTTGGAGAGAATTTTTTGGGAATACGGAGAAGAACCTTTTTACAAGAAGATTGCTGCTGTGGTAGTAGAAGAAAGAAAAAGAAAGCCCTTTGAGAAAGTAGGAGATTTAGTAGTTCTCATTGAAAAAAATATTCCAAAGAGGGGTAGGAGACATCCTGCAACTCGAATATTTCAGGCTCTGAGAATAGAAGTAAACAACGAACTTAAGATAATAGCAGAATCCTTAGAAAATGTTATTTCTTTCCTTAATAATAAAGCAAGGATTGTAGTATTATCTTACCATTCTTTAGAAGATAGAATTGTGAAAAATTTCTTGAAAAGTAAAGAAAAATCTGGGGAAATAAAAATTATTACTAAAAAAGTTATTAAGCCTTCTCTGGAAGAGATAAAAAGAAATCCCAGGTCAAGAAGTGCAAAAATGAGGGTGGGGGAGAAAATATGAGTACTTTAAAACTAATTGCTATAACCTTGACCTTAATATTTGTAGCTATAGCTATAAATATTGAAGTTGCAAGATTGAGAATTGAAAATAGAGAGCTTTTGGAAAAAATAAATTCATTGGAAGAAGAAAGAGCATATTATGAGGATACTCTTTTTAAGAGAATAACTTTGTCAGAACTTGAGAAAAAAGCAAAGGAAATTGGGCTTCAATATCCTAAGGATATATTAAAAATAAAAATAACCAAAGGGTATATTGCAGAGTCAAAGATGGAGAAATATTTTGCTACTTCTTATAAAGATTATTCCTTTAATAAAAAGCCATGATAAGTTATAAAAGATTAAAAATTTTTGTTATCTTTTGGCTTTTTTCTTTGTTATTTGTGGAAATTTTTTTATTTAGATTACAAATAGCTGAGATTTTCTTAAGCCCTACAAAAGCAAATATCTTAAAAGAAAGAGGAATAATATATGATAGATGGGGAAGAGAGTTAGTTTATAATGTAAAGAGAAAATCTTTAGCTATAAATCCTTCGAATATCTCTATGGAGGAGAAAAATAAGATTGCAGAAAGACTTAGTAAAGACTTAGATATTCCTAAAAGTATAATTTTAGATAAACTTAATACAAAAACAAGTTTTGTTTGGATTAAGAGGATACTGAGTCCATCTGAAGTAAATAGAATCCAGGATCTAATATCAGAGAACAAAATATTCTTTAAAGAAGAACCTTATCGAACTTATCCTCTCTCCTTGGCTACGTCTCCCCTTTTAGGGCTTGCAGGTGTAGATAATCAAGGACTTTATGGTTTAGAGGCAGTTTTAGATTCCTGGTTAAAAGATGGTAAAAATGTTTATCTTACCATAGATAAGGATTTACAGAGCATATGTGCAAATTATCTAAAAGATGGGATAGAACGATTCGATGCAAAGGGGGGAAGTATTGGAATAATAGACGTAGGATCTGGAGAAATTCTTGCATTTGCAATTATGCCAGATTTTGATATAAAAGAAAGTTTATCAGATCTTGTCAAAAAGCTCCAAGATAATTATCCTCTAAATGCTGTATTTGAACCTGGATCAGTTTTTAAGATAATGACCACAATTATTGCTTTAGAAGAAAATTTAGTAGATCCCAATGAGGAAATAAATTGTGAGGGGAAAGAAGAGATAAATGGACATATAATTCAATGCACCAAAAAACATGGAAGAGTAAATTTAGAGAAAGCAATAGTAGAGTCTTGTAATATTTATTTTTACAAACTTTCTCAAAAGATTAGTGCTGATCTTTGGTATAAATATCTTAGACTCTTTAATTTAGATGCACCTCTTCAAGGGGATTTAATTATAAATCCAAAAGATTTTTTAATTCCTAATTTAAAAGAAAGCGATTTTACCAGAGGAACTATTGGATTTGGACAAGGTATAGCTTTCTCACCTATAAAGCTTTTATGGAGTTTTAGTTCTATAGCTAACGATGGTTGGCTAAATCAACTACATTGGATTAAGAGAATTGAGGATTCTACAGGGAATGTTATATTTGAAAATTCACCGGTGAGATTATTGCAGGTGATTTCCCCAAAGACTTCCAAGAAAGTGTTAGAGTATCTGGTTAAAGTAGTAAAAGAAGGTACTGCTAATAATCTAAAGTTGGAGGGTTATAAAGTTGCAGGAAAAACTGGAACCGCTCAAGTTTCGGGGAAAAATGGATATAAGGAAGGTGCTTATAATCACTTCTTTTTAGGATATTTATTTTTACCAGAAAAGACTTATGCCATTATAATTATGCTTCAGGAACCAAAGAAAGGAAATTATGCGAGAGAGACTGTAGTTCCTATTTTTGGTGAGATTGTGAAAAGATTAGCTATATATGGGAGGATGAGAGAATAAATGAAATCATTTAGCGAAGGACTAAATTATATAAAAGAAAATATTTTATCCTTAGAAGGGAAAATACCAGAATATATTTCTGGAATATCCCTTGACTCTCGAAAAATAAATAGAGATGAGATATTCTTTGCTATGCCTGGGCAAAGAGATGATGGGAAAAAATATATAAATGATGCTATAAGAAAAGGAGCTAAGGTGATAGTTTATGAAGGGGAATATAATGGTGAAGTTCATAAGGGCATTCTTTATATAAAAGTAAAAGATATTTATAGGGCTTTAGGAAAAATATCCAGTTGGTATTATGATTTTCCATCTCAAAAGCTCACTATAGTAGGAGTTACAGGAACAAATGGAAAGACTACCACTACTCATCTTTTATATCATTTATGGAGAATAAAAGGGGAAAAAGCAGGGCTTATAGGAACCATTTATAATAAAATAAACGATGAAATTTTATCTACAAACTTTACCACACCTCAACCTCCTGAGCTTCAAGCTCTTTTAAAGAGAATGGTAGACAATGATGTAAAATACGTAGCTATGGAAGTCTCTTCCCATGCCTTAGCTTTAAGAAGGACAGAAGAACTATATTTAGATGGGGCAGTTTTTACCAATCTTACTCAGGATCACTTAGATTTTCACAAAACTATGGAAGAATATTTCAATGCTAAAAAGAAGATATTTGATCATTTGAAACCTCATGGGTTTTGTGTTTTAAATAAAGATGATCCATGGATAAGAAAAGTTAACATAATTGATAAAATGGTTTTATGGTTTTCCTTTGATTCTAATTCAGAGATCTACCCTATATATTGGGAAAATAAAAGAGAGGGCTTGATTATTAAGCTTCATACTCCAAAGGGGTTTTTAGAATTAAACTTAAAACTTAGAGGAAAATTCAATATATCTAACATAATGTCTGCTACAGGAGTAGCTATAGCTCTTAATGAAGATTTAAATATTATTAAAAAAGCGTGGGAATCTTTTCCTCAAGTTCCAGGAAGATTAGAGTTTGTTGATGAAGGACAAGATTTTTCAGTGATAGTGGATTATGCTCATACTCCTGATGGACTCCTAAATCTCTTAAAAGCAGTTTCTGAGTTTACTGAGGGGAAAAAAATATTAGTTTTTGGCTGCGGAGGAGATAGAGATCCATATAAAAGACCAAAAATGGGAGAAATTGCAGGCTATTATTCTGATGTTGTGATTATAACTTCTGATAATCCAAGAACAGAGGATCCTATGAAAATAATAAGAGAGATAGAACAAGGAATTAAACTCTCCAATTTTAAAAACTATATGATTATTGAAAATAGAGAAGAGGCTATTAAAACTGCTATTAATATAGCTCTTCCCAAAGATAGTGTAATTATTGCAGGAAAAGGTCACGAAGATTATCAAATTATTGGAACAACTAAAATCCCTTTTAGTGATAAAGAGGTTGCAAGAAAGTATATAAGGGAGAGAATAAAATGAAATTGAAATTAAAAGAGATATTAGAAGCTATAGATGGAGAATTAATAAAAGGAAGCGAGGAAATAGAGATCTATTCAATATCTACTGATTCGCGGAAAATAAAAGAAGGGGATTTATTTATTCCTCTTATAGGGGAGAAATATGATGGGCATGATTTTATTTTTGATGCCTTAAATAAAGGAGCAAAGGGAATAATCTTTAGCAAAGAAGTAGATTTAAATATATTAAAGAACAACAATTTTGCTATTAAAGTAAAGGATACTCTTAAAGCTCTACAAGACCTTGCAAGCTATTATAGAGACAAAAAGGAATTTAAAGTTATTGCTATAACAGGAAGTTCTGGAAAAACCTCAACTAAATATTTCACTGTAAATCTTTTTAAAGATTTACTTCCTCTTCATTTCAGCAAGGAAAATTTCAATAATGAAATAGGAGTTCCCTTGACAATTTTAGAAGCGGGAGAGGAGGCTAAATTGTTAATATTGGAATTAGCAATGAGAGGGTTAGGAGAAATAAGGTTATTAAGTAAGATTTCAAAACCTGATTTTGGGTTAATTACTAATATAGGAACCGCACATATAGGAAGGTTAGGTTCCCAAGAAAATATTGCAAAAGCGAAGGCGGAAATATTTGAATATCTCAAGCCTAAGGGGTGGGCAATTTTAAATGGAGACAATCTATGGTGTAATAGGATTTATAACTCCTTAAGTCCTGAAATTTCAAAAATTAGATTTGGGTTTGAAGAGATAAATGATGTAAAAGGAAAGATAGATTATTTAGAAAATAAAGTTAAAATAGAAGTCTCTTTCCCTGATGGAAAGAAATTAGAATTCTTCATGCCTTTTTATCCTTTAGAAATTTATCAAAATCTATTGGGAAGTCTTTCTCTATTATGGCTTAACTTCCCAGATTTTTCAGAGGATATCATAGAAAATAAATTAAATTCTATTTCTCTTCCCCATCAAAGATTGGATATTAAAAAAGGGAAAAAAGGAATATTGATAATAGATGATACTTATAATGCAAATCCAGATTCTATGAAAGTAGCTATTAATTTCTTAAAAAATCTTAATAAAGGGAAAAGAAAGATAGCTCTCTTAGGAGACATGTTAGAATTAGGAGATTATAGTTTTGATTTTCACAAGGAAATAATAGAATTTAGTATAAAAAGTGGAATTAACATGCTTTTTCTCTTTGGTGAAGAAATGGAAAAGGTTTTCTCAAGAATAAAAGATTTATATCCTAAATATCCTTTATTCCATGAAAAAGATTTTAATTCCCTTTTAAAAATTATTTTAGAAGAGATTAAGGACGGAGATTTACTCCTTGTTAAAGGTTCTCGTGGGATGCAAATGGAAAGATTTGTTAAGGAATTGGAGGTAAAAGATGAGTAGTATTATCTACTTTAGTATTATAAGTTTCTTGTTTACTTTATTTTTTATAAGATTTTTTATAAACTTTCTCAAAAATAGAAGAATTGGAAAACATATTAGAAAAGAGGGACCTAAGGAGCATTATAAAAAAGAAGGGACTCCTGTAATGGGAGGGATTGCTTTTTTATTAGTACTCATACCGTTTCTTTTCTTCAAAGAAACCTTTTTCTTTGCTTTTAGTACTATTCTCATGGGAATATTAGGATTGATAGATGATATCCTTCTTTTAATAAATAAAGATTATGGACTAAGACCTCTTCGAAAAATCTTATTAACTTTTATTTTTGCATTTATAATTTATCTTTTATGGAACCCAAAGGACTTGAGATTATTCTGGGGGGATTCCTATTATGAAGTAGGATATTTTTATATTCCTTTCTTTCTAATTCTTTTTGTTTTTCTACCTAACGCAGTGAATCTTACTGATGGTTTAGATGGATTGGCAGGGGGAACTTCTTTTATTTCCCTTTTATTTCTTCTTATCTTTCAAATTTTAAAAGGAAATTTTCTTCTTTCTCTTTCAGTATCTTGTTTCTTAGCTTCTATATTAGGCTTTCTATGGTATAACATTCATCCTGCTGAAATTTTTATGGGAGATGTTGGAGCTTTTTCCTTAGGAACCGCTATAGCAGTTTTATTAGTTTTAAATAAGATGGAGAGTATTTTTCTTTTTATAAGTGGAATTTTTTTATTAGAGTCCTTATCTGTTTTTATACAGGTTTTCTTCTATAAGCGGAAAGGAAAAAGAGTATTCAAAATGAGTCCTTTACATCATCATTTTGAGTTAAGTGGTTGGAAAGAAACAAAAATAGTAGGCAGATTTTATATTATTCATCTTGTCATGATTCTTGGAGGATATTTATTATGGCTTTATCTTTAGAGAATAAAAAAGTCTTAATATTAGGTTTAGGAGAAAGTGGTTTTTATTCAGCTTTATTTCTCCATAAAAAGGGGGCAAAGGTCTTAGTTAATGATATAAAGAATGAAGAAGCATTTAAGGGTATTTTGCCAGAGTTAAAAAAGAGAGGAATAGAATACATATTAGGAAGTCATCCAAAGGAGATTTTAAGCTCTATAGATCTTATAGTAGTAAGCCCAGGAGTTCCAAAGGATAATATTTTGTATAAACTTGCAAAAAAGAAAAACATAAAAATTATAGGAGAATTAGAATTAGCTTATAGATTTTGTAAGGTTCCTCTTATTGGAGTTACTGGAACAAAAGGAAAGTCAACAACTACGACCCTTATTGGTGAGATACTAAAAGAGGGTGGATATAAAGTAATTACTGCAGGGAATATAGGAGTTCCTTTTATTCAGAAAGTAGAGGAGTTAAACGAAGGATATTTTGTATTGGAAGTTAGTAGTTTTCAGTTAGAGGATATAGAAGAGTTTCATCCTTTTATTGCTCTATTTATAAATTTTTATCCTGATCATATGGATAGATATAAATCTTTAGAAGAATATAAAATGGCAAAGATGAATATTTTCAAAAACCAAGATACTAAGGATTGGTCTATTGGATTTTATGATCAGGAGGAAGTAAGAGAAGCTATAGAGGTCCAAAAATCTCAAAAACTTTTCTTTAGCTTTTCCAAAATTGATAAAGAAGGAATATATCTTGAAAAGGACAGATTAATATATAAAGTGAAGAAGAAAGAAGGATATTTTCAACTACCTATTAAAGGAATTTGGAATAGAAACCTTCTATTAAACTTTATGGCTTCTGCATTGGTGGGATTAATTTTAAATGTAAACTCTCAAATTATTGAGAAGGTTGGGGAGGAATTTAAAGGTATTCCTCATGCGTTAGAAAAGGTTGAGGAAATTAAGGGAAGGATATTTATAAATGATTCAAAAGCTACAAATCCTATATCTACTATATCAGCTATAAAAAGTTTTGATAATCCCATCCTTTTGATATTGGGAGGTAGAAATAAAAATTTTGATTTTTCTGAACTCTTTTATGAAATTAGTAGAAGTAGTGTAAAAAAGCTCTATTTGATAGGGGAGACAAGATATATTATGGAGAATTTAGCGAGGAAGTACAAAATTCCATATTCTATAGAAGAAGATTTTGAATCTGCAATAAGACATTCATATATGGAATCATCTAAAGGGGACATTATTCTATTGTCTCCTGCTTGTGCGAGTTTTGATATGTTCTCTAATTACAAGGAAAGAGGTTTAGTCTTTTCGAATATAGTGAGAAAGATTAAAGATGAAGAGGGGTAAAAATGCTTTTATAATTTCTTTAATTCTGTCCCTTTTTGGATTATTAGCCATCTTTACCGCTAGTTGGCGATGGGCGGAGTTATATTTAAAAAATCCATATTATTTTTTGGAACATCAATTTATTTATTTAATTTTTGGAATAGCAATGGCTTTTATTGTTTATCTTTTCTCTTTAGATTTTTTAAAGAAAATTTCCTTAGTATTTTTAATTATTTCTATTGTTTTGTTATATGCTGTATTTATAAAGGACTTTGGAAGAGAAGTTAGAGGAGTTAATCGATGGATTGAGTTGGGAGTAGTCCAATTTCAACCAATTGAGCTTGTAAGATTTTCTTGGATTATTTTCCTCTCAGCTTTTTTATCAAAGAAGAAAAAGGACTTAACTATGTCTCACATTCTTTGGATTCTATTCTTTTTAACCATTATAGGAACAGCTTTGTATTTCCAACCTAATATGAGCATGCTGGTTTTATTTGTTCTTTCTACTTTTACTATTCTATTTCTTTCTAATTTTGATCTTAAGAAATTAATTCCTATTTTTTTAATTACCTTTATACTTATCTTTTTATTAGTTAAAACTGCAAGCTATAGAGAAGAAAGGTTGAAAAGTTTTTCTATAAAGGAAAATAGCATAACGTTGTTTTCTACTTATCAACAATTGCAAGCTATAAGAATAATTAAAGAAGGAGGAATTTTAGGGAAAGGATGGGGTAGGGATTTTTCTAAAATTTATCTACCAGAATCTCATAACGATTTTATTTTTCCAGTTATCTTAGGAGAAGGAGGATGGATTGCAGGTTTTGTCTTAATTTCTACTTATATTTTACTTGTTTATCAAGTTTTTCTTTTGGCTTTAGAAGAGAGAAATATTTTTAATTATTTGTTATTGATAGGTATATTAAGTTTTTGGTGTTGGCAAATTTTGATAAATATTCTGATGACACTTGGTTTTTTACCTGTAATGGGACTACCCCTACCTTTTGTAAGTTTTGGGGGGTCCTCTTTAGTAGCTAATTGGATGAATGTGGGAATAATATTAAAAATAAGTTCTTTGAGGAGATGAGATGAAAAACATAGTTTTTGTAGCTGGAGGCACAGGAGGTCATCTTTATCCTGCTCTTTATCTTGCGGAATATATAAAAAAGAAAGATGCAACTATTAGTATAAGCTTTATTGGAAGAAAGAATGGAATAGAATCTAAATTTGTACCAGAATATTTTCCTTTTTTTGGAATTTCTCTTCCAAGAGCTTCTCAGGTAAAATTGTGGGACTATTTAAAAGCCTATTTAGAAGCCAGAAATATATTAAATAGGTTAAGTCCAAATATATTGATCATATTTGGAAGCTTTATTTCTATTCCTATTTTATTAGAAGCAATACTGAAAAAATATCCCTTCTTCCTTCATGAACAAAATGTTATTCCAGGGAGAGTAGTAAAGATATTTAGCCCCTTTGCAGAAGGAATTGCTATAAGCTTTTTAAAAACAAAAGAATATCTCCCTACAAAGAAGATTTTTTATACAGGAAATTTTGTTAGGACAGAGTTGTTGACAATAGATAAAGAGAGATGTAAAAAGGAATTAGGATTTAATTTAGATAAAAGACTTCTTCTTGTTACAGGAGGGAGTCAGGGAGCTAAAAAGATTAACGAAATAGTTAAAAAACTTATTCCTAAATTGTTAGAAATGGAATGGCAAATTTTACATCAGGTAGGAGATAAAAATTATGAAGAATTTATAAAAGACATCCCAAAGGATTGGGTAGAGAAGGGATATAGACCTGTGCCCTTTATTAAGGAAATGGAAAAAGCAATAAGAGCTTCAGATTTTGCTATAAGTAGAGCGGGTGCTACTACTATTTATCAATTTCTTATTGCGAAACTACCTGCAATCTATATTCCTTATCCCTATGCAAAGGATAATCACCAAGAAATTAATGCGAAATTGGTAGTAGAAAATGGAGCAGGAGACATGATTAGAGAAGAGAATTTATCTGAAAAAATTTTACTGGAAAAAATTTTAGAATGGAAAGAGAAAAGACTAAAATCCGCTTCAGAAAATTGTAGTTCCTTGGTTCTTCCTGATTCCAGAGAGAGGTTTTGGGAAATTATTAGTAGATATTTAGAAGGGAGGAATTAAAGTTGTTTTCTTTGGAGAGAATTCACTTTATTGGAGTCGCTGGTTCTGGAATGAGTGCATTGGCATATATCTTGGCGGAAAAAGGTTATAAAGTATCTGGTTCTGATTTACAAGAAAACCTATCGACTATAAGGCTTAGGGCAAAGGGAGTGAAAATTTATTTTGGGCATAAAGCTGAGCAAATTGGTAATGCTCAAGTAGTTGTAGTCTCTTCTGCTATTCCAGAAGATAATGAGGAGCTTGTTGCAGCTCGAGAAAGAAATATCCCTATTCTTCAAAGAGGAGAATTATTAGCTCTTTTAACTAAAGAAAAAAAGTCTATAATAGTTTCTGGAGCTCATGGGAAGACTACTACTACTTCTATGATTGCTATGGTTTTGGAAAGAAATGGCGTAGATCCTACAGTTTTAGTGGGAGGAGAAGTTGAAGATATTGGGGGGAATGCAAAATTAGGTAAAGGAGAATATTTAGTAGCAGAAGCGGATGAGAGTGATGGCTCTATGTTAAAACTTTTTCCTTATGTTTTAATAGTTACCAATATTGATAATGACCACTTAGACTATTATGGAAATATTGAGAACATAAAGGAAGCCTTTTATATGATGATAGAAAAGGTGCCAAAGGATGGATATATTATATTAGGAAAAGAAAGTAAATATCTTAGGGAGCTTCTTCCTAAAATTAAACGTCCTTATTTTACTTATGGTTTTGAAAGAGATAATGATTTTTATCCTGAAATAATTAATTTAAGCTCTAAGAACTCAGAGTTTTTAGCATATTTTAAAGGAGAGAAATTGGGGAAAGTAAATTTAAATGTTTCTGGAATACATAATATTTATAATGCTCTTTCTGCATTAGCAGTTTCAAAAATATTAGGACTTGATATTTCTGAAAGTATTTTTGCTTTAGAAAGATTTAAAGGAGTCCAAAGAAGGATTCAATTTAAAGGGAAAATGCAGGACATATTAATATTTGATGATTATGGACATCATCCTACTGAGATTAGAACAACTTTAAATACCTTAAAACTTTATAATAGAAGATTAGTAGTAGCATTTCAGCCTCATAGATATACTCGTACATATTATTTAGCAGAGGAGTTAGCAGATTCTTTGCAATCTGCAGATGTGTTGATAATCACTGAAATATATCCTGCGGGAGAAAAACCTATTCCAGGAGTCTCGGGAAAGAATATTTATGACATATTAAAAGAAAAGTTTCCTCAAAAGGAAATATATTTCTGCGAAGATCTTACGGAAGTTGCTAAAAAATCTCATGAAATTTTAAGAAATGGTGATCTCTTTCTTACTCTTGGTGCTGGAAATATTTGGAAGGTTGGAGAGGCTCTATTAAGCTATGATGTGAGGGAAGATAAGATTGAGTATTCTCACTAATTCAAGGTTTAAAGGGAAGGTTTTAGAAAGAGTACCTTTAGCTCCTTACACATCTTTTAAGATAGGGGGAAAAGTAGATTACTTGGTCTTTCCTTCCTCATGGGATGATGTCCTTTTTGTACTTGAGGAATCTTATAGAAGAAATTTTCCAATAAAAATTATGGGACAAGGTAGCAATATTTTAGTTTCCGATGAAGGATTACATGGGGTGATTATTAAAATAAGTAGAAACTTAGGAAAAATAGAAAGAATTGATGATGTATATTTAGAGATAGAGTCAGGGTGTCTTATAGCTGAGGTTTTAAATTTTTTAATAAATAATAATTTAGGAGGCTTAGAATTTTTAGCAGGGATTCCGGGGAATATAGGAGGAGCAGTATATGGAAATGCTGGAGCTTGGGGGAAGTCTATAGGTGAATATGTCGAAGAAGTAAGAATTATTGATAGAAACTTGGATGAAAAAATTTTAAACAAGAAGCAGCTCTCTTTTGGATATAGAATATCAAATATTAATGATGGATGTATAATAAAATCGGTAATTATTAAGACTTTTAAACAAGAAAAAGAAAAAACTTATAATATAATTCTAAATTATTTAAAAGAAAGAAGAAAAAAACTACCAAAATTACCTTCAGCGGGAAGTATTTTTAAGAATCCCCCTTCTCAAAATGCAGGCTATTTATTAGAGAGTGTGGGAATGAAAGGGACAAGAGTAGGTAATGTAATGGTTTCTTATGAGCATGCAAACATTATTGTAAATTTAGGAGGAGGAAAGGCAGAAGAGGTTAAAGAATTAATAAAAATGATGAGAGAAAAAGTTGAAAGTTATTTTGGAATACATTTAGAATTAGAGATAAAGATTTGGTGAAAAGGGATGAAATTTAAAATATTTTTAGCCTTACTCTTTATAGTTATCATTTCCATGGGATTTATATTAAGAATAAAGGTGGAACCTTATAAGGAAGATATTTTTTCTTTTTTAAAGAGTAGTTTTTACAAAAAATATTATTTTCTTTGTAACTTTTCAGAGTTTTATAAAAATATGTCAGATAAGAAAATTATAATTAAAAAAATTAGTTTTTATCCATGGACACTATATGTTCTTTGGGAGGAAGAGTATACGTGGCTGTATATAAAACATGGAGATAAGGAAGAATTATTTAATCAACAAGGTAAAAAAATAAATTACTATAAGTTTACAACTAACACGATTAAAGTAAATAACATCTCTAAAATCTCTACAGAAAAGGTTGTACTCTTAGTTCAAAATTTATCAAAGAATCTAAATATAAAGGAAATTGCTTTATATCCTAAATATTTTCAAGTGAAGACCTCTGAAGGGGTAATATTAATGGATTATGACAATTATAATGAAAGCTTGAAAATATTTAGATATCTTGTCAAACTTATTTCTAATAAAAATTATTCCTTAGATTTAAGATTTAAGGTGCCAAGTATTAGGGGATAAAATGTCAGAAACTTTTATTGCATTAGATTTAGGCTCTACAAAAATTGCAGTTCTTGTAGGAAGAATTGAAGGGGAGGATATTGAGATCTTAGGTTTTTCTTTAGTTCCTTCTCAAGGGATAAAATATGGTAGTATTGTGGATATAAATAGTGCCAGTAATTGTATAGCTGAAGCTATAAGAAGAGTAGAAAAAATGTCTGGAACAAGATTAGAACAAAGAGTTATTGTAGGTATTGGAAATGATCAGATTATGACTATTCCAAGTAGAGGTATGGTGATTGTAAGAAATAGAGATCAAGAGATAAATGAACAAGACGTAGAAAGAGCTATTGAGGCTGCAAAGGCTACCCCTCTACCTACAAATAGAGAAATAATTTATGCTATAAAAAGGGAATTCCATGTAGACGGACAAGATAATATAGAAAATCCTGTTGGTTTGGTAGGAACCCGTTTAGAAGCTGATGTTCTTTTAGTAACTTATGATAAGATTCAATTGAGAAATATAAAAAATACCTTAGAAAAAGCAAGCTTAGAAGTAGAAGGTTTTATTCCAAAAGGAATAGCTGCTTCAGAAGCAGTTTTAAGTTCTGAGGAGAAAAAATTAGGAGTCGCCTTAGTAGATATAGGTGGTGACTTAACAAATTTAGCAATATATAAAGATGGGTACATCCTTTCTACAGGAGTTTTAAGATTGGGAGGGGAAAGAATTACAAAAGATTTAGCTATTGGATTAAGAATAAAAACAGAAGAAGCAGAGAGAGCAAAAAAATTAATTGGCTCTTTAAGAGGAGAGAAAGAAGAATCTTTGGAAGTAACTTCTCTTCAAGAAAAGAAGATAAAGATTACCTCTTCTCAAATAAGAGATATAATACAACCAAGGGTTGAAGAAATATTGGAATTTATTGAAAAGGAATTAAAGGATCTTAATTATCCGTTGGAACTTATACCAGGAGGATTGGTAGTAACAGGTGGGACATCTCTATTAGACGGTTTTGTAGAATTTGCTTCTGACTATTTAAAAGTTCCTGTGAGAAGGGGATATCCTGTGGAGCTTTCTAAATATATGCCTGAAAAAGATGCATATTTCTATTCTGTTGCAATGGGAATTCTATTAAGAGTAAAGGAGGATAGATTTAATTTAGAAAGAAAATATCCATGGTTTAAATCTTTAAAAGATAGAATACAGAATATGTTTAGACCTTTTAAAGACATGTATCTATAATTCTATAGAAAGGGGTGAATTTAGTGATACCTCAGAGATTTTTAGGAAAAGAAAAGGAAAATAAAGAGATAATAAAAGTAGTTGGGATAGGGGGAGCAGGTGGTAATGCAGTTAATAGAATGATCGACGCAGGAGTCCAAGGAGCTGAATTTATAGCAATTAATACAGATTTAAGAGTGTTAGAATTAAATAAAGCACCAATAAAAATACAAATTGGAGCTGAATTAACTCGAGGCTTAGGAGCAGGGGGAGATCCAAAGATTGGAGAAAAGTCTGCATTGGAAAGTGAAGAGATCATAAAGGAATATCTTCAAGGTGCTGATATGATTTTTATTACAGCGGGAATGGGTGGTGGAACTGGTACTGGAGCATCTCCGGTAATAGCAGAAATAGCAAAAAATTGTGCAGATTTGGTGGTTGCTGTAGTTACTCTTCCTTTTAGTTTTGAGGGAAGGAAAAAAAGAGTTACAGCTTTAGAAGGCATAGAAAAATTAAAAGAAAAAGTAGATTCTATGATTTTAATCAATAATGATAAACTTCTTCAAATTTCAGATAAAAGCACTTCTTTAAATGATGCTTTTAAATTAGCTGATGATGTTTTAAGACAAGCTGTTCAAGGAGTCACAGAAATAGTGAATGTTCCAGGATTAATAAATATAGACTTCTCAGATTTAAAAGCTATTATGTCTAAGGCTGGTTCTGCCTATATGGGTATTGGGATAGGAAAGGGAGAGAATAGGGCAAAAGAGGCTGCAAAAATGGCTTTACAAAGTCCTATTCTTGATGTATCAATAGCAGGAGCGAAAGGGGTAGTTTTTAATGTGACTGGTGGAAATGATCTTACTCTTTCAGAAGTAACTGAGATTTCAGAAGTAATTGTTCAAAATGTAGATCCCGAAGCAAATATTAAATTTGGAGCAGTTATAGATGAGAGTATGGAGGGAATAATTAAGGTAACCTTAGTTGCTACAGGTTTTGATCAGAAGGATATTTATAAAGAAGAGCCTTCTAAAAAAAGAAGGGAAGTCTCTGATCTTTCAGAAAATGATATAGATATTCCTGCTTTCTTAAGGAGAAAGCGTCAAGTTTAAATTGAACTGGGATTTTAAAAGGAAAATTAAAGAAATCTTAGACAAAGAAAGAGGATATAAACTTTCGAAAAGAGGCGGAGATATAAGTATTTTGCTTATCTTTCCCAACAAATATTCCTTATCTCTAAGCAATTTAGGATATCTTATCATTTACAAGCTTTTTAATGACCAAAAGGGAATCTTGTGTGAAAGAGCTTTTATCCCTGAGGATTTCCCAAAGAATTGTGATTTTCCTCTTTACTCCATAGAGACTCAGAGACCAGGAAAAGATTTTGATGTTTGGGCTTTTTCTTTAAGTTTTGAATTAGATTATTTTAATGTTATAAAAATTTTAGAAAAAGAGAAAATCCCTTTGTATTCTAAGGATAGAGATGAAAATTATCCTTTAATCGTAGCAGGCGGAATAGCAATAAGTTCTAATCCTGAACCTTTAGCTGAAATTTTTGATTTAATTTTTATAGGTGAAGGGGAAGGTTTTATTAAAAAATTTTCTGAGCTTCTTATTAACAAAAAGTTAAATGGTTGGGATAAAAACAAATTCTTGGAAGAGTCCTCTACTATAAAAGGTGTCTATATACCAAGATTTTCTGAGCCTTTTTATGATGAAGACGGAAAAATTTTAGGATATAAATCTTTTCAAGAATTACCCATAAAAAGAGAAATTAATATAAATTTTTTCAAAAATCCTATTTTTTCTCCTATAGTTAGTCCTTTGTCTTTTTTCTCTAATATGGCCCTTTTAGAAGGAGTAAGAGGTTGTGTTCATCAATGTAGATTTTGTCTTGCAGGATATTTTTACAGACCTTCACGAAAAGCGGATATATCTCTTGCAATTTCTGAAATTAACAAGCAATTTGCTGAAAATATACGAATTGGACTTATATTACCATCTATAGATAAATCTATCCCGTGGAACAAAGTGAAGGAATTTTTAAAAGAAAAGGAAATTTTAATTTCCTTTTCTTCCCTAAGGTTAGATCAGTTAGATGAGGAAATATTAGAAATTATTTTACATTCCCAACAAAAAACGTTAACTATTGCTCCAGAGACAGGGAGTGACAGGCTTAGAAGAGTAATTAATAAAAATTTCACTAATGCAGATATTTTAAACTTTATATATAAGCTAAAAGATCTCCCTATTAATACCTTAAAGTTATATTTCATGTACGGATTACCCACTGAAACTCAAGAGGATATAGAAGGCATAATAGAATTAATAAAAAAAATAAGAAATATTTTAAAAAGAGTTCAAATATCTGTAAGTCTGTCTTGTTTTATCCCAAAACCTCATACTCCCTTTCAATGGGAAAAAATGGAGCGAGAAGACTACTTCAAAAAAATTCAGGAATATATTGAAAAAAAATTATACAAGATAGACAAGATAGAAATACAGAAAGAGGATGTTTTTTTAAGTATTCTACAGGGAATTTTAAGTAGGGGAGATAGAAGATTAAATAAAATGTGGAATTATAAAATTTCTCTAAGGAAGTTAATTAAAACTTTATCTTGGGAAAGAGAAATCTTCCTTCATAGAGAAAGAGATGAAGACGAATTTTTCCCTTGGGATATAATAGATATTGGAGTTAAAAAAGAATATCTATGGAGGGAAAGAGAAAAAGCTTATCAAGAGAAAGTAACTCCCCCTTGTTTTAATGGTTGCAAAGCTTGTGGAATATGCGAAGGAATAACTTAAGATTTCTCATGGATTTGTTTCAAAGTCTCTTTTTCTTTTTATAAATTCACGAAACGGGTGTATTATGCAATTTAACTTTTTATTCCTTAAATATTGAAGAGGGAAGATATTTAGTTGTAAAATTTGAGAGGATAAATGGTAGATATAATATGGAAGAGGATTTAAGTTATATAAGAAAAAATTGGGAAAGAGTAAGGGAAGAAATAGAAAAAATTTCTTCTCGTATAGGAAGAAATAAAGAAGATATAGAAGTAGTTGCAGTTTCTAAAGGATGTCCTTCTTCCTATATTAAGGAGGCTTTTTTATCAGGTATAACACTTATAGGAGAAAATAGAGTACAGGAAGCAGAAAAAAAGATTAATGAACTTGCAAATTTACCTTTAGAATGGCATATGGTAGGGCATCTTCAAAGAAACAAAGTGAAGAAAGCGGTAAGATTATTTTCTTTGATTCATTCCTTAGATAGTTATTTATTAGCTTTAGAGATTAATAAGGAAGGAAAGAAATTAGGAAAAAAGATTAAGGTTTTGATTCAATTTAATACTTCAGGAGAGCCATCAAAATTTGGATTTAAAGAAGAAGAATTTTTTAAAAATTTAGATAACATACTGAGTTTAGATAACATAGAAATTTTAGGGTTAATGACCATTGGCCCATTAACTTCAGATAAAAATCTAATAAGAAGTTCTTTTAGAAGATTATATGAGTTAAGAGAAAAGTTAAGAAGAGAAACAGGATTAGATTTACCTTATCTTTCTATGGGAATGTCTGAAGATTTTCCTATAGCTATTGAGGAGGGAGCAAATCTTTTAAGATTAGGAAGAATAATATTTTCAAGAGATTTTGAGGTGAGGATATGAAGAAGATACTTTTAGTTGAAGATGATAGAGGTATTGTTAATTCTCTTTTTTTATTACTTACCAAAGAAGGTTATAAAGTCGAGATTGCGTATAATGGTAATGAAGCTATAGAAAAATTTAAATCTTTCGAACCTGATTTAGTGCTTTTAGATTTACTTCTTCCAGAGAAAGATGGGTGGGAGGTATGTAAAGAAATAAGACAGGTTAGTGATATACCTATAATTATGCTTACTGCTAAGGATGAGGAGGTAGATAAGGTTGTGGGATTAAAATTAGGTGCGGATGATTATATAACAAAACCTTTTGGGGCAAAAGAATTATTAGCAAGAATTGAGGCTGTTCTAAGGAGATATCAATCTAATATAATAAAGAATGAAAAAATTATAGTTCCTCCCTTTGAAATGGATTTGAATAGAAGAATAGTTAAGATTAAAGGAAAAGAAGTTAACCTTTCTTACAGAGAATTTGAAATTTTAAAGTTATTTTTATCTTCCCCTGGGATTGTGTTAACTCGAGAGAATATAATAAAGCATATCTGGGGAGAGAATTTTTGGGGTGAGCCAAGGACAGTAGATGTTTATATTAGATGGCTAAGAGAAAAAATAGAAGAAGACCCAAGCCATCCAAAATATATTGTTACTGTTAGAAATTTAGGATATAAATTCCAAGGAGGTTCTTAAAATCGAAAAGTTTAAAGAAAGATGGGAAGTATTATCTAAGAATATTCCTGTAGGAGTATTCTTAGTTGATAGAGAAGGATATTTGAAATATATAAATCCTTATGGAGCTAAATTGTTAGAATTAGATCCTCCAAAAATTGATAAAAGATTTTTTGAATTAGTTCCTGATTATGAAATTGATGAACTTTTTAAAAAAACTATTAATGAAAAGAAAAATCAGAGCCTTTCTATTCATTTTTGGGGTAAGGAGAAAAAACTATTAGAAATTAATTCTTTCTATCTGTCTAACGGTGATGAAGTCCTTTTTATTATTAATGATAAAAGTATCCATGAAAAACTTGAGGAAAACTATAGAGATTTTATAGCTAATGCTTCCCATGAGTTGAGAACTCCTCTTACTTCTATGCAGATTCTTTTGGACCTTTTTTCTGAAAGAAAAATCACTCTTGAAGAAATTTATCAAGAATTTTTCCCCTATTTAAGAAGAGAAATTTCAAGAATGACAAAATTAGTGACTAATCTTTTAAATCTTTCTCGTTTAGAAGCTGGTGTTGTGGAAGTTAATCCTCAAAATCTATTTTTGATCGATATTGTAGAGAAGGTTTTAGAAAGTCTTAATCCTCTTATAAAGAAGAAAAGTTTGAAGCTGAATCTAAATGTCTCTTCGTCCTTAGAGCTCTATGCAGACCCTCAACATTTAGAAACTATTCTTTTTAATTTATTAGAAAACGCAGTAAAATATACTCCAGAAAAAGGAGAAATTGAATTTTCAGCGAGAGAGGATTCTGAAAATATTATTTTGATAATAAGAGATACAGGGATAGGAATTTCTGAAAGGGATTTACCACATATTTTTGACAGGTTTTATAGAGTAGATAGAGCAAGAAGCAGTGAGAATGGATTTAGCAGTGGACTTGGATTGGCTATTGTCAAAAAATTAGTAGAAAGGCATAATTGGAGAGTAGAAGTAGAAAGTAAGTTGAATCAAGGAACGACCTTTAAGATTTTTATTCCAAAAAGAAAGGAAGGGTAAGTATATGATTGAAATTTTACCTTTTTCAGGATTTAGATATAATGATAAGATTCCTTTAGAAAAAGTAATCTGTCTTCCTTACGATGTAATATCTCAAGAGGAAAGAACAAAATTTCTAAATTCTCACCCCTATAACTTTGTCCATTTGACCTTAGGAGAAAAAGTACCCACAGATTACAAGGAAATTGCAAAAATATTAGATGAATGGATCAAAGAGAAGATTTTAATAAAAGAAGAAGACAGTGCTTTTTATGTATATAAACAAAAATTTTGGTGGTATGGGAGAAAAGAAGTAACCTGGGGACTTTTAGCCCTTATAAAACTACAACCTTTAGGAGAAGAGGATGTTCTTCCCCATGAGCAGACCTTTTATGGTCCTAAAAAGGATAGATTGGAAATTTTGAGACATTGTAATGCAAATTTTGAACCAATATGGGGAATATATGAAGATAAAGAGGGATTTATGTCAAAATTATGGCAAGATTTAGAAAAAGAGAAAACTTTAATAAATGCAAAAAGTTGGGATGAGAGGGAACATATATTATGGAAAGTTCCATCTTTGTGGGAAGAGAGGATAAAACAATTCTTTAAGAAGAAAAAAATATTAATCGCAGATGGGCATCATAGATACGAAGCATCTTGGAGTTATTATCAAGAGAAAAAGGATGATAGATTTGGCTATATTTTTATTCTTCTTACTGATCTATATGATCCTGGAATTAAGGTTTTACCTACTCATAGAATATTGAGAAATAATTTGAACATTTCTCTTGTGGACTTGGAAGATTATTTCGAAATAAATGAAGAGGACTTTCAGGAAGGTAAGTTAGATCTTGTATTTAGCCCTTCTAATCCTTTTATTTATTATTATACTAAGAAGAAATTATACAAACTTTTCCCTAAATTAGCTTATTTATCTTCTAATCACGAAAAATCAAATATTTGGTGGGTTTTACCTACTACTCTTCTACAGAAAGGTGTTTGGGAGGGAATTCTAAACATAAAAGAGGGAGAACTGCAAGAAAAAAGTCTTATTAGATTTTCTCATAGTATTAAAGAGGTTCAAGAATTAGTATCGTCAAATGAATTTAGTTCTGCTTTCTTACTTCCTGCTATTCCCTTAGAAACTATTTATACCTTAGCAATAAAAGGAGAAAGACTTCCTCAGAAATCCACATATTTTTATCCAAAACCTATTTCTGGTCTAATTTTTTGGAAGATAGATTATGAGAAGTAGAGAGATAAAAATAATAATATTAGCTCTTCTTCTAATCGCTATTGGACTTTTTTCTATCTATAGTGCTACTATAAGTAGGCTTATAGGAAAGAATTTATCACCATTTCTTTTTGTGGAAAGACAGTTAACTGCCTTTTTCATTGGAAGCATTCTATTTTTGATGTTATTAAGTTTCCCTTATAGAGCATGGGAAAGGCTATGGTTTGTTATATATCTGCTTAATCTGATTTTACTAATTGCAGTATTGTTTTTTGGAAGAGAAAGCTTAGGAGCTCAAAGATGGTTTTCTATCTTTGGTTTTTCTTTTCAACCTTCTGAGCTTTCTAAGTTATTTATAGTTCTTTCATTTAGTGGATATTTCTGCGAATTAAGAAAGAAAAAGGAAGAATTGGGAATTAAAGAGTTCTTTTTTTCAGGTTTTCTTTTATTATTAACATTTTTATTTGTATTTCTACAACCTGATTTAGGAACTTCAATAATCATAGCCTTAACAGGATTTTTTCTGTTTATTTTAGGAGGAGTTCCTAAAAGATATATTTTGAAAAGTTTAATGATTTTCTTACTTTTTCTTCCCTTTTTCTGGTTTCTTTTAAAACCTTATCAACAACAAAGGATAATAACTTTTTTAAATCCTTCTAAAGACCCCTTAGGAAGTGGATATCAAGTTCTACAAGGTTTAATTGCCATTGGTTCAGGTAAAATCTTTGGGAAAGGTTGGCTAAGTGGACAACAAACCCATCTTAATTTAATCCCTGAACAACACACAGACTTTATATTTACTGTTATAGGGGAAGAGTTTGGTTTTATTGGTGGAATTATTTTATTAGTAATTTATTATCTTTTGTTTTATTATTCTTGGCAAGTATATGTTAACGCGGTTGATGATTTTGGAAGGTTTTTAGCTGGAGGAATACTTTTTAACTGGGTGATTCAAACTTTTATAAATATAGCTATGGTATTAGGACTTTTACCTGTAGTGGGTGTACCTTTACCTTTTGTAAGTTTTGCAAGAACATCTTTAATAGCTAATCTTATGATGTTAAGCTTTGTGATTAATATATCCTTAAGAAGTGAGAAGACAATATATGGATAAAATTGACAGGATTTTAAAAGAAGTGAAAAGTCCAGGAAGATACATAGGAGAAGAATTTAATGTGATAAAAAAGAATTGGGGAGAAACTAAGCTCCATGTGGCATTAGCCTTTCCAGATCTTTATGAAATTGGAATGTCAAATTTAGGATTTCAAATAATTTATCATCTCTTAAATAGAAGAGACGATACTCTTTGTGAAAGAGTTTTTGCTCCAGATTTAGATATGGAAAAAGCTCTTTCTTATTATAAAATTCCCTTGTTCTCTTTAGAAAGTAGAACTCCTTTATTTAATTTTCATTGGATTGGCTTTAGTATTTCTTATGAACTTAACTATTCAGGAGTTTTAACTATCCTAAATCTTTCTGGAATTCCTATTTTTAGTAATCAAAGGCATGAAAAAGATCCATTAATTATCGCAGGTGGTCCTTCTATGTTAAATCCTGAGCCATTAGTTCCTTTTATTGATGTTTTCTTTATAGGAGAAGCGGAAGAAGCTATTGATGAATTGGTAGATACCTATTTGGAATGGAAAGAAAGTAAAGAATCAAAGATAGAGTTATATAAAAGGTGGGTTGAAATAGAGGGAGTTTATATTCCATCTCTCTATGAGGAGGAAGATAATAAAATAAAACCTAAATATTTTTGGGTCCCAGAGAAAATTAAGAGAAGAATAGTCAAAGAGCTTGACAAAGCTTATTTCCCTACGAAACCTTTGGTTCCTTTACATTCTATAGTTCATGATAGAGGTGTTATAGAAATAATGAGGGGATGTCAAAGAAATTGTAGATTTTGTCTTGCAGGATATATTTATAGACCTAAAAGATTGAGAAGCCCTGAAAAAATTAAGGAATATATTAGAGAAATTTTTAAGAATACAGGATATGAAGAAATAAGTCTTCTTTCTTTAAGTAGTAACGATTACCCATATTTGGAAAGGTTGATTCAAGATTTGAATGAAGAGTTTTCAGATAAATATCTAAGTTTTTCTCTTCCTTCTTTAAGAGCGGATAAATTCTCCCTGGGACTTTCAAAAAAATTGCAAACAGTTAGAAAATCGGGATTGACTTTTGCAATAGAGGCAGGATCAGAAAGATTGAGAAGAGTAATAAACAAGGGATTAAGGACAGAAGATTTTCTCAATACTATTAGGACTGCTTATGAGATGGGATGGAAGAAGATAAAACTTTACTTTATGTTAGGGCTTCCCACAGAAGAAGATGAAGACATTGAGGAATTAGTAGAATTACTTTTAAGAATACCTCAAGAAAATAGGGGAATTTTTATTCATGTAGGATTTTCTGTCTTTATTCCAAAACCTCATACTCCTTTTCAGTGGGAAAAATTTGCAGAAAGAGAAGTCATTGAGAAGAGGAAAGAATATATTTTAAAAAGATTAAAGAGAGGACCCTTTAATTTGGATTTTCATGATTATAATATGAGTTTCTTAGAAGCTATTTTCTCAAGAGGAGATAGAAAATTAGCAAAAATTTTGTATTCTGCTTGGGAAAATGGAAGTAGATTAGAGGGGTGGAGGGATTATTTGAATATTTCTTTGTGGGAAAAAGCTTTTATTAATAATAAGATAGATCAAAGAGAATATTTAAGGGAAAAAAGTTTAGATGAGGGGTTACCTTGGGACCATATATTAACAGGAGTTTCAAAGGAATTCTTGAAGAAAGAAAGAGAAAAAGCATATAAAGCTGAAGAAACTCCTCCTTGTGAGTGGGGATATTACTGTGAGTTCTGTGGAATAGTCCATGAATAAATATATTTATCGTCTTTGCTATTACAAAAAAGGAAATTTAAAATATGTAAGCTTTAAGGATTTTAGCCAATTCCTAATAAGAGCCTTGAGGAGAACTTCAATTCCTGTTCTCTATTCTCAGGGATTTAATCCTCAACCTCTTTTGTCCTTTTCTATTCCTGTCCCAGTAGGGGTAGAAAGTAGGAGAGAATGGTTAGATATTTCTCTTTATGAAAAAGTTCCAGAAGATTTTATATTGAGAGAGTGGAATAAAGAATTAACTCCTGATGTTCAATTTTATGAGTGTTATTTTTTAGGAAATTCTAAGAACTCTTTAAAAGTAAAGCATATAAAATATGAAATGGAATTATTTCATCCTTCGTTAGAATTACTTTATAATGATTTAAAAGAATTTTATTTAAGGCATACATTTAATATTCTCGTAAGGAGAGGGGAAAGGATAAAAGAGATAGATCTAAGAAAATATTTAGAAAACTTGAATATTGAAAATAAAGAAAATGTTATCATAAATGTTTTAGTAAAAGTAATAGATGGTGGTCTTATAAGAGGAGAAGAAATTTTAGAAATTTTTTCATATAAGCCATTAATAATAAATCAGATAAGGGAGCTTTTAATAGATGTATAAATTAATCATTACAGATTTCGATGGAAGCTTGGTAGGGAAGGAGTTAATAATTTCTAAAGAAAATCTCAAAGCTATAGAAGAAATTAGAAAGATTGGAATGGATATTACTATAGCCACAGGAAGAAGATGGCAATCTATAGAACCTTTTGTAAAAGAACTAAAGATTAAAATTCCTGTGATTCTTTATAATGGGGCAGGAATATATGACCACTTAAATAATAGATGGCTGGAAAGAAAATTTTTAGATATAGATACTTTTAGAGAAATACTTGATTTCCTAAGGCCATTTTACTCGAAAATTTCCTTTGGTATCTATTGGAAAGATAATTTGTGGGAGAAAAATAAAGCATGGAATATTATAGATTCTATAAAAGATGAGCTAATTAAATTGTTTCTTGAAGCAGAGAAAGATACTTTAGAAAATGTAGAAGTCCTATTAAACACTTATTTCAAAAATAAGATTGAAATTGTTCCTTCTGCAGAGAATTATTTAGAAATATTACCAAAAGGGTGCTCTAAAGGTAAGGCCATGTTAAAACTATTAAATTACTTAGGAATATCTCCTACAGAAGTTATCGCTATAGGAGATTATGATAATGATATAGATATGTTAAAAAAAGCAGGCTTAGGGGTTACTTTACTTAATAGTTCTCCAAGAATTAAGGAAGAAGCAGATTATATAACCTCTTCTGGTCCAGAAAGAGCTTTGGCTGAAGTGGTTGAGAATTTTGTTCTAAAAAATTTTTGTGAGAGGTGAGGTCTATGATTTTAGTAATTTCTACTGTAAAAGATGAAGAGGAAGGCAAAAGAATTGTAAATCTTCTTTTAGATGAACATCTAATTGCTTGTGGAAATATTATTCCGAAGGTAAAGTCTATATTTTTTTGGAAAGATGCGAAAGAAGAAACAGAAGAATGTATTTTATTCTTGAAAACTTCCGAAGATAAATTTCCTATTTTAGTTAAAAAAGTAAAAGAAAATCATAGTTATGAGATTCCAGAAATAATAGCAGTTCCAATAACCTTAGGAGAACCTACTTATCTAAAATGGATAGAGAGTTCATTGACTTAGATGAATTTTATATGAAAGAAGCCTTAAAAGAAGCTAAAAAAGCTTTTAAAAGAGATGAAGTCCCTATAGGAGCTGTATTGGTTGATGATAAAGGAGAAATTATTGTAAGAGGATATAATAAAAAGGAAACAAAAAATGATCCTTCTGCTCATGCAGAAATGATAGCCATAAGAGAGGGAGCAAAAAAGTTAAAGACCTGGAGATTGGATAAATGCACTTTATATGTTACTTTAGAACCTTGCCCTATGTGTCTTGGTGTAATGCTCCAAGCAAGGATAAAAAGAGTAGTTTTTGGGGCTTATGATCCAAAGGCTGGGGCTTTAGGCTCAGTTATAAATTTAAATCTTCCTAAGTTGTTTAATCACTACATAGAAGTAAGAGGTGGAGTTTTAGAAGAGGAGTGTTCAGAGTTGATAAAATCCTTTTTCAGGAAACTAAGGGGTTTTTCAAAACTATAGTTTTATGGTAAAATATAAAAGCAAGGAGAGGTGGCTGAGTGGACGAAGGCGCTCGCCTGGAGAGCGAGTAGACCGCGAAAGCGGTCTCGTGGGTTCGAATCCCACCCTCTCCGCCATTTTTTATAAAGGGGTTTTATAATGGAAAATCTAAGAAGTATTATTAGTACGGGAAGTATAATTTTAAGTTTTGTCTTGGGATTTTTAGCAGCTTATGCTGTGGTTAAAGAAATCAATTTTTCTTTGTTTTTTAAAAATGAAAAAAGTACTGGAGCGTTAATTGCGAAAATCATATTTTTTATTATAATCTGGGCTTTTGTAGGACAATTTTTAAGTTTTATATTTGTTTTAATAAGATTACAGGAATAACCTCAGGGCTATGCTTAGGTGGGGAGCTAGCGGTGCCCTGTACCTGCAATCCGCTATAGCAGGACCGAAAGGCCACCTGAGGCTTAGCCTTGTAGAATAGGGGAGAGTATGGGAGCGATGAAGATCAGGAACTGTGCAATAGGAGAGCTTCAAACCCCGCCAGGTCCGAAAGGAAGCAACGGTAAGAAGCTTCTCCTATGTGCCGCAGGAGTCCTGATCGGAGCTCACCGCTCTTCTACTATCTGGAAGGTTTAAGTCGAGGGTGGAGGCATAGCCCTGAGGAAATTAAAATATGTGGATAGACTTACATACTCATTTGAACCAAGAGCCATTATATAAAAATTGGAGAGAAGTTTATGAAAAAGCAAAAAGGAGTGGGGTTGAAGGCTTAATTGTTGTAGGATTTGATTTTGAATCAAGTAAAATTGCAGTAGAGATCTCGTCACGAGAAAATAATATTTTTGCATCTGTGGGTATCCATCCTCATGATGCAGATTCTATAAATTATAGTGACTTATCCTGGGAAAATCTTATAACTTCAAAAACTATAGCTATTGGTGAGATTGGATTAGATTACTATAAAATGTATTCTCTAAAGGAAAAACAGATAGAGATATTCAGGGAAGGTATAAATTTCGCCAAGAAATACAATTTACCATTAATTATCCATTGTAGAGATGCTTATCAGGATTTAGTGAAAATTTTGAAAGAAGAAAGAGCCTGGGAGTTAAAAGGAATAATGCATAGTTATTCTGGAAGCTATGAGATAGCAAAAGTAATAGCTGATTGGGGATTTTTATTCTCTTTCTCTGGTCCTATAACTTATCCTAATGCCCATAGGTTAAGAGAGGTAGTTTCTAAGCTTCCTATAGATCTTATAGTTATAGAAACGGATTGTCCCTATCTTCCTCCTCAATCTCATAGAGGAGAGACTAATGAACCTTCATATTTGATAGAAATTGCTGAAAAATTATCTGAGATCAAAAATATTCCTTTAGAGGAATTAGAGATTAAAATTCAAGAAAATATAAAAAAAATCTTTCCTAAGTTTTTTGAGATATGAATACTGTATATGTATTAGGTGAAAATCTTTATCTTAATATTACTAATCAATGTACTAATAGATGTATTTTCTGCATTCGTAATTTCACAAGCAAAGTGGGAAATAAAAATTTATGGTTAGAAAGAGAGCCTACTTCTCAAGAGATTATAAATGAAATAAAGTCTTATTTCCCTTTAAGGAAGTTTAAAGAAATTGTTTTTTGTGGATTTGGAGAACCTTTATTAAGAGTCAATGTAGTTAAAAAAGTTATAGAATTTATAAAAACATATGAACCTTCTGTTTTTATAAGGATAGACACCAATGGGCATGGAAATATCTTTCATCAAAGAAATATACTTGTAGACTTAAAAGATTTAGTCGACTCTATCTCTATAAGCCTAAATGCTGAGAACTCAGAGAAATATAACAAAATCTGTAGACCTGTTTTTGAAAATGCCTATGAGGAATTATTAGAGTTTATAAAGCTCGCTCCTAAGTATATAAAAAACGTTCAAGTAACAGTTGTAGATATCCCTTCTATAGACAAATCTCTCTGTGAAAAAATAGCTGAAACCTTAGGCGTAAAATTTTATGTAAGAAGCTTTTTAAGATCTTTATGAATCCTTTATATTTAGAAACTTACGATAAAGGAGAGTTAGATTTAAAAATAAAGAAAGCTTATAAAAAACTTGAATCATGTGATCTTTGTCCCAGAAATTGTAAGGTGAATAGAATAAAGGGAGAAAAAGGATACTGCAAGTCAGGATTAGAACCTATAGTTTCAGATTTTTTCCCTCATTTTGGAGAGGAGAGAGTTTTAGTGGGAAGAACAGGTTCTGGAACTATATTTTTCACTAATTGTAATTTAGGATGTATATTTTGTCAAAATTATACTATAAGCCATCTTGGGATAGGAGAAACAATAAGTATTGAAGATTTGGCTAAAATTATGTTATACCTTCAAAGATTAGGTTGCAACAATATAAATTTAGTCACGCCAACACATTTCGTACCGCAGATTTTAGCAAGTTTGAGAATAGCAATTTTAGAAGGACTAAATATACCTTTAGTTTATAATACCAGTGGATATGAAAAGGTTGAAACCTTAAAGCTTTTAGAGGGAGTAATAGATATTTACATGCCAGATATAAAATTTTATTCACCAGAAGTTGCTAAGAAATTAGCAAATGCTGAGGACTATCCAGAAATTGCAAAAAGAGCATTAAAAGAAATGCAGAGGCAAGTGGGAGATTTAGTCATAAACGAAGAAGGAATTGCAGAAAGAGGACTTATTGTGAGGCATTTACTTTTGCCCAATAATCTCTCAGACATAGAGAAATGGTTGAATTTCTTAAAAGAGGAGATTTCTCTCAATGTGTTCCTTAATATAATGGATCAGTATAGACCTATTTATAAGGCATGGGAGTACCCTGAAATTAATAGGAGTATTACATGGGAAGAGTATAAAAAAGCAATTGATTTGGCAAAAGAGAAGGGTTTTAGGAGAATATATTTAGAATGAAAATTAAAAATAAATTTTTGTTAAAAGTTTTACTCTTAGCAGGTCTTTATATATTTTTAATCTTTTTAAGCTTTTCAGATTTACTTTTATCCTTAGAAGATAGAAGTATTGATTGGAGATTCCATTGGAGAGGAGAAAAGGAATTTCCAGAAGACATAATAATTATAGGAATAGATGATAATTCTATTGAGGAATTTGGAAACTGGCCTTGGTTACGATTAATCCATGCAAAGCTTTTAGATATATTAAAAGCTCAAAAACCTAAATTAATTATTTTTGACATTATCTTTGACATCGAGTCAAAAGCAGATTTGTTTTTAGCTCAAAAAATAAAAGAGTTAAATAATGTTATCTTAGCAAATTACCTTTCTTCCTCTACAGATCCAAAATTTAAGGTTATATTATTTCAACTGAGAGAATCAGTTCCTATTTTAAAAGAATCTGCCATCTATAATGGTTTAAGTAATTTAATTTTAGACAAAGATAAAGTGGTAAGAAAAGGGAAATTGTGTTTTGAAGATTTAAATGGGAATAAATATTATTCATTAGCCCTTTATGCTTACTCTTATTTGAAAAAAATTTCTGTTCAATCTGCTATTAAGGATTTTCCTCTTACCTTTTATATAAATTATTTAGGTGGCCCATCTAATATAAGAACAATTTCCTACTCTAGTATCTTAAAGAAAGAAGTAGATCTTAGTATTTTAAAAGGCAAGATTGTCTTTGTGGGTGCAGTATCGGATCTTTTAAAAGATTCCTATTTGACCCCCTTTACTGGATATAAAAGATGGGGAAAGATATCCTTGTCAAATATGCCTGGTGTTGAAATTCATGCAAATATTTTGAGTAATCTTTTGAACAAAAATTATCTGATTTCAATTCCTTTGTGGATTAACTTAATTATTCTCTTTATAACTTTATTTTTAACAGGTTTTATTCAAAGAAAAAGAATATTAATTAACTTACTTATACTTTTTGGAAGCGTTTTTATATATTCCTTTGTCAATATTTATTTCTTCAATAAAGGTATTATTCTTCCCTTTATTACTCCTCTTTTAGGTATATTTTTGGGGTTCATAGGGAATATTGTATATCAGAATATTCTTCCTAAGGAAACCTTGGAGGGATTAATAATAAAGAGGAGATATAAACTAATGAAAAAGGTTGGAACAGGAGGTATGGCAACAGTATATTTGGCGAAAGATTTGGCCTCAAAAATGGATGTAGCCATAAAGATTTTACATCCTCAGTATTCTGAAGATGATCAAATAGTAGAAAGATTTCTGAGAGAGGCTAAGGCTTCTACAATTTTAGACCATCCTAATATTGTTAAAGTTTTAGATCAAGGTAAAGAGGGGGATTATTACTTTATGGTTATGGAATTTGTCCCGGGAAAAGATTTGAAAAAGATTATTAAAGAAAAAAGTCCTCTTCCACCTGTTTATGCTAAAGAGATAATTTTTGAAGTAGCAAAGGCTTTAGACCATGCTTATTCAAAAAATATTGTTCATAGAGATATAAAACCTCAAAATATCATGATTACACCAGCGGGGAAAATTAAATTAATGGATTTTGGAATAGCCCATTTGGAAGGACTTTCTACTTTGACTCAAACAGGAGTTTTCATGGGAACTCCTCAATATGCCTCTCCAGAGCAAGCAGAAGGTTCTAAAGTAGACATTAGATCTGATATTTATTCCTTAGGTGTAGTGTTTTTTGAATTGCTTACAGGAGTTCTTCCTTATTCTGAAGACACTACTATCTCTGTAATGTTTAGAAAGCTTCAGGAAGAATTGCCAGACCCAACAACAATTAGGCCTGAAATTCCAGAAGGATTGGCAAAAATTGTTCAAAAAATGACTGCACGGTTTCCTGAAGATAGATATCAAACTCCAAAAGAATTAATTGAAGATTTAGAAAGAGGATATCCTTTACATCCTTACAAAAAGAAGAAAATATCTTCTCAAGAAACGATTATAAAGCCTAAAGAAGAGTAATAACTTAATCCCCTCTTGTCAAAAGTGGAGGTATATGATAGAATTAATTCGCCTGTGAGATAGCAGGCG
>JBNARO010000020.1:31998-36529 GCA_049718665.1 Dictyoglomaceae bacterium | reverse complement strand
TTTAGGATATGGTCCTGTATTTCCTTCTGAATCTGTTTTTATTATGTAAAAATCATAACCTCCTGCACCAAAAGAATTTGTTACTCCTGCAACAATATATCCTCCATCAGTTGTCTGCTGAATGGAATAAGCACAATCATTCTCGCTTCCTCCATAGGTTTTTTGCCAGACTTGCTGTGGAGCATTTTGCACATTTTTAGGTGCACATCCTGAAATTAAAAGGGAAAAGATAAGGAAAACTGAAAGAAGAAGAAATATTTTTTTCATTCCTCTTTCACTTTCTATTTTAAGTAGTTCTTTTTAAAAAATCAATTCTTCTATTGAGACTGTTTGAAAATTTACAAAATAATGGATGGAATAAATATCATGAAGATGAGAAGGAGACAAAGGATATGACTCAATAGAGATAATAAGAGAGATTAAAAGTTACAAGCTGGTAATAAAGATAAAAGAGACATTTAGGAAGGGAGTAAAGAATGAGTTAAGAGAGTCCGCAAAGAGGTATTCAAGTAGAAATCCGCTTTACAGGATAAGAAACAGAATAGAATGGGGTATTTGGGAATATAAAGCAAGCATTATGAAACTTTCATTTGAGCTTTCTTTTAGCTAACATTACGATTTTTCAAATGGTCTCACGATATTAGATAGAATATAGTTTTCTATTCCCCTCTTAAAGCCTTTTCTATTAATATATGAAGAAGATCAGGAAAATCTATACCATAAGCTTTACTGGCTTCAGGATACAAGCTTGTTGCTGTCATTCCTGGTATAGTATTTACTTCTAATACATATATTTCTTCTGTTCTTTCCTCTACAATCATATCTACTCGAGAAAAGTGTCTACAACCTAAAGCTTTATGGGCTTTTATACCAAGCTCCTGAGCCCTTTTATAAGTTTCAGGAGAAAGACGGGCGGGAATTATATGCTCACTTAATCCCGGAGTATATTTTGCAGAATAATCATATATCCCTGTTTCGGACTTTGAAACTATTTCTATAAGAGGAAAACATATAGTTTCTTCACCATCAAAAATACTTGCAGTGACCTCTTTTCCCTTTATGAATTCCTCAATTATAACTTCACTGTCATATTTAAAAGCGTTTTCTAAGGCATGAAGGAAGTCTTGTTTTTTTAAAACCTGAGAAAATCCAATAGTAGATCCTTGGGAACTGGGTTTTACTGCCAATGGAAAATGAAAATCTTTTAAAAGATCAAAAATCTCTTCCACATCTTTTTCCTCCATATCTTTTCTTTTTAAAGTAGTCCATTTTGGTGTAGGGATTCCCTCATATATAAATATTTTTTTTGCCATAATCTTATTGAGAGCTAAAGCACTCGCTAAAACTTTGGAACCCACATACGGAATTCCCAGAAGCTCAAGAAGTCCTTGGATTGTTCCATCCTCACCAAAGGCTCCATGGGCTGATATAAAAGCTACATCAATTTTTTCCTTTTTTAAATTTTCAACAATATTTTCGTCAATGGGGATCTCTACTACTTTATATCCTTTAAGCCTTAAAGCAGAGGATACATTTTGAGCAGTTCTTCTTGCTATTTCACTTTCAGAAGATTTTATTCCTATTAATACCCCAACCTTTATCATTTTTTCACCTCTTTTTTAGATATTATTTTATGATAAAATATAATCTATGCCAAGAAAAAAAGAAGAAATTTTAAGAGAAATAAATCAAGCTTTTGAAAGAGTAGAGCAGAGGGGTGGATTATTTGTTACAGATTTCCTTTCTCCTGAGGAACAACATTATTTTCAGGAGGTAAGTTATAATTTTAGAAACTTATTTATAAGATTAGAAGGGGGAGTCCCTCTTTCTGAAAGAAGGAGAGGATTTATTACAGATAATAAAGACATTTTAGAATATCTTGATTTGGAAAAGTACTTATTAGGAGTCGAGGTAATTTTTAAAGAAAGAATTTTACCTTATACTCTGAAGGAGATTTTAATCTCAAATAAGATTGATGAAGGAAAATTGGGAGATATATGGGAAGTGAATAACAAAATTCAGATGGTAGTGGGAAGAGAGATAGAGGAAGATTTAGAGAAAGTTTTGAAAGTTCTTGGAATTGAGTATTCTTCTATGCCATTAAATCTTCTTACCCCTCCTAAAAAAGCAAGGATATTAAAAACTACAGAGGCTTCTTTAAGACTTGATGCTATAGCAAGTTTTGCTTTTAACATTCCTCGTTCAAGGATGCAAGAACTTATTAAAAATTCTGCTATCGTAGTAAATAATAAAACTATTAGTTATCCTCATTATGAAGTAAAAGAAGGAGATTTTGTAAATGTAAGAAATTTAGGATATTTTAAAATTAAGACTATAAAGGAAACAAAAAGAGGAAGATATTATATTGAAATTGAAAGGCATTAAAAGGAGGTAAGGATCTGATCAAATACATTTTCAAGAATTTCTACCGCAATATCTACTTCTTTTTCTGTAATTATTAATGGGGGTGCAAATCTTAATATATTTCCTCCAATGACATTTATTAGCAGTCCTTTATCTTGACATTTTTCTACAACGGATCTTCCTTCAATAGAGAGTTCCATTCCAAGAAGTAGTCCAAGTCCCCTTACTTCTTGTACGAAAGGAAATTTATGAGAAATTTCTATAAGTTTTTCTTTAAAGTATTTTCCAACTCTTTGCACATTTTCCAATACACCATTTTTTAATATGTAATTTACAGTAGCAATTCCTGCAGAACAAGCAAGTGGATTTCCGCCAAAAGTAGATGCATGATCTCCTGGTGAAAAAGTTTGAGAGCACTTTTTACTTGCTACCATAGCTCCTATAGGAAATCCACTACCTAATGCTTTTGCTAAGGTGAAAATATCGGGAAGAACGTCATAATACTCATAGGCTAAAAATTTTCCTGTTCTTCCCATTCCTGTTTGTACTTCATCAAAGATTAATAGAGCATTATATTTATCACAAAGTTCTCTTGCAGTTTTTAAAAATTCTTTTTCTGCTGGATAAACTCCTCCTTCTCCTTGAACAGGTTCTAATATTACAGCACAAGTATTTTCATTTATATTTTCATAAAGTGCAGATATATCGTTGAAAGGGATATATTTAAATCCCTCTGGAAGAGGTTCAAATCCTTTTTGATATTTGGGCTGTCCTGTAGCAGTAATGGTAGCTAAGGTCCTTCCATGAAAAGACCTATAGGCTGAAATTATCTCATATTTATTCGGTCCTCCATGAATCTTTCCATACTTTCTTGCAAGCTTTATAGCTGCCTCATTTGCTTCTGCACCACTATTGCAGAAAAACACTTTATCTCCACAGGAATTTTCTACAAGAATTTTTGCTAATTGGGCTTGAGGTTCTATGTAATAAAGATTGGATATATGCATAAGTTTTTGGACTTGAGAGATAATGGCAGAAATCACTTCATCGTTACAATGCCCCAGAGAACATACTGCAATTCCTGAGACAAAATCAAGATATTCTTTTCCTTCTGCATCCCAAACTCTTGTTCCCTTTCCTTTTACTATTGCAATGGGAAATCTACTATAGGTATTCATTACATATTTTTGAGTAAGTTCCATAATTTCTTTTGTATTCATCTTCTTCTCTCCTCCTTTAAGGAATTATCATAGTTCCAATTCCTTCATCAGTAAACATCTCCAAAAGTAAAGAATGGGGAACTCTTCCGTCTATAATGTGGGCAGAGCTTACCCCTTGTTTTATAGCAGACACGCAACATTCAATCTTTGGTATCATTCCTCCATCTATTATCCCCTTTTTAATAAGTTCTTCTGCATTATTTACTTTTATTACTGAGATAAGAGAATTTTTATCCTCTTTATTTTCCAAAACTCCCTCAACATCGGTAAGAAGAATTAATTTTTCCGCCTTTAAAGAAGCAGAAAGCTCTCCAGCTGCGGTATCTGCATTTATGTTATAAACTTTTCCATCTTCCCCTAATCCAAGGGGAGCAATAACAGGAATATATCCTTCTTTTATCAATAAAACAACAATTTCTGGATTTACTTTTTTAATTTCCCCTACATATCCAATATCTACTTCCTCTACAGATCCATCAGAATTAAAGATTTTTCCACGTTTTTTAACTGTAACAAAAAGCATCCCATCTATTCCTGATATTCCACAAGCCTTTCCACCTGTTTGATTTATTATACCTACAATCTCTTTATTTAGCTTTCCTGCAAGAACCATCTCCACAATTTCTATGGTATCTTCATCTGTTATCCTTAACCCTCCCACAAATTTTGGCTTTAATCCCAATCTTTTAGATATTTCTGTTATTTCTGGTCCTCCTCCATGGACAATAACAGGATTTATTCCCACGTATTTCATAAGAACTATATCTAAAAGTACAAATCTTTTTAGCTCATCATTTAGCATGGCATGTCCACCGTATTTTATTACTACTGTCTTTCCATAAAATCTTTTTATATATGGTAAAGCAGTAATTAAAACTTTTGCCCTTTCTTTTATATCCTCAGTCAAAATTTCTCCTCCTTTATGTTCTATATTTTGCATTTATTTT
>JBNARO010000020.1:0-31988 GCA_049718665.1 Dictyoglomaceae bacterium | reverse complement strand
TAAAGTAGCTCTTTTAATAGCTTTGATTATTTCTATTGCAATTGGTGTCTTTTATGCTCCTATGTGGGGGATAGTCTGTTTAGGAGAGATGGCATTTGGGTATTTTGCATTTATTTTTACATACTCCTCAGTAAGATCACAACCCCAAGAGATAGCAGAATAGTTTCCCGCTTTTAAATCAATGGTTATATAAACCTCTTTTTGAGATAATACTTTCTTAGCTCTTTTTTCATCAAAAGGTGCAAAAGTACCGTCTTTTGCCACAAGAATATCTCCAATATAGATATCAACTTTTGATGGATTAAAATCACAGTCTGCATATCCCAAGGCACACATAATTCTTCCCCAATTTGCATCTTCCCCATATATGGCACTTTTTACTAAATTTGATGATATTACAGATCTTGCTAAAATTTTTGCTGTATCTTTATTTGGAGCATTGATAACTTTTACTTCAATAAGTTTTGTCGCTCCCTCTCCATCTTTTGCAATCTCCTTTGCTAAATATATACAAACTTCTTTTAAAACGAATTTAAACTTATCATAATCTTTGTTTTTTTCTATAATTTTCAAATTTTCCGCCATTCCATTGGCTAAGATTAAAACAGTATCGTTAGTACTAGTATCTCCATCTATACTGATCATGTTAAAACTTTCTTCAACAGCATAATCTAAGGCTTCTTTAAGAAGAGAGGAAGAAATAGAGATATCAGTGATAATAAAGACAAGCATAGTAGCTAAATTAGGATGGATCATTCCAGAACCTTTAGCAATTCCTGTGATCTTTATTTCTTTGTCTTCAATTGAGAAAGATTTACAAATATATTTAGGTTTAGTATCTGTAGTCATTATAGCCTTTTGAAAATCCATTCCCCTATAGGGACTTAGATTTTTTACTGCTAAAGGAATTTTAGGGAGTATTTTCTCCATAGGAAGGAATTTTCCAATTACCCCTGTAGATGCAATTAAAACATATTCTTCAGGAATATTTAATAATTTAGAAACCTCCTTAGTTATTAAAAGAGCATCTTTAAGTCCTCTTTCTCCTGTACAGGCATTAGCGTTTCCACTATTTACAACTATAACCTGAGCTATCCCCTTTTTAACTCTTTCCATACATATCAAGACTGATGCTGATTTTACTTTGTTTGTAGTAAAAACTCCCGCAACATCTGATGGAATTTGAGAAAATAAGATACCAAGATCATTTTTATTACTTCCCTCTTTTATTTCACATGAAACTCCACTTGCTAAAAACCCTTTTGGAAGATCTATTTTCTCCAAGGTTTTCCTCCTATGGATAAAGACTTATATCTTTTAGACCCTCGTCTTCCTCAAATCCAAATATTATATTCATGTTTTGAACTGCTTGCCCTACCGCTCCCTTAATTAGATTATCAATAGCTGAGATTACAATAGCTCTATCTGTTCTCTTATCCACCACAATGCCTATGTCACAAAAATTAGTTCCTAAAACATTTTTGGTTGTTGGTAGCACCCCAGAATGTAGAATTCTTATGAATTTCTCGTTTTTATAGAAGTTTTTATATAGATCTAATAATTCCTCTTGGGAAATATCCTTTTGTAATTTTGTATAAATAGTGCTTAGAATTCCACGATTTACAGGAATTAGGTGAGGGGTGAAAGATATTTTTATTTCCTTTTCTGCGATTATACTTAATTCTTGCTCTATTTCGGGTATATGTCGATGCTTTGGGATACCATAAGCTTTTATGTTCTCATTGACTTCACAGAAGTGAGTATTTAAAGACAAAGATCTTCCCGCTCCTGATACTCCAGACTTTGAATCTATAATAATATTATCTGTATCTATTAGTTTTTCTTTTAATAAAGGATAAAGAGCCAAAATAATACTTGTGGGATAACAACCAGGATTTGCAACAAGTTTTGCATTTTTTATTTTGTCTCTATAAATCTCACAAAGTCCATAGACTGCATTTTTTAATAAATCCCTTGCGGCATGCTCAATTGCATACCATTCTTCATAAATTTTATAATCTTTAATACGAAAATCAGCCCCTAAATCTATAAGAACTTTATTATTTTCTATAATCTCCCTTGCAAGATTCATAGCATGTCCATGGGGAAGAGCAGTAAAAATGCAATCAGATTTTTCAATAATTTCTTTTATATTCTCTTCTTTACAAAATGAATCTATAAAACCATAAAAATGAGGATAAACCTCCCAAAATATCTTTCCTATATAGCTTTGAGAAGTTAATATACTAATCTCTACTTTTGGATGAGATTTAAGAATTCTAACAAGTTCCACTCCCGTATATCCCGTAGCACCTAAAATACTTACTCTTACTTTCATTTCCATTTCCCTCTTTAAATTGATGATTCAAAATTTTACAACTTATTCTTTTAAAAAACAAGCTGTAGAAAAGGAGATTCTGCTTAAGAATATGTCAGTTACTTTTACTTATGGATGTGTTATAATTCTTTCATAAGGATCTGCTATGGATTTAAAAGGTTGGAATTGGAGAGAAGTTAAAGAGGAAAGATGGGATATACCTGCAGAAGAGGTAAATTAGAATTCTAAAGGAAAGAGCGAAGGAAGCAGAGTCTTTTGATTATGTTTTATCCTATCATGTAATTTATCATACTAATAGGATTTTAAAGGAAGATGGAGAATTTTATGTGACTTTTAATTCTAAGCTAAGTAAAGATAGAAACAGGTATTCCTCATTCTTGCAAGGAAGAAGTAAGTAGTTCTGTCAGAAAGTTTAGATCTTACCGCATCTCGTATATTTATGTTAGAATATAGTTTTGGATATAAAAATACCTGAGATATAAAAGGGAGGAAAATATGGGAATTAGAAAAGCTGTCTTTCCTGCTGCTGGTCTTGGAACTCGTTTTCTTCCTGCTACAAAGGCACAGCCTAAAGAAATGCTTCCTGTCGTGGATAAACCTATAATCCAGTATGGGGTAGAGGAGGCAGTAAACTCAGGATTAGATGAGATTGTTATAGTTACAGGAAGAAATAAGAGAGCGATAGAAGATCATTTTGATATATCCTTTGAATTAGAATATTTTCTTCAGAAGAAGGGAGATTTGGAACTGTTAAAAGAGGTCAGGGCGATATCAGAGCTTGCAACAGTTTATTATATTCGCCAAAAGGAGCCTTTAGGATTGGGACATGCGGTTTTGGTTACAAAGGAAATCATTAAAGATGAACCCTTTGCTGTGGTCTTAAGTGACGATTTGATTGTAAGTGAAGTTCCATGTCTAAAGCAGATGATAAATATTTATGAAAGATATAAATGTTCTGTAATTGCAGTGGAGAGAGTGCCTATGGAAGAAGTTAAAAATTATGGAATAGTAGCAGGGAAAGAAATAGAAAATGGGCTATATCAAGTAATTGATTTGGTAGAAAAACCATCTATTAAGGAGGCTCCTTCAAATCTTGCTATTGTAGGAAGATATATTCTAACACCTGAGATCTTTAATATGTTGGAAAAGGTAAAGCCAGGAAGGGGAGGAGAGATTCAGCTTACTGATGGTCTAAAACTTCTCTTGGAGAAAGAGGCGATATATGCCTATGAATTTAAAGGTAAAAGATATGATACGGGAAACAAATTAGGATTTCTTATCGCATCAGTAGAATTGGCACTTAAAAGAGAAGATATAGGAGAAGTTTTTAGGGAATATCTTAGGAATCTAAAATTAGAAGAATTCAAATAGATTTAAAGCTCATTTGAAATTATTTTCCCATTTTCTACATAGATACAGTAGTCAAAAAATTCTTCCTTTAGAAGAACATGAGTTATTACAAATATTTGATCAAAATGTTCTGCAATCTCCCCATATGTGAGAAGTTCAATAAGGGCTTGTGCCCTTTCTTCATCGAAGGAACCAAGAGGCTCATCTAAGAATATAAATCCTGGATTTGTTCCTTTATTTTGGGGAAGATTCGCTATAGCAAAGGCTAATCTTAGAGCTAAAGAAAATTGATCCTGGGTTCCTCCACTTAGAATGTCTTTGTCATAGTACTTCTTTGTAGTATTGTCATAAACTTTTAATCTGAAAGTTTCAGAATCAAGATGGACAATGTGGTATCTATCCATGGTGAGAATGGGAAGGATTTTTTGCATATAAGATAAAGTTCTTGGGGATATTGCATCTAATATCTTTTTTTTAGTCCCTTCGAGAATTTGCTGAGCATAAGACATCTTTAATTTTTCCCTTTCCATTTTATTAACTTCTTCTTCCTCTTTATCAGGATCTAAATCCTCAATCTTTCTTCCTGTTTCCTTCTGATACCTTTCCATAATGGTTTTTAGTCTTATTAATTTTTCATTAAGTTCTTTTTCTTTTTCCTCTATCTGTTTCTTCTTTTTATAATCTATTTCTTTTCCACATAACTCTTCCCAATCCTTTTCAGAATACTTATCTTGAAATTCGGATATAAGATTAGCTAAGATTTTTTCATGAGTATTCTTCTCGCCAGTCTTTTGATTTAGAAATTTCTTAGAATATTCAAATTTTTCTTCAACTTTCTCTTCTCTAAGTTCCTTTATGTTATTCTCTAATTTTTCTTTATACTTCTGAGAAGGAGGCTCTATAAGATTTTTTGTTGTTTCAGCAATCTCATTTTGAATTTTCTTAATATCTTCTTCTATCCTTATTATTTCCTCCTTATTCTTCTCTATCTCATTAGAAAGACTTTTAAGATATTTTATTCTTTCCTCAATTTGAGCCTCCTTTTTGTTTAAAGTTTCTAACCGCTCATTTGTCTCATCTAAAATAGAAATTTTATTCCAGAGTCTTTCCCATTGTTCTATCTTCTTTTTCTTAAATTCTTGTAGCTTTAATATATTTTCTTCTATTTCTTTAATGTCTTCTTTTATAAGATTTAGCTGTAGATGAGTATCTTTTGGGAAATCTTTAAAACCTAAATTTAAAAGAATATTTTCTGTCTCTTTCTTTAACTGGGAAAGGTTTTTTTCTAATCCTTTTAAATCCTCAATCTCCTTCTCTCTTTTTGCTTTTAGAGATATCAATTCGGTGATGGATATATCTTCACTTTTAATTTCTTCTCTCAATCTTTCATATCTGCTTTGGATCTCCTCTTTATTAATATTTTTTAAGTCTTTTTCTATGTCTTCCTTTCTTGTTTTTAGTGTTATTTTTTGAGTATTTAATTTTCCTTTTTGAGAATAGAATATAAAAGTGATTATAAGAAAGGTGATAAAAGGAATAGTAAAGAGAAGATTAAAAGAGAAGGAAAGGATTAGAAATAATATTGAAAAAGAGAAAGAAAAAGCAATTTTTCTATTTAGTTTTTTGAGTAAAATACAGAGGTTATTAATTTGCTTTTCATACGTGTCATGTTCTTTTATCTTTACAATCTTTTCTTCCAAATTCTTGAGTTCGACAGTATTTTCTAATTTCTTTATTTCTTCAGAAATGATATCTAATTTTTCTACTTCTTTTTCTTTTTTATAAATTTCTTCTAAATCCTTTAATAACCTTTCTTCTTCTTTCTTCTTTTCTTCCCATCTTCTTATTTCCTCTTCCCACTTTTTTATCTTTTCTCTAATTATCTCTAAGGTTTTTTGTCTTTTCTTTATATTTATATAATGCTTTAATTTTTCTCTCTCCTTTTGTAATACTTGAATTTGTTCCATCTCTTTTTCGATTTCTTTTATTTTTAATTCCAGCCTTTCCTTATCTCTTATTTTTTCATTACACCTTTCCTGAAGCTCAAAGATTCTTTCTAAATTATCAAGTTCATTCTCATAGTTTTTCAATAGCTCTACCTTCTTTCCATAATCTTCTACCGCTTTGGAAAATTTTTCTATTTCTTCTTCCAAAATTTTTATATAATCTCTTTCTTCTTTTATTTTTTTAGCTTTTTCTATTGCCTCTATCTCAGTTTTTTCTTTCTTTATTTTAGAAAGCTCCTCTTCAACAATAGGATAATTCCTCTTAGCATTACATGCTTCTCTTATGGTTTCTGCATATATTAGCTTTTTTTCTAAATTTCCTTCCTCTTCCTTTGCCTTCTTAGAAAGATTGTTTAAAAAATCTAAATTAAATAAAGAAACTATAACTTTCTGCCTTTCTTCCTTTTTGCTATTCTCCAATCTGCCAATATTTTTTTGTTCTACAAAGCATGTATTTAAAAGAGTAGTATAATCTAATCCCAATTCCTTTTCTATTCTTTTATTTACTTCAGTAACCTTAGTTATAGAAATGGGCTTTAAAGGATTGTTCTTATCTTTGATCCTTAGCTGGCATTCTTGAGAGGAATTTCTTTCTAAGGTCCTTTTTATATAAATTTCTTTATCATCTAAGTCCAAATGTAATACTACTTGAGCTTTTTTTGCAGAAAAATTTATTAAATTTTCCTGGCCATTTATATATACAGGTCTACCAAAAAGAGCAAAAATTATAGCTTCAAAAATACTACTTTTCCCTGCCTCGTTTTTCCCTTTTATCAAAAATTTTCCATGAGAAGGAAACTCCAGTTTTGCATATTCATATCTTTTAAAATTGAAAATCTCCAAGCTTTTAAGTTTGATCATAGGCTATCACCCAGATTATCTTTTATCCAATTTAAAGCTTCTTTTATAATTTCTCTGTCTCTTTCTTCCTTTAGAAGTAATTCTTGGGTAAACTTTTCCAAAACTCTTTTTACATTCCAATCTTCAGAAAACGAAATGGAAGGAAGTTCACTGGTGCGTATATATAAGTTTTGAGTATCTAAGTCAAAGAAAAAATTTAATTCCATTCCCCTTCTATTTATCTTAGAGAAGTTTATATTCTGGTAGATACTTATAGATAAAGGACCTGATATCCTGCATTTTAATAACTGATTTTCTAAGGATTCTTCCTCTATCCTTCTTATTATGCTTTCTGTAGGATTTTCTGGAGATATTTCACTGGTTTTTATTTCTATAGTCTTCATAGGTTGAGAGTTTATTTTTAGATATTCTGAAAATACTCTTTTCCCTTCTATTCTTATAAAGTAAAAGCCTGTTTCATTTTCCTCCTCTCCAAAATTTATTCTCTCTGTTGCTCCAGGTATAATAATCCTTTTATTTCCAAATATGTGCTCTCTATGCTCATGAAGATGCCCAATTATATATAAATCAAAAGGAAAAGAATATAATGTTCCTTTTGAAATTTGTGGCTCCTGAGCTTGTGGATGGGAAAATTCCTCTATTGAATAATGTAATAAAAGAATTTTAAACAAGTTATAATTTTCTATAGAATCTAATCTAACATCTCTTAATGGATCATTTCTTCCTCGGATTCTTAAATCTGTTGATAGTCCTGATATTAATATCTTTTCTTTCACATCCTTTTCCCAAATATACGGTTCTATTTCTCTAGTCTTAGTAAAAGCTTTTAAAATTCCAGCCTTTTCAAAGATTTTTATAGGATAAGAATCCTCATCAGGAGCAGTTATAGAGTCGTGAGTTCCCGCTACCGCAAATATATCAATTCCTTCTTTCTTAAGTCTAAAAAATTCTTCCATTACAAAGGCAAGTTCAGTATTCCTTGGATTTGGCATGTCAAAGAGATCTCCTATTTGTAGAAAAATATCTACCTTCTCTTTTATAGAGAAGTTGATAACCTCTTCAAAAGCTTTTCTTAGATTTTCTCTTCTTTTTCTTAGTTGTTCTGGGGTCATTTTTTTATAATACTTATTCAGATGATTATCCGCGGTGGCTACTATTTTTATCATTTAAATTTCTCCCTCCATCTCATCCGTAGGAATAAAAGGCTCATCAGTGATTAAAGAATCTCTCCTTGCTTTTTCAAATTCCTTCTCTAAATCTATATCATATCCTCCTTCTGCTGTTTCCCTTTCTCCGATCTTTACAATTACTGGAACCCTTGTTAAATTTCCTACAATAACAGCCTCTCCTATATTTAATCCAGGAAGATCTCTAAATAGGCTTTCTGAAAGAGCTTCTGACGCCTCTTTTACTGCATTTTGGTCATTGGGATTTGTTAATTTCATTATAATTTGGCTTCCACATTGAGAGAGGGTATTACTGCTAATTTTATATGGCCTTTGGGTTATTACTATAAGAAAAACCTTGAATTTTCTTCCCTCTGCTGCTATAGAATTTATTAATTTTGCACTTTTTCCCTTACTTTTTTCATCATTGGGAACTAAATTGTGAGCTTCTTCTAATACGATAAATAATGGATATGGTAATCCTTCTGACTTTGCTTTTACCCATATCTCATTTAATAAGTGGCTTACAATTAAATCCATTAGATTTTTTTCCAATCCCGCTAAATCTACTACAGTTATATGAGATGGTCTCAGTATCTTCTCTACTTTTATATCTTCAAAACCCCAAATAGGGTAATCTTTTATCCACTTAACATACTTTAATGCCTTTTTGGCACCCTTAACCAAATCCTCGTCTATCTTTGTTTTTTTATTTTGATGTTTTTTGGCATATCTTAATTCGTAATCTTCAAAAGGAAGAGGTTCTTCCTCTTCTTCTAATTCTCCTATGAACTCCAAAAGTTTGTTGTATAAATCTTCTGGAGTAAAATCTCTTCCCTCATCTCTTAATTCTTTTAATGCAGTTTCTAAGGAGTTTTTTATATTGGTCATCTTTTCATCAATTCCCAGCATCTCATGAATTTGCTCATCCTCTAATTCGCTAAATTTAATGGAAAATTTTTCAACACCACCAATATCTCTTTCGGAAAATCTTGTGGGGATTCCTGGAATTCTATATATGGTAACATTTTCTGCAATAGAAGATGGTTCTCTTAAATTCCTCTTTTTTCTCAAAAGTACATAATCACTATTGGGATCAAAAACTAATATAGTAGCACCAAGCTTTACTAATTTTTCTAAAAGAAGTCCCATTAAATAAGATTTTCCCGCACCTGTTTGGGCAATGATGGCAAGATGTCTCCTTAAGCCATTGGGGTCTAAGGTTACTTTCACATTAGGACGATAAAGAAGAGTTCCTATCTCAATGGAGTTGTTTTTCCCATGGGTGAAGAATCGTTGAAGAAGAGTATCTGGAGCTAAAAAAACAGGAGAACCAGGAAGAGCAACAGATCTTGGAAATTGTATATTGTTATTCTTGTCTAAATATCCTAAAACCCTTGCGGTTGCTATAAGCTGAGTAGGTATGGAATAATTAAGACCCAAAAGTTTATTTGTAGCTTCATATTCTTGTTTCTCGTCTAAAACTTCAGAGAAGGCTCTTAAGCTTTCTACTTGTGCCAAAACATCTACTTCTTCTCCTGGAGTTGCGGTTCCTTTTATAGTTACATATTCTAATCTTTTTGGTGCCAAATCTCTTGTAGTAACAAATTGGAACTTATCACAGAAACTTTCTCCTACCAAATATCCTATACATTTTTCTTCCATTAAAAGAACCTCCTCTGACTTCTATCTAAAGGTAAAGGTTTTCCTAATTCTTTTTCTAAAATAAGTCTATATCTCTCTAAATCAGGCTCTCTTTTTATTCTTACCAGTTTATCCACAAGATAAAGGTGAGTTTGGTATACATTTATCCCAGCACAATTATTTTTTATTAATGAAATTATACCTCTTATATCAATCTGAGGCAAAATTTGATAATCTGTAGGAAGGAAGGAATCTTCTCTATTTACAAGATAGCAAGGGAAATCAACTCTTAAAGGTTGATCCTGAGGGATTAACCTTATGTAAAAGTTGACGAAAGCATTAGTATTTTCAAGCATTTCCTTAATTTTAGGTTTATTACCAACAATTTCCAACTGTTTTTTGCCAAGACTTCTTTTTCCTCCTAAAAGAATTGGTGTAGAAAAACCTGGTTCATAAGGGATGATAAAAGATATTAATTCTGTATCTGTAGGATAAAGTTTTGATTCGATAGTCTTTCCTTCAGATTCCAATATTATTTGAGATAAAAAAGTATCTCTACTTATTTTGGAGATGGAAATTAGATATATTCCTTTTTTCTTGGATAGCTCAATCAATCTTAAGGTTTTTTCAAAAACCTCATAGGTAAGAGTATTGTAATCCCCAAGATCCATAGACAAAAGATAAATTATATGAGAAATCCTTGCAGAGAGAGAGCCATCTATAAAGAGAACATAAGGAGGATTTTCTTTTTCCACAACTTCTAATGCTAAACTTACTTCAATCTTTTGGAGAATAATATCTGAAATATGTTCCAATTGATTGTGGGATATAGAGCCAGGTAATGCTTCTATATTAACTTGAGCATTTTCGTAGTTATCTTTTCCTAAAATTAATCCCTGAGAAATTACAAGATAAGGACCAAAAGCAAGGGAAAGTATTCTTTGAGAAGCGTCCACCGCATAGCTTGGAAGATTAAAATCTTCTTCAAAGAGAGGGTGCCAGTGATTTTTAAAATAATTTCCAAAGGATTCTTCTAATTTTAGGGAATCCCATGCTAAAATATTTAAAAGTTTATTTTTTTTCTTCCTAATCTCTTCTAAAAATAAGGAGGTAAAATCAGGCATATTTATTTTCTCTTTTTCTAAATTCTGAGATTAAATTATTATAAATCTCTATTAGCTTTTTATTTAAATTATCTAATCTTAGATTTTCTACACTCTTTTTTGCATTATGGGAGATCAAATTATAAAGCTCTTTATTTTCCGTTAAAAGAATTACCTTTTTCCCAAATTCTTCAACACTTTGATTATTATTGGGAATTAGAAATCCATTTTCTCCGTCTTTTACAAAGTCACCTATGGCATCATCTTTTAATGCAATTACAGGAAGTCCTGAAAATAATGCCTCCAATATTACCATTCCCTGAGTTTCTGTTAAAGATGAAAAGACAAATAAGTCTACTGCATAATAACTTTCAATCACAGAAGGATAATCTAAATATCCTGTGAAAATAACCCTATCTGATATGTCTAATCTTTCTGCTTCTTTTTTTAAACCTTCCATTACTCTTTTATCAGGATTATCTCCAATAATAATAAGATAATAGAGATCAACTGAATTGCTCTTAAGCCATCTTAATACTCTTAAAAGAAAGGATATATTCTTCTCTTTCCCCAATCTTCCCACAAATAATAACAACTCTCCATTCTCTGGAAAACCTCTTTTACTGCGAGCAAGTTTTTTATCTAAAGGTTTGAATTCTCTTAAATCTAATCCATTAGGAAGAATTTCTATAGGTTTTTTTACTCCTTGTCTTTCTAAAATTTTCTTTACTTTTGTAGAGGGAGCAATTATTAAATCACATAGATTACAGTAAGTTCTACTCCACCATATAGCTATACTTCTTGCTTCTTTTTCAGTTATTAAAATTCTTTTCACAATGTCTGGGAAATGATCCCATACATAATAAGCATATTCTTCAAAAAGAGTATGATAAGTATGGACTAACGGAAGATTTCTCTTTTTTGCTTGTTGCCATCCAAAGAGACCTAAAGAAAAGGGAGTATGGGTATGAATTAGCTCTATTCTTTCTTTATTTAACAGTAAATCGTATTTTAAAGAATAGGGTTTTGCTATTCTATGTTCTCTTTGAAAAGGAAAGATAATAGAGGGTAAGGGATAAATATTTTCTCCTAAGGAAGAATTAGTAATGTAAGGGATGAAAAGATAAACTTTATTCCCATTTTCTTCTAAAAATTTTTTCTGCATTCTTATTGCTGTGACAACACCATTCTTTTGAGGCTCATATGTGTCGCTAAAAAAGGCTATATTCATCTTCTCATCACTCCTATATAGTATATCAAGGAAATTAGAAATCCTAATAATGCTCCTGAAAGTGCTTCAACAGGCGTATGTCCGATGGACTCCTTTAATATTATATCATGATCTTCATCTAAGGGATATTTTTGAAGAATTTTATTTATTGCCTTTGCTTGTTCTTCTGTAGCTAATCTCACTCCAATGGCGTCTGCTATCACAATTCCTGCAAAGAAGAGAGAAAGAATGAATATAGAAGAAGTAAAACCTTCTTTAAATCCCAACATAGAAGATAAAGAAATGACTAATGCAGAATGGGAGCTTGGCATTCCTCCCCATTCGAAGAAGGCTTTCCAAACTATTTTCCTTTCTTGAATACTTCTAATTATCCCTTTAATTCCTTGAGCAATAATCGCAGATAGAAGGGGTATCAGAAAAGCGGGATGGTTTACTATCTCGAAAATATCAATCATGCTTTTACTTTGTTATAGTAATTTTCTTAAGATATCTGGGTTGATCTGGATCTAATCCTTTTAAAATTGTAAGGAAATAGGCAAAAAACTGAGCGGGAAGAATAAATAAAATAGGGGTAATTTCTTCAGGAATATTGGATTTTATAAAAAATCCGTTAAACTTGCTAAACAGGGATTCTTCATTAGAAAATATAAAAAGGTCCACTCCCTTCTCCTCTAAAAGTCTAATTACCTCATAAGAATGGGAAAGACTTTCTCCCTTCGGGACGAAGAAAAATATTGGAAATCCATGAACCGCAAGGGCTAAAGGACCATGAAGAAAATCAGCAGAGGAATAAGGTTCTGCAAGAATATATGATGTTTCTTTAAGTTTTAGAGCCATTTCTAAAGCAGAAGCTAAGTTGTAGCCTCTTCCTAAGATGGCACAATGTTCCATAAATTTATATGGTACTGTCTTTTCTTTTATCTCTTCCTCCCTTTCTACCACTTCTTTTAGAGAAGAGATTAAATTATCAAATTCATCAGAATTATCTTTTCTTATCCAAGAATTCACTAAAAAGTATAAAGCTCCCAATTGGGCCAAATAGGTTTTTGTTGCAGCAACACTTTTTTCTTCACCTGCAGAGAGAAAAAGAACCTTCTTAGATAAATTTGCTAATTTACTTTCAGGATTATTTGTTATTCCAAGGGTAAAGGCATTTTGGCTATTTGCCTCTCTAACTACTTCACATATATCCTCACTTTCTCCTGACTGAGATATTGCTATAACTAAAGAATTTTTAAGAATAGGAGGCTTATGATAAATAGTATATAAAGAAGGGGCAGATAGGGAAACAGGAATTTTTACATAGGACTCAATATAATATTTCCCCCAAACAGCAGCATTATCAGAAGTTCCTCGAGCTACTAAGACTATATTCTTAGGATCGTATTTTCTTATTTCTTCTGCTAATTTTTTAAGCTCTTCTTTTCTCTCCTTAAATCTTTCTAAAACTTCCATTCCTTCTTTGATTTCTTTATACATGTATTTTTGCATATAACTTATACCTCCAAGGCAAGGTTTTCTTTTGTAGAGAAAGTTTACCATTTTAAAAAAGATAGTGTCAAGGTAAGGAAGATTAAGGTATAATAATTTTGGTATGGACAGTTATCAAAAATATTTAATATTAATAGAAAGAAGGTTACAGGAAAACTGGGAAAAGTTTTCTAACCTTCTCCCATTATATTTCTTTTCTGCTTATCATATGGGATGGGTGGATGAAGAAGGAAGACCATTGACAGAGTTTAAAGGAGGGAAGAGACTGAGACCTCTTTTTTGTGTTCTTGTTAATCAGGCTTTTAATGGTTCCTTAGATGATGCCTTAAATTTAGGATCCTCTCTTGAATTTCTTCATAATTTCTCATTGGTTCATGATGATATTCAAGATGGAGATGAGAAAAGACATAACAGATGGACAGTATGGAAGCTTTGGGGAGTTCCTCAGGCTATTAATGTAGGAGATTCTTTATTTAATCTTTGTTTCCAAGTTCTTACTCAAATTTCTTCTCCTACTCTTCAAAGGGTAAGCTTAAAAGAGATTACTGCTACTATCCAAGAGCTTATAGAGGGTCAATATTTAGATCTAAGTTTTGAACATAGAAATGAAATATCTTTGAAAGAATATATGACTATGATAGAAAAAAAGACCGCGAGACTTTTTGCTACCACTTTTTATTTAGGTTCATTCTCTGCCAATTATAAAGAGGATATATCAAGAAAATTTTTTGAAATTGGGAGGAATTTTGGAATTTTCTTTCAGATTGCAGATGATATCATGGGAATATGGGGAGATCCTAAGAAAACAGGAAAATCCGCTTTAGGAGATTTATGGAAAAAGAAAAAGACCTTTCCTATAATATATCTTCTTCAGGAAGCAAGTGATAAAGAGAGGCAGAAACTTTATGAAATATGGAATAGGATTAAATTGACAGAACAAGATATATACTATATTTTAGAACTTTTAGATAAAAAGAGAGCTAAAGAGGTTTCTTTTAATACTGCAGAAAAATTCTTTGAAAAAGGCTATAAAGGGCTTGAGGAATACAAAGATATAGTAGATTTATCCTTAGTAAAGGATCTTTTTAAAAACTATTATAACTTAGTATTATCTCTCCAAATCTGAAGGATTTGTACATCTGCATCTCTAAGATAGTTTCTAATCTTTTGAGAAAGATTGCTTTTGTCTAAGGTCCATCCCCATTTTTGAGGCTCATATCTACTTAACATACTTAAAAGAAAAAGAATGAGATAATGAATTGCTAAAGGATGGAGGGAGACTTCCATATCCAAATATCTTAAAAGTTCTTCTAAAGTGAATTTTTCTCCCTCAGGAACTTGATAACAAGATATACTTCTTAGAAATGTAGGAAATAATCCCTTTTCTTTTACTAAGATGGTTTCTTTTCCTGGATCATAATCTTTGTTCCAATTCATAGATTTTTCTCCTGCAACTCTTACTGTTAACCCATGGAGAACTTCTCTTGGTATTTCGTGGGTTTTTAAAAAGATAGTAAGCTTAGCTAAGGCGACTAAACCATAAAATAGAAATAAAGGATAAATATATAAATCTAGCTTTCTCTTTGATAAGAAGGATAACTTTACTTGTTTCAAAGTATAGTGAATAAAAAGACGCTCTTCCTCATTTAAAGAGTTTGAAAGCTTTTTCTCTAATTCATCAAAGATTTTATAAGGAGAGCGCCTAAACATGTTTCTTAAATAGATTCTAAATATTCAATAAACCTTCCTAACCTTTTTAAAGTTCTTTCTTTGCCTAATACTTCTATCAATTCATATAAACTTGGTCCCACAGTTTTATTGGTTAAGGCTACTCTAACTGGATGTATTAAGGTTCCTGTAGAAACATTTAGCCTCTCCGCTAATTCTTTCAATGTTTTCTCTAAGTTTAAAACAGAGAAATCCTCCAAATTCTCCCAAATTCCTTTTAAAGTTTTCAAAAATTCAGAAGTATTTTTATGTTTAATTACTTTTTTAACTACCTCTTTATCATAATTTAGTTCTTCTAAGAAAAAATAATCCCCGTACTCTTTTATTTGGGAAAGGGTCTTAAGCCGTTCTTGGAGAAGAGCCACCACTTTTAGATAATAATCCCAATCCAGAAAGTCCTCTTTTATCAATTGAGCTTCTTTTAAAAAAGGAAGAGTTAATTCTGCCAATTTTGGGTGAGATAGATTTCTAATATGCTGGGCATTTATCCATTCTAATTTTGTTATATCAAAGATCCCTGGATTTTTAGTTACTTTTCTTAAATCAAATAATTCTACTAATTCTTCCCTTGTATATATTTCTCTATTTTCTTGGGGAGTCCACCCTAAAAGAGCAAGATAATTTATCAAAGCGTCAGGTAGATATCCCATTTTCCTATATTCTGACACAGAAGTTACTCCATGTCTTTTACTAAGTTTTGATCTATCTGGTCCTAAAAGTAAAGGTAAGTGGGCAAATTCTGGAATACTCCAAGAAAGGGCATTATATATAAATATTTGTTTTGGAGTATTAGAGATATGGTCCTCTCCCCGAATTACATGAGAAATTCCCATAGTATAATCGTCAATAACTACTGCAAAATTATATGTGGGCATACCATCAGATTTCATTATTACAAAATCTCCAATATCTTCATTATTAAATTCAATTTCTCCTCGGATTATGTCATTAAATACTGTTTTTCCTTCTGGAACTAATAGCCTTATTGCTGGTTTTCTTCCTTCTCTTTCATATCTTGCTCTTTCTTCTGATGTAAGGTATAAACATTTCCTATCATATTTTGGAGCCCTCTTTTGACTTAGAGCAATTTTTCTCCTCCCCTCAAGTTCTTCAGGAGTGCAATAGCAGTAGTATGCAGATCCCATCTCTAAAAGCTTCCTTGCATATTTTTGATATAGTTCTAACCTTTGAGATTGATAGTATGGACCTTCATCCCAATTTAGTCCAAGCCATATTAATCCTTCTAATATATTCTCTTCATATTCCTTTGTAGATCTTTCCCTATCAGTATCTTCAATTCTTAATATAAAAGTACCTTTGTTATGTCTTGCAAAAAGCCAATTGAAGAGAGCAGTATGAGCTGTTCCTACATGAAGATATCCCGTAGGACTTGGAGCAATTCTGACTCTAATATCCTTCATCATTCTATAACCCCTTTTATAAAATTTTCCATGAATAAGTTACTTTTGCAGTTCCTCTCAGTATAGCAGAAACAGAACAATATTTTATTTGAGAAAGTTCAATTGCTTTCTTAATATTTTCTTCTTTTAAATTCTCTCCCTTAAAAATATATTCAATATGTACTTTTGTGTACACCTTTGGATGGTCTTGAGCTCTTTCTGCAGAAATATTCATCTCAAAACTTTCTACTTTCTCCTTCATCTTATCTAATATAGAGATTACATCCATTCCTGTGCATCCTCCAAGAGCAACCAAAACCAGTTCCATAGGTCTTGGACCCTCATTATCTCCACCATGTTCAGGAGTTGAATCCATTTCTATAGTGAAATTTGAAGGGGTTATTCCTTTGAATTTCATTTTTCCATTCCAAACTACTTTTGTCTCCATTCTGTACCTCCTTAAAAAATTTTTCCTTTCTCAGTATACAAAGAGTTGACATGTTGTCAATAATTAAGGTGTAAGTTAAAATAACAAAAAAAGCGGGAGGAGTAGAAAAAATGGAAAGATTAGATCAAATAGATGAACTTAAAAAACTTGATCCTCAAGATATGTTAGGAGCGGTATATAAACTTCCTGAGCAAATAGAAGAAGCACGAGAAATTTCTTATAATGCAGAACTAAAATTGGAAGGAAGAGAGATAAAGAAGGTCTTGGTCTTAGGAATGGGAGGTTCTGCTATAGGAGGAGATATACTAAGGGCTATAGCTTTTGATGCAGGCAGGATTCCTATAGTGGTCAATAGAGATTATTCTCTTCCCAGTTGGGTAGACAAAAACACTTTAGTTTTTGCAGTAAGCTATTCTGGGAATACTGTAGAAACCTTAGAATCTGCTAAGAGCTCCTATGAAAAGGAAGCAGAAGTGGTAGCAATAACCAGTGGAGGAAAATTAGCAGAATTTGCAAAAGAAAAAAAGCTTACTTTAATTCAAATACCAAAGGGATTAGCACCAAGAGCTGCTATAGGATATGTAACTATACCCTCCTTAGTGGTTTTAGATAGGTTAGATTTAATTCCTCCCCAAAAGGAAGCTATTGAAGAGACTATAAACTATCTTAAAAAGGCAAGAGAAGACTTTAAAGTAGAAAATCCCGCTGAGAAGAATCTTGCTAAAAAGCTTGCTCATATGGTTTTTGAGAGAATTCCTATAATCTATGCAGTAGAAGAAAGATGGGCTGTGGCAGGTTATAGGTGGAAATGTCAGTTTAATGAAAATTCAAAATATCCTGCCTTTACTCATTTCTTTCCAGAGCTAAATCATAATGAGATTATGTCTTGGGAAGCAGACTTAAAAGTTATAAGTCCTTTTTCCCTTATCTTTCTCTACACATCTTTAGGAGGAGAGATGAAAATAAGAGTTGAATTTATGAAGGAGAAGATAGAGAAAAGGGGTATTCCTGTATTTTTATGGAAGGGAGAAGGAAATTATCCTTTAACAAAATTTTTCTCCCTTACATATTTAGGAGATTTTACTACAGTATATCTTGCATATCTTGCAGGAAAAGACCCCTTTGCTATAGGATTTATTAATGAACTCAAACTGAGAATTGGGCAAAGTTTATCTTGAAAGTTTTAGCTTTGGCAGATTTTGAATCTCCTATTCTTTATGAAAGATTTGATGCTTCTCCTTATAAAGGAGTAGAAGCGGTGATATCTTGTGGGGATGTTCTGCCAGAGTTATTAACTTATCTTGCGACAGTTTTAAATGTTCCTGTTTTTTATGTCTTAGGAAATCACGACGAGAGATATCTTAGGGAACCTCCTGAGGGTTGTGAAAATATTGATGGAAAGGTAATTAAGTTTAAAGATAAAAAGATTTTGGGATTAGGAGGTTCCCTAAGATATAGTAATAGTCCTCTTCAGTATACAGAAAGAGAGATGAATTGGAGAATTAGAAAGTTATATTTTAAATTGAGAAAGGGAATTGATATAGTAGTAACCCATGCTCCTCCCTTTGGAATCCATGAGGGAGATGACTATTCTCATAAGGGATTTAGAAGTTTTCTTTGGCTAATTGAAAAATATAAACCTTCTTACTTTTTACATGGTCATACCCATATGAATTACAAATTTAGAAGCTTAAGAATTACCGAGGTTGGGAACACAAAAATTATTAATTGTTCAGGTTTTGTGGTATTAGATTTATGAACTCTTTTTTTAAAAAATTTTTTAAAAGACAAAGACATTTAAAAAGTTTTCAAGAAAAACTTCAAGAGGAGAAACTTGTTTCTTGGAGGGATCTGGGATATCAGACTATAGAAGTAGACAAAATTGTTGGAAGTGTAGGAAGATACTTAGATTTTGATGAGAAATTTCGACCTTTGAAAGAAGGCTCATATCAGAGGTTAAAGGAGATAGAAGATGCTATTCTAAGAGGAAAAGTTCTTCCTCCCATAGAAGTTTATAAAATCAAAGATGAATATTATGTTCTCGATGGAAATCATAGAGTTGCTGCTGCAAGAAGATTGGGACAGAAAGAAATAGATGCTCATGTTATTGAATATCTTCCACCACAAGATTCTTTCGAGAATATTCTATATAGGGAAAGGTCAGACTTTGAAATGCTTACTGGTTTAAAAGATATAATTCTTACAGAGGTTGGACAGTATAAAAAACTATTATCTCAGATAATGGAGCATAAATATTACATGAGTGAGAGAAGGGGAAAAGAAGTAGATATAAAAGAAGCTGCGAAAGATTGGTATAAGAGTATTTATCTTCCCATTGTAAAAATTATTGAAAAGGAAAGAATTTTAGATGCCTTTCCCGGAAGAACTCTTGGAGATTTATATGTTTATATTTCCGACCATAAATGGTTAGAAAGTCAAAAAAGAGATTATGACATAGGCTTTCATAAGGCTATAGAGGATTTTAAGAATCTTGTTCCTGGAACGACTTTGAAAGAGAAAATATTTGAGATTTTTAAATTCCCATTTTAGAAAAGAGAGAGTTGTCCCTTTTCTTCTTCTGGGAAGACATTTATTTTCCCATAAACTCCATCATAACCAGGCTCTACCTTTATTTTCCCTTCTCTCATATATCTTATTCCTTCTGTAATCTTTGCTCCCGCAACTTTCTGTATCTCATCTAAAGGTAGATCTATTAAAATATTTAACTCTGAGTCTAAACTATTAACTATTTTTAGATATTCTTGCTGAACTATAGAAGATGAAACCTCTTTTTTTAAAGCTTGAGCAATAATCTCTTCTAAGGGTACTAAATTCTTATATGGAATTTTGTTTTGTGGTATAAAACCCTCCTCTCTATCTGCTAATTCTTCTACTCTGTGAGCTACTCCAATGGTTAAAGGCTTTCCACATGAAGGGCAAATATTATTTAACTTTATACTTTCCTTTGGTGACAAAACTACATTGCAGTTTCTATGTCCATCAAAATGATACTTCCCTTCTTCTGGGAAGAATTCTATGGTAAATAAAAACTTGTTTTTATCTTGATTTTTTATAACACTAAATATTTCTCTATAATTCATGGAACAATTAAATACATTTGCTTCTCTTCCAATTTTATTTGGGGAATGAGCATCAGAATTGGAAATAAGGCAAATTCTATCTAATTTAGAGAGTCTCCAATTCATAGGTGGATCACTACTTAATCCAGTTTCTCCAGAAAAAATTCTATCACTGTATTCTCCAAAAGCTTCTTCTAAGGAATCAAATCCTGATTGTGAACCAAAAAGAGAGAACCAAGGAGTCCATATATGAGCAGGAATTACATAAATTTCTTCAGATATTTCCCAAAGAAGGGGAAGAAGGTCTTTAATATTTAAACCAAAGGTAGGTCTCCCATCACTGGATAAATTTCCAAACCTTTCCAATAAACGATTAATTTTATAGCAGATCTCTAAAGAAGGAGAAAAAATTAAAAGGTGTATTCTTCTAATCCTTCCATCCTGCTGATAAATATTGCTTATTTCTGTAGTTAATATAAAATTTATGTTATTAAACTCGTAAATTCCATAATTATACTCTCTTAGTTTATCTCTAAGTTCTGAAAACCATAAAGGATGAGTAAAATCTCCTGTTCCTAAAAGCTGAATCCCCTTCAATTTTGCCCATTTGCTTAAGTTTTCCAAATCCATGTCAGAGCTTGTAGCTCTACTATATTTAGAGTGGATATGAAAATCTGCAATAAATTTCATCTTCCACCTCTTTTCCTAACAAAATATCTTGAAATATTTTAGAATAAAGATTGAAAATTGTTAATAGCAAAATTTTAAGAAAGGTTAAAACTTTAGACCTGTCATAACAATTCCTCTTATTATATATCTTTGGGCAATTAAGAAGACGATGAGTATAGGAAAAACTACTATAGTAGATCCTGCAAGGATTGTTCCAATGTTTTCTCCATACTGTCCCGCTATTACTGACACTGCTACAGGTAATGTATACATATTTTCATCCGTAGCAACAATGAGAGGCCAGAGGAAAGAGTTCCAAGCTCCTATAAAGGCAAAGACAAAGGAGGTTATAAGAAATGGGATAGAAAGAGGTAAAATTATTTTAAAATAAATAATAATTTCATTTGCTCCATCTATTTTGGCAGAATCTATTATCTCATCGGGTATTCCTTTTATAAATTGTCTCCAGAAAAATATACTTCCTGCCCCTACAAGACCAGGAATTATAATTCCTTGATATGTATTTAACATGTTAAGAATTCGTACTATCAAATATGCAGGGATCAAAGTCATTTGTCCTGGGATCATCATTGTTGCAAGAATAAGAAGCATCAATACTTCTCTCCCTTTAAACCTAAATTTAGAAAAAGCATATCCCGCCATGGAGTTAAAAAGAATAGAAAGAGGAGGAGCAATGGTGACAATAATTAAAGTATTTAAGAGAGGTCTCCAAAAATTTATTCCTTTAAAAAGTTCTATATAATTCTCAAGAGTAATTTCAGAGGGAATAAATTTAGGAGGAATTGTATATATCTCTCCTGGAGTTTTAAAAGAAGTAACAAGCATCCAGAGGAATGGGGTAGCGGTAACTATGGAAGCCATAATTAAAAATCCATGGACTAAAACTTGCTGAAAAAGACTTACTTTTCTCTTTTTCATATTTTCACCTCTACTCTTGATAAATTCTCATCTTCATTTGAATATAAGTTAGTCCAAAGATCATAATAAATAAAATAAAGGCAACAGAAGAAGCATAGCCAAATTCAAAAGCTCTAAATCCTTTTTGATAAAGATATAAAACTATAGAAAGGGTAGAATTTAATGGACCTCCTCCTGTTAACATATAAGGTTCTTCAAAGAGTTGTAAATATCCAATTCCTAACATAACTGATACAAAAAGAAGTACTGGTTTTAACCCCGGAAGAGTTACATACCAAAATTGCTGCCACCTATTAGCTCCATCAATCTCTGCTGATTCATATAATTCTTCAGGAATTCCTTGAAGTCCTGCAATAAAAAGTAGCATATTTGGACCTATTGCTTTCCATACTACTAAGGAGACAACTGCAAGCATTGCCCATCTTGTATTAGAAAGCCATTCTTGAGGAGGTAGTCCAAAAAGTCCTAAGAACCAATTTAAAAGACCATACTTAGGATTTAATATCCATGACCATACCACTGCTATTGCAATGGTGCTTGTAACAGAGGGAAGATAAATAAGAAGACGAAAAAAGTTTTTGAAATAAGTTTCCTCCCTATTTAGTAGAAAAGCGAAAAGTAATGAAAAAAATATAGTTAATGGGTAGGCAAGAATAAAAGCATATAAAGTATTTAAAACTGCTTTCCAAAATAGATCGTCATGGAACACATCTATGAAGTTTTGAAGAAAGACAATGCTTGTTTTACTCCAATCTAAAAAGGAGTAGGCATTAAAATCTGTTATACTTAAAAATAAAGATGTTATTACAGGAAGAAAGGTAAAAATTAACAAAAGAAACAGAGAAGGACCAATAAATAAAAATATCTCCCAAATTTTATTTTTCATTGTTTAGAAATCCCTCCTTAAATGGATAGGGGCTGGATTTATCCAGCCCCATTCTTTACTTCCTTAGTATCTTCTGTAGATCTTTATAAAGTAATTCTACACCCTCTTTAATGTCTTTGTTTCCAAGGCATACTTCTTCTACTCTTCTTCCTAAGGCAGTTTCAATTTTATCCCATTCTGGAACTATAGGGGTAGACTTTGCATCATCTAATTGTTCTCTAAATACTTTTGTCATTGGATCGTCAGCAAGTTCTGGACTCTTCCAAACCTCTTTTACTGCAGGAAGAGATCTTAAAATCCTATACCACTCTAATTGATTTTCAGGCTTTGTCATAAATTCTATGAAGCTCCAAGCTTCTTTTTTATTCTTTGAATCCTTAAATATTATCCAGTTTGATCCTCCTACAAAGGATGTCCTTGTCTTTTTCTTTGGCATTACAGAAACCATCCATTTTCCTGTGATCTTTGGAACTTGCTCCTTTATCATAGAAACCATCCATGGACCTGAAAAGAACATGGGAAGAAGTCCTGATTCAAAGTCTACAAAGACATTTGCTCCACCCTTAGCTACAAGATTTTCTTTAAAGAATCTTGCGTAGAACTCCAAAGCTTCCACAAATTCTGGATTCTTAACAAGGATGTTCTTATTTTTATCAATGATATCTCCACCATTCTGCCATACAAAGGGCATAAAGTTTGCAGCTTCTGTGGGAGACAGTCCTATTCCTGTTTTTCCTACTCCATATTTTTGAGAAAGCTTTTTAATGGCATCGTAAAGTTCATCCCATGTATCTGGTACATTGTTATATCCTACTTCTTTAAGCATGTCTACCCTATAGTAAAGTACTCTTACATCTACATACCATGGTACTCCATAGACTTTCCCATTATAAACTACAGTTTCCCAAGAACCTGAAAAGAATTTGTCAGGTTTTACTACCTTAGATTTAGCAATATAACTTTCAAGGTTTTCAAAAGCTCCCATAGCGGAAAAAGGTGCCATCCAAGTAGTTCCCATCATGGCAAGATCTGGGACTTGCCTTCCTGCAACTCCTGTTAGGATCTTACTAAAAGCTGCAGCCCATGGAAGGGCTTGAACATCAACTTTTATACCTGTTTCCTTTGTGAATTTTTCTGCCATAATGTTTAAATTTTTTGCTTCTTCTCCCATAGCCCAAATTTTTATTGTTTTAGTTTGGGAGAAGGAGAAAGAGGTTAAAATTATTAAGAGAATCATAATTATTAATAAATTTCTTCTCATTTCTTACACCTCCAAAGTTTTTTATAGGGGGAGAAGAATCTCTTCCCCCTAAATTTTTTCTACTTAAGCTCTAAGGTTCCCCAGCTTTCAGGATGCGCCCATATTTCAGGGAGATCAACCCAAGAAAGCATATTTTCTCTTACATAGGCACCAATACCTGCATCTTTTTTATTAGAATTATGTATAGTATGGCAGAACCCAATTTTTATTCCCTCTTTTGGAGTTATACCTAAGTATTTCCATGGTATAGCAACTTCTATATCATATCCATAATCTGTCCTCTTAGAAGCAACTTTTACTTCTGGTGCTACAACCTTTATATCTCCAGGATTTGCATCTTCGTGTCTTACCGCTTGCACATTTCCTGCAGTATCAAATGGAAGAATTGCAATTTTAAATACTCCTGCATTAGAACCTGCAACTGCGGGATTAAGATAAAATTCAATAGAGTCTGTTCTATAAAATGCACCAATATCTGTGGGGGCAATATTTACTACTAAATATTCATCGTAAACCTTAGCATAAAGATATAGATATCCATTGTCCCACATAGCATAGAAATTGCTATGAAGAATTTGTTTCTTTTTATCTACTTTAGTAAATCCTGGTACATTCATATCTTCAGTAACTTTATTCTCAACTGCAAATTTCCATAAATCTTCAAAAATTCCATCAATCTTTGGAGGAGTTTCTGTTTTAAAGGCTTGGGTAGATTTCTTTTTCGCCTCTAAGGCTCTTTTCTCATATTCTCCTTTGTACCAAGGAGTGACTGCATAATCTGCCCTCTTGTACGTGAATCCTATCTTTCTCATAGCATCTCTTATATATTTGTTCTTCATAAAGTATTTCCAGACCATTCCTGTCCTGTAGTTTTCTATCATGAGGAGGATAGTTCCTTGATCAATCCCTATATATTCTTCGGAATACCAGTTTTCATCCACATTAAATCCACTTACAAATCCATATTTACCCCAGATTAGTGGTCCATGCTTAGATAACATTCCTTTTATTGCTTTCATACTGAGATCGGGAACAAGTGGAAGTGCCCCAATGGATGCATAAGGAACTATAGTTCCGTCATGATTTCCCTCAGATGCTCCATAAGCTCTATATCCTCCAGGTCCATCACCTGCGGAAAGTCCCCAAATATCTTCGTCGTAGGTTTGATACTCACTCTTTCTTAAGAAGGTAAACATGTAATTGTATCTTGCTGCAGCTATTGCATTATTAAAGTAGTTTGCATATTTATCCTCTTTATTTCTGAAGTCTATCCAAATGTTAGGATATAGGTAAACAAAAAGTACCTCATCTTTAAAGGAAATATATGTGTCATTCACAGGCCTCGAATATAGATCCCATGCAGAGACTGGTATGGGATAGGTAGGTGAACCAATAGCTAAGAAAGTGGCAAGAATTCCTTCATCAAAATTGTCTCCCCATCTCCCTCCAAGAAAACCTCCTTCAGGTTTCCATCCCATAGATAAAGTACTTCCACCTGCAAGCATCCACTGCCAATTAACATTCCTATATATTTTATCTGCAAGAGTTTCTATTTCTGTCCCTTTGAAGTATTCTCCAACAAAGATTACACCAGCAAGAAGTAAAGCGGTGTCAATAGATGATAGTTCACAGTTCCATACTCTCTTTCCTGTTTTCATATCTACAAAGTGATAGAAGAAACCATTATGTCCTTCTATTTTTCCTTCTGCAAAACTCTTTAAAGTGGTAAGAACCCTGTTATATCCTTCTGTTTTTGTTATCCATCCCCTCTCAATTGCTATAGGAATTGCAGTCAGTCCAAATCCTACTGATGCTATACTTGCGGGAGAATCTGGAGTACTTCTATCTTTTATGAGCCCATTTTCAGGATTTGCTTCATTCCAGAAGTATTGGAAAGTCTTCTTCTGAATTTCATCAAGCAAAGCATTATCACTTAAATCTAAAAGTCTTGCTACTTCTTCTTTGATTTTAGGATCCGCTTTTGCAATAAGATCTTCTCTTGTTAATTTTTTCTTTTCTATCTTCATGAAAAGTCCATCAATATAGAAGGGTTCTGTTAGAGGTACTTTATTTCTATTTTCATCATATGCTGCAAAGGCAAGGTAGACCATGTATTTTCCCCCAATTTCTGGCCTTGTCATTTTTCCCGAAATTTCAAAGGTTATAGCATTCCATCCGTCAGTAGGTTTTGTATTAGAAAATACACCTCCAACCCATTTCCATTCCTTAGTGAGATCTGCCATTCCTAGGAAGAACATTTCAGGCTTATGTTTCATCTCTGGTGGAATATATATGTTGAGAACAATTTTATTTCCTCCTTTATTCCATGTTTCTATCTTATCTTTTGGTATGGGCATTGCTACTTTTGTTTCTAAACTCTTACCATTTGGAATTACTTTCATGGATGCATTCCCTTGAATCACATAATCAGTATTTAACTCAAAAACTGCTCCAGTGTTATCATTGTTGAAGGTTTCAATTTCCTCTTTTGTATCCATAGTCCATATATATGCAAATTCTCCTGCATAACTTACATATAACCCATCAATATAGAAAGCATCTACTAAAGGAACTTTATTTCTCTTTTCATCGTATCCTGCAAAGGCAAGATAAACTTTATATTTCCCATTTTCTGCTAAGCTCTTCATCTTGGGAGTTAGTATAAATTCTATGTCATTCCATCCAGAAGATGCCTTAGTATTAGAGAAAACACCGTCTACCCATTTCCATTCCTTAGTGAGATCTGCCATTCCTAGGAAGAACATTTCAGGCTTAATCTTCATCTCTTCTGGAATATATACTTTCATAATTACTTTATCGCTTTCATTCCATACCCCTATCATATTCTTTGGAAGCCATAATGCTACTTTTGTTTCCACACTTTTTCCATTAGGTATTACTTTCATAGAATTTGATCCATTTGCAACATAGATATCACTTAGTTCAAAAATTGCTCCTGTATTATCATTGTCAAAAGTTTTTATTTCTGATAATGTATCCATGCTCCATATGTATAGTTCCTTAGGTTCCTCTAAGGATTCAATGACTACTTTATCTACATAGAAAGGATCTTTTATGGGAATTTTCTTTCCATCCTTTTCTTCAATAAATGCAAAATATAGCATATATTTTCCATCAGACTTAACATCCCTCATTTTAGGAGAAAGTTTAAATTCAACAGTATTCCAGCCATCTTTTACTTTGCTTTCTGAGAAGATCCCATCAACCCATGTCCAATCTGTTGTTACATCTGCTATTCCAAGGAAAAATTTATTGGGTTTTGTTTCTGCAGATTTTTTAATGAAAACAGATATCTTTAATAAATCTTTTTCTGCCCATTTTGATAATATATCTCCTGAAATTTGAAACGCCATCTTTGTTTCTTCAGATTTTCCTGAAGGAATAATTTTCACAGAATATTTTCCATCTGCTACATATTCCATACTTTTTTCAAACTTTGCTCCAGTATTATCATCACTTAGTCCCGCTATTTCATCCATGGGATTTACAGATTCATAAGAAAAGGCTAAGGTTCCAAGAAAAACTAACATTAAAAGAATTATTAAAAATCTTCTCATAAGAAAAACCCTCCTAACTTTTTATTTTTTAAAAAGGAACAAGAAATTTTTAAGTCTTCTCACCTCCTTTTTAAATACTTATTTCTACAAAGACAGAATCTTTAGGACCTTGATAGTTAATAGTATCTCCATTAACTTTTTCACCATCTAAAAAGATCTCAAACTTTCCCTTCCTTCTTATATGAATCTCATAAGTTTTTCCTCTAAATAACCTTTTAACTCTTACTTCATCCCAATCGTCAGGAATATTTGGAGAAATTTTTAAGCCTTCCCAAGTTGGAATTATTCCTAAGATTCCTTCTATTCCCGCTATGAAATACCAAGTCGCAGATCCTGTATACCAGCTCCATCCTCCCCTCCCAAAATATTTGGAATCTGGACCATCTACATTTCCACATATTACATAAGGTTCTACTTGATATAAGTCAGGGTTCATTCCTCTATAAATAGGCATAAAACTTTTATAAATTTCATAAGCGGTTTTATCCTTCATTTTGCAGACTGCTAAAACTGCCCAACATCCCGCATGGGTATATAATCCACCATTTTCTCTGACTCCAGGAGCATATCTTGTGAGATATCCTATTTCGGGATCTGGCTTTGTATAAGCAGGGTATAGAAGTAAAGGACCATATTCCTTAAAAAGATATTTTTTCATAGATTCATAGGCTTTTTCTTTTTTATCCTCTTCTGCAGAATCATTTAAAATTGCCCAACTTTGAGCATTTAAAAATATTTTTCCTTCCTCACATAATTTACTTCCTATGGGTTCTCCATTGTCTTTAAAAGCTCTTAAAAACCATTCTCCATCCCATCCGTATTTATTTATTGCTTCCTTAAGCTCTTTTGTCCTTTTTCTGTAATATTCAGCTCTTTCTAAGTCCTTTTCTTTTTCTGCCACATAAGCAAAATCAAGAAGTATTCCATAGAGGAAATGTCCCAGCCATATGCTTTCACCTTTTCCTTCGGTTCCCACTGCATTCATCCCATCATTCCAATCACCATTTTCTATTAATGGAAGTCCTCGTGGACTAAACTTTTTTAAGCTTAAATCTATAGCTTTATAGCAGTGTTCATATATTGTTCCTTCACCACCATCTAAATACGGAACAGTTTCCTTCAGAATAGACCAATCATCTGTATTCTTTAAATATCTCACTACTAAAAAGGGAAGCCAAAGTCTGTTATCAGATATTTCATTTCTAAGTCCTATTTCACTAATAGGATGCCACCAGTGATATACATATCCATCAGAGAATTGATGCTTTGCGTGGAGCTTGATTTGATCTAAAGTTTTTTTAGGATCAAGATATAAAAATATTTGACTATCTTGCAATTGATCTCTAAATCCATAAGCTCCACCTAATTGATAATATGCGGTTCTTGCCCAAAGTCTTCCAGAAATTGCTTGATATTTAAGCCAGTAATTATTCATAATATTGAAAGCAGAATCTTTTGTCTCTACATAAAAACCAGATAATAAGTCCTCCCACATCTTTTTGACATTTTCTAAGGCTTTCTCTACTTTCTCTTCTGTGTTGTATTTTTCCAGAATTTTTTCAATATTCTCTTTCGAATCATTCTTCACTGCACCAAGAGAAAAAATTAAAGTTTTTTCTTCGTAGGGAAGAAGTTTTAAATCAACTTTTAAAGATGCAATGTCGTCTTCCCATTTTCCAAAGGTATTAGTTAATTTTCCTTCAATAAGAGCCTTAGGGGAAATTAAATCCCTGTACATTCCTATAAATTCTTCTTTTGAACCTTCCGCTTCGTTAACAGGATAGTTTACAGAGTGAAAGGCGGTATAATCCCAATCTTTATTCCAATATTCCCCTTTCTCATTAGGAATTTCCCATAATCTTTTTCTTGCATAGATATAATTTTTTTCCTCATTAAAATAGGTTTCAATAAAAATTCTATGAAATTCTCTATGCCAATCCGGAGCGGATCCAAGATTCCATTCAAGATAAGTAAAAATGGAAAGATCTTTTACTTCTTCATCCTCATTTCTCACTTTAAGGAGCCATATTTCCAAAGGATCTTCTAAGGGAACAAATAAAGTTAGTTCAAAATTTAGATTGTAGTATCTTGTTTTAAATATAGAGTAGCCACATCCGTATATAGCCTCAAATTTTTCATATTCTGCACATACGGGTTTCCAAGGTATAGACCAAAAAACTTTTTTCTTGTTATCTCTTACATAGATATATTTTCCAAAATCATCTTTTATAAGATCTTGATTCCAGCGGGTTATTCTGTTCAAAGACGCATGAGTCCTAAAGCTATATCCTGAGCCTGTGTTAGATATAACAAGCCCGTAGTCTCCATTACTTATTACATTTATCCAAGGCTTAGGAGTTTTTGGAGTCTTTATAACATACTCTTTTCCATCATTTTTAAAATATCCATATTTTGTCTCAAACCAATTTCTCATTTTCGTACCCCTTTCTTAACCGATTAAGTTATTAGATATAAAAAATATTTATAGAAATAAACCTAAAAAATTTAAATTTTGCGACAAGACTTCCTTTCAATAAGTTGTGTCTTTAGAAGATATTTTTTTTGTTTTGGTGGATCTCCCGAGAGAATTTTTATAAGAATCTCTGCTGCCTTTTTTCCTACCTGCATTATGGGTTGCATAATTGTGGTAAGGGGAGGGCTACTTAAAGCACTAGCCTCTATATTGTCAAAACCTATAATAGAAACATCTCTTGGAATTTTTAAGCGTTTCTCTTTTAAAGCCTTTATAGCTCCAAAGGCCATATGGTCATTAGCAGAAAATATTGCAGAAAAATCTTCTCCTGATTCTATAAGTTCTTTAACAGCTTTGTATCCTCCTTCCTTCGTAAAATCACCTCTTTTTACTAATCTTTCATTAAAAGGGATATTATACTTCTCTAAAGCTTTGAGATAGCCATTAAATCTTGCAAAACTATCCCACGCGTCTTTGGAACCATGAATAAAAGCAATCTTTTTATGTCCTAAGGATATAAGATATTCTGTTGCTTGAAAACCTCCTTCTTCGTTGTCAACAAGAACAGAATATATCTTTTCACTTTCATAGGGATAATCTATAAAAACAAAGGGGATTTCCTTTTCTGCTATTTTCTCTACAAAATCTTTTTTTATGTGATAAGCTATAACTATAACCCCATCTACAATTCCCGTATCTAAAAAATCAAAAACTTGATGTTCTCTTTCAGGATTTGCATGAGTACTATAAAGATTTAAATAATATCCATGTTTACTTAGAGTCTCTTCTACTCCTTTTATTATTCTTGCATAGAACATGTCACTAATATCAGGTATAACAAGAGCGACAAAATTTGTTTTCTTCCCAGCAAGAGCTTGTGCTAATTTATTAGGTTTATAATTGTATTCTTTAATAATTTGAAGAATTCTCTCTCTTACCTCTTTACTTACTCCAGGCTTATTATTTAATACATAAGATACTGCGCCTTTCGAGACACCCGCCATTTTTGCGATATCATCTATTTTTATTCTTGAATTCTTCTTATTCATAGTTTCTCTCTTCAATTACTTAATCGGTTAAGTTACAAGTTTAAATTTAGATTAAAATTACATTAAAATCAAGAGTAATTAACATGTGTTAAAAAATTAATTTTTAAAAAATTTCTAATTTTTTCTTTTTATTTCAAGTTTTTCCAAAAGGAAAGAAGATCAAAAAGATTCTCAAAAAAGTAATCAGGAGAAGCCTTCATTAAGTCTTCTTTTTCATCAAAACAAGAATGAACAGCAATGACTAATTTTACCTTTGCTCTTTTTCCCATAATAATATCTTCTGTAGTGTCCCCTATATAAACAGTTTCCTCAGGTTTTATATTTAATATCTCCAATATTTTGAATAATGGCTCTGGATCAGGTTTCTTTTTTATAGAATCTTCCCAGCATATAAAATGCTCAATAAATCTTTCTGGTTTAAGGTAGATAGATTCTTTCTCAATATCTTTTTTAGTACTTGCTGTAACAACCCCTTGTCTTATTCCAAGATCTCTCAAAAATTCAAGATTTTCTATTGCTCCCTCTCTCCATTTTACTGATGAATAATCAAAATATTTATACCACAGATTATCTACAATCTGCCAATATTCTCTCTTTAATCCAAATCTCTCATACATTTCATACCAATTGGGAATAAAATTTTTTGTGTATTCTTCTTTAGAAAGATTAATCCCAAAAAGAGATAATATATCCTTTGTGGCTCTATAACATGCAAAAAAAGAATCTATTAAGGTCCCATCCCAATCCCAAATTACTGTCTTTATTTTCATGAAGTCAAGTTACTCTCCTCCTTTATGCCTTCTACTTCTTTTTCTCCTTCTTGATAAAATTTTTCCTCAGCTATATCATAGAGAACTTTTTGGGCAAGGAGATCATCAGTCAGTTACCCCACCGCTAAAGCGGGAGGCTTGCAGCTAGAAGCCGCTTCGGGGCCTACTGACGGAGGTCCATCCGCCAGCGTGTCTAAAAACACCTGACGGATATTGGTTGCGGTTACAACGTCTGCATGGCCGACAAAACCAAAGGAGGCGCAGCGGAAGACATGACCCTTGCGGTTGTCTCTAGCAACAAACCCGCACCTGGGACAACGCTGGCTGGTATGGCGGGGGTCAATATAGATTACAGCAATACCCCGTTCGGCAGTCTTATACTCGATAAAGCTACCAAGCTGCCCAAAGGCCCAGGAGTGCTGAATTTGCGGTTGCTTTTTGGCAACCTGGATACGGTTGCGAATATACCGCAAGTCCTCCATAACAATTATGTGGTTGAGATCGGCCATCCAGCGAC
>JBNARO010000019.1:18393-38602 GCA_049718665.1 Dictyoglomaceae bacterium | reverse complement strand
TAAATCTCTGAAAGATAGTCCCCTCGATAACTTTAAAAGAAGAGATGAAAGAATATGAAAACCAACCCCTTTTGTTTTCTCTTTTCCTTTTTATACCCTTTAAATCCTCTTATTTCAACTTCTCTTGTTTTTTTGAACAGTCTCTATCCTTCCTTGACAAAACTTAAAAATTGCTTATACTTAAAGTAGTTACATTGGAAGAGCGGGCGTAGCTCAGAGGTAGAGCATCGGCTTCCCAAGCCGAGGGTCGCGGGTTCGAATCCCGTCACCCGCTCCAAAAAGGCGGCATCGCCAAGCGGCTAAGGCAGGAGATTGCAAATCTCCCATTCCCCGGTTCGAGTCCGGGTGCCGCCTCCAAAAATGGTGGGGCTGTGGCGCAGAGGGAGCGCGCTTCCATGGCACGGAAGAGGTCGGGGGTTCAAGTCCCCCCAGCTCCACCAAATTATTTTATAGGAGGGATTTAATGAAATTCCTCTTTTTTTTATTGATTATTTTTTTGATTTTCAATTTTTCTTTAGCACAAGCACAGAGTGAAAATATAAATTTGTTAATAAAAATTGCCAAGGAACAAGAGAGTATTTTTTGGCAAAAACCAGAAAAAAACTACATTCCTTGGAATATTTCTGTGGATTACTACACAAAATTACTTCAAGTTTATAATAATCTTCAATTTCAAGAAAAATTAGTAAAGCTTCATATAGAAGGAAGTTTAATAAATAAAAAAGATCTAAATTTTTTTAATTTCCATTATGCTTACTCTCCTAATTATCCACTGAAAGTAATTCTTCTTAATTTAAAGAATTATCCTCGGTTTGATTTGCCTCTTTTTGAAAAAAGTTTACCTTTATTTATAACCTTGCAGAATCAGGGGAATAGAAATTTAGATTTAAGTAAAGCAAAGGTTTATTTAGAAAATATTGGAAATTATCAAGAAAATTTATTGAACAACGTTCCAGTGTATAAGGAGATCCTTAAGGAGAGTTTAGAGCCTTTTCCAATAAATAAAATTTTAAAACCAAAAGATACTATCTCATTTATTCTTATTTTTTCTTATAATAGACCCCCTAAAATTTTAAGAATAGAAATTGAAAATATTCAATTAAATCTAATTTTCTTTGAAAATATTTTATTAACAGAGCCCTCCTCCTTAAAAGGTTAGAAATTTGATGATATAATTTTTAAACCGAGAATTATTTTTAAGGAGGAAATACATGTTGTATAAGATTTTAAAAAAGATAGAACTTGCACCTGCAGTTAAACTTATAAATATTTATAGCCCTATCATAGCTCAGAAAGCAAAAGCGGGACAGTTTGTAATTTTAAGAGTAAATGAAAAAGGAGAGAGAATTCCTCTGACTATTGCTGATAGCAATCCTTCCTTAGGATATATAACTATTGTTTTTCAGGAAGTGGGAAAAACGACAAAGTTATTAGGTAGATTACAAGAAGGAGATGAAGTTTTAGATTTAGTTGGACCATTAGGCAATCCATCAGAAATAGAAAACTATGGAAATATAGTTGGAGTTGGCGGGGGAGTAGGAATTGCAGCATTATATCCTATATTAAAAGCCTTAAAAGAAAAAGGAAATTATATTATAAGTATTCTTGGAGCAAGAAGCAAAAATTATTTGATATTTAAAGAGGAGATTAAGAAAATAAGTGACGAGATATATTTAGCTACAGATGATGGCTCTTTAGGACATAAGGGGTTTGTTTCTGATGTTCTTAAAAGTTTATTAGAGTCAGGTAAAAAAATCGATAGAATATGGGCAATTGGACCTACTATAATGATGAAGGTAATATCAGAGTTAACAAAACCCTATAAAATACCTACTATTGTGAGTTTAAATCCTATTATGGTGGATGGAACTGGTATGTGTGGGGGATGTAGGGTAACTGTAGGAAATAAAACAATGTTTACCTGTGTAGATGGACCTGAGTTTGATGGACATTTAGTTAATTTTGATGAGTTATTATTAAGATTAAAAACTTATAAAGAGGAAGAACAACTTTCATTAAGGCTTTTAGAAGAAAGTGAGGGATATAAAATTGGCCATAAGTAAAACAAAAACTCCTATGCCAGAACAAGATCCAAAAGAAAGAATAAAAAATTTTAATGAAGTAGTTTTAGGATATACGGTTGATTTAGCATTAAAAGAAGCAGAAAGATGCCTTCAATGCAAAGATGCTCCATGTGTAAAAGGATGTCCTGTTAATATAAATATTCCTGAATTTATAAGGCTTATAAGGGAGAAGAAATTTGATCTGGCAATTAAAAAAATAAAAGAGGCAAATAATTTGCCAGCAACTACAGGAAGAGTTTGTCCTCAGGAAACTCAATGTGAAGCTCTCTGTACCTTAAAAAAGATAGGAGAACCTGTAGCTATAGGAAGGCTGGAAAGGTTTGTAGCAGATTGGGAATTAAACAACAGACTTGAAATTCCAAAAGTTGAAAAGAAAAATAATAGAAAAGTAGCTGTTGTAGGATCAGGGCCTGCAGGATTGACTTGTGCTGGAGATTTAGTAAAAATGGGGTTTGAAGTCCATATTTTTGAAGCCTTTCATGAACCAGGAGGGGTTTTAATATATGGAATTCCAGAATTTAGACTCCCAAAAAGGATTGTTAGAGCGGAGGTAGAATATGTGAAAAGTCTTGGAGTAAAGATTTTTACCAATGTAGTTATTGGAAGAACTTTTACTATAGATGAACTTTTAAGGGATTATCATGCGGTATTTATAGGAACAGGAGCGGGAGCTCCTCAATTCCTAAACGTTCCAGGAGAGAATTTAATAGGAATATACTCTGCTAATGAATTTTTAACAAGAGTTAATCTTATGAAAGCATATAAATTTCCAGAATATGATACTCCTATAAAAATTGGAAAGGTAGTTGGAGTTATTGGAGGAGGAAATGTAGCGATGGATGCTGCAAGAACTGCATTAAGGTTAGGAGCAGAGGAGGTTCATATATTATATAGGAGAACAGAAGAAGAAATGCCTGCAAGATATGAAGAGATTATCCATGCTAAGGAGGAGGGAGTAATTTTTGATTTACTTGTATCTCCAGTAAGATTTATTGGAGACGAAAATGGAAAAGTAAAAGCTATAGAGCTTCAGAAGATGACTTTAGGAGAGCCTGACAATAGTGGAAGAAGAAAACCTATTCCTATTCCTAATTCAAACTTTATATTTCCATTGGATATGGTTATAGTAGCTATCGGAACTGTTCCTAATCCTCTAATTGCTAAGACAACAAGGGATTTAACCTTTACTAAACATGGAACAATAATTATTGATGAAAAAACAGGAAAAACTACTAAAGATAGAGTCTTTGCAGGGGGAGATATTGTCACTGGGTCTGCTACGGTAATAAGTGCTATGGGAGCAGGGAAAATTGCTGCAAAATCTATAGCTGAAATGCTGTTAAATTATTTATAGTAAGGAAAGGATTAAAAATAGAAATGAAAAAGAAATACACTGTTGCTTTAAGAAGGATTGAAGGTCAGGTAAGGGGAATACAAAGAATGATCGAAGAAGGGAGAGACTGTAAAGAAATTATCTCTCAAATTGCAGCAGTAAGATCCGCCTTAAAAAGAGTAGGAATTTTGATTGTTGAAGATTATGCTAAACAGTGCTTCTTTAATAAAGATAAAAATTTAGAAGAGGAACTTCATTCTCTTCTTAAAGATTTGCAATCATTATTCTAAATTTCTTGACATTAAATTTTTTAACACCTTATAATGTTATACGGGCGCCCGTAGCTCAATAGGACAGAGCGGCGGACTACGAATCCGTAGGTTAGAGGTTCAAGTCCTCTCGGGCGCACCATTTTTGGGAGGTTTTTTATGAGAAAATTATTAGTAGTTTTTATAATCTTATTTTCTGTAATAGTATCATCTTATGCAAATTCTCTTTGGGGTTTTTCTTTACAAGAAAGATCATATTTTTTCTCTAACTTTGTAGATTTTGGTGTAATAATAGCACCCCTTGCACCTTATAGTCTTTTTGTCCTTTCACCTGATGTTAATATGAGGTTTTGGGGAGGAATAGCTTTAAATGATTTCCCAAGAATAGGGGTTGGCTACAAGTTTTACCCAAATCTTGTTTTAAATCTTGAATATAGAGGAAATGAGAAATATCTTGGGATTTTAGTTCCATTTCTCTTGGAAAAACTTCAAGGTGGAGTTCAGCTAAATATTGGTGTTTTAGGAAGTAATGATTTAAACATAGAGGGAACATTTTCGTATCCAATAAATAAAGTAATATCTTTTGGGGCTTACATATATTTCCCTTTTAATAAAGCGGGCAAAGTAACTATATTTGGGCGCTATTTATGGAGAAATTTTTATCTTACTTTAGCTTCTGATGGGGAAGCGATATCTTTTAGTGCCTTAAGGTATCTAAAATTTTAAAAATAAGGAGAGATTAAGCCTTGCCACTAACAGGAAATTTAAGAGAGTTTGACCTTGCTTCTCTAATTCAGTTTATAAGTGGAAAGTTAGAGACAGGAACTTTAATTATCCAAAGAAGCTATAGAAAAGGTAATATTTATTTTAGAAATGGAAGGGTAATCCATGCACAAGCAGGAAATATTTTAGGTATGGATGCTTTTTTTGAGCTTTTTACTTGGAATGAAGGAAATTTTGAGTTTCAATCTGGAAATCTCCCAGATATTCCCACAACTATAGATTTTTCGCCGGAAGGTCTAATTTTGGAGGCAGCAAGAGTAGTAGATGAATGGCAGGAAAAGAAGAAACAATTAAAATCTTTGACGTGTGTTCCTTATTTTGTAAACCCTGAGTATACTATTCCTTCAGCGGTCCAGGTATTACTTTTGAGAAAGAAACCAGAAGCTATGACTTATGAAGAAAAGGAAAGATTAATTTTAGCTAATATTGATGGAAAAAGAGATTTTGCAACAATAGCTCGAATGAGTGGAGTAGTTACATTAATGGCAATTAATGTGGTTTTAGAAAATATAGCTTCAGGAAGATTAGCCTTAAGAGACTTAGTTGATCTACAAGAAATTGTTCCAGTTCTTTCTGGCAGTATTTCCTCTTCTCATCTCCCTATTCAGAAGATGGTAAAAGCCATAGATGGAAAAAGAAATCTTGAAGAGATACTCTTGGAAATTGAAGAAGAAAGAGGTAAAATTATTCCAGAATTTGTAAGTCTTGTTAAGGCAAGAAGAATTAAATTATTAAAAGGGAGTGAATATCTAAATAGGTTAGAACAGGAGAGGTTGTATTGAGGCAGTATGAAGTATGATGTAATTATTATAGGTGGAGGACCTGCGGGTATATTTAGTGCACTAACACTAGTAAATACCCAAAGGTCCTTAAAAATTTTGTTAATTGAAAAAGGAGATATAACTAATAAGAGGATATGTCCTGCGCGAATTGATCATAAAGGTTGTATCTTATGTCCTCGATGTGCTTTAGTTACAGGTTGGGGTGGAGCGGGAGCTTTTAGTGATGGAAAGCTAACTTTCTCTACTGAAGTGGGGGGATGGCTGAAAGATTACATTGGTGAGAAAAAACTTTTAGAATTAATGGCCTTGGTAGATAAAATATATACAAGTTTTGGTGCAGATCAACCTCTTATTAAACCAGATCCAGTAATTTTTGAAACTTTCCAAAGGAAGGCTATTTCTGCTGACTTAAGGCTTGTATATTTTGCTATTAAGCATGTAGGAACAGAAAATTGTGCGCCTATTCTTCTTAACATGTATGAATACCTTAAAGATAAAATTGATATTATTCTAAACAAACAAGTAGTAAGATTGTTGGTAGATAAAGGAAAAGTTCATGGAGTAGAACTGGAAAATGGAGAGATCTATTATAGTGATTTTGTTATAATTGCTCCTGGAAGGGAAGGAGCAAAGTGGCTAAGTGAAGAAGGAAAAAGAATTGGGCTTTCGTGGACTATTAATCCTGTAGATATTGGAGTTAGAGTAGAAATTCCTGCAATAGTTATGAAAGATTTAACAGACCATCTCTATGAAGCAAAATTTATATATTATACAAAGACTTTTGATGATAAAGTAAGAACTTTCTGTATGAATCCTTATGGAGAAGTAGTTATGGAACAGAATGAAGGAATAATATCTGTTAATGGTCATAGCTTTGCAGAAAAGAAGACAGAAAATACAAATTTTGCAGTTTTAGTTTCTAAGAATTTTACAGAACCTTTTAAAGATCCAATTTCCTATGGAAGAGCCATTGGAAGTTTGGCAAATCTCCTAAGTAATGGCATAATTCTTCAAAGATTAGGAGATTTACTTGCTGGAAGAAGATCTACATGGGAAAGACTACAAAAGGGAATGGTAATTCCAACTTTAAAAGAAGCTATCCCAGGAGATCTAAGTTTAGTATTGCCCTATAGATATTTAGTTAACATTATTGAAATGCTTCAAGCCTTAGATAAAGTAACTCCTGGAGTTTATTCTCGTCATACTTTATTATATGGGGTAGAAGTGAAGTTCTATTCTGCAAGAGTAAAACTCTCCCATTCCTTAGAAACAGAGATAAAAAATCTTTTCGCCATAGGAGATGGTGCAGGAATTACTCGAGGACTGACTCAAGCTTCTGCATCAGGAATATTGGTGGGAGAAGAAATATTGAAGAGGCTGGCTCTTCCTTTACCTTCTTTTAAGTTTTGATCTCTTTTTTGTAGACTAACTGTCCTTTAGAAATGGTTGCGATAACTTCTATTGAAGAGTAAAAATCCTTAGGATTTACTATAAAAGGATCTTTATTTAGAAAAACTATATCTGCAATTTTCCCACGAGATAGAGAGCCCTTTTCTTTTTCAAGAAAAGATAAATAAGCACCATTATAAGTAAATATTTTAAAGGCTTCTTTTATACTCAAACTTTCTTCAGGGTTGGGATGATTAATAGCAGAATGTATTCCTAAAAGGGGGTCTAACGGGGTTATAGAACTATCAGAGCCTCCTGCAATAATAATACTCTCATCATACAGTTCTCTTAATGGAATTATTCTTTTAGCTCTTTCCCTTCCTAAATATTTTTCATAGAGTTTTCCTTCTCCTCCCCAAAAATAAAGAAAACTGGGTTGTACTGAAAGATTTATTTCTAATTCTCCTGCTAACTTTATATGTTCTTTTTTAGGATACTCAAAATGTTCTATCCTGTGTCTGTGATCATCTCTTGGATAACTCTTTAACACTTTTTTATACGCCCTAAGGAGAAGATCAATTCCTCGATCACCTACCGCATGAAAGGCTAATTGAAGTCCCTCATTATGAGCAGTCTTTATAAAATTTTCTAAGGTCTCCAGTTCCCAATAAAGTATTCCATAATTATTTTCATGCCCTACATAGGGTTCTGAAAAAGCTGCAGTTCTACTACTAACAGAACCATCTATAAGAAGACATCCCCCAAGACGGGAAAGATTTAATAATTTAACCTTAGATATAGATGTAGTTTGATAATAAATTACTAACTGTAATGGTAAATAATGTTCTATACCTAATAAAAGATTAGGAGTATTAGGAGGAGAAGTATATCCTCCTTCTAATGTATGAATCGTAGTTATTCCTTTTTCCACTGCTTTCTTAGTAGTTTTTATAATCCCTTGAACTAAAAGAGATGGTTCAATTCTCTGATAAACCTTTCCTATAGCTATTTGATGTGCCTTTGATTTTAGGATATTGTCTTCTTTACTTTCTACATCAGGAATTTCTAAAAGCTTTTCTCCTAAGGTATTTATAATGCTGGAATGGGCATCTTTCCTTACTATAAAAACAGGATGATGGGGAAAATATTTATCTAATTCTTCTCTTTTTATATTTCTTTTTTCTTGTATATTTTGGGGATCAAACTCTTTCGCAATAATCCATTCATTAGGTGGAATATTATCTCTTATAGCTTCTAAAGCTTTAATAATTTCTTTTATGGAAGTAAAATTACCAAGATCCAAAGAAATTTCTGTTATAGCAGTATTTGCTAAATGCACATGAGAGTCTATAAATCCTGGAAATCCAACAAAGGATGAAAAGTCAAAAACAACAAAATCAGGAGAAGTAGGAGGATTCCCTTTTCCTAAGTCAATAATTTTGTCCTTTTCAATTAGAAGCCAATTTATCTCAGGATTATTCTTATCCTGAGTATAAATTTTATTCCCAATTACTAAAATTTTGCTTCCAGCCATATCAAAATTATATCATAAATTTTGACAAAGCTAAGAGTTTAAATTAAACTATTAACAAAGGAGGAAAAAAATGTATAGAGAGACAAAACAAAGAAAAATTGTGATGGACATATTAAAGAGTACAAAGGAGCATCCTGATGCTCTTTGGATTTTTCAAAGAGCTCAAGAGATGACTTCTAAGATTAGTCTTGGTACTGTTTATAGAACCTTAGATTTATTGGTAAGAGAGGGTAAAATTAATAAATTTTATGATACAAATGCAGTAGCAAGATTTGATGGAGATACAACCCCACATCATCACTTAATCTGCAGAAGTTGTGGGAAAATATTAGATTGGTCTGATGAAAGTTTAGATGAAAAAGTAAAAGAAATAGGAGAGAGAACTAATTTTAAAGACATATCTTACGAAATATTTATATATGGTATTTGCCCTGACTGCCAGAAGAAATAAATTATGGGAACAAGATCTAAAGATCCTATATTTTTATTAGAAGAATTCAAAAATTATATTCCCTACTTTCCATTAATTGCTGATCTCATTGCGTCAGATCTTTATCTTTATCAACCAGTGCCTGATCTTTCTGCAGGGGTTTTGGTAGCGGAGGCAAGACCTCGAGTAGTTCCTCCTTTATCTATAAGACAAGAGATTGGGAAAATTGTTTTTGCTGATGATGAGCCAGGATTAATGGAAGTTTTATATAAAGGGAAAAATCAATATAGAAAAACTGGACTCATTATTGGTGGTTTTCCCGCAGAAGAAGAAATTTTTCCTCTCAAAAAGGGAAATAAAATTATTGGAGCCTTAAAAATTTTAAGAAATCTTCTAATTCATAATGAATTTCCATATAATGTCAAGGCTTTTAAAGAAGCCTCTTATTGGCTTGTTAAGGCATTGCTTAAAGGAGAACTAAATTGGAAAGGATTCACAGAGCCTATAGAAGAACAAGAGAGCATTTTAATCTTAGATAGAGATGGAATAATTCTTTTTGCTAATTTACCTGGAATGAGGTTATTTAGAAGTCTAGGAGAGATTGGAAATATATGGGGAAAAAAGATAAAGGATGAGTTCTTCCAAAAATTTATAAATGAAAAAAGTAAAAGTCTATCTGCCTTTGGAGAAGAGACCTATGAAGAAATAGATGATGAAAGGAGAATTTTCTATAAAAGAATACTTCCTGTCTCGAAAGACAAAGAAAATCCATGGAGATATTATTTTTTGATAAGGGAAATAACAGAGATTAGAGAAAAAGAAAAAGAGTTAAGATTTAAATCTGTGTTGTTAAAAGAGATACATCATAGAGTAAAAAATAATCTTCAGACTATAGCAAGTCTTTTAAGAATTCAAATGAGAAGACTTGATTCTGATTCCGCGAAAATGGTTTTACAAGAAAGTATAAATAGAATCAATAGTATTGCTTTAGTCCATGAATCTCTATCTCGATTTGAAGAAGATAGAGTTGATATAATAGAGGTAGCGGGAAAACTTTTAAATGCTTTTAAGCAAACTTATGAACAATTTCCTTATGAATTTCATTTGAAAAGAAATAAAAAAAGCTTATTCTTATCTTCAAAGGAGGCGACTTCTGCAAGTTTGATTATAAATGAGCTTTTACAAAATGCTGTAAAGCATGGTATTCATAACGAAGAAAAAGTAGAGATAACTTTATCTATTGATGTGGATAAGGATTATATTATCTTTGAAGTATTTAATAAGGGTAATAATTATTCTTTTAATGTAAATATATCTAAAGGAAGTTTAGGATTACAATTAGTTCAAATGTTAGTAGAAGAGGAACTAAAAGGGAAATTGGATATAATTGCAAAAGATGATGAATTTAGAGTTAGAGTAATATTTCCAAAAAGTGAGGGACAAACCTGTGTCTAAGTATTATATTCTTACATATGGATGTCAGATGAATAAATCGGATTCGGAAAAATATGCAGGAATTTTTGAGTCTCTTGGATATCAGTCTGCAGAATCTATAGAGGATGCAGATGTAATACTCCTTAATACTTGTTCTGTAAGAGAAAAGGCAGAAGAGAAAGTTATTGGCAAATTAGGAGAATTGAAAAGGATTAAGAGTAAAAAGCCAAATGTTTTTATAGGTATTGCAGGGTGTATGGCTCAAAGGGTAGGTAAAGAGTTTCTAAATCAGTTTCCATATATAGATTTTATCTTAGGAAGCTATAATTTCTCAAAACTGCCTCTCGTATTGAAAAACCTTTACCTTGAAAGAAAACCTCAAGTAATTGTTGAGGAGGATCCTATTCCAGAAGATATTCCATGGTATATAGTAAAAAGAGAATCGTCATTTCAGGCTTGGATACCCATAATTTATGGATGTAATAATTTCTGTACTTATTGTATTGTTCCGTACTTAAGAGGAAGAGAAAAGAGTAGACCAAAAGAAAGTATTATAGAAGAAGTAAAGTATCTTGCTCAGAAAGGAGTAGTTGAAATTATTTTATTAGGGCAGAATGTAGATTCGTACGGTAAAGATTTAGGAAACGTAGATTTAGCTGATCTTTTGGAAGAATTAAATAAGATTGAGGAAATAAAAAGAATCAGGTTTCTAACTTCCCATCCTCGAGATGTATCATTAAAATTGATAAATACTGTAGCAAGATTAGAAAAAGTATGCCCTCACTGGCATCTTCCTTTACAAGCAGGCTCAAATAGAGTTTTACAAAGGATGGGTAGAGGATATACTTATGAGGAATATTATGAACTTATAAATTTAATAAGAAGAACCATTCCTCATGCTTCTTTCTCTACAGATATAATTGTAGGATTTCCGGGGGAAGAAGAGGAAGATTTTGAGAAGACTCGTAAAGCACTGGAAGAAATTAAATTTGATACTGTAAATCTTGCCATATATTCAAAAAGACCTGGAACACCTGCAGAAAAATTTGAAGATCCTGTTCCCTATGAAAAGAAGAAAGAATGGTTCAATGAATTAGAAAATCTTCAGAGAAAAATAGTATTAGAAAAAAATGAAAAACTTGTAGGAAAAGAAGAGGTAATACTTGCAGAGAATGTTAACCCTAAAAATCCAGAAGAGTTAAGTGGAAGAACTCAAAATTACAGATTAGTATTCTTTAAAGGAAATAAGGAAAAGATAGGCAAATTCTTTCTTGTTAGAATAACAAAAGCTGGTTTATGGTCTTTAAGAGGGGAGATAATAAAGGAGTTATCATAAAAACTATGGAAAACATGACTCCTCTTTATAGACAATATAAAAGTATAAAAAGTAAGTTTCCAGACTCTATTCTTCTTTTTAGATTAGGAGATTTTTATGAAGCTTTTGAAGAAGATGCAAAGATTGTTTCCCAAGAATTAGATATAACTTTAACCTCCAAAGAAATTGGTAAAGGGCAAAGAATTCCTATGGCAGGTGTTCCTTATCATGCAGTGGAAAGCTATTTAGCAAAGCTGGTAAATAAGAAATATAAAGTTGCTATATGTGAACAAATGGAAGATCCATCTAAAACAAAGGGATTAGTAAAAAGAGAAGTAGTAAGAGTTATAACTCCAGGAACTATTTTAGAAGATACATTGTTGGAAGAAAGAAGTAATAACTATTTATCCTCTCTATATAGTAAAAATAAACAAAAAATTGGTTTATCAAGTATTGATATCTCCACAGGAGAATTTATCTCTACCCAATGGACAGGAGAGGACGCAGAAGATATTATTCTTTCAGAACTTATAAGATTAAAACCTAAAGAAATTCTTCTCAATTTTGATTTTTCTGAAATTCATCCAGAGTTTATAGAAGAAATAAAAAGAACGTTGGATCCTAAATTTACTTATTTATCTGAAGATTATTTTGAGAATAAACCTGATTACTCTATAGAATTTCCCTTCACTGAGCAAGATCTTGCTTTAAGAGCGTCCTATAGTGTCTTAAATTATATAAAGGAAGTAATGTTTTCAATCCCAACTCATATCTCCAAGGTAGATTTTTATCACCCTCAACAATATTTGATTTTAGATAGTACAGCCATAAGACATTTAGAGCTCTTGGAAACAATAAGGGAAGGACAAAAAAGAGGAAGCCTTCTTTGGGTATTGGATAAGACATTGACATCTATGGGCTCAAGACTTTTGAAAAAATGGATTCTTCAACCTTTACTTCAAATATCTGCAATTAGAGATAGACAATCTGCTGTAAAAGAGTTTTTAGAAAAAGAGAAATTAAGGAAAGATTTTGAAAAGATTTTAGAAGTTTTTCCTGATTTGGAAAGATTAAATTCCAGGATCAATTATAGCTCTGCAACTCCTAAGGAATTAGTTTCTTTAAGACAAGCAATATCTTTTTTACCTCAAATAAGAAATTTAATGAAAGAATTTGAGTCTAAAAGATTGGTGCAGTTGAGAGATGAATTACCCATTTTAGAACCTTTATACGAATTGTTAGAAAAATCTATAGTAGAAAATCCACCTTCTACTTTGAGGGAAGGTGGATATATAAAGGATGGTTTTTCCAAAGAATTAGATGAGATGAGAGAAATATTAAAAAATAGTAAAAAATGGCTTATTGATTTAGAAAATAGAGAAAGAGCAAGAACTGGTATAAAATCTCTAAAAGTAGGTTATAATCAAGTATTTGGATATTACATTGAAGTTACAAAAGCAAATTTAAACTTAGTTCCTGATGATTATATAAGGAAACAAACATTAGCCAATGCAGAAAGGTTTATAACCCCTGAATTAAAAAACCTTGAAAATACTATATTAAGAGCAGAAGAAAATATTCAAAGATTAGAAGAAGAATTGTTTCATCAAATTAGATCGGAAGTTGTAAAATACTCAAAGGATATAATGAAGTTTGCCCAAATTATATCTGAAATTGATGTATATATCTCTCTTGCAAAATGTGCCAGAGAATATGAATATGTTTGTCCTCAAGTAACTTCTGATTATGATATCATTATAAGAAAGGGAAGACACCCTGTAGTAGAGAGAATTCTTCCTCCTGGAAATTTTGTTCCTAATGATACTTTTCTTTCCAAAGATAAATTTATCCATCTTATTACAGGTCCCAATATGGCAGGAAAATCTACATACATAAGACAAACTGCGTTAATGGTTATAATGGCTCAAATGGGCTCCTTTATTCCAGCAGAAGAAGCAAAAATTGGTATTGTAGATAGAATATTTACAAGAATTGGGGCATGGGACGATATTTCTTCAGGTGAAAGTACATTTTTTGTGGAAATGAAAGAAGTAGGAAACATTTTAAAGAATGCGAGGGAGAGGAGTCTTATTATCTTAGACGAGGTAGGAAGAGGAACAAGTACTTACGACGGAATAAGTATTGCTTGGGCAGTAGTAGAATATATTCATAGAAAAATAAAGGCAAAGACCCTTTTTGCTACTCATTATCACGAACTGACAGAATTAGAAAAAGATTTAAAAAATCTTAAAAATTTAAGTGTATTAGTACAAGAGAAGGGTAAAGAAGTAATATTTTTGCATAAAATAGTAGAAAGACCTTCTGATAAAAGCTATGGAATATATGTAGCACAGCTTGCAGATTTGCCTTATGAGATAATAGAAAGAGCTCAAAAGATTCTATATCAATTGGAGAAGAAAAGGGAGTTAGCTAAGAAAGAAGTAGAACAATTGCCTCTATTTTCATCTATAAATAATTCATCTTTAGAAAAAATTAGAAAAGACTTAGAAGAATTGGATATAAATAACTTGACTCCTATTGAGGCTTTACTTAAGATCAATCAATGGAAAGATTTACTAAAAAACTATGGCTAAGATACAAATTCTTCCAGAAAATATAAGAAATAAAATAGCTGCAGGAGAAGTTGTAGAAAGACCTGTTTCTGTAGTTAAGGAACTTGTGGAGAATTCCATAGATGCTCAAGCAAAGAAAATTATTGTTGAGATTCAGGACGCAGGAGAGAGATTAATAGGGGTAGTAGATAATGGTGAGGGAATGACAAAAGAAGATGCTCTATTAGCTATAAGACCTTTTGCCACAAGTAAGATAAGAAAAGAAGAAGATTTAAATTATATAACTACTCTTGGATTTAGAGGTGAGGCTTTATCAAGTATTGCCAATGTATCTAAAATAGAGATAAGAACAAAGCCTGAGGTAGGAGAGGGAACCTTTTTAAAAGTTGAAGGAGGAGAAATAAAGGAAATAAATCCATGGGAGGGGAATAGAGGAACTTCTATCAGGGTTTTTGATTTATTCTATAACGTCCCTGCAAGAAAAAAGTTTTTAAAAACCTCTTTAACAGAAGGAAGACTGATTTTAGAATTTGTCCAAAAAATAGCCTTGGCTTACCCAGAGGTCTCTTTCCAATTTATTCAAGATGGTAAGGAAAAGTTTATAACTCCTGGTAATGGAAGAATAGAAGATGTAATTTTGGAATTATATGGGAGTAATTTTTTAGAAAATTTAATTCCTTTTGAAAGTAAGAAGGCTAATTATAAGATAAGTGGATATATATCTCAGCCTGGAAAACTTCTTTCTTCAAGACCTCAAGACATTATCTTTCTAAATAGAAGAATTATAAGAAATCCATCTGTTATTCAGGCAATAAGAGAGGGATATTCGCAAAGATTGAAGGAGGATCTTTATCCTTTTATTATAATAAATCTCTTTATCCCATATGAAGAAGTAGATGTAAATGTCCATCCTACAAAAAGAGAAGTAAAATTCCATAGAGAAAAGGAAGTGTTAGAGTTTATTTCTCATGCCATAAAGTTAGCCTTAGATAGTTTTGAAGAAGCAAGAAGAAAAATTATATTTCCTAAAATAGAAGAGAAAAATAAATCCACAGTAAAGGTTAAAAATGATAGACTGGAACTTCCACTATCTGAAATTCCTACAAGATATATTGAAAAGAGTGTATATAGATTTCCAGTATATTTGGACTTAAAGATTGTGGGACAGGTTTTTAATAACTATTTAATAATCGAATACAAAGATAGACTTTTAATTATTGACCAACATGCAGCTCATGAGAGAATAAAATACGAAGAGTTTAAGAAGAAAAAAGAGCTGAGACTTATTCAATCCAATGAGATTCTCTTCCCTTTGGTAATTGAGATTTCAAAAGAAGAGAAGAAATTATTAGAGGAGAAAAGAGAGATTTTAGAAAGTTTTTCTTTCTTTTGGGAAGATTTTGGCCCAGATAATATAAGAATTACAAGTATTCCTAATGACTTTATAAATCTTGATAATTTTTCCTTAGAGAACTTATTTAGAGAGTTGATTCAAGATTTAGGGGAAAAGAATATAAATGTTTTAGAAGACAAAATATTAAAGAGTCTTTCATGTCATAGTGCTATAAGAGCGGGAGATATTTTGATAAATGAAGAAATTTTTGCTTTAATAAAAACCATTGTAGATGAAAAAATACCATTAACATGCCCTCATGGACGCCCTATAATTTGGGAAATAACTAAAGAAGAATTAGAGAAAAAATTTCAAAGATGAAAATACCTGTTGCTATAATTTTAGGACCTACTGGTGTAGGAAAGACTAAAATATCTCTTGAATTAGCAAGGCTTTTAAAGGCAGAAATAGTTTCTGTTGATTCTATGCAAGTTTACAAAGAAATGGACATAGGAACCGCAAAGCCATCTTTGGAAGAAAGAAAAAAAATTCCTCATTATCTTATAGATATTGTTCCTCCTGATTATCCCTTTACTGTTGCAGAGTTTAAAGAAAGAGCAGAAAAAATCATAGAAGATATTTATATAAGAAAAAAGATTCCCCTTTTAGTAGGAGGAACTGCTCTATACTATAAAGTCCTTTTTGGAGATTTCTCTCTTCCTCATATCCCTCCTGATTATGAGCTTAGAAAAAAGCTTTATGAAATTCTGGAAAAAGAAGGAGAGATAGGTCTTTATTCAAAACTTAAAGAAGTAGATCCAATTTCATCTCAAAAGATACATCCCCATGACCATAAAAGAGTAATTAGAGCCTTAGAGGTATATATAAAAACTGGAAAGCCTATTAGTGAGATTGCGGGAAAAGAGAAAAGAGAAAAGTATCTATGTTCCAAAATAGGACTTTATCTTCCAAAAGATATTCATTATAAAATTTTGGAAGAAAGGGTAGAAAAAATGTTTGAGATGGGGTTAATAGATGAAGTGAAAAGATTATGGGAAAAAGGAATAGATGAGAAGTATGTATCCATGCAGGGTATTGGATATAAAGAAGTATTAGGATATCTTAAAGGGAATTATTCTTTAGAAGAGGCTAAAAATCTAATAATAAAAAGGACAAAGCTTTTTGTTAAAAGACAATTTACATGGTTTAGAAAAGATAAAGAAATTACGTGGTTTGATGCAAGTAAATATCACGAGAAGGAGCTAATTGACAGAATTTATAATAAGATTCTTGAAGACTGGAAAACTAAAGAATTTGATTATATAAGCTTTATTGACAGAAAATAAAATTTATGTTTTAATTGCAAAACTTTAAAGAAAGGCGGTGTAAGGAAATGTTTAAAAGAGCAAAAAGAATTGAAAATCTACCTCCATATCTTTTTGCAAGAATTGACCAATTAAAGGAATCTGCGATAAAAAGAGGAATAGATGTTATAAGCTTAGGTATTGGAGATCCAGATCAGCCTACACCATTACCCATTATAGAAAAATTATGTGAGCAAGCTTTGAATCCTGAAAACCATAGATATCCATCCTATGAAGGCTTATTGGAATATAGAAAAGCAGTTGCAGATTGGTATAAATATAGATTTAATGTGGATTTAGATCCTAAAACAGAAGTTCTGTCTTTAATAGGTTCTAAAGAGGGATTAGTTCATATGCTATGGGGAATTATTGATGAAGGAGATGGGGTTCTATGTCCCAATCCAGGCTATCCAGTATATAGAATAGCAACTATATTAGCAGGAGGAATTCCATATCCTATTCCACTGAAAGCAGAAAATAAATTTCTTCCAAAGTGGGAAGATTTAGATAGAAGTATAGTGAAAAAATGTAAGGCAATGTTTTTAAATTATCCCAGTAATCCTACAGGGGCGGTAATTGATAAGAGTGGGTTGGAAGAGGCAATATCCTTTGCAAAGGAAAATAATTTGATAGTTTTATATGATAATGCCTATTCTGAAATTACTTTTGATGGATTTGTCGCACCAAGCATTCTTGAAGTAAAAGGAGCAAAGGATATTGCTTTGGAATTTGGATCTTTATCAAAGACCTTTAATATGACAGGATGGAGAATTGGATATGCTGTGGGAAATTCAGAACTTATTTCTATTCTTTCTACAATAAAAACTAACGTAGATTCTGGAATATTTCAAGCAATTCAGTATGCAGGAATTACTGCATTAAATGAATTAAGGGATCACCCTAAGGAGAGTTCCAAAATATATCAAAGAAGAAGAGATATGGTTCTTTCTGCTTTTGAAGATTTAGGAGTTCCTATCATTCCTCCAAAGGGAACCTTTTATGTTTGGGTTCCTGTTCCAGAGGGATTTACTTCTACAGACTTCTCTGCTTTACTTCTTGAAGAAGTTGGAGTCTTAGTAGTTCCTGGAATTGGATATGGGGAATATGGAGAGGGATATATAAGAATTTCTACAACCATAAGAGAAGATAGATTAGTTACTGCTTTAGAAAGAATAAAAAATTTCTTAAGGAGGGATGATTGGAGATCGAAAAAGCCATCCTTGTTGTTAAAGTAGGAGATAAAGAGGGTTTTGAAGAATTAAAATTATTATCTCAGACTGCAGGAGCAAAGATTGAAGACGTAGTCTTTTATAGAAGGGAGTCTATTAATTCCGCCTATTTTATAAGTGAAGGAAAGATTAAAGAACTCTCAGAAAAAGCTTTAAAGAAGCAATGTGATGTGATTATTTTTAACGATGATCTTACCCCTACACAACTTAGAAATTTAGAAAAAGAAGTTCCATGTAAAATAATAGATAGAACTACTTTAATTTTGGATATTTTTGCTCAACATGCTTATACAAAAGAAGGAAAGATTCAAGTGGAGCTTGCCCAACTTGAATATTTATTGCCAAGACTTGTGGGAAGAGGAGAGGTATTATCTCGTCTTGGAGGAGGAATTGGTACAAGAGGACCTGGAGAAACAAAGCTTGAGATTGATAGAAGAAAAATAAGGAGAAGAATTTACTTTTTAAAGGAACAATTAGAAGAGGTTAAAAAGGAAAGAGAAATTCAAAGGAAAAATAGAAAAGATATTTATCAAGTTGCATTAGTGGGATATACTAATGTAGGAAAGTCATCATTATTTAATCTTTTGACAAGATCTAATGTAAAAGTAGAGAATCAGCTTTTTGCAACTTTAGACCCTACAGTGAGAAAAGTGAGATTAGAAAATAATTGGGAATTTCTCATAATTGATACTGTGGGATTTATAAAAAATCTTCCTCCTCCTTTAATGACAGCTTTTAGAGCTACATTGGAAGAAGTAATATATGTAGACTTGATAGTTCATGTTATAGATATTTCTAATCCCAATTTTGAAAAGCAAATAGAAGTTGTTGAAGATTTATTAGAAGAAATAGGCGTAGAAAATAAAACTATAATAAGAGCATATAATAAAATTGATCTGCTTTCAAAAGAAAAATTATCATTTCTTAAAAAATCCTTAGATTTTAGACCCGCAGTTTTTATATCTGTTCTCAAAAATCAAGGGATTGATAAATTGAAAAATTTAATAGTGAAAAATCTTTTGAAAGGAACAAGGCATTATACTTTGAAAATTAGTTATGACTCTTGGAAAGATTTTCAAAAGTATTCAAATAAGATTTATATAGAAAAACAAGAGTTTAATGAAAAGGAAATAAAAATAATCGCAAGAATACCTAAGGAATATAAAAGAATCTATCTTCAGCATATAAAAAGAGAGGAGAGATATGGAGTTTTAGAGCACAAAAGGAATTAAGATCACATTGTTTTGCAGTTATGATAAAAGTTTCACCATTGTCTCTCCATTTGGGAGCATGCCTGTATCATTATTAAAAAAGATATATACCTTTTGAGGAGAAAGTTTTTTAATTTTTTCAGCAAATTCCCTTAATTCCTCTTCAGAATAGACATAAGAATACCATTTTCCCTTCCCATGGAATCTTAGATATAAAGAAGAAGTGGTAACTATTAAATCATCTGGCAGAGTAGGAGCACTAACAGAGACAAAAGTTATTTTATTTTTTCTAAGTTTTTCATATATTTCTTCTTTAAACCAATCTTTATTTCTTGGTTCAAAAGCAAATCTTTCCCCTAAATCTGTAAACTTCGCAAAATTAATAACTCTTTCAAGATTTTCTGATTTAAAACTTGGGGGCATTTGGAATAAATAAAAATCTATAAAACTCTCTAAAGAGATAAAATAATTTCTGAACTTTTCCCATTGTTCTTTCGCGGATTCATTTAATCTATGAATATGGGTAATAGATCTATGAACTTTAATGACAAACCTTAATTTATCGCCAAATTTTAACCATGATTTAATAAAACTTTCAAAAGGAAAACGGTAAAAAGTGGAGTTTACTTCAACGGCATTAAAAGGAGTATTTTCTATATACCATTGAAGACTTTTTTTAGGATTCCAAAAATAACTCCATCCAGAAGTTCCTATGAAAACATTCATTTTTATGATATAATTATACCATAAAATTGCGTTATAGGAGATTAATAATTCTACAGAAAAGTGGAATCTTGGGCAAAATCGCAGAATATAAACTCTTAGATTATATCCTTTAAGAGATGTGATTATTTAGAGATTTCTTTTGGATTATTGGGTTGGGCATACGTAGGATTTTTAGAAGGATAGTATGATGGTATCGATTATGTCCCTACACATCCTGCTATTTTATTAGGACACCATTTCTCAAGTATTGCTGGAGCGGGTCCTATTGTGGGACCTATCACTGCAGCTTCAATGTTAAGACATAGGGGTCTATCTATAGGAGAGTTAGTGGATAGATATGTTGGAAAGAGAAGTAAAACTTTATTCCTTTTCCGCTGATGCAGTAGTTGCTTTCTCAGCTATAGTTTATAGTGTCTGGAG
>JBNARO010000019.1:0-18293 GCA_049718665.1 Dictyoglomaceae bacterium | reverse complement strand
CCTTTTCCGCTGATGCAGTAGTTGCTTTCTCAGCTATAGTTTATAGTGTCTGGAGATGGATACTTGTTATATACATACTCGAGATTATAGGATTAGTATTAGGAGTTAAGAGTTTTAATGTAAACCTACTTGGAAGATGATATGGCCTATTTTTGGATCCGCATCAATTAGTAGCTGGACTTGTACTGTTAGCTGTAAGTGTTTGGATAATAAGAGGTTTAAAGAAGAAGGCTACTTTTTCATATGAACTTCCGATAATGTTTATTATGTTAAGTAAAAAATTATGTTAAGTAAAAAAGTGAATTTATTAATCGATCTCATTTTAGATTAAGGCACTTTAAAAAAAAACAAGATTTTATATAATATAGTAAAGACTTTATAAAGGAGTGAAACCTATGAAATTTAAACTCTTTAAGAGTAAAGAAAATGGGGACTTATCCTTATTAACTGCAATAACTTTTGCTCTTCTTATAACCTCCTTAGTCTTTCTTCTTTTAAATACTACTATTGAAGAAAATTTCTTTGTAAGAAGAGATCAAGCAAGAGATCAAGTAATAAATGCTGCTCAAATAGGAATTAAAAATGTTCTTTCTGTTGCTCATTTTTTAATACAAACAGAATTACCAAAAAAGAGAGTTGCTGATATCACTCAGGAGTATTTATCAAATCTTCTTTCTTCAAATAATAATAACTTAACATCAAACATCTTAGAAATATATAATCAAACAAAACAAATAGATCCTACAACTTCATATACCATATTAAATTATTCTTTTTCTTTATCATCCTATACTACAGTTATTTCAGGCATAGTTACAAGGGTTTTTTATACATATGTTTATACTGTAACTTCAAGGGGTTATAAAACTAATTATAATCCCAGTTTAAGCTTAACTATTACTACGACAGGAAGGATTGAAGGATCCATATATATGGAAAATTTTGCCCGTTTTGCCTTATTTACTAATAATCATACTCTGCCCGATGGAACTCGTGTTTGGTTCACCTCAAGAACAATTTTTAATGGACCTGTCCATACTAATGGTGAGTTTGCCTTTGCCTATACACCTACTTTTACAGATCAAGTCTCATCTTCTGCAAGTACTGCTCTTTTTTATAACAATGGAAGAAATGTAAGACGTTCTGCAACAAGTAATCCTCCTAATGATACACCAATATTTCAAAGAGGATTTGTTATGGGTGCACCACAAATTAACCTTCCCCTTTCTACAGATACCCAACTTTCCGCATCTCTTGGAGGAACCTTTACAGGAACTTTTCAGAATGAAAATCAGAGGAATCAATACATCAGACAAATGTTGGGACTTAAAGTAAATAATAATCCTCCACCAACTGGTATATATACTCAAACTATATTAAACAATGGAGGAATATATATTCAAGGAGATGTAAATAGCATCCAATTTGGGGTGGACTCCCAAAATCGTGCTGTTTATACTATAACTCAAGGGAATAATACCTATGTTTTTACTATTGACACCTCTCAAAATAAGACCTTTGTAAGAATAGGGAATAATACTATAGAAATAAATTCTATTCCCAATGGCGTGATTTATGTAAATGGAGCTATTAATAGTGTTAGTGGGACTATACAAAGAAATCAGAAAATAACTTTAGTGGGAAGAAATAGTGTAACAATTACTAATCACATAAGATATGAGGATGACCCTATAAATAATCCTTCTGCTGTAAATATCTTTGGAATTTTATCTGAAAATGGGAATATAATGATTAATCCACCTGAACCGCCTAATACTTCTGATGCGGATCCTTCTGATCCTGACTGGGATCTTGAGATTTCCGCGGTATTAATGACACCTAATGGGGTGGTTCAGGTAGCAAATTATGATACTCGTCCTCCAAGGGGAGCTGTAATTCTTAAAGGAGGATTAATTTCTAATTTCTATGGAGCTTTTGGGACCTTTTCACAAAGCGGGCAACAAACAGGTTACAGTAGAGAATTTTTTTATGATTATCGCATGAGAGAAGGTTATGCACCTCCCTTCTTCCCAACTACAGGAAGAACCATACTTCAAGAAGGAAGGACTGAAGACCAAAAATGGTTAAAGATTGATAGATGGGAAGAGAGGTGGGAGTAAGTGAGAATAAAATCTACTTACTTGATCCTAATAGTTATTGCAATATTAATAATTATCTTTGCAGTCTCTCAAAAACCTAAAAGTTCTTCACAAGATATTGAAAAAATTAAAGTCGAAGAAACACTAAATAAGGAAATCAATTTTACTACTGAAATTACAGAAAAAACTTCCAATAAAGAAGATTCTTGCGAGGAAAGAGTTAAAAAGATGTATGAACTTCTTCCACCAGGAGAAATTATTATAGAATAAATTGGAGAGAGAATAGATGAAGAGAGAAAAGGGTCAGTTTTTAATTAGTTTGATTATTTTAATGAGCCTCCTTCTTATAACTATTGTCTCAGCAATTAATGCAATATTAATAGGATATATGCTAAAAAAGAGAATGAATGATAATATAGAAGCTCATAGAATAATAAGAGACCAATTAGAGAGCTTAAAAATTTGGGCATCGGTTAAAGTAAATTTTGATGCATTAATAGAAAATGATAAATGGTCTGCTATCCCTGCACAGCCTGCAATTCCTCATGTAAGACCCGCTATTCCTGCAGAACCGCCATCTCAAAGAGTCTATACTGATTTTCAAGGAAACGTATTAATAAATGGAAGAGCCAAATATGCAGAGCAATTCCTTGTGAAAGATTTATTTGATCAAAATAATGATAAAATTCTTGCCAAAAAAATTACCATAAGAATATATTATGCTAATTCTCAAGGAAACTACATAGATACTACAAGACATAAAGAGCCACCAGGAGCTGGTTATATAAAAAGATTTGAAAATCCATTAGCAGAGCTTTCTGATATAATTCAAAATCCAAATCCAGGAGAATAAAATGAAAGAAAAAGGTCTTTCTTTAATTGAGCTTTTGGTATCTATGGCGATTCTTTCTATAGTCTTAGTTGTCCTTTCTTCTATATGGCTTTCTATTCAAAGAGATACCTTTATTCAAAGAATAGATAGCGAATTAGAAAGAGATATTGCCTTAGCAATATCTAACTTAAGATCTGATATTCTTAAAGCACTGGTTATATATACTCCAGGAATAAGTATAACTATACATGATAATTCAGGAAGTCTGTATGGAGTAGGTCCTTCCTATAGTTTTGTTACAAATTCTCAAAGTCTTGTAGTTGTAGTTCCTAAAGGGAATAATGTATATAGATTTAGTATTTATATAATAAGACAGAGAACGGGTTCTTTGTATGACTCTATAAATCCTAATGCAAGAATCCTTTTATATTATTCTAAAGATCTTTCCTGGGCTCCTACTTATTCTCAAGGAAATATAACAAACTTGGTTACCAATTTTACCTTTACAACAGGAGAAACTCCTAAACTTCTATCAGATTATTTAGCAAGTGATGGATTTTGGGTAAAATATCTATACCTTTCTGGTGGAAATTTTGTAGAATTGACTTCTTCAAACTATACTCCAGGGATAAAAGTTCAATTAGTAGAAATAAGACTTAAAGCAACAAGAAGGTGGACTAATTTTCAAAGGGAGAGAACTGCAACTATCACATTAGTTCCTACTACATTTTAATATAGAGAAAATTTCCTTTGAGGTCTTTAATTATTACCATTTTTTGAGAGACATCTATCCTTTCTATTTTATAATTTTCTATCCTTTGTCCCTCTTCTACCACAAAACTTTTTTCCCCATTCTCAGACTCAAATATGGCAAGGATTTTTTCCTTTCCTCCCAAAATTCCTCTAAGTACATAGGGAATTCTTTCGATTTTCTTAACTTCAACTATCTTCTTTGAGAAAGATGTTTCTTCCGTAGGAATTTCTTCTAATATTTCCTCTTCTTTAATTAATGGAGCAAATGGATCTATTCTTCCCAATTTTATATTTCTTATCTCCTTAAATTGATCTAATGTAAATTTTCTTAAGTTCTCTTTATCTTCCTTTTGAGTTTTATTTTGCGTATAGGAAACAGGTTTTGCAAGTATTTCATGATCTATAGATATACTTTTTTCATCATTTTTTAATAAAGTATAAACATTTAAAATAAGAGATAGGGAAGTAGCAAAAAGAATCAATCCTCCCCAAACTTTTTCTCTCACTTCTCCCCCTCCCCTTCTAAAAGATATATTTCAATTTTTCCTTGAAAACTTAGAATATTTTTTTGTGGTTCCAAAAGAGTTATCTTATAATTTAAAAATCTTATAGGATAATTTTGCAATTCAAGCTCTTGGAAAAATGTTAAAAACCCTTGGTATTTTCCAAGAAGTTGAAAATTTATAGGAAGTCTTTTTATTTTAAAGGGAAAACCTTCTGGAAGATTTTGAACATCTTGAGGTTCTTCTGGAATTATAGAAAATGAAGTTAAATTATGTTTTTTAAGGAGAGAAGAAAGTTCTTTAAGAAAAATCGAAAAACTTTTCTTATCAAATATTTTTTTTTGACCTTCAATAAGTAAAGTTTCTCTTTCCTTTGATAATATATTTAATGTCTCTTTTAATCTGCTAAGTTCATCGATAGTATTTGATAACTCTCTTCTCATCAAATTTATATTGTTTTGTTCCCTTAGTAAATTTGAATAGGAGGGAAATATAAATAAAACTATGCCAAGAAAAAGAACAGCAAAAAATATTAAGACATCTATTCTCTCTTTCATTTAATCACTCCTACAATTTTAAATGCTTGAACTTCTTTATTTCCGATATTCATAAGATTTGAACTTTGCAGGTTTACATCTTTAAATATATTAGAATAGGAAAGAGAAATCAAAAAATCTGCAACACCTTCACTATCTAAACTATATCCTTCTAAAAGTATTTTATTCTCATTGGAAACTTCTAAGTTAGAGAGCCAAACCTTTACAGGAGTAATACTTCCCAAATCTTTGAGAAAATAAGAAGGAGATATAAATTTATTTTCGTTTAATTCTTTAACCCAATTTTCCAATCCCTTATTTAATGTTATTCTTTCCTCGACAGTTTTTCTTAACTCCTCTACTTCTGCTCTTCTTTGGTTTAAATTTTGCTCCAAAAATATTCTTTCTTTTTTTAAGGAATTTATTTGAAAAGTAATATAAAAATTAGCAGAGGTAACGATTATAAGAGCAAGAATTCCTGCTAATAAAGATCTAATAAAAATATCCTTTTCAAAGGGTAGAATTTTTTCCTTTCCTAAAATATTGAGATTAGGAATAGGAGGAAAATTAAAAGAAGAAAGAGAAACTCCTATATTAGATAACCACAAATTTTTATTTATAATTACAGGAAAATCAGAGAAAATATCTTGAATATAATTTAAAAGAGGAATAGACTTTTCCTCTTCTCCAATAATAAGTAATTTCTCAATATTAAATGGAAGATTAGATAAATATGTCTTTATTTCATCGCTCCAAGAGACTAAAGCAGTATTAACAAGAGAAGTTTCATAAAGAAGATCAGAAGTTCCTATGCTTAGATTATATAAGTTAATTAATTTTCCTTCTTGAAAGACATAAATATCTGTTATCTCATTACCCAAGAATAAAACTACCTGATTTTTAGAAAAATCATAATTTTCTACAATTAATCCTCTTAATGCGGAAAGAGAAGAGACTTCTATATATTTTAAATTAAGTTTTAATTTTTCAGAAAGTTCTTTCCATGAATCAATAATAACTCTTGGAAAGGTTGAAACTAAAATCTTAATTTTTTCTTTATTAGAGGAAAGAATAGTGAAGGAAAGATCCATACTATCCTCTCTAAAAGAGTAAAGATCTTCTAATTCATAAATTATATTCTCTCTTAATTCCTTTATAGGTATACTGGGAAATTCCATAATTCTTAAGAAAAAATCTTTTGTTTCCAAAGTAACATATAAATCTTTTTCTCTCACATTATTATTCATTAGTTCCTCTTTTAAAATAGCTATAATTTTTTCTTTATCTCTTCTGTTCCAAAAGTCTCCCTCAGGAATATCTATTACAAAAGATTTCTCTGATTTAAACTTCTTTTTTATATACGACCCTACTAAAACTTTTATTTTCCCGTTGGTCCAATTTAGAGTAAGCATTTCTACTCCTCAACCCAAGAAGTTATAGTAATAGTATAGGGAGAAGAAGTTCCACTTCTTATACCTTTAATTCTTAATGTTCTTGCCCAAAGATCCACTTCTCCTGAAGAAACTATCTCAAAAGTAGGGGAATACCAAAATAAAGATACAGTATATTTTCCTGAAAAATCTGTTTCTGTAATAGCCCCTGTTAATGTAAAAGAAGAAGGAGATTGTAAATAAACAAGACTATAAATAGCAATTTCTCCCGCCCCCTCAGCAAGGTATAAAGCTTGTTTTTCTCCTCTTTGTCCTCCAGTTTTTCTTACACTATCCTCCCAAATGAAGATAAGCCCTACCATAACTAAACTAAGTATAACAAATATTAATAAAACAGCAAGTAAAATTTGACCTTTTTTCATTTTGACCTTTTTTCATGGAGAGATAGAATTTTTACTTCCTGGAGTGCAATATGAACGATATACAAAAGTAGCATAATTTAAAGTTTGGCTACTTCCCCAATTAGTAGGATCTTGTGCTGTTACAGTATAAGATCTTCTTTCTAATGAATAATAATATGCTCCAGAAGGATATCCTCCCCAGGTGTAGGAATAAATAACTTGGTCAACAACATTTCCAGTTGTATCTGAAATTCTAACAGTGCCTGAAAAATTTCCCAACTGACTATTTCCACCACCAAGACCTCTCTGTTGTGTCTTTAAATAAATATAAGAAGATGGCAAATTATACCAATTATCAATTTGTGATCTTCTTCCTCCAATAATTGCATAAGATCCAGGTGAGAGATTAAATCCTCCTCTTACATTTATTGTAATTCTATTTACATTAATTGTCCAATTTTGGATGTTTATTGTTTTATCTGAAGCATTATAAATTTCTACAAATTCCATATCAATTTCCGCGTGAATTATTCCATTTTTATCTCTGGGACATGGATAATACATTATCTCACTTATAAGAATAAGAGGAGTTGATAGACAATAAACAGTAATATTGCTACGTGTATAATTTATGTAAGGATAATTATACCAATTTGAGCTATCTTGTGAAGGTCTATCAATTGACTTTCTGGATAGAGAATAATAATTATTTCCTTCTCTATTCCCTCCCCACCTATTATCAAATTGTACTCTATCTATAATCTGATCAACATCATCTCTAATTTCAACAGTATCACCCCCATTATTCAATTCACTTCCATTACTGCCCAATCCCGAAGTATTAGTCTCAAGGATTATAACATTATTAGGAATATTATAATGAGAGGGGAGATTTGAATTATATGCAGAAATTATAGCTGACCATTTTGGAGGAAGATTAAAACTTCCTGATCTTACATAATTTATAGTATTTCCATTTACTTTCCATCCTTGTAAATTTATAGTATAAGTTGTCCCATTATATATCTTTATAAACTCCATCATAGTTTGAGTTACGTAAGTTCCATTTTTATCTATATTTGGTGGATAATACATTATTTCTGTTATCACAATAACTCCAGGTATTGTTTCACCTCTTAAAGCTATTGTATCCGCATACTTTTGATCATTATCCATAACAAGGGTAATTGATAAAGTTCTTATATTAGAAGTTAAAGTTGTATATGTTCCTCCCGCATCAAGACCAATAAATCTTAACTCCTTTATTGGTCCTGCTTGAATCTCTCCATCTACTGTAAAGTAATATTTTCCATTGGAGTATGTATAGGAATAAGTTCGAGAAACACCTGTTGATAAGTTTATAGTCAAGTATCCAAGGGTTTGGGTAGGAGAACTTATATTTATAACTTGTGACCCTTGTCTTATTTCTCGTGCCAATCTATCGAGAATAATTTGAACATTAGAAAAATTTTCCTGCTCTTCGGCTTTCTCACTGTAAATATCAAAAGCTCTTGGAAGGATGTTAATCAAGAGGACTCCCAAAAGAGCTAATATTCCTACAGCAACAAGAATTTCAATAAATGTAAATCCTTTTTTCACTCTTTACTTCCTCCTTGAAATTATTGTTAATAACACACTTTTTGCTTCTAAAGAATCTAAGGTATAATTATTATTTCTATCATTCCATACAAAAATTTTAACTTTTCTTAAAGAATTTGTCGAGCTAAAATTACTTGTGTATATAATATATCTAAAAGATGTCCAGCCTTCTTGGGAGAAATCTCCAGACAAAGTAAAAGTTGCAGTCCAATTATTTAATATTTTTGTCCTGTATTCCTCTAATTTTTTCTCCGCTAAAACCGTTGCCTGACTTTCTGCTTTTATCAACTCGTCTTCTATTAAGATATTTGATATTCCCATAAAGAAGGATGTTACTACAATACTTAGGAGAAGAATAGAAACAAGAACTTCTATAAAAGTAAATCCTTTCTTCATGGACCATACCTCTCGATAAATCCTAAGGAATTTATATTAATAGTTGACGAATATGTATCAAGGATCAAAGTTAGAACTGCATAAGTTTCTGCATTATCTGCTGTTAATTTTCCCTCCTCGTCAAAAGAAAAAATTGTAGCGGTGGAATTCACTATCACTCCAGTTAGAGTTCTTGTTACTATATTCCCCTTTTCGTCTAAAAAGGTGTAGGAAGTAAAAGTTGACGCAAAAGTTAAATCTAATCCATCAGTACTATGAGTTATAATAGCTCTTTGTCTTACAAATCTTAAGTCTTCTACAAGTTGAGTGGTAAAATTTTGGAGAATTAACTTTGAATCAGGCTTACTTGCAAAAGAAGTAAGAGCTACATAGAAAAGTATTGCTATTATTCCAATAACTATTAAAATTTCCAAAAATGTAAAGCCTTTTTTCATAGTTTTAGTTTAATAAAAAATTAAAATTTAGACAAGAAGATATTCCCATTTCTATAAAATTTTATTGCTCTTTTGGAAAGATAGGTGGAAAGAATAATTTCTCCTTCAGGATATATATTTCCATTTTCAAAATAAAAAGTATAAGTTCTTGTAGGACTTTCACATTTTATGCCAGATGGGATAAGATGAGGCAGAAGATAAGTCTTTTTAGATTTTTCACCATACACCCAATAAAACTGAATAGATTTTGTTTTTGTAGAGTAATGGAAATTATAAACTATCCTTTCATTTTTTGTGATAGAAAGCTCTAAAGCATATCTTGCATTTATAATGATCTCATGAGAGATGATAAAAGATTGAATGCGAAGCCAGAAAAATATATTAAAGAGCATATATAAAAGAATTATGAGGATACTTATGAAAAAAGTATAAATTGCTGGTCTTTCAACCTTTTTAAGAAAATCTAAAATTTTACCCATTATATAAATAAAAAGCCCCGAAGACTACCTTCGGGGCAAGAAAAATCCTTAACTCCGTTATGGAGCGGTATAGGTTAAAGTGTAAGACTTTGCTGTTCCTATATACACAAGGATATGGGCATTATTTTCATCCCACGGACTAGGCGGAGTCTCCTGAGCAGTATAAGTTATATTATTATATGGACAAACTGGTGTCTCTGAGAAGTAACTAGGATTCTTTAAGAAGTCAACAAAAGTACCAGTACTTGTAGGATAGCTATTATTCTTATTCCTATATACTTCTAAGCTTGTTTTTATTATTGCAATATTGGTCTTTTGAGCATTTCTTTTTGCATCTGCTACCGCATCAAAATATCTTGGGAGTGCTATTGCCATAAGGATACCAAGAATAGCTATTACTACTAAGAGTTCCAATAAGGAGAAACCTTTACTTCCCTTCACTTAATTCACCTCCTTTCTTAATTAAAATTATTTTCTTTTTTGAATTATATCACAAAATGATATTATTCGTCTATTACCCATTTATTTCACCTTCTAAATAGTCTTACCATATTAAACATAGGAAGATACATAGAGAGAGCTATAAAGAAAACTATTCCTGCAAGTCCTAAGGTGATCATTGGCTCAATTATTGATGTTAATCTCTTTGTCTGATTATCAAGCTCTCTTTGAGAAAATCTTGAAAACTCTTCAAGCATTGCGTCAACCCTACCTGTCCTTTCTCCAACTCCTATCATTCTAACAAGCATTGGAGTGAAAATTTCTGTCTGCATAAGTTCTGAGAGAGATCTTCCCTCCATAATACCCCTATTAATGTTTCTTAGGTTATCTGCAAAATAAAGATTTCCTACTACGTCTTGTAGAATTTCTAAGGATTGAGTAATCAAAATTCCGCTTGAGATTAGAGTGTTAAAGGTACTCGCAAATCTGACAAGAATAATTTGTTTCCAAATCTTTCCAATTTTTGGAATTTTTAATTTTTTCTCATCCCACCATCTTCTAATTTTTAGGTTTGTAAGAAGAATTCTAATAAGAACAAAGATTCCTATAAGGGCAAGAAGGATAATTAAAATATAATTTTTCATAAAGTTACTTATTGAGATTAGTATTCTTGTAGGAAGAGGTAAAGGGACATTTGTTCTTCCATATATTCTTTGAAATACTGGAACCACAAAAGTCAAAAGGAAAATAACAACTGCAATTGCGGAAATTATAACTATTGTAGGATAGGTTAAGGAAGATTTTATCTTTTCCCTCAATTCATGTTGCTCATCAAAATATTTTGCAAGTCTTTCTAACATAATGTCTAAATTTCCTGTTATTTCCCCTGTTCTTATTAAATTTATATAAATTTGTGGAAATACTTTTGGATGCTTACTCAATGCTTCCGATAAACTTTCTCCTGCATCTATGCTTATTCTCACATCTCTTATAACCTCTTTAAAATATGGATTATCTGTCTGCTGGGCTAATGTAGTTAAAGCTTCTGTCAATATGATTCCAGACCTTAAAAGAGAGGCAAATTGGGTTGTAAAAACAACAAGTTCTGGTAAAGTTACTTTTTTCTTGTAAGTTAAGGCTTTTAGAAAATTTGATTCCTTTTTTAAAGATATTATATAAAGTCTTTGTCTTCTTATTAATCTTCTTGCTTCTCTTTCTGTTTCTGCTTCAATTATTCCCTTTAATATTCTTCCTTGAGGGTCTTTTGCAGTATACTCAAAGCGAGGCAAGACTAATCACCTTCCCAGTGAATTACTCTTTTTGCCTCTTCAAAAGTGGTTATTCCAGAGAGTACCTTCTCTCGAGCATTATAAAATAGAGTTCTCATTCCTTCTTCTTCTGCCTTTTCTCTTATCTCATCTAAGCTTGCTCTCTTTGTTATTAATTCTCTTATGCCTCTTGTAACTCTTAAAATTTCAAAAACTCCTGTCCTTCCTAAGAATCCAGTATGATTGCAAAGAACACATCCTCTCCCTCTATAGAGTTTTAATGGATCCTCCAATATTTTTGTTAATCTCAATTCTTCAATCTCTTCTCTTTGCGCAATATACTCTTCTTTACAAGATAGGCAGATAGTTCTTACTAATCTTTGGGCAACAACTCCAAGAAGAGAAGATGCAATTAAAAAGGGTTCAACTCCCATCTGGAGAAGCCTTGCAATGGCAGAGACTGCATCATTAGCATGAAAAGTGGAGAGTACTAAATGCCCAGTAAGAGCAGACTCAATAGCTATATTTAAAGTTTCTGTATCTCTAATTTCTCCAACCATTATAATATTTGGGTCTAATCTTAAGATACTCCGAAGTCCTGTAGCGAAGTCAATATTTATTCTTGGTTGAACTTGAATCTGGTTTATTCCAGCTATTTCATATTCCACAGGGTCTTCTAAAGTAATTATATTTACCTGAGGCTTATTTAAAACATTTAATGCAGCATATAAAGTTGTAGTTTTTCCACTTCCTGTTGGACCTGTTACTAATATGAGTCCAAAGGGTTTTCTTATAAGATTTTCAAAGGTATTTAAATCTTGGGGAGTCATACCAAGGCGGTCTAACTCTATTAAGACCTTTGTCTTATCAAGGAGACGAATCACTACCATTTCCCCATGGGTTGCTCCAATACTTGCTACTCTTAGATCAAAGATTTTATTTTCATACTTATAAGTTGCTCTTCCATCTTGAGGTCTTCTTCTCTCTGCTATATCCATTCCTGCCATAACCTTTATTCTACTTACTACTGCATCTTGAAGCTCCTTTGGAATACTCATAATATCAAAAAGTATTCCATCTATTCTATACCTCACTTTTATATCCTTCTCTTGAGGGTCTAAATGAATATCACTGGCATTTCTTATTATTGCCTCATTTATGATAGAAGATACAAGCCTTACTACAGGTGCCTCTTCTATTTCAATAACTGGTGGTGCAGTCTCAATGTTTTCTACAGGTCTTCTTGATTGAAAATCTTGAATTACTTCCTTTGTAGTCTTATCTAAGGAAAAAACTTGAGAAAGGGCTTGGTTAAATTCCCTTTCTGTGATTAGAAATAATTTTAAAGGAGAGCGAACAATCCTTCTTATCTCATTAACAAGCTCAGAAGTGAATGGTGGAACAATAGCAATATGAATTAATCCTCCTTCTCTTTTTATAGGTAAAAATCTATACCTTCTCAGAATATTTTCTGGAAAACTTTGAATAAGTTTCTCATCAATTTTAATTTGAGAAAGAGGAATATAGGGAATCTCACTTTGTAATTCTAAAACCCTTCCAATGTCCTCTGGCTTAACATATCCTCTTTCAATAAGAATTTGTCCTAATCTTGCTCCTGTTTTTTTCTGCTCTTCAAGAGCCTTTTCTAACTGTTCCTTAGTTATCAGTCCAAGTTCTAAAAGATATTCCCCTAAGGGTTTTTTGTCTTTCATCTCATCTTATTAAGCTCCTCTTCTAAGAGATTTTTTACTACATCTAAACTTGCTCTCCCCTTTGTTTCTTTCATTACTTGTCCTACTAAAAAGTTTATCACATTTTTCTTTCCTTTCATATAATCCGATACCGCCTTTTCATTTCCATCTATAACTTTTTTGACTATTTCTTTTATCATGTTAAAATCGCTTAATGTTTTCAGCCCTTCTCTCTCTACAATTTTTTCTGGACTTTCTTTTGTGTCTAAATACTTTCTTAAAATTTCCTTTCCTACAGATCTTGTTATTTCATTTTTATCTACCATCTCAATAATTTTGACAAAATCTTTTGGTTCAATCTTCAAGTCTCTAAAGTTTAATTTCTGGTCATTTAAATAACTCATGAGTTCTACAGTTATCCAATTACTCAAATTTTTAACATTAGTATATATCTCTAAGCATTTATCAAAGAACTCACAAAGCTCTTTCTCTAATGTGATAATTTCTGCCTCTTTGGAGGTTAAGGAGTAAGTTTTTTGTAAATATAATTTTCTTTGTAAAGGTAAAGGAGGAATAGTTTTTTTAATTTCTTCTAAGATTTCCTTTGGAATTATTAATGGGGGAATATCAGGTTCTGGGAAATACCTATAATCCTCCGCCTCTTCTTTTCCTCGTAAAGTTACTGTAATTTGTCTTTTCTCATCCCAATGTCTTGTCTCCTGAATTACTTCTTTTCCTTCCTTTAGAAGGTTAATCTGTCTTTCTATTTCATATTCTAAGGCTTTTTCTAAGGAATAAAAAGAGTTAACATTTTTTATTTCTGTTCTTGTTCCCAAAATTCCATTTTCTGTCATTATGGATATGTTGGCATCACATCTTAGTGAGCCTTTCTCCATATCACCACTACTTACTTCTAAATATCTTAATATGGCTCTTAATTCTTGCAAAAACAACCTTGCTTCTTTTGCAGAATGAATATCTGGTTCTGTTACTATTTCCATTAATGGGATCCCACAGCGATTTAAATCTACAAGGCTATATTCTGCCTCTGCCAATCTATCTCCTTCTCCCATATGGAGAAGCTTTCCTGTATCTTCTTCTAAATGTATTCTTTTTAATCTAACTCTTTTTATCTCTCCATCTACTTCAAATTCTACATATCCACCCTTTGCAAGAGGAAGATCGTACTGAGATATTTGATAACCTTTTGGAAGATCAGGATAAAAGTAATTTTTTCTGTCAAATTTTGAAAAACCTGCAATCTCACAATTTAGAGCTAAAGCGGTTTTTAAAACTAATTCTACCGCCTTTTTATTTACCACAGGAAGAACTCCAGGCATTCCCATACATATAGGACAGACCAAAGTATTTGGAGGTGCATTCTCATGGTCTGTACTACAAGAACAAAACATTTTTGATTTTGTTAAAAGCTGAGCATGAACCTCTAATCCTATAACAGGAAGATACATTATCTCATCTCCAAGTTAGGATATTTTTCAGAAAAATCCATTATTTTCTGGAAAGCATAAGATATCTCCAGAAGTTTATCCTCAGAAAAGAAGGGACCCATAAATTGAAGTCCTACTGGAAGATTTCCTTTAAATCCCGCAGGAACAGATATTGCTGGAATTCCAGCAAGATTTACAGGGATGGTCATTATATCAGAAAGATACATCTGTAATGGATCTTCTATTTTCTCTCCCAATTTAAAGGGAAGGGTTGGACTTGTAGGTGAAATTATTATATCAACCTTTTTAAAGGCAGACTCAAATTCTTGACGAATAAGAGTTCTTACTTTTGCAGCCTTAAGATAATAAGCATCATAATAACCTGCAGATAAGGCATAAGTTCCTAAAATGATTCTTCTTTTTACTTCACTTCCAAAACCTTCTCCTCTTGATACTTTATATAGAGAAATTAAATCCTTCTGCTTTTTATTTCTATATCCATAGTGAATACCATCGTATCTTGCGAGATTTGAACTTGCCTCGGAGGTAGCAATTAAATAATATGTAGGTAGAGCATATTCCACAGAAGGCAAGGATATTTCAATTAATTCTACTCCCAAATCCTTTAATACTTTTAAGGCAGATTCTAATACTTCTAAAACTTCTTCGCTTACTCCTTCTTTCCACATTTCCTTAGGAACACCAATTTTCCATCCTTTTACGCTTTTTCCTAATGCTTCTAAATAATTGGGGACAGGATAAGGTGAAGAGGTAGAATCCTTTGGATCATAACCCGCAATTATCTGAAGAATTATTGCTAAATCTTCTACCTTTCTTGCAAAGGGACCAATCTGGTCTAAAGAAGATGCAAAAGCAACAAGTCCATATCTTGAAACCAGTCCATAAGTTGGTTTTAGTCCCAAGACTCCAGTAAAGCTTGCAGGTTGTCTTATGGAACCACCAGTATCAGAGCCAAGAGACAAAATAGTCTCTCCTACCGCTACTGCCACCGCAGAGCCTCCTGAAGATCCGCCAGGAACTCTTTCCAAATCCCAAGGATTTTTTGTAGGACCAAATGCTGAGTTTTCAGTAGATGAACCCATAGCAAATTCATCAAGATTTGTTTTTCCAATTATTATTGCTCCTTTTTCCTTTAATCTTCTTACAACTTCCGCATCATATGGAGGAATAAAATTTTCAAGAATTTTTGAGGCACAGGTAGTTCTAAGTCCCTTTGTTAATATATTATCCTTTATTGCAATAGGAATTCCATATAAAGGAAGATCTTCAGTAAATTTTTTGTTTTCTACCCTTTTAATTTCTTCTTCTATATAATCAAAATCTATAGTTAAAAAAGCATGAACATAAGGATCCCATTTTTCAATTTTTTTTAAAAAATATTCCACAACCTCTCTAACGGTTATTTCTTTCTTTGAATATAAATTGTGAATCTCTTTTATACTATTCATTTTTAATCCCTTCAAATATCTTTTACAATTTTTGGAACTTTAAAACAACTATTTTCCACTTCAGGAGCATTCATAAGAATTAGTTCTTGGTCCATACTTTCTTTAACCTCATCTTCTCTCCATATGTTATTAAGGGGAAGAACATGAGCCATAGGCTCTACTTTCGACGTATCTAATTCCTGGAGCTTTTGGAAATAATTTAGAATATCCTCCAGCTGTTTTGAATAAAGTTCTACTTCTTCCTCTGTTAAATTTAACCTTGCAAGGTGTGCAGTCTTTTTAAGTTGTTGAATAAAATCTTTCATCATTTTAATACAAATGGCAGGCGGTAAAGTGTCCTTTACTAATTTCTTTTAATTTCGGCTCCACCTTAGAACATATATCCATCACATAAGGACATCTGGGATGAAATCTACAACCTGATGGGGGATTTACAGGGCTTGGAACATCTCCAAGGAGAAGTACTCTTTTCCTTTTTCTCGCTACCTCTGGATCTGGAATGGGAACAGCAGAAAGTAGTGCTTGAGTATAAGGATGGAGAGGAGAGTCATAAAGTTCTTCGTTAGGCGCAATTTCTACAAGCTTTCCAAGATACATTACTAAAATCCTATCACAAATATGCCTTATAACACTCAAGTCATGGGAGATAAATAAGTATGTTAAGCCAAATTCCTTTTGTAAATCTTGCATAAGATTAATAATTTGAGCCCTTACAGATACATCTAAAGCAGAAGTTGGTTCATCTGCAACAATAAATTTTGGATTTAATGCTAAGGCTCTTGCAATGCCAATTCTTTGCCTTTGTCCTCCACTAAATTCATGAGGATAACGGTTGGCATGATAAGGAGCGAGTCCCACTAATTCTAATAATTCCTGAACTCTTTTTTCTTTTTCTCTATTATTATTTACTATCTTATGAACCTCTAAAGGTTCCCCAATAATTTCACTTACAGTCATTCTTGGATTCAATGCGGAGTATGGGTCTTGAAAAATTATCTGCAGATCTTTTCTTAGTTTTCTTAATTCATTTTGAGGAAGTTTTGTTATATCCTTTCCTTCAAAAAATATCTCGCCATCAGTAGGTTCAATAAGCCGAATAATAACTCTTGCTGTGGTAGATTTTCCACATCCTGATTCTCCTACTAAACCTACTGTTTCTCCCCTTCTTATACTAAAAGATATACCATCTACTGCCTTTACATCCCCTACATGTTTTGAAAAAACTACTCCTCTTTTTATAGGAAAATACTTTTTTAAATTTCTAACTTCCAATAAAATTTCATCGGTATAGTTATTCATCTCTTACCTCCTAACCTTCTTCGCATGAATACATCTTACTAAGTGTCCATTGTCAATTTCTATTAATTCTGGAATCTGTTCTAAACATTCCTTTGTTTTATAAGGACATCTATCAGCATAATAACAATAATTTGGTAAAGCTATCAAATCAGGAGGTTGTCCTTCAATAGCATTTAATCTTTCCCTTCTCACATCTAATCGAGGTACAGATTCTAAAAGCCCTATAGTATATGGATGGGCGGGATGTTTAAAAATTGTATTCAAATCAGCATATTCAACTACCTTTCCTGCATACATGACTAATACATTATCGCAGGATTCTGCAACAATCCCCATATCATGGGTTATAAGGATTGTGGACATATTAAATTCTCTTCTCAATTGTTTTATAAGTTCTAAAATTTGAGCTTGAATTGTAACATCTAATGCAGTTGTAGGTTCATCAGCAATTAATATAGATGGATTACAAGATAATGCCATGGCAATCATTACTCTTTGTCTCATTCCACCACTAAATTGATGAGGATAATCATTTATCCTTTTTTGAGCTTCAGGAATTCTTACTAACTCTAACATTTCAATAGCTTTCTTTTTTGCTGTTTTTTTATCCAATCCTTGATGAAGAACAATAGCCTCTATTATTTGATCACCAACAGTAAATACTGGATTCAAAGAAGTCATAGGGTCTTGAAAAATCATGGATATTTTGTTTCCACGAATCTGTCTCATCTCTTCTTCAGATTTCTTTAATAGGTCTTCACCCTTGAATAAAACTTCTCCGCCAACAATTTTCCCAGGTGTTTGGACTAAACGCATAATAGAAAGGGCGGTAACACTCTTTCCACATCCAGATTCTCCTAATATCCCCAAGGACTCCCCAGGGGATAATTTAAAACTCACATCGTCTACAGCTTTCACTATACCTTCATCGGTGAAGAAATAAGTAGCTAAATTCCTAATTTCTAATAGAACCTCTTCTTTCGCCAAATTGCAGACCCTCCTTCATAAATAAAATAAAGGTTGAGTAATAAACCTCAACCATTTTTTACTTTAAGTTATGGTGCCGAGGCCGGGATTTGAACCCGGACGGGTTTGCACCCATAGCACCCTCAATGCTACGTGTCTGCCAAATTCCACCACCTCGGCTCCTTTTTATCTTTGATTATAAATAGTATTTGGAAAATGTCAAGATTTTGATACCCTGACCTGTAATCACTTTTATCACCCCTCAAATATTAGGATAAATCCCTTTCT
>JBNARO010000018.1:0-41778 GCA_049718665.1 Dictyoglomaceae bacterium | reverse complement strand
ACTGCCCTGGCAACAGGGTGGGAGAGTAGGTCATCGCCAGAGAACCTCCTCCCTTCTTTTTATTTTTTAAAAGGCTTAATTTCTTGTGGATAAGAAATTCGAGGATGTCTCATCCTTAAAAGGGTTTTTATAAAACTCTGTGAAATTTTTTCTAATTCTTCTAAAGTTAGATTAGCATTTTCTAATTGACCGTCATTTATTTTTTCATTTATTATTCTTCTTACTGTTTTCTCTATTAATTCTGGTGTAGGATTTGGTAAACTCCTTGTGGCAGCCTCAACACTATCTGCTAACATTACTATAGCTGCTTCCTTTGATTTTGGTTTTGGACCCGGATATCTGAAATCTTCTTCAGGAAATGAATCATGAGAGCATTCTTTTTGTTTATGGTAGAAATATGTAATAAGACTTGTCCCATGGTGCTGTTCAATTATTTCTATTACTGAATATGGAAACTTATATGTATTAGCAATTTGAGCCCCTTCCTTTGGATGGTTCTTTATAATAAGAGCACTTATATATGGATTAAGAGAATTATGAGGGTTGTTTTGTCCCGGCATTAAATTCTCTATAAAATACTGAGGCCTTTTAATCTTTCCAATATCATGATAAAGAGAGGCGACTCTTACAAGATAGACATTGGCATTAGAAACTTCTGCTGCTCTCTCTGCCATATTTCCAACTATTAAACTGTGATAATATGTTCCAGGGGCTTCTAAAAATAATTTATGTAGTAATGAATAATTAGGATTAGAAAGCTCTAAAAGTCTTAGCGGAGTTGCTACTCTGAAGGTATTCTCTAAGAATGGTAGGATTCCCAAAGCTAAGATTGTAGATAAGAATGGATTAACAATAATACTCAAGATATCAGAAGTTTGTAATAGAGATTCTCCTGAGGAAAGATTAAAGAAGAGAGACGTAAGAATATTTGTGAGAAGTAGGTAAAAAGCAATTTTTATAAATTTTGACCTGTCTTCAATATCTTTTAGAAAATACGCAATAACTAAAAGATTAAATAAAGAAGATATTAAAAGAAAAAAAGAGGCATTCATAATTCCTAAAAGCACAGACAATTGTGTGCCCATAAGAATAGAATAAGGTATATTTAATAGAGAAAAAGCTAAGAAAAAGACAGAAGATAAAGGAGAAATAGTGGAAGAGATGAAAGAAAAAATTTTGATTATTAATAACCCTAAGGAAAAAAGTATTTGAGAAAGGATAAAAATATTGGTATTACTATCAGAGATAAGCCTAAAGAAGAAAAGTCTCTGAGATATTTGGAAGAGAATGACAAACCCAAAAATCCCAATAAACTTAACAATATTTTTGAATGATGCGGTAAAACCAAGAGTGTCTAATATTTTATACTTTTCCTCATCAATTATCTCTCCTCTTTTTACAATAATATCTCCTTTTGAGATAAGCTTTTCTATAGGTCTTATAGATCTCAATAGTTCCTGCTTCTTTATTTCTGTTTCTTTTTCATCTATGTACATGTTAGGTCTAATAAGGATTTGAGAAATTTCTTCAGAAAGATAATTAGGAAGAGCAAATTCTCTCTTTAAAAAGTTTATAAAATCCTTTTTTCTATTTTCTAAATTTTCAGGAGTTATACCTTTAGAATAAGTATCAGATAACCAAATTTCAGTTCTTTCTATTATAATATTTATCTTTGGCAAAGAAATAGATGACAAGTATTTTTGAGATTTTTCACTAACTCCTTCAAATCTTTTAAATACATCTTCTAATTTTCTTAATACTTCTAAGGTAACATTTTGATCAATTTTATAAACTGGTTTAAATTGAGCCAAAAGAAGGCCTCTTAGCCTATCTGTCTCTTCTTTATCCACATATACTATAGTTCTTGGGGCTTCTATGTTTTTAGGGGAAATTTCTCCCAATCTTAATGGAGGAAGAATGAAAAAGTCTATACTAAGAATTAGAAGATTTATTAAAATAAAAACCAAAAAGGATATAGTTAATAAGTTTTTCTTTATATCATTTTTAAGCCTTTCTATCTCTTTTGTTAATCTGTTTGTTAATATCCTTTTTCCTTTCATATTAGGAATATTTTAACATTTATTGACCAGTTTTTCACTATAGGATATAATTGAATGTGGACTGGGGAGTAGCCAAGCTGGTAAGGCAGCGGACTTTGGATCCGCCATTCGCTGGTTCGAATCCAGCCTCCCCAGCCAATTTTTCAGAGCATTTTATGAAAAATTGGATAGCAGTAATTTTGTCTGCGGGTCAAGGAAAAAGAATGAAAACTGAACGACCCAAGGTTCTTCATCCTTTGTTGGATCGTCCAATTATTTATTATCTTATAGATTTGGCTTCTAAGGTTGTGGATAATAATTATTATTTAATTGTGAATCCCAAATTATATAACATTTTACATGAGAAATATAAAGAAAAATTGATTATCCAAGAAAGACCTTTGGGTACTGGGGATGCAGTGAGACAGTTAATACCTGTTCTGGATGATTTTGAGGGAAATATATTGGTTTTACCTGGAGATGTTCCCTTAATTAGAGAAGAAAGCTTGAAAAAATTATGCGAAGTTCATGAGAAAAATAAAAATGCATGTACTCTACTCACAACCTTTGTAGAAAATCCTAAGGGATATGGAAGAATAATAAGAGAAGAAGATGGTAAGATATTAAAAATTGTGGAAGATAAAGATGCGAGCGATGAAGAAAAGAAGATTAGAGAAATTAATACTTCTATATATGCCTTTTCTTGGAAAAAGTTAAGAGAAGTTTTACCATATTTATCTAATAATAATGTACAAAAAGAATTTTATCTACCTGATGTTGTACCTTTACTTTTAGAGAAAGGGGAAAAAGTTGAGGCTTTAATAGTAGATTCTTATGAAGTGCTGGGGATTAATACTCAAAAAGAGCTATCTTATTTACAAAAAATTATTCAAGAGAAAATAAATGAAAAATGGATGGAAGAAGGGGTCTCCTTTATTTCACCCCAGTCAGTTTTTATTGGAAAAGATGTTGTTTTAAATAAAGATGTTATCATCTATCCTAATTCTTCAATTCTTGGTGAAAGTTTTATAGGAAAAGGAACAATAATTAGTTCTAATGTATTTATAGAAAATTACTATATAGGCGATAATGTAAAGGTTGGACCTTTTTCTTTTATTTCTTACAAAAAAGAGTTAAAAGGAGAATAAGAAGATGGGGCAAAGATGTTTAGCTCTTTTTAGTGGGACCTCAAATCCAGAATTAGCTCAGGAAGTTGCAGAATATTTAGGGGTAGAGTTGGGAGAGATAGAAATAAGAAGATTTTCTGATGGAGAAATTTATGCAAGAATCCTTAAGAGTGTTAGAGGAGCAGAAGTGTATGTGATCCAATCCTTAGGTAGTTCTGTAAATGAATTTTTTATGGAGCTATTAATAATAATTGATGCTTTAAAAAGAGCTTCTGCGGAAGAAGTTACTGCTGTTATCCCATATTTTGCATATGCTCGACAAGATAGAAAAACTAAGTCAAGAGAGCCTATATCTGCAAAACTTGTGGCAAATTTATTAACAGTAGCAGGAGCTTCCCGGGTAGTTACGATGGACCTACATGCAGGTCAAATTCAAGGATTTTTTGATATTCCTGTAGATAACTTAACTGCGTTACCTTTATTTACAAGATATTTCCAAGATATGGATTTAAAAGATCCTGTTGTGGTTTCACCTGATATAGGAGGAGTTGCTCGGGCAAGAGCTTTAGCTAATAGACTTCATACCCCACTGGCTATAATTTATAAAAGAAGACCTGCACCAGAGGTGGCAGAAGTAGAGGAGATCATTGGAGATGTAAAAAATAGAGATGTAATTATATGTGATGATATAGTGACTACTGGAAACACTTTATTCTCTGCAGCTAAACTTTTGAGAGAAAGAGGAGCAAGGGATATTTATTCTGCTGTCACTCATGGGATTCTTACTAATAACGCAGCAGAAGAATTGCAAATATCTGAACTTAAAGAATTAGTTATTACTAATACTATACCGGTAAAAGAATCAAAAAGAGTTCCAAAGCTCAAAATTCTTTCTGTAGGAAATTTGTTAGGAGAAGCTATCAAAAGAATATCAAACAAAGATTCATTAAGTTCCTTATTTGATTAAAAAATAGAAAGGGAGGTTTCAGAATATGGAAGTATTGGAGATAAGAGCTAATAAAAGAGAAAAGGTTGGAAAGGAATGGGCGAAAAAATATAGAAAAACTGGACAAATTCCTGCTATATTATATGGTGCTCATCTGAAAGAAAGTATTCCTTTAGTTTTAGATAGGAAGGAACTTCAAAAGTTATTTAAAAAAGGAAAATTAGAAACAGAACATCATATTTTAAAGATCATTATTGAAGAAAATGGGAATTCAAGAGTTGAGAATGCTCTTTTACAGAGTTACCAGGTAGATCCTCTAACAGACTCTATTATTCATGTTGATTTTCATGTAGTAAGAATGGATGAGGTAGTAGATACACATGTTCCTATAGTGTTGATTGGTGAAGCTCTTGGAATCAAAAAAGGTGGTGTTCTCCAACATGGTATATCTGAAATTTACATAAGAGCTTTGCCTTTGGATATTCCTAGTCATATTGAAGTGGATATATCTAATTTAGATATTGGAGATTCTATATTAGTAGGAAACATTAAACTTTCTGAAAAGATTAAAGTTCTAACGCCATTGGACGAGGTAGTAGTTTCAGTATTACCTCCTCAGAGAGGCGAAGTAGAAGAGACTGTTCCTGAAGCTCCTTCTGAGACTACTTCATAAGGGAGGAAAAAAATGATAAGGATTGTTACTGATAGCACTTCTGCATTGCCTGAAAGCTTAGTTAAAAGATATAATGTTACTGTGGTGCCTCTTAAAGTGGCTTTTGGGGATGAAGTTTATAAAGATGGAGTAGATATTACTCCTGAATTATTTTTTGAAAAAGTTAAAAGTACAAATATTTTTCCTAAAACCTCTCAGCCATCAGTGGAAGAATTTTATAGTGTATACAAAGGAATGGAAGATGCAGATGCTATAATTTCCATACATATTTCTTCAAAATTAAGTGGAACTATTAGTTCTGCAAATACTGCAAGATCTATGCTTCCTTTTTCTGAAAAAATCTATGTTATAGATTCCCTTGTTACTGAATTTGCATTGGGATATATGGTAATAGAAATAGGAAGAGCTATTGAAGAAGGGAAAAATCTTGACGAAATTTTATCTCTAATTGACAAAATGAAAAGAAATAATGAAACCTTATTTACAGTAGACACCTTAGAGTATTTATATCGTGGAGGAAGGATAGGAGCAGCTCAGGCATGGATGGGAAGTATTTTACAAATAAAACCCATTTTAGAGTTAAGAAATGGAGTAATAGAGCCTGTAGAGAGAGTACGGACTAAACAAAAAGTTAAGGAGAGAATTTTAGAAATAATGAAAGAAAGAGTAGGAGATAATCCTGTTAAAGTTGGTATAGCCTATTCTGATAACGCCTATGAGTTGAAAGATATAGAAAAAGAAGTTTTTAACAGATTTAATGTTAAAGAATATTACTTTGTTTCGTTTAGCTGTACTATTTTATCCCATATTGGACCTGGCTCATGGGGTATGATATGTTATAAAATTTAAGAGGAGTAGGAAATGAAACAAGAAATTTTAGATGACTTGGACAAATTGTTAGAGATTTTTCCTGAGGATATTCGAAAAAGATTAGAAGAGGATCCTGATATAAAGGATCTTATCGAAGTAGTTTTGGATTTGGGAAGAGAAGTAGAGGCTCGTTTTTATAAAAAGAATATAATCTTCCATGGAAGATATACTACTGAGGAAGATATTAACTATATTCTTTCAAGAGTCGGAGAATTTAGTGGAGATAAAAGAGCTGGAATTGAGAGAACTCTTCATAGAATATCCGCCATAGAGAACAGACATGGAAGAATAATTGGCTTAACGTGTAGAGTTGGAAGAGCGGTATTGGGAACAGTAAATATAATAAGAGATGTGATTGAAACAGGGAAAAATATTCTTCTTTTAGGAAGACCAGGGGTAGGAAAAACTACTCTTCTCAGAGAAACAGCAAGAGTTTTAGCAGATGAATTGAATAAAAGGGTAATAATAGTAGATACTTCTAATGAAATAGGTGGAGATGGAGACATCCCACACCCTGCTATTGGTAGAGCAAGAAGAATGCAAGTCCCTAATCCCTCTAAACAGCATGATGTCATGATTGAAGCGGTAGAAAACCATATGCCAGAAGTAATAGTGATCGATGAAATTGGAACGGAATTAGAAGCAAAAGCAGCAAGAACTATTGCAGAAAGAGGAGTCCAACTTATTGGAACTGCCCATGGAATAACTCTTCAAAATCTTCTTTTGAATCCAACCCTTTCAGATCTTGTAGGTGGGATTCAAGTAGTAACTTTAAGTGATGAAGAGGCAAAGAGAAGAGGGACTCAAAAGACTGTCTTAGAAAGGAAAGCTCCTCCAACTTTTGATGTAGTCATTGAAATACAAGAAAGAGATAGATTAGCTATTCACCATGATGTAGCTAAAACTATAGACGCTATGTTAAGAGGATATATTATCCCACCTGAGATAAGAGTTAGGACTCCTGAGGGAAAGGTAGAAAAGATTTTTGTCTCTTCCTCAAAAGTGCAAGAAAATGAAGAAGAAAGGGAGTTTGTTTCGAAGGAGAAGAAGCCTGATATTTTAAAGATATTTCCTTATGGAATAAGTAGAAATAAACTGGAAAAAGCAATTCGGAATTTAGGGGTTCCTGCTTATGTAGTAAAGAATTTTTCTGATGCAAATTGTCTTTTACTTTTAAAAGCTCATCAGAAGAGAGCAAAGGAGTTAATCAATGAAGCGGAAAGAAATAATATGATTCTCTCTATTTTAAGAAGCAATACTGTAACTCAAATGGAGAGGTTCTTATCTGAGCATTTCAGGGTGGGAAACGTTAGAAGTAGCGAAGAGGAAAGAGCATTAAGAGAAGCACAAGAAGGAATAGAATATGTACTGACTCATGAAGAGCCTTATGAACTTTCTCCTCAACCTGCATACCTAAGAAGATTACAACATCAACTAATACAAGAATACGGTTTACGTTCTGAAAGTGTAGGAGTAGAACCCAATAGGAAAGTGAAAATATTCCCCTTTTAGGTATGATTAAATGGAAGGCATCTTTATCACTTTTGAAGGATTGGATGGATGTGGAAAGACGACTCAAGCAAAACTTCTCAAGGATTTTTTTGAAAAGAAAGAATATAAAGTCTATTTAACGCGAGAGCCGGGAGGAACTCTACCAGGCGAGGCAATTAGGAGTGTGCTTTTAGATCCAGAAATTAAGCTTCATCCATGGACAGAAGCATTATTGTATCTTTCCTCAAGATTAGAGAATTCGCTTATTATTAAAGAGAGGCTTAAAGAAGGGTATATAGTACTATGTGAGAGATATATAGATTCTACTATAGCTTATCAAGGATATGGAAGAGGTTTACCCCTTAAAGAACTTAAAAGATTAAATAATTTAGTTACTTTTGGATTAAAGCCTGATATAACTATAGTTTTAGATATAAAACCAGAGAAAGCACTTCAGAGAAAGAAAAATTTTGATAGAATGGAAAAAGAAAATTTAGAATTTTATAATAAAGTAAGAGAAGGATATCTTGAAATAGCTAAAAGAGAGAAGAGAAGAGTGTTTGTGGTCTCCGCAGAACTTTCAGAAGAAGAGGTACATCAGGAGATTTTAAATGTTCTTTTTAAAAAGCTTAGAGAGATGAAGTTATGAAATTAGTCTTAGCTATTATTCAAGAAGAAGACTGGAAAAAGGTAAGAGAGATTTTTGTAGAAAAGAATCTGCCATTAACTTTTTTTAAAAGTAAAGGCGGATTCTTACAGGAGGCAAGTATTACACTTCTTACCGCAGTAGAAGAAGAAAGATTAGAGGAGGTATTGGCAAGTTTAAGGGAAAATTGTAAAGAAAGGGAAAAGGTTATTATTCCACCTCTCCCTTCAGTAGAATTGTTAAGAAGTGTTCCAATGCCTGTAAAGATAAAGGTCGGAGGAGCGGTAGTTTTTGTATTAGATGTATCTTATTTTGAGAAGGTGTAAATGGCATTTAAGGAGATTATAGGTCAAAAACAGGCTATAGAGATATTGAAAAGAAGTTTAAAGGAGGGGAAGATCTCCCATACCTATCTTTTTGTAGGACCAGAAGGGGTAGGGAAGAAGTTAACTGCTATATCCTTTGCTCAAGCCTTAAATTGTCCTGTTCTTCCCTTAGAAGGATGTGGAGAATGTTTAACTTGTAGGGAAATAAAGAATCTAACTTTTCCTGATCTCCTATATTATACACCTGATGGAATGTGGTTTAAAATCCAGCAAGTAAGAGAAATTAAAAGAGAAATTTATTGGAGGGCTTTTCAAAGTAAATGGAAAATTTTTATATTAGATTCTGCTCATCAATTAAGAAATGAGTCTGCTAATGCTCTTTTGAAATCTTTGGAAGAGCCGCCTCCTTATACTATCTTCATTCTTTTAGTTTGGCGTCCTGAGATGCTTCTTCCTACTATAATATCTCGAAGCCAAATTATAAGTTTTTCATATCTCAATAATGAAGAGTTGAGGGAAATCTTTAAAGATGTACCTGAAGAAAAAATTGATATAATAATTCCCCTTGCCCAAGGGAGTCCAGGGAAGGGCTATTTTTGGCTTCAGGAAGAGAATTGGAAAAAGAGAGAAGAATTTTTAAAAGGTTTATCTCTCCTTAAAAAAGATAATATAAGTCGTATTTTTGATTTGGTAGACTTTTTAGCTAAAGATAAAAAGATAGATAGCGTTTTATCTTTATTAGAGCTTTTATTATTTTGGTGGAGGGACTTATTTTTCTGGAAATTATATGAAAAAGAGGAGTATATAACTCAAAAGGATTTTGTTAGGGAAATTGCAAGGAAATCTCAAGAATTTTCTTTGGAAAAAATTAGAAGAAATTTTAGGATTACTCAGGATGCTATAAGGGGTATTAGAAATAATGCTAATTTATTGCTAACGTTGGAGACTTTGTTCTTAAGGGCAGGTGTATTAGTATGAAGGAGCCATTATATATAGTAGGAGTAAGATTAAGAAGCTTTAAGATCTATTATTTTTCTACAGAGGATACTAATTTAAAAAGAGGGGATTGGGTAATTGTAAAAACTGTTCAGGGAACAGAAGCTGGAATTGTTGCAATTCCTCCATTTTTAGCTCCTGAGGATTTCAAACCAACTACTCCTTTAAAACCTATTTTAAGAAAGGCAAATAAAGAAGATTTAGAAAAAATTAAAAAATATAGAGAAGAAGAAAGAGAAGGTATTAAATTTGCTCAAGAAAAAGCTAATGAATTGAATCTTCCCATGAAAATGTTAGCTTGTGAAATTGCTTTTGATTACAGTAAAATAACTTTCCATTTTGCATCAGAAGATAGAGTGGATTTTAGAGAGCTTGTAAAGGAATTAGCAAGTCATTATAAAACTCGTATTGAGCTTCATCAGGTTGGAGTAAGGGATGAGGTAAAGTATTTAGGCGCTTTAGGAATATGTGGGCTTGAAGTATGTTGTCATTCTTTTCTTCCAGAGTTTTTCTCCATATCTGTAAAGATGGCAAAAGAACAATCCTTAGCTCTTAATCCCTTGAAGATTTCAGGGGTATGTGGAAGATTAATGTGCTGTTTGGCATATGAATATGAAGTTTATCAAGAGATTAGATCTAAATTACCTCCTAAGGGGAGTATAGTAGAAACCTCTCAAGGTCAAGGAGTTATAGTAGACTATCATATACCCTTAGGAAAAGTTGTTGTTGAATTTGAAGAAGGAAGACGAGAATTTTTTTCTCCCCATGAGTTAAAGGAAATTTACTTTAAAGAAGAGGAAAATAAAAAACAGGAAAAGATAATAGAGAAGATTTTTCAGATATTAGAGGAGAAAGAAAAAGATTAATTTTTTATGGAAGATGAAAAGAAAGAAAATTATCTTAAATATCTCTTAAAAGAATTAGAAGATTTTCGGCTTGAGCGATCTCTTAAATTAAGGGGATATACTCTAACGGAAAGCTGTTCTTTAGAGAGGGTAATACTCCCAAAAAAGGAATTTAAAGAGATAGAGGAAAGATATTACCAATTTCTTTTTCATTATCGGTTCAGAAGGCTTCTTAGCGATATAATTCAGGTTAAAAATTCTGGTTTTGTTAACTTAGATTTACTACTAACAAAATGGAAATGGGAGGAAATTTCTGAATATTTTGATTTTCTTATTCTTTCAGGTATTCTTGAGAAAAAAGAGGATAAATTTTATTTTCCTTATATAAATTTAGACAATTTTGGAGAAACATTGGAATGGTTCATAGCTCAGATTTTAAAAAAGGAATTTTCTATCCCAGCTATGTGGGGAGTAAAGCTTTTAGATATTTCTGGAGGGGGAGATTTTGACGTCTTGGGCTTAATTGAAAATTATCTTTTATATATTGAATGTAAAACCAGTCCTCCTAATAATGTGAGATTAAGGGACCTTTGGGAATTTTTGAGAAGGAGAGAAGCTTTAGGTTCCCATCTTACTATATTTCTTATAGATACTACATTAAAAGTTGAGAGAAATATTATAGATAACATAAAGATGCTTTTAGATAGAAGATTTTCTCCTAATAGAAATAATGAAGTGATAAAAGAGAAAGAGGGTATTTACTTCTTTCCCCCCAATCTTTTTATTTTGCAAGGTAAAGGTGACTTTATAGTAAATTTTCAATATATATTTAGAAAATTCCTTGAGAAGGTGTTTAATCATTGATGGAACAAGAAGGACTTTTCAAAGAGGATAAGAAATATCAACCTCTTGCCTATCGTATGAGACCTCGGAGTTTTGACGAGTTGGTAGGTCTTTCTGAAGTTATTGGTGAGAACTCTTTTTTGAGAAAGGCTATAAGAAAAGGATATCTTCCTTCTTTGATAATATATGGTCCTCCAGGTTCAGGAAAGACTACTCTTTCTATCTTATTAGCTCAAGCTATAAACGCTGATTTTATAGAACTCAATGCAGCTATTGTAGGAGTATCTGAAATTAGGGACGCTCTTCAAAGAGCAAAAAGAAATATAGAAATGTTCAAAAAAAATACTGTTCTTTTTTTAGATGAAATACATCACTTTAATAAGCTTCAGCAGGATGTATTACTTCCCTGGGTAGAAAAGGGATTGGTCATTCTCATTGGAGCAACTACTGAGAACCCATTTTTTACTCTAAATACTACATTATTATCTCGATGTAGATTGATAGAATTAAAGCCTCTTTCTCCCGAAGATATAAGAAAGATAATAAAAAGAGCTATTAAGGATAAAGAAAGAGGATTAGGTTCACAGAATATAGTTTTGGAAGAATCTGCAGAAGAGGAAATAATTAGATTTGCAAGAGGAGATGCAAGGGTTGCATTAAATACCTTAGAGCTTGCATCTTTTCTTGCTATTCCTGATTCTGAAGGAAGAAATATCATTAACCTCTCAGTGATAGAGGAAGTAGTTCAGAAAAGAATCCTTAGGTATGATCAAAGGGGAGATGAACACTATCATGTAATCTCTGCTTTTATAAAGAGTATAAGAGGATCAGATCCTGATGCAGCAGTTTACTGGCTTTCAAGAATGCTTCTTTCAGGAGAAGATCCAAGATTTATTGCAAGACGTCTTATTGTTCATGCAGCTGAGGATATTGGAATGGCTGATCCCTTTGCTTTGGTTATAGCTCAAGCTGCTGCTTTTGCAGTGGAGTTTGTGGGAATGCCTGAAGCTCAAATTCCTTTAACTACTGCAACCATTTATTTGGCTTGTGCACCAAAGAGCAATAGTTCTCTTATTGCAATAAATAAAGCTAATGAATATCTTCAAAAATATGGTCCTTCCCCAGTTCCTTTACATTTAAGAAATCCATCCTTTAAAGAAGCAGAGAAATTAGGATATGGAAAAGATTACAAATATCCTCATGATTATCCAGGACATTTTGTGGAGGAAAGTTATCTTCCTGAAGATGTAAAAGAAAGATTTTATTATCCTTCTGAAGAGGGTAGAGAAAAAATGGTGAAGGAGAGATTAAAAAAGTTATGGAAAAGAAAATACGAGGGATAATTTTAATGCTTCTTTTTACTTTTATTCTGCTCTTAGGATGTAAAAAGGAGGAAAAAATAGAAAGTCCCCCAAAAAAGCTTATTCCTTTAGATTTAAATATAGATATTTCTAATAAGATATTTACTGATATTCATAAGAATTTTTCTGAAGATATTAGGGAGTTAGAAGTAATAGTTAAGGAAGAAGAAATTTCCAATTATAAATTATCTTGGAATCAATATAAAATATATTGGACTAAATCGTGGGAAGATTTAAAAGAAAAGATAACTTCTGAGCTTTCAAAAAGAGAATTAAAATACAAAATTCAAGAGTTAAACCATTTTAAAAAATTGACAGCAAGCTATTCTTACATTTTACCTACTGGAGAGAATATCAATTTAGATTTTTTCTATTTTTATTTTCCAATAAAAAAAGAAAAAATTTCTAAAAATTTAAGGAGACCTCTTTTGGCAATAGTTGTGGATGATCTTACTGAGAAAAATTATTGGAGTAATAGGTTGTTTTCTCTTACCTATACATTAAACTTAGCAATTATACCTACTTCTCATGCAAGGGAATTGGCAGAGGAAGCTAAAAAGAAAGATTGGTATGTAATTATGCATACTCCAATGGAGTCTATAAGTTATCCCAAGGATGCTAAGTATTTAATATCTTATCCCATAATGGCTGGTATGAGTAAGGAAGAAATAAGAAGGACCATTGAGAAGAATTTAAGTTTTTTTAAAGATTTCCCTATAGAAGGAATAAATAATCATATGGGGTCAAAGGTCACTTCAGACCCTGAAACTATGAAAAATTTATATGAGGTTTTAAAAGAGAAAAACCTTTTCTTTTTAGATAGTAAAACTTCATATAAAAGTGTAGGAAGTAAAATGGCACAGGAAGTAAAGATACCTTTTTTGGAGAATAATTTATTCTTAGATCATGAGAACAATATGGAAAAAATAAGACAAAGATTTAAACAGGCAGTTGAGATTGCAAAAAGAAGGGGAAAGGCGGTAGTTATTTGTCATATAAGACCAACTACTATAGAAGTTTTGGAGGAACTCGAGAAAGAAGATTTTTTTAAAGATGTAGAATTAGTAAAACTTAAAGATTTACTACCTGGAGAATCATACCCTCCTTTGGAGGAATAGAAGTAATATCTTTATAGATTTTTTCGTCTAATAGATTTTTAAAAACTAAACCTTGTGGAAGGTTGATTACTTTTTTATTTTCCTCTTGGTTTATTAAAACTAAAATTTTTTCTTTATCAAAAACTTTCCAGAAGGAAAAGACAAGAGAAATAAAAGGTATATATTCTCCCTTATATAAAGAGGGATGTTTTTTTCTTATATTTACAAGTTTCTTGCAAAAAGAAAATAATTCTAAATCTTGCTTTTTTTCGTCCCATATCATTGGAAGACGGACATATTCATGAAGACTTCTTCCATTTTCTAACATATCTCTATACTGATTTGCTCCAATCTCTGTTCCATTATAAATTATAGGAATTTCATTTTGGGTAAATTGGAAAATTAATGCCAATTTTAATATTTTTTTGTCTTTTGCTACCCATAAAAATCTGTTAGAGTCATGATTTTCTAAAAAGGAGATCATTTTAAAATTAGGATTGAAATATAACCTTTTACTTATTAAAAGATTGCTAAATTCCTCTATATTCCATTTTTTGCCAATAAAAAATTCTCTTGTCATTTTAAATAAAAAGAAATCTAATGCTCCATCAAGTTTTCCCTCAAAATTTTTTACTTTCTCAGGAGTTTCAATAACTTCCGCAAAATGAAAGGTATCTGGAAACTCATTTTTTATTTTAAACCAATATTCTGTCCAAAAATCTAAGACAGGTCCATTAGCATGATCTAATCTATAACCTGAAATATTAAAATTTTTTATCCAATATTTTGCACTTTCTATAATGTATTCTCTTGCCTCCTTGCATCTAAGATCTATTTTAGGCATGGATTTTACTCCTGCGAAACTTTCATATCCATTTTCCTTAAAAGTGAACCATTTTCTATATCTACTCTCAGGATTTTTTAAGGCTTCTTGAAAAATGGGATTAAGATAAGATAGATGATTAGGAACAAAATCTAAAAAAATTCTTATTCCTTTGTTAAAAGCTTTATTAACTAAAATTTTCAAATCCTCCTTGGTCCCTTTTACGGGATCTATTTCAAAATAATCAATAACGTCATATCCATGATAAGATGGGCTTTTAAAAATAGGTGAGAGCCATAATGCATTTACCCCTAAGGATTCAATATAATCTAAATGTTCAACAATTCCTTTTAAATTTCCTCCCCATTTAGCCTTTAAATTATCTTGGTAAAAAACAGGTCTCTTCCCCTTTGCAAATCTATCTACAAATATATGATAAATTACAGTTTCGTCAATCCAATTTGGTGGTGAGAAATTATCTACACTAAAAGAGTAAATTTTTTCGTCATCTTCAACTCTGTACCTTATAATAGTATTTTCCTTTTGCCCTGGGATAGTTCCTTTATAAATCCTAATAAAATTCCAAAGGGAGTCTTCCCATAAAATTTTGTCCAAACATAAAGTTATTTTTTCATCCTCTTCTTTAGGCTCTGACCCATCCTTTGTATAATAAAGAGTTAATCTATCTTTGGATGTATTGAAATCAGTTGAAAAATATATTCTAATCTCTTCATTAGGCAAGGGATCAGTAGGCTCAATCTTCCATTGATTTATCCCTTTTAATTCTCCCTTTTTTCTCTCCAAAAGATATTGTTCATATGTTAAGTTCCCATAAAGACCGTCATCTACAGGATTCATTCTTCTTTCTCCTTTCTTTTATTAACACGTGTTATTTATAATATTATATCATTGAAATTTTAAGAAATCAATTTGTTGTATAATTACTTCCAAATGGTAAAAATTGGAGAGGAATATATTGTAAAGATCGACCATGTGAATCATCAAGGGCAAGGAATTGCCCATATAAATACTTTTGTAGTTTTCGTAGAGAATGCCCTTTTAGATGAAGTTTTAAAAATAAGAATAACAAAGGTCAAAAAAGATTATGCTATTGCAAAAATTACAGAAATAATAGAGAAAAATCCTAATAGAGTAAATCCTCCTTGTAAAGTCTATTACCAATGTGGTGGATGTCATCTAATGCATATGGATTATTCCTTTCAATTGGAAGTAAAAAGAAGAGTAGTTGAAGATGCTCTAAAAAGGATTGGAAAGATGGAATTTAAAGTAAATAATGTTTTAGGTATGAATTATCCTTTTAGATATAGGAACAAGGCAAAGATTCCAGTGGGGAAACGAAACAATAAGGTTGTCTTAGGTTTTTATAAACCAGGAACCCATGAGATTGTAAACATAGAACGTTGTATTGTTCATCACGAAGATGTAGATAGAGTGATAGAAGTGACGAAAGATGCTATTAAAAGGTTTAATATAAGTATATATAATGAAGAAAAACATAAGGGATTATTAAGATTTGTTGTAGTAAGAAGATCTTTTGCTTTTGATGAGATTATGATAATACTTGTAGTAAAATCAATACCTGATAATATAAATAAAATTGCGAGTTTTTATAAAAATGAATTCAAAAATCTTACATCCTTTTATGTAAATATTAATCCTTGTAAAACTACCGCTGTTCTTGGAGAAAAAAGCCTTCTAATATTGGGTAAGGAAATTATAAGAGACAAAATTGGAGAATTTGTTTTTAATATTTCTCCTGTTTCTTTTTTTCAGGTTAATTCTATTCAAGTGAATAAATTATATAGTAAAGTTTTGGAATTTTTAAATCTTAATTCTAAAGTTGTTTTTGATGCGTATTGTGGAATTGGGACTATTTCTCTATTTTTATCAAAAAAGGCTAAGAAAGTATATGGAATTGAATTATCAAAGGAAGCAGTTGACGATGCTTTTAAGAATGCAAAAAGAAATAAAGTAGATAATGTAGAATTTATTTGTGATAAAAGTGAATCTGCAATACCAAAATTGATAGATGAGGGAATTATTCCAGATACCATTGTTTTAGACCCTCCAAGAGGAGGATGTGATAGAAGTCTATTAGAAAAGATTATAAAGTCAAAAATTAACCAGGTTATCTATGTATCTTGTTATCCTTCTACATTGGCAAGGGATATTAGTATCTTGAAAGAGGGAGGATATAAACTTTTGGAAATTCAACCAGTGGATATGTTCCCTCAAACTTTTCATGTGGAATGTATTGCAAATTTAATGTTAGAATAAAAAAATTATTTTGGTAGGAGGTAGGCAATTTATGATTTTAATTTGTGGGGAAGCTTTAATTGACTTTACTCCTGTAAAATTGGGCAAAGAAAATGGATATGTCCCTCATCCTGGGGGTTCTCCATATAACGTAGCAATTACCTTAGGGAGACTTAAAGCTTATGTTTCTTTTTTGGGGAAAATTTCTGAAGATGTTTTCGGAGAGATCTTAGTTTCCTTTTTAAAGGAAAACAATGTAGATCTAAGATATTTATTAAGGGGAAAGGAACCTACTACTCTTGCTTTTGTAATTATTGGTCCAGATAATGAACCTCATTTTGTATTTTATGGAGATAATTCCGCAGATAGCTCTTTGAAAGTAGAAGAATTGCCTTCTTCTTTCCCTTCTGATGTGACATTGATACATTTTGGTTCTATTTCTTTGGTAAGAGAACCTACCGCTTCTACCTTAGAGAAATTGATGGAAAGAGAAAAAGGAAGAGTTTTAATTTCTTTAGATCCCAACGTTCGTCCTATTCTTATTTCTGATAAAGAAAGATATATTAAAAAATTGGAGAAATGGATCTCATGGACAAATTTAGTTAAAGTAAGTAAAGTTGATTTAGGATGGCTATATCCGGGAAAATCTTTGAAAGAAATTGCAGAAAATTGGCTTTCTCTTGGCCCTGAGCTTGTAGTAATAACTATGGGGGCTCAAGGATCAAAGGCTTTTAGCAAGGAAGGCTTTGTAGAAGTTCCTGCTCTTAAAGTTAATGTTGTAGATACTGTTGGAGCTGGTGACTCCTTTATGGGCGGACTCTTGTATTGGTTTTGGAGAAGTGGAAAACTTAATATAAGGGATTTTAAAAAGCTTTCTTTAAAGGATATAGAAGATGGATTGAAGTTTGCCTCTAAGGTTGCGGGATTAACATGTACTCGAGCTGGTGCAAATCCGCCATATCTGGAGGAATTAGATTGAAAAAAGAGTAATTATTGTATATTATTTTAATTAAGGAGGTTTTTACATAGAAAATGACACTTTTTTGGTTTTTAGTAGTTTTTGCTGTTCTTACAATCCCCCATGAGTTTGGGCACTTTATTGTTTCAAAAATTTTTGGGGTGAGAGTTTATGAGTTTGCTGTTGGTTTTGGCCCAAAGATTTTTGAATATAAAGGGAAAATGACAAGATATGTTTTTAGAATGATCCCTTTAGGAGGATTTGTAAGAATGGCGGGAATAGATGACTTAGGGGAAGAAATTGATGTCCATGAGAATGAAAAATTTACCAATAAAGCACCGTGGCAAAGATTTTTAATTCTTATATCTGGTCCCCTTATGAATTTTATACTGGCAATTCTTCTTTTTTCCTTTGTCTTTTTATTAGGTGTTCCCTCTCCTATCCCAAGAGTTAGAGAGGTTCTTCCTGGAAAGCCTGCGAGTATTGCGGGTTTCCAACCAAAAGATAAGATTATCTCTATAAATGGAATAAAAATTGAAAGGGTAGAAGATGCGGTAAAGATTATAAGAGAAGCTGTCCCTAAACCTGGAGTTAGAAATCCTGTTAGAGTTGAGATTGAAAGAAATGGAAAAATTTTATTTTTAGAAGTAGTCCCTGAATGGGAAGAAGAAAGAAAAGGTGGTTTCATTGGAATTTCTTTTGATTATAAAGTTAAAAAATATCCTCTTCCTTTAGCTATAAAAGAGGGTTTTAACCTCTTTTTGACTGTCTTAGCTTTAATCTTTTCCATATTTAGTATGTTATTCAAAGGGGCACAAGGGATTACTTTTACTGGTCCTCTTGGAATAGCAAGAATGACAGGAGAGGCGGTCTCTGCAGGAGGATATCAAACTCTTCTAAATTTCATAGGTTTATTTAGTGTCCAATTGGGAATATTTAATCTTATTCCCTTCCCTGCCTTAGATGGGGGAAGAATTCTTTTCATTTTGATTGAAAAAATAAGAGGAAAGCCTATAGAAACTAAAAAAGAAGAAACAGTTCATTGGATTGGGCTACTGATCTTGCTATTTTTAATGCTCCTTATTACATTCTTTGATATCCAAAGGATAGGGAAATAGTGAGGAAAAAAACAAAAGTAGTCAAAGTTGGAAATCTCCTTTTAGGAGGAGATAATCCCATAAGAGTTCAATCTATGACTAAAACTCCCACTGTGGATGTTAAAAGAACTCTCTTACAGATTTATAGACTCTATAAAAGGGGATGTGAATTGGTTCGAGTGGGAGTTCCCGATAAAGAATCTGCTCTTGCTTTAGGAAAGATAAAAAAGAAAAGTCCTATTCCTATAATTGCAGATATTCACTTTGATTATAGATTGGCACTTATTGCTTTGGAGCAGGGAGTAGATAAACTGAGATTAAATCCTGGGAATATTAAAAATCCTAAGTATATTTCGGAAATAGCAAAAGAAGCAAAAGCAAGAGGAGTTCCCATAAGGGTAGGAAGTAATGCGGGTTCTTTGCCTCAGGAAATTTTGAGAAAATATGGCGGAATTACTCCTTCCGCCTTAGTGGAAAGTGCATTATTAGAAGTAAAAATTTTAGAAGAAGAGGATTTTCATGATATTGTGATTTCTGTTAAAGCATCTTCTATCCCTTTGACCATCTCTGCTTATAGACTTTTAAGTGAAAAGGTAGACTACCCTTTACATGTTGGTATTACTGAAGCAGGAACATTGCTTTCAGGAAGTATTAGGTCAAGTATTGGGATAGGTATTCTTCTTTCTGAGGGAATAGGAGATACTATAAGAGTTTCTCTTTCTACAAATCCTGAAAAAGAAGTAGATACCGCATACGAAATATTGAGAAGTCTTGGATTGAGAGAAAGAGGAATAAGGGTTATTGCCTGTCCTATGTGTGCGAGAACCCATTTTCCTGTAGAAAAAGTAGCAAGAGCTATTGAAAAAGAGTTTAGAGATTATCCTTTGAATATAACTATTGCAGTAATGGGATGTGAAGTAAATGGGCCAGGTGAAGCTAAAGAAGCAGATTTGGGTATAACAGGATCCAAAAATAAAGTATTTCTCTTTAAATATGGTAAGATAATAAAAGAGGGTTCCTGGGATAAAATAATGGAAGAATTAAGATTGGAACTGGAAAAGTTGAAAAAGGAGGTGAAGAGCAATTAATACTTTAACTTTTATACCAATATTTGTTATAGGTGCTCTTTTAGGATATTTTGTAAGAAAGTTCGTAGAAAAGAAAATTTCTGAAAGTGCAGAAAGTAAAGCAAAGGAACTTTTAGAGAAGGCTCGAAGTCAAGCTGAAGAGGAAAAGAAGGCTATCATATTAGAAGGAAAAGAGGAAATTTATAGATTAAAAACTGAAACTGAAAGGGAATTAAAAGAGAGAAGACATGAACTTTTAAATTTAGAGAAAAGAATTCTTCAAAGAGAAGAGAACCTTGAGAAGAAAGAAGAAATTCTTTTGAAAAAAGAGCAAGAAATAGAGGCTCGTTTAAATGAAGTTAAGGAATTACAAAAGAAACAGATTGAGGAATTACAAAATATTGCTCAGTTAACAAAGGAACAAGCAAGAGAACTTTTATTAGTTAAACTTGAAGAAGAATTACAAAAAGATATTGCTATTAGAATAAAAGAGGCAGAAGCAAGATTTAAAGAAATGGCTGATAGGAGGGCAAAGGAGATATTAAGTGAGGCTATACAAAGATGTGCAGTGGATCACACTGTAGAATCTACAGTTTCAGTAGTTAGTCTTCCAAGTGAAGAGATGAAAGGAAGAATAATAGGAAGAGAAGGAAGAAATATTAGAACCTTTGAAACTTTAACAGGGGTAGATCTAATAATTGATGATACCCCTGAAGCTGTAGTTCTTTCTTCCTTTGATCCTATAAGAAGGGAAATTGCAAGAATAGCTTTAGAAAGGTTAGTAAAAGATGGTAGAATTCATCCTGCAAGGATTGAGGAGATGGTTAATAAGGCGAAGAAGGAAGTAGAAAATAGAATAAGGGAGGAAGGAGAAAGGGCAATGTTGAATGTAGGAATACATAATCTTCATCCTGATCTTATAAGAACTCTTGGAAGGCTTTATTACAGAACCAGTTATGGACAAAATGTTTTGCAACATTCTATAGAAGTTGCAAAATTGGCAAGTATTATTGCAGGAGAGTTAAGGTTAGATTCTGCTATGGCAAAAAGAGCAGGACTTCTTCATGATATTGGAAAAGCGGTAGATTACGAAGTAGAAGGTTCTCATGCTATTTTAGGGTCTGAGCTTCTTAAGAAATATGGAGAGCATCCTGATATTGTTCATGCAGTAGCGGCTCATCATGAAGAAATTCCTTTAACAAAGATTTTAGATGTTATAATACAAGTAGCTGATAGTATTTCTGCAGTAAGACCTGGTGCGAGAAGAGAAAGCATAGAGATATATATAAAGAGGTTAGAGAAGTTAGAGGAAATTGCTATGTCTTTCCCTGGAGTTGAAAAAGCATACGCAATACAGGCAGGAAGAGAGGTAAGGGTTATGGTTAATCCAGAAGATATAGATGATTTATCCGCTACTCGATTAGCCTATCAGATTGCTAAGAAAATAGAGAAGGAAATGGAGTATCCAGGACAAATTAAAGTTACTGTAATTAGGGAAACAAGAGCTATAGAATATGCAAGGTAAATAGTATGAAGATACTGTTTTTAGGAGACATTGTAGGTGGTATTGGTAGAAAAGGGGTTGCAATGTTTTTGCCTAAGGTCAAGGAAGAGTATAATATAGATTTAGTAATAGGAAATGTAGAAAATGCTGCAGGAGGGTTTGGAATAACAGAAAAAGTGGTTCGAGAAATCTTTAATGCGGGAGTGGATGTTTTAACTAGTGGAAATCATATATGGGACAAAAAGGAAGGAATTCCCTTATTGGATTCTTGCGAGAGGATAATAAGACCCGCTAATTATCCAAAGGGGGTTCCTGGAAAAGGTCATATTATCCTCTCGCATTTTGGGAAAAAAATATGTATAATAAATTTACAGGGTAGAATTTTTATGGAGCCGGTGGATAATCCCTTTACCGTTGTAGAAGAAGTGATTGAAAAAGTAAGGGAGGAGACTAATATAATATTAGTAGATATGCATGCAGAAGCTACTTCCGAAAAAATAGCAATGGGATACTTTTTAGATGGAAAAGTCACAGCAGTAATCGGGACTCATACCCATGTTCAAACTGCTGATGAGAAAATTTTGGAAGGGGGGACGGGGTATATTACAGATGTAGGCATGTGCGGGGCAGAAGATTCTATCTTGGGGGTGGAAAAGGAAGCTGTTCTTAAAAAATTTCTTCTCCAGATTCCTCAGCGTTTTGAAATTCCAGAAAAAGGACTCTTTAAAATGGAAGGGGTGATCATCGAAGTAGAGGAAAACACAGGTAAAACTAAAAAAATAGAAAGATTACAAAGGAGGGGAAGAGTATAGGGGAGAAAGAGAAGTCTGCCATGGGAGAGAAGAAATGGACAAAAGGAGGTAAAATTATGGAGGTTTTGAAAGTTTCAGCTAAATCTAATCCTAATGCAGTTGCAGGAGCATTAGCAGGTGTAATTCGTGAAAGGGGTCGTGCAGAGATCCAAGTTATAGGAGCTGGAGCTGTAAATCAAGCTGTAAAAGCAATAGCAATTACAAGAGGATATGTAGCTCCAAGTGGCATTGATCTAATTTGTATCCCCGCTTTCACTGATGTACAGATTGATGGAGAAGAAAGAACAGCTATCCGATTTATTGTTGAGCCTCGCTAAATCACATCTTCTTTAGAAAGCTCTCGGAAGGCGGAGAAATTTTTCTCCGCCTTCCTTAATTTTTTGTGATATAATTCAAAGGACTTTATGAGTAAGAAGGAGGAATTGAAAATGAAGAAAGGAATACATCCCCCAATGAAGAAAGCAAAAATTGTTTGTGCTTGTGGAGCGGTATATGAAACTCTTTCCACAAAGGAATATATGACTACAGAGATTTGTTCTAAATGTCATCCTTTCTTTACGGGACAAAGAAAGTTTGTGGATACAGAAAGAAGAGTAGAGAAGTTTACTAAAAAATATAATTGGGAAGTTAAATAGTGTTGAGAGTAGAGCTTATTTCTTATACGCCAGAGCCTGAAAAGGTGTGTGCTCTGGCGATGCGTCTTTGCCATTTTAGAGGTTCCTTAGAAGAACTAAAGGAAGCTTTAAGTCCTTTAGAAATAGAAAGGCTTTTAAAAAAGGCAAAAAAACTTCAACATTTATCTATTTTTGAACATGCCTATTTTACTTTTTATATTGAGGGAATTTCTCGTGTGACTACTCATCAATTAGTTAGGCATAGGATTGCATCATATTCCCAGCAAAGTCAAAGATTTATTAAAGTAAAAGAAGAGACTATTATTCCTTCAAGTATTGAAAAAAATGATGAAATTAGGGAAATTTATCGGTCTGCTATAGAAAATGCCTTTCTAAATTATGAAAAATTAATAGAGATGGGAGTCCCTAAGGAAGATGCTCGCTATCTTTTACCTCAAGCTGTAGAAACAAAGATTATTGTTTCTATGAATGCGAGGGAGCTTATGCATTTCTTTTCTTTAAGGACCTGCAATAATTCTCAATGGGAAATAAGAGAAATGGCATGGAAAATGTTAGAGAAAGTAAAAGAAGTAGCGCCTATTATTTTTTCTGATGCGGGTCCCTATTGTTTTCGAGGACCTTGTCCTGAAGGAAAAACCTGTATTCCTGAAAGAAGGTGAAAATTATGGAATTTATTAATAAGCCCTCTGGATGGATAGAGGTTATTTGTGGAGGAATGTATAGTGGTAAGAGTGAGGAACTTATTAGACGAATCAGAAGAGCCCAGATTGCAAAACAAAAGATTCAAGTTTTTAAACATAGTTTGGATGTGAGATATGATAAAGACTATATTATTTCTCATACAGGATTAAAGATAGAGGCTACTTCTGTATCTAATAGTGCTGAGATAGAAAGGTTAGTTGAAAAGGATACTCAAGTGGTTGCTATAGAGGAAGGGCAATTTTTTGATATGGGATTAGTAAAGGTTTGTCAAAAATTGGCAGATCAAGGGAAGAGAGTTATTGTTGCAGGATTAGATCAGGATTTTCGAGGAGAACCTTTTGGACCAATGCCCTATCTTTTAGCAGTGGCGGAGTATGTAGATAAGCTTCATGCTATATGTATGAAGTGTGGAAATCTTGCGAGTAGAACTCAAAGAATTGTTAATGGTAAACCTGCCTATTATGATGATCCTATAATATTAGTAGGGGCTTTTGAAGTATATGAAGCTCGTTGTAGAAATTGTCATATTGTTTTAAGAAGGGATGAAAATGAAGAGGGAAGATAACGTAGGTGGACAGGCAGTATATGAAGGGGTAATGATGAGAAAAGGATTAAACCTTGCAGTTGCAGTGAGAAATCCTGAGGGAGAGATTTTAGTTGAAAAATATCAACTACAACCATTTTTTAAGAAATGGTTAAAAATTCCTTTTTTAAGAGGATTGCTGGTTCTTATGGATTCTTTAGTTTGGGGTATAAAGGCATTAAATTATTCTACAAATGTTGCTTTTCCTAAGGATGAAAAGCCTAAGGGAGGATGGGAAATATTCTTTGCTTTAATATTAAGTTTCATCCTTTTTATAGCTCTTTTTATTGTTCTTCCTTTATTGATAGTAAAACCTATGGAGAAAATCCTTTCCTCTTTAATAGTTTTGAGATTAATGGAAGGTTTAGTTCGTCTTGCCATTTTTATACTCTATCTTTTTGCTATTAGTAAGATAAAGGAAATTAGAAGAGTTTTTCAATATCATGGAGCTGAACATAAAACCGTCTTTTGTTATGAGGCAGGAGAAGAATTGACTGTAGAAAATTGTAAGAAATATTCGAGGTTTCATCCTCGTTGTGGAACGTCTTTTCTCCTTGTGGTCATGATTGTAAGCATTATAGTCTTTGCCTTCTTAGGAAAGCAGACCTTTATTGAAAGGATATTTTCTCGAATTTTTCTCATCCCTGTTATTTTTAGCCTATCTTATGAGATAATAAGACTTGGGGCTAAGCATTATAACTCTTTTATCTGGAGAATTTTACTTTTGCCTGGATTGTGGATGCAGTATTTTACTACAAAAGAACCTGATGATTCTCAATTGGAGATTGCCATTAGGGCTCTTAAGGAGGTGATGGAAGTAAATGTTACATCAGATATTTCTTCAGAAACTTCAGAATATAGAGAATAGATTCAGTGAGTTAGAAGAGCTCTTAGCAAATCCTGAGATAGTTTCTGATATTAGTAAGTATCAGTCTTTACTTAAAGAGAGGGGAAAAATAGAAAAAATAGTAAATGAATTTAGGGAATATAGGAAATTACTGAAAGAGAGAGAAGATACTGAGTCTTTATTAGATGAAGCTCAAGATGAAGAGCTTAGAGCTTTAGCGGAAGTAGAATTAGAAAAAATAGATAAAAAAATAGAAGAATTGGAATTCTCTTTAAAATCTTCTCTTCTTCCTGAGGATCCCAATGATGAAAGAAACATTATTATGGAAATAAGGGCTGGAACTGGAGGAGAGGAGGCTGCTCTATTTGCAGCTGATCTTTTCAGAATGTATGTAGGTTATGCTCAAAAGAAAGGGTGGAAAATAGATATAGTAAGTTCTAATCCCACAGGCTTAGGAGGATTTAAAGAAATAATATTTTTAGTTGAAGGTAAAGGAGCATATAGTAGATTAAAATTTGAGAGTGGAGTTCACAGAGTTCAAAGAGTCCCTATAACAGAATCTTCTGGCAGAATTCACACATCTACTGCTACTGTTGCTGTTCTTCCTGAGATGGAAGAAGTTGAAGTAGAAATTGATCCTAAGGATTTAAGAATTGAGACTTTCCGTTCTGGAGGCGCAGGAGGACAACATGTGAATAAAACAGAATCAGGGGTAAGAATAACTCATATTCCTACAGGAATTGTAGTTCAATGTCAAGATGAGAGATCTCAGCATCAGAATAAGGAGAAGGCAATGAGGGTTTTAAGATCTCGGTTATATGAATATTTACGACAAGAGAAAGAAGCAGAGATAGCTTCTAAAAGAAGATCTCAGGTAGGAACAGGAGAAAGAAGTGAGAAGATTAGAACCTACAATTTTCCACAACGAAGAGTTACAGACCATAGAATAAATTATTCCTCTTTCCAATTGGAAGAAGTTCTTTCAGGGGAGTTAGATGAATTTATAGATAGATTAATCCTTATGGAAAAAGAAGAACAGATAAAGAAACTTTTGGAGGGAGTAGCTACTGCTTCTTAAAGAGGCTTTAAATAAAGCTCAGAAAGAGTTAATGAAGATTAATCCAGAATCTTACTATCTGGAAGCAGAGATATTATTATCTATAACCTTAGGAATTGAGAGAGCTAAGATATATTCTGTAGATTCTCTCGATGAAGATCAGGAGAAAAGATTTAAATATCTTTTAAAGAAAAGATTACAAGGGACCCCTATAAGTTATTTACAAAAGAAGAGATATTTCTATGATTTAGAGTTGGAGATAGAAGAAGGTGTTTTTATTCCACGTCCTGAGACTGAGTTATTATTAGAAAAATCCTTTGAAATCATCAATAAAAAGAAAATAAATTCTGTTGCAGAGATAGGTGTAGGTTCAGGGAATATTGCTATTCCCTTAGCTTTAAAATTTTCAAATTTGAAGATCTTTGCCTGTGATATTTCTCCTTATGCATTAAAGATTTCTAAAAAAAATGCAAAAAAGTATAATGTTGAGAATAAAATTGAATTTTTTATGGGTCCTTATCTTTATCCTATTTTACTTAGGAATATACAAGTAGATCTAATAATAAGTAATCCCCCTTACGTAAGTTCTAAAGAGATGGTTTGGGTTTCTGAAGAAGTTAAAAAGGAACCTTGGAATGCTCTTTATGGAGGCTTTGATGGATGTAATTTTTATAGAGAAATTTTTAAAGAAATTAAGAGATTGACAAAAGGCATTTTACTTTTGGAAATTTCTCCCTTTATATTGGACAGACTTCAGAAAATAATGGGCTTATATTTTAAAGATTATTTATTGGAAGTCTATAAAGATTTTTTAGGAAAGGAAAGAGTAATAAAAATAGAATGGCAAAATATTTAAAAATTGATTCAAATAATATTTCAAAAGACGCTTTAGAATATGCAGTAAAAGTTCTGGAAGAAGGAGGCTTAGTTGCCTTTCCTACAGAGACAGTATATGGTTTGGGAGCAGATGCTTTTAATCCCTCTGCTATAAGGAAAATTTTTATAGTAAAGGAAAGACCATTAGATAACCCTATTATTGTTCATATAGGGAAATTAGAAGAAGTGTATTCTCTTGCAGAATATGTTTCTCCTGAGGCGGAAAAATTGATGAAAAATTTTTGGCCAGGACCTCTTACATTGATATTCCCTCGATCCTCCTTAGTGAATGATTTAGTAACTGCAGGGAGCGATAAAGTTGCTATAAGACAACCTAATCATCCTGTTGCCTTGGCTCTTTTGAATGCTTTTGGTAGAGCTATTTCTGCTCCTTCTGCAAATCTTTCAGGAAGACCAAGTCCTACAAAAGCAGAGCATGTTCTTAAAGACTTAGGAGATAGAATTGACTTGATTTTAGATGGAGGGGAAGTAATTTGGGGAGTAGAATCCACAGTGTTAGATTTAACAGAAGAAGTTCCCTTAATTTTGAGACCAGGAGCATGTACAAAAGAAGATATTGAAAGAATTTTAGGGAAAAGAGTAGAAATATGGAAAGGAGGAAAGGAAGAAAAAGTCCCTTCGCCTGGATTAAAACATAAACATTATGCTCCAAGAGTTCCTTTATATATTATTGAGGAATTTAATGAGGAATGGAAAAATAAAATAATAAGTTGGATTAATGAGGGAAAAAAGATTGGAGTATTAGCTTCAGAAGAGTATAGAAGTTTTTATCCTAATAGTGTAAAATTAGTAATAGTTGGAAGTAGAAAAAATTTAGTTACTATAGCTGCGAATCTTTTTGGAGCAATGAGAAGTTTAGAAGAAGAGGTAGATATCATTTTAAGTGAAGCCTATCCCTTAGAAGGGATAGGATTGGCTATAATGGATAGATTAAGAAGAGCCTCAAATAATTAAATTTTGAGGAGAGTAAAAATGAAAATAGCAATTGGTTCAGATCATGCAGGTTATGAATTAAAAGAAGAGTTAAAAAAATGGCTTGAAGAGTGGAATATTAGTTATCATGATTTTGGAACTTATTCCCCTGAGAGGGCAGATTATCCTGATTATGCTATATTAGTTGCAAAAGCGGTAGCAAAAGGTGGATTTGATAAAGGAATATTAATTTGTGGAACAGGAATTGGTATGAGTATTGTGGCAAATAAAGTTAAAGGAATAAGAGCTGCGTTATGTAGAGATCCTTATGAGGCTCGAATGAGTAGAGAACATAATGATGCTAATATCTTGGCTTTGGGTGGAAGAGTGTTAGGAAAGGATTTAGCAAAAGAGATTGTTAGAGTTTGGCTAACCACTGAGTTTGCTGGTGGTAGACATAAATTAAGATTGCAAAAAATCTCAAAGTATGAGGAGGAGTTGCTGTGAGATATTTGCCAAAAGTAGATCCTGAAATTTATTCTGCTATTATAAAAGAAGAAGAAAGAGAAGAATATCATTTAGAATTAATTGCCTCTGAAAATTTTGTAAGCCCTGCAGTTTTAGAAGCTCAGGGTTCTGTCCTTACTAATAAATATGCAGAAGGATATCCTGGTAAGAGATATTATGGTGGATGCGCTTATGTAGATGAAGTAGAAGAATTGGCAAGGAATAGATTAAAACAGTTATATAATGCGGAACATGCTAATGTTCAACCTCACTCAGGAAGCCAGGCTAATTTGGCAGTTTATTATGTGGTTTTAAATCCTGGTGACACGGTTTTAGGTATGAATCTTGCTCATGGGGGTCATCTTACCCATGGAAGTCCTGTAAATATATCAGGTAAGTTCTTTAAATTCTTTTTTTATGGAGTAAATAAGGAAACAGAAAGAATAGATTATGACCAAGTATACAGATTAGCTAAGGAAGTAAAGCCTAAACTAATAGTTGCTGGTGCTAGTGCTTATCCTCGACAGATTGATTTTGCGAAATTTGCAGAGATTGCAAACTCTGTAGGAAGTTATCTTATGGTAGACATGGCACATATCGCAGGGTTAGTAGCGGTAGGATTACATCCCTCTCCTGTTCCTTATGCTCAATTTGTAACAAGCACTACTCATAAAACCTTGAGAGGACCCAGAGGTGGATTTATCCTTTGTAAAAAGGAATTTGCAAAAGAGATTGATAAAGCTGTTTTCCCTGGTATTCAAGGTGGACCCCTAATGCATGTAATTGCCGCAAAAGCTGTAGCTTTTAAAGAAGCTCAATCAAAAGAATTTGCAGAATATCAAAAGCAGATTGTTCTTAATGCTCAAGCTTTAGCAGAAGAGCTAATAAAATTAGGATATAGATTAGTCAGTGGTGGAACAGATAACCATCTTATTCTTGTAGACTTAAGAAATATAAATCTAACAGGGAAAATAGCTGAGAAGATTTTAGAAGAAGCAGGAATTACAGTGAATAAAAATGCAATTCCCTTTGATCCCCAACCACCAACTATTACGAGTGGTATAAGACTTGGAACTCCCGCTTTAACTACAAGAGGGATGAAAGAGGAAGAAATGAGATATATTGCTCATCTAATTCATGAGGTTCTTTCAAATCCTGAAGATGAAAAAGTAAGAATGAAAGTTAAAGAAAAGGTAAAAGAATTATGTGAAGAATTTCCAATTTATAAAAATTCTTTGGAAAGGAGTAGATAGATGGTTCATGTTGTAGATCACCCTCTTATACAACATAAATTAACAATGCTTAGGAATAAAAATACAGGCCCGAAGGAATTTAGAGAATTGTTAGAAGAGATTTCCAGTCTTATGATATATGAGGTTACAAGAAATTTACCCTTAGAAGAGGTGGAAATTGAAACTCCTTTAAGAAAAACTAAAGGAAAGGTCCTAGCAAATAAAGAGATAGGAATAGTTCCCATCTTGAGAGCAGGTTTAGTTATGGCGGAAGGAATTCTTAAATTGTTACCTTCTGCTAAGGTGGGACATATTGGATTGTATAGAGATCATGAAACTTTACAACCAGTTCAATATTATACAAAGCTTCCTGAAGATATAGATAAAAGAGAAGTTATAGTCGTTGATCCAATGCTCGCTACTGGTGGTTCTGCTATCGCAGCTGTTTCCATTTTAAAAGCTCGAAAGGTTAAGAATATAAAATTTGTATGTTTAATTGCAGCCCCTGAAGGAATAAAAGCTCTTCAATCTGCTCATCCTGATGTAGAAATATATACTGCGGCTATTGATGAATGTTTAGATGAAAATGGATATATAGTACCAGGTTTAGGAGATGCTGGAGATCGGTTATTTGGAACAAAATAGATTGGAGGTGTACCTTTTGGGGGACAGTTTTTTAGTTGAAGGGGGACATAGATTAAAGGGAGAAATTAGTGTTTTTGGAAGCAAAAATTCCTCTCTTCCTATAATGGCCGCATCTATTCTAACAGGAGGAAAACTGATTTTAGATAATGTTCCACCTGTAAAGGATATATTTATTATGGCAGAAATTCTCAAATATTTAGGTTTAGAAATTGAGATAGGAGAAAATCAGGTAATAATAAAGGGTGAAGTAAAAAGTTTTGAAGCCCCATATGAATTGGTTTCTAAAATGCGAGCTTCTTTTGAGATTTTGGGACCTCTTTTAGCAAGGTTTGGAGAAGCAAAGATACCTTACCCAGGAGGATGCAGAATTGGATTAAGACCTATAGATTTACATATAAAAGGTTTTGAGAGACTTGGTGCAGAAATTACTGTTGAAAAAGGTTTTGTATATGCAAGAGCAAAGAGAGGACTTAAGGGAGCAAAAATATATCTTGATAAACCCAGTGTAGGAGCTACAAGAAATATCATGATGGGAGCGGTATTAGCAAAAGGAGAAACAATTATTGAAAATGCTGCCTGTGAGCCAGAGGTTGTAGACTTAGGAAATTTTTTAAAAGCTTTAGGAGCAGAGATAGAGGGATTAGGGACATCTGTGATCCATATCACTGGTAAGAGTGAACTTAATAGTATAGACTATTATAAAGTAATACCTGATAGAATTGCTGCTGGAACTTATATTATCGCAGGGGTTATGATAGGTAAAGAAGTTTTGGTTAAAAATGTGGAAACTGATCATTTACAAAGTTTATTTATAAAATTGAAAGAGGCTGGGGTAGATAATTTTCAAATAAGAGATAAGGAGGTTTTGGTGAAAGGAGCAAAGAATTGGAAGGGTATTGAGATAAATACTATGCCATATCCTGGATTCCCTACAGATCTACAGCCCCAAATTATGGTATTTGCTTGTCTTGCTCAAGGAAGTAGTGTTATCGTGGAAAATATATTTGAAAATAGATTTTCTCATGTAGGAGAGCTTTTAAGATTAGGAGCAAAAATAAGCATTGAGGGACGAACCGCTATGGTCCAAGGAGTACCAAAACTTATAGGAGCACCTGTTGAGGCTACAGATCTTAGAGCAGGTGCAGCATTGGTATTAGCTGGATTAGTGGCAGAAGGGGAAACAGAAATATTAGAAGCCAGTGAGCATATAGATAGAGGTTATGTAGCATTAGAAAAGGAATTAAGTTCCTTAGGTGCCAAAATTAGGAGGATAAAAAAGGAATAATATGAGAAAATCTTTATTGATTATAGGCATTTTATTGGTTCTTATTATAGGGGTTATATTAACTTCTCCTCTATGGACAAAATCTCTAATTTTATATTTTATAGAGAAAAGTTTTGGAGGACAGGTTAAAGTTGAAGAAGTAAATTTTGTTTTCCCTAATAAGATTTATGCGGGAAATCTTAGCATTGGAAATGAAATTGTCCTTGCTAAAGTTGGTGTTTCTGTAGGCAACATTTTTAATCTCTCTCCTATTAATATAGAACTAATTAAACCTAAGATTGTAATAATTCATGATGAAAAAGGAGAATGGACTTTCCCTACCATCCCTGGACTTCAAAGACCAAGTGGAACCTCTACTACTCTAAATGTTGAGATAAGAGCAAAAATAAAAGATGGAATTGTAATTGTTAGAGATCTTAAGACTAAAAAAGATATAACAATACCAAAAGTAAATGGCAATTTATCCTTTAAAGACCAAAAAATTGCATATACTGCTACTGCAATATTATCTGAAGAAAGAATTGGAAGTACTGGAATATATAATTTCTCAGAAAACTCTGGAAGTCTCTCTTTTGATTTTAAAAATGCTAATGCAAAAGATTGGGCACATCTATTTATTCTTGACTTCTTCTTAATTGACTCAGGGAAATTTACAGGAAATATTTCTGTTTCTGGGAAAGGAAAAGACTGGTTTACGAAAGGAAATATTGATGCTCAAGATGTGAAGATAAGATTAAAAGATTCTGACTTATCCTTAGAGAATACTGAAACAAGTATTTCTATTGATAAACATGGGATAAGAATAAATAAAGGACAAGGAAATTGGGAGGGAGCGGTAATTAATTTTTCCGGAGAAATTATGCCTGAGTTTTCCTTAGATCTAAGCATCAAAGATTTAGATCTCTCGAAGATTGATAAAATATATTTTTCAAATTCTTTGGCTTTAATAGGAAAAGGTGAAGGAAGCCTAAAAATATTAGGAAAACTCGAAACTCCTAACATCTTAGGGAAATTTTTTATTAAACAAGGTTCCATCTCTAATCTTCTCTTTTCTAATTTAGAAATTTCTTCTGATTCCCTTTTCCCCAAATTAAATATTAAGATGTCCACTTTATTAGCCTCTGGAAAATTGGAGGGAAGCTTAGAATATGATCTTAATAAGTCTCAAGGGAATATTTATCTTAAAGGAGAGAATATACCCATTCAAAATTTTGTAAAACCCTTTAATCTTCCTCCCTTGGAGGGAATAGCCTCTTTGGAGGTAAAAGGTAGCAAAGAAAAAATTTGGAAGTTTACAGTAGTAGGAGAAGTATATGAAGGAAAATTGGGAGAATATTCTGCGGAGAAAATAAACTTTTCCTTCGAGGGGGAATCAGATTTAAATTTTTTTTCCTTAAACAGGTAAAAATTGACGTTAATAATCTTCTTTGGAATAACATCTTCTTTAATTCTCAGTTAAAAGTTTATTACTCTTTTATTGGAAAATATATCCTTAAAGGAATAGTCTCTTCTTCTCTTATAGAAAAAATAACCCTTTCCGGAAATTTTGATCCCAAGAGTAAAAAAGGAATTGTGAGAATCTCTCTGCCTTTAATAGATATAGAGAAAATCACCCCCATATTAAAAAATCTTAAGGTTAATAATCTAAAAGGAAAAATATATGGTGAGATTAGAATTAAAGATGAGATATTTCAAAATCCCCTTTTTGAAATAAGTATCACAGGAAAGGATATAGATTATCAGGGATATTTCATTAATAGAGGCTTTCTACTATTAGATGGAAGAGACTTCTCTCATCTAAGAATAAGAAATTTATCTTTTAAAATGGGAGAGAATTATTTAATTGCGAGTGGAATATGGAATCTTTTAAAAATGGAAGGAGAAATAAAAGGGAATATTCAGTTAAAAGGTAATTTAGATTATCTCTTCTCCTTTTTATGGAAGGGAGATTTAAATTCTTGGAAAGGAGAATTAACTCCACGGGGCACCTATTTAACATTAAAAAATAATTTTATTATTAAGAGACCTAAAGGAATTATAACTATAGATAACAAAGGAAATATTTATGGAGAGCTAAAAGCAAAAGTTTTAAAAGGGGATATAAATATTAAAATCTTAGGGGAAAATTGGAAGTGGAAGATTTATGGAAAGGGAGAAAATTTAGAAAAAAATTTGAAATCTGTAGAGTTAGAATTAAATAATGAGCTTTCTTTTAAAGGAAACCTATTATTAGGATATCATGGGAATACTTTGGGCTTAAAATTTTCAGGACAATATAGAAATGGAAAAATCAGTGGAGACTTAATTCTTGGTGAAAAGAACTTAGGAAAAATAGATTTAGGGATTGATGCTAAAGGCTTAAATATAAAAGGAAATATTTTAGGAGGAGAAATTAGCGGTGAAATATTCCTTGAGGAGACATTGAAGTTTAATATAAGAAGTAGGCAGATTTCTTATCAAAATATCACTCTTAAAAACTTAGATATTAAAGGAAAAATACAAGAGGGAATTTATTTAGAATCTATAAGTTTTTCTCCTTTTGAGAATACTCAAGTTTTAGCAAAGGCTCATATAAGCGAGTTTAATAATATAGATGGGAATTTAGATTTAATTTATAAAAACAGAAACATTATTAATGGAAGTTTTAGTGGGACTTTTAAAGATTTAAATATAAGTGGAAAATTTTTAGGAAATGAATTTTTAGGAAATTATTCTTTAAAGGGGCTTAGATTATATGGAGAAAAATTTAAGCTTTATGATCAGGATTTACCAGTATTAAAAGAATTTAAAGGATTCATAGATAAATGGGATATAAATATCTCTCTTAATGGTATAGAATTCAATCTTTCTTCTGCTTATTTAGAATATCAAAGAATTCCTATAAAGAATCTTTCTATTCAGGGAAGTTATAAGGATAAATTGAGTCTAAATGTTAAAGGAAATTCTTATGGAATTTTTTGGGAGATAAAAGGAAGTGGTATAAGTAAGTTTGATTTCTATTTATCTTTAAATTTCCTTTCTGTTTTTAACTCAGTTTGGAAAGGAACCTTAGAATTGGGTGAGGAGATGAAGGTAGCCTTAAGTTTGAGAGAGGCTAAAATTCCCAAAATTATTAATGGTAAAATGGAAGGAAGAATTAAAGAAGGAAATTGGAATTTAGAAGGAGACTTTAGTTTTGTTAATAATGGGAATCTAAGGTTAACATTAGATTCTTACGGAAAAGGAAAATTAAAGGGGAAATCTTTTCCTCTAAGCATTTTGAAAGATCTAAATATTATAGATATTTCTGAGGAAGTTTTTGTAGATTTTAATCTAAATCTAAAAGATTATTCTATAGAAAATGGGAATCTGAATATTTTCAATTTAAATATACCTTTCTTAGGAAGAATAGAAAGCAGTTTAGAAATTGCAAGAGATAAAGAAGATTACAGGATTAGAGGAGAGATTATAAATTTTAGTAAAAATAAAGGATTAATAATGGGAAAATTTAATTTCAATGAATTTAATTTTGATATAACTTTACCTGATAGCGAATTTTTATATTCATATGTACCAAAAGATTACATCAAGGATCTCGATAGAGGGAAGATTGAGCTTAATATTTCAGGAAATTTCAAACAATGGATAAGTAGCGGAATATTGCTCTTTTCTTCTCCCATAAATATTCCTTATATTTTGGATAAAATCTCCTCTATAGAATTTAAATTGAGAAATCAAGAAAATAAAATCCTTGTTGAATCTTTAAATGTAAAATCTTTTAATTCTAAGATTACAGGCTCCGGAGAGCTCTATCCTAATTTGAATCTAAATTTAAAATTAAAAAATTTAGTTTTAAATGTTCCTGGGCTCTTTCAAGGATATAGTGAATGGGATATAAACTTTAAAGATATAGAGGGACCATTAATAGAAGGAAAAGTCTTAATTTATAACGCCTCTATTTCCTATTCTCGGGGAGAAGAAGTAAACAAAGAATTAAGTGGACTTCCTAAGATAAAGCTTTCTTTAGATTTAAATTTAGGAGAGAACGTAAACTTTTATATTCCTAACACCTTAAATCTTAGTTTAAAAGGTAATCTAAAAATTTCTGGGGATCTTTTAAAACCATTATTAAATGGGAAAATTGACTTTTCCAGAGGAAGCATTCAGGTTTTAAACAGAAACTTTTCTGTAGATTTTGGGTATATAAAGTTTCCTGGACTAAGTTTTGAGGAAAATATTTGGGAAATATCTGGATCTGCTATTATCCAGAATTATTTGGTATTCCTCAAAGCCTATGGATTTATGGGACAATCTTCAGTATACCTTTCATCAAATCCTCCCCTTTCCTTAAGAGAAATATTATTTTTATTATTAGGACAGGAAAAATTGACCTTAGCTAAAGAAGAAACTCTGCCCCTCTATTCTCTTTTACAGGAAATCCCTATAGGATTTCAGAGTTTTCTAAGCACTATTTTAATAGAGTATCTATTAAATCCTCTTCTTTCTGAGATAAGTAGGATCTTAAATTTGGAATCTATAAAAGTTCAATATACCTTTGAATCTTTTATTCCCACATGGAGTAGAATTATTTTTGAAAAAAAGTTTTCTGAGGATATAATAATGAAAATAGAATATTCTTTGGAGAAAGGTGGATTTACAAGTTTAGAACTGGAATATTTACTAAAGAGTGGTTTAACTATTAAATGGCTTACTTCTGGGGAAGGAAATGATTTCTTCTCATTTGAATATAAAGTAAAATTTTAAGAAAGGATGGTGTAAATCTTGAGGAGATTATTGTTTTTATTTCTTGTTTTTCTTTTTATAATTAATCTTACCTTTGCCCAACAAATTTCCTATAAAATTGTAGGAATAAACATAGAGGGAAATCAAAAAATTAGTAAGGAAGAAATTTTGAGGATTATTGATATTAAAATTGGTGCAGAGATCGATGATAAAAAATTAGAAGAGATTAAGAAGAAATTAGAAGAAACTACCTTTTTCCTTTCGGTAAACATTCTTAAAGATGCTACTAAGGGAGGAGTGAACTTAACCCTCCAATTAGTGGAAACACCTTTTTTAGTTTGGATATCGGGAATAAGATTCTTGGGATTAAATAAAGTAGACATAAATTCCATAAAGAAATTACTTTTTCTACCTACCCTCGGATGGAGTACTGACAGAAAGATTTGGGAGCAAAGGAAAGTATTTTTAGAAACAGGTTATTTTGAAGATATAGAGATTAATGAAGAAAATGTAGATAATGGCGTTGTTCTTAGCTTTGTTTTTAAAGAAAAGCCTATTTTAGAAAGTATAAATTATTTTGGTTTAAAGAAAGTTCCCTTAGAGAAGGTTCAAAAGATAATTCAGTTAAAAACTGGAGATTTCATCTCTAATTCTCTATTGGAAGAAAAGAAAAGAGCTTTGGAAAATACAAATTTTTTTTCAAAGGTAGATTTTAGTTTTTCTGAAGATAGGGGAAAGGCAATTATAGTTTTCTATTTTATTGAGAATCCTACTATTTCAGAAATAACCTTTGAAGGTTTGAATAGAATTACCCCCCTAGAAGTTCTTAAGATTTTAAATATAAAGGGAGATATAAAGGATAATGTCCTAAAACCCTCTGAGGAGATATTTTATTCCGAAAATATTAAAGAGTTTTGGGAAGAAAAATTATTAAATACAGGATATTTTGAGAAAGTATCTTGGGATATAAAAGAATCCGAAGATAAAGTTAATATAAAAATAACCTTAAAAGAAAACCCACCAATCCTTGGTATCTTCATTGAAGGAAATATGAATATCCCTAAGGATAAAATTCTTTCTCTTCTTTCCTTGAGAAAGAGAGAATTTTTCAATGATAAATTTGTAGAGGAAAAGAAAAATCTTTTATTAAATTCTTCATATTTTGAAAAGGTTGATGTTAAAAAAGTTATTAGTGTTTCTGGCGTATATTTGACCTTTATTGTAAAAGAGAATCCAATCCTTTCATCGATAAGTTTTAAAGAACTTGAGTCCTTAAACTTTGATATTTTAAATAAATTTTTAATCTTAAAACCAGGAGACTTTATTAACGAAGATAAGATAAATGAACAGGTTTCAAAGCTTGAGGAGTCTGGATATTTTCAGAGTATTAATGTAGAAAAAAATATAAATCAAGACAGGATAGACTTGGTATTTAAAGTTAAGGAGAATCCTATAGTTAAAAAAATAACTTTTCAAGGTCTTTATAGCATATCTCCTGAAGAATTGAAAAAGAATATGGAAATAAAGGAAGGAAAGCCCATAAATTATGTTTTTTTAAGACAAGATTTTGAGAATTTACAAAAATATTTACAGCAAAGAGGTTTTGTTTTTACAGTTTTACAAGAATTTAAATTTACTCCTGAGGGAGAGTTGATTTTAATATTTAGAGAATATCAGGTAGAAGATATAAGAATAGAAATTCAACCTACACAAGAAACATCTGCTCTTGGATTTATGGCATTTTTGAGAAAACCTACAGAAGAGAATGTAGTAAGAAGAGAAGTATCTTTAAGAGTAGGTGACGCTTTTAATTGGGAAAAAGTAAAACAGGATTTACAAAGAATATATAATACGGGTGTTTTTGAAGATGTATCTATTAAATTAGAACCTGGTTCTGATGAGAATAAGATAAAAGTTGTATATATTGCTAAAGAGAAATTAACAGGTTCTATTAATTTTGGAGGTGGATATGGGAGTTCTACAGGTTTTTATGGATATATAGAATATAGAGAGGATAATTTCTTAGGAAAAGCCCAAAAATTAAGTTTTAATTTCCAATTAACAGGTTTTGGAAAGGCTAATTATCAAATAAGATTTAATGATCCATGGTTCTTAGGAAGTAGAAATAATTTTGAATTAAATCTATATGACAAGAAAAGTATTATAAAGACTATTATTAATAACGAATCAAAGGAAATAGATGAAGAAAGGGCGGGAGGAAGTTTTTCTTTCTCTTATCCCTTAGGAAACTTTTGGAATTTAGGTTTAGGATTTAAATATGAAAAAGTTTGGCAAAATATTTCAGGAACAACATATACTGAAAATGATATTGCCAGTGTAAACTTAAGTATAATAAGAGATACAAGAGACTTTTTCTTGAATCCAACTCAAGGTACAAGACAAGTTCTCAGAATAGAGTTTGCGGGAGGAGGAAGTAGTTCTAATTTTGCTAAATATCAAGGTGATTTTCAGTGGCATATTCCATTGACTCAAATAAATGCTATAACTATTTCTCAAATGAAAGAACGCCAGGTATTATCCTTGAGAGCAAGTATTGGTTTTTCTGATGGAAATCTTCCATCTTCAGAGTTGTTTACTATTGGAGGAGCAAATAGTATAAGGGGATATGTAGATAATGAGTTTAGGGGAGATTCTTACGTTTTATTTAATTTACAGTATAGAGTGCCTTTTGGGAGTGGATTATATGGAGTATTATTTATAGACTCTGGAAATGCTTTTAGTTTAAAAAATATAACATCCCTAAAGGGGTTAAAATTCTATACTGGGATAGGAGTAGGGATAAGATATGAGACAATTATCATACCTATAAGATTGGATTTTGGGTATAATTTTGGACAGGATCCTTTAGATCCAAATACAAGATGGAGAGTCCATTTTAGTTTTGGAGATGTATTTTAAGAAATGGAGGGAAAGAGCTTGAAGAGAATTTTTTATATTTTAATAATTTTAATCCTGATTTCTAATATTATTTTTGCAGAGGAATATTTTATACAGGGAATTATTTTTAAAGGAGTAAAATATACTCCCTATTCTCAGCTTCAGGCACTTTTAAATATAAAGCCGTTTCAGAAGGTTTCTTTAGATATTATTGAGGAAGAAATAATAAGGATAAAAAACTTAAAAATATTTCAAGATGTTGAATATTCTTTAAATAACCTCGATGGAGGTTATGAATTAATAATAGAGGTAAAGGAATTTCCTGTAATTAGTAAAATAGAATTTCCTAAGTTGAGATTGATAGGGGAAGAAGAAATAAAAAAGAATATTTATTCTAATGCAGGTAAATTCTTTATAGAAGAAAAAATTCAGGAAGATATTAAAAAAATTAAAAAGCTATATGAAACTAAAGGGTATATTCTAAAATCTGATCCAGTTTTCTCTTTTAATAATAATGTATTAACCTTCTCATGGGAGGAATTGCCTCCTATAAAGGAAATTATCTTTGAGGCAAAAAGTCCTAAGGAGAAAGAGATAATAAAGTCGGAAGTAGACATAAAAATAGGGGAGGATTTTAACAAAAAGAAAATTGAATTAGCAAATCAAAGATTAGTAAGAAAAGATATTCCTTTTAGGATTGAGTATAAATATAAAGTTGAAGATGATGGAACAATATTATATCTTTCCTTGAAACCCTTGACCTTTAATTCTCTAAATTTTTCTTTAAATTCTTCACTGGGTTTTGGAATAAATTATAACTTGTATAATCTTAATTTGGGGAAATTTTCTTTTGGTTCTATAATTTTCAAAGAAACTTCCCCATTATATAGCTTTTTTTGGAACTATCAAAATTTCTCCCTTTTCTTAGAAAACAATTTTCTCTCCTTTCTATATAAAAAGGAATTTATGAAAGATTTTAATACAAAGGTAGGATATAAATTCCCTGTTGGTTTTCAAGGGAATAAGGCTCTTATTTTTTCCGTTGAGAGAAATACTTTAATAAAAAGAGACGCTTTATATGTTAAAGGTAGTTTACAAGACCTTAGTATAGAGTTTGTAGGTGGAGGTTCTCCTGAGAACTATACTTCTTTAAAGTTTTTAAGTGATAATTATTGGAGCTATGGAGAGGGACTTAATGAAAGAATAATATCTTTTCAGGGGAAATTAAAATATATCATTGGGACTTCCTCTGAGAATAGTGGTGTAGACCTTAAATTTAGTTATGGATTCCCTATAACAGATAAAAACTATATCCTTCTTGTGATAGGAGGTGATAGTAATTTTAAGACAGAAGAGATAAAAAAATTAGAGGATATTGTTTTTAATATTTTTGGAGGTTTAGAATTGATATGGTCTAATGATCCTTGGTTTTTTAAATCTTTCTTAAATTTTAGAGGACCAGAAAAATTAGATTGGGAGATGAAGTTTACATTAAATTTTTAAACAGGAGGTATTAAAAATGAAGAAATATGGAATAGGTTTGATCTTCGCAGTATTAGTAGTATTCCTCTTTGTAGGTTTAAAATTAGTAACCGCTCAAACCCCTGCCATAGTTAAGATTGCATATGTGGATCAACAAAAGATAATCCAAAGTTATACTCCCCTTTTCAACGCATATACTAAGCTTAATCAGGAGTACCAGATAAGACTTTCTAAACTTCAAGAAGCACAACAACAAGGAAAATCCCAAGATGAGATTAAAAAGTTAGCAGATCAGTATGATAAAGAGCTTCTTCCTTATAAGCAGGCAGTAGATTCATTAATGAAAGAAGTAGAAAAAGTCTTTTCTGATTTGGCGAAGAAAGAAGGATATAGTGTAGTTTTAGATAAAAATGCTGTGGTTTGGGGTGGGGTAGATATTACTGATAAGGTAATTTCTCAACTTACTGGGAAAAAGTAAGGTGATTTTTTATGAGAAGGGTTATTTTAATAATTTTTCTTTCCCTTTTTATTGTAGGAATTTTTACCTATATTTACTCTCAGCACAGTTCCATTGGATACATAGATTACTTAAAAGCTTTTAGTGAGTATAAAGAAACTAAGAAAATGCAGGCACAAATCCAGAAGAAACAAGCTGAAATAAATAAAATTATAGAGGATGCAAAAAAGAAGGGATTAGATGAGAAAAAGTTAAATCAATTAAAAATAGAAAAAGAAAAAGAGTTGGGAGAATTAGTGGCAAAAATTAGGGATGTATTAAAGAAAAAGATATTGGCAGAGGTAGAGAAAGTAGCAAAAGCTCAAAAATTATCTATAGTTTTAGAAAAAAATGCAAGGGTTTGGGGTGGAGTGGATATTACGAAAGAAGTTTTAAATAACTTGAATAAGTAGGGGATAATATGTGGCTTAAAGAGATTGCTGAAATCATAGATGGAGAACTTAAAGGAGAGAATTGCTGGATTGAAAAAGTATCTGATTGGGAGAGGGCAGGAGAAAAAGACTTAATCTTTATCTTTGATGAGAAAGATCTATTAGAGGCAAAAAAAACTAAAGCAAGGGCGCTGGTTATTCCCAGGATATCCTTTCCCTTTGAAAAGCCTGTGATATTAGTGGATAACCCTAAGTTGGCAATGGCAAAACTTTTAAAATATTTTGATTGGCATAGCTTTCCTGAAAATATTCATCCTACAGTAATTATGGGAGAAAGAGTAGAAATAGGAAGAAGAGTTGGAATTGGAGCGTATACAGTAATTGGGAGTAACGTAAAGATTGGAAATGGAACAAAAATTTATCCAGGAGTGGTTATTGGTAATAATGTAGTTATTGGAGAAAATTGTATAGTATATCCTAAGGTCTCTATATATGATTATTGCTATATAGGTAATAATGTTATTATTCATTCAGGATGTGTAATTGGAAGTGACGGCTTTGGATATGTGTGGGATAAAGAAAGTTATGTTAAAATTCCTCATATTGGAAAAGTGGTTATAGAAGATGATGTAGAAATTGGAGCAAATTGTACTATAGATAGAGGAACCTTAGGAGAGACAAGAATAGG
>JBNARO010000017.1:0-42506 GCA_049718665.1 Dictyoglomaceae bacterium | reverse complement strand
CCATTTAAAAAATTCCTCCTTTTTATTTTAAAATTTTTAAGTAGATTTTTATATGGGGCAATTCGTTCTCTTGTAATAACTCTATTATAAGAGTATAATTTTCAAAATTAAAAATCCGAAAGGAGGAGTTAGATGAATAATTTTATTTTTCATAATCCTACGAAAATAATATTTGGAATAGACACTACAAATGAAGTAGGAAAAGAAGCAAAAAACTATGGTAAAAAAGTTTTGTTAGTTTTAGGGCAAGGAAGTGTGAAGAAAATTGGGCTCTATGATAAAGTAGTAAAACTCTTGAAAGATGAAAGTATTGAAATTGTTGAATTGGAAGGAGTAAAACCAAATCCCAGAATTGACTTAGTAAGGAAAGGAATTCAGATGGTAAAAGAAAATAATATAGATTTAATTTTAGCTGTAGGAGGAGGAAGTGTTATTGATACAGCAAAAGCAATTTCTGCAGGATTTTCTTACGAAGGAGATGTTTGGGATCTATTTAAATATAGAAAACCCATAAAATCCACAACAGTTCCTATTGGTGTTGTTCTAACCCTTGCTGCTACAGGCTCTGAGATGAATGGAAATGCTGTAATTTCAAATTTAGAAACCCAAGAAAAGTTGGCTATTTCAAGTCCATATATCTATCCAAAATTTTCCATTCTTGATCCTAAAAATACCACAACAGTCCCTTTAAATCACACTTTATATGGAATAATAGATATTCTTTCCCATGTATTTGAACAATATTTTGATAAAACTCCAGATACTATTTTACAGGATAGATTTTCTGAGGCAATTATAAAAACAGTTATTGAAACAACACCAAAACTTATAGAAAATCCTGGAGATCTTAATGCTCGTGCCACAATTCTTTGGTGTGGAACTATGGCACTAAATGGCATAATTGGATGTGGAAAAGAGCAGGATTGGGCATCTCATGCCATTGAGCATGCCATAAGTGCGGTATATGACATTCCTCATGGTTTAGGACTTGCTATAGTATTTCCTCACTGGATGAAATATGTTATAGATGTAATTCCTTATAAATTTGCTCAATTTGCAAGGAATGTTTGGGGAATATCTGAAAAGGGAAGTGATATTGAAATTGGATTAAAAGGCATTGAGAAACTAATGGAATTTTATGAAAGTATTGGAGTTCCTACAAAATTATCCAAAGTAGGAATTAATGATAAACATCTTGAGAAGATAAGTGAAAAAGCAGTAGAATTTGGACCTATTGGAAATACTAAAAAATTATATAAAAAAGATGTGCTAAAGATTTTAAAGATGTGTCTATAATTTTTTCAATTTTATTTTTTGAGGAGGGAAATAATGGGAAGAAGTGATGCAGTTAAAAAAGGAATAGAAAGAGCCCCTCATCGCTCTTTGTTTTATGCTATGGGTTATACGCCTGATGACTTGGAAAAACCTCTCATTGGAGTTGTAAACTCTGGGAATGAAATGATTCCTGGTCATATTCATTTAGATATTATAGTTCAGCAAGTGAAGGCTGGGATTTTATCTGCGGGTGGAACTCCTATGGAATTTAGAGTAATTGGAATATGCGATGGAATTGCTATGGGACATAAAGGGATGAAATATTCTTTAGCAAGTAGAGAACTCATAGCAGATTCCATAGAAGCTATGGTTGAAGCATATCAACTTGATGGGATAATACTTATAACAAACTGTGACAAAATTGTACCTGGCATGTTAATGGCAGCAGTACGTCTAAATCTTCCATCTATTATATTAAGTGGAGGACCAATGCTTGTAGGAAGATGGAGAGGAAAAGATGTAGACCTGATTAGTGTTTTTGAGGGAATAGGACAAGTAAAAGCTGGGAATTTAAAAGAAGAGGAACTTTCTGAATTAGAACAATATGCATGTCCTGGATGTGGATCTTGTTCTGGAATGTTTACCGCAAATACCATGAACTGTCTTTCTGAAGCCTTGGGAATTGCTCTCCCTTACAATGGGACTCTTCCAGCTGCTTTTGATGGAATGAGAAAGAGGCTTTCAAAATTTGCAGGAAAAAGGATAGTAGAGTTGGTAAAAGAAGGAATAAAGGCGAGAGATATCCTAACAAAAACTGCTTTTGAAAATGCTATTGCAGTGGACATGGCTCTTGGTGGATCCACTAATACAGTTCTTCATCTTCTTGCCATTGCAAGGGAGGCAAAGGTTGATCTTCCTCTTGAAACTTTCCAAAAAATAAGTGAGAAAACTCCAAATATATGTAAATTGAGTCCTGCCTCTTCCCAGCATATCCAAGATTTGCATGAAGCAGGGGGAATTCCAGGAGTATTAAAGGAACTTCTAAGAGGAAATCTCATAGACCCATCTGCCATGACAGTATCAGGAAAAACTATAGGAGAGATAGCAAAAGAAGCGGAGATAAGAAATAGAAACATAATTAGATCCTTAGAGGATCCATATAGTAAGGATGGAGGTCTTACTATACTTTATGGAAATATTGCACCCGAGGGTGCGGTAGTTAAAAAATCAGCAGTAAGCTTTAAAATGTTAAAACATCAAGGTCCTGCAAGAGTATTTAATAGTGAAGAAGAGGCAATAAAGGAAATTTATGCGGGAAATATTAAAAAAGGTGATGTAATGGTAATAAGATATGAGGGACCAAAAGGAGGACCTGGAATGAGAGAAATGTTAGGACCTACTTCCGCATTAGCTGGTATGGGACTTGATGAAGATGTTGCTCTTATCACTGATGGAAGATTCTCGGGAGGAAGTAGAGGAGCTGCTATTGGACATATCTCACCAGAAGCAGCAGAGGGTGGTCCCATCGCTTTTCTTAAAGATGGAGATATTATTGAAATAGATATTCCTGGAAGAAAATTAAACGTAAAATTGAGTGAGGAAGAGCTTGAAAAGAGAAAAAAGGAATGGAAGCCAATTAAAAAAGAGATTGAATTTAGTTATTTAAGAAGATATGCTGCTCTTGTTACATCTGCAAGTCATGGTGCAGTATTAAAGGATATATATGAAGAATCTTAAGAGGGAGGGAAAGGAATGATTATTACTGTTGTAGATCATTATCCTAAGATTCCTAATCCACCAAGAGAAGCAAAATTAAGAAAGGCAATTCATGCTTTTGATCAAGGGAAATTAACAAAGGAAGAATTAGAAAGAATATTTGATGAAGTCACAAAAGAAGTAATTAAGGAACAAATCTCTGCAGGGGTAGAATTAATCACTGATGGACAAATAAGATGGGAAGATGGACAAAGCTATATAGGAAGAAAATTAGAAGGGATAGAGATAGGAGGACTTTTTAGATATTTTGATAACAATACATATTACAGACAACCCATTGTAAAAGGAGAAATAAAATGGAAAGAGCCCATTATTTTAGAAGATTGGAAGAAAGCTCAAAACTGGGCAGGAGAAATCCCAGTAAAAGTAGTATTAACAGGACCATATACTTTAGCAAGATTAAGCAAGAATGAATATTATAAGGATCTTCTTTCTTTAGTTCATGCATATGCTAATGCTTTGCTTGAAGAAGTAAGATTATTGGAAGAAAATCATATTCCTTATCTTCAATTTAACGAGCCTTCGATTCAATATTTCCCAGAAGATTTTGAACTCTTTTTAGAAGTATATAAAAAAATAAGAGAGGTATATTCTGGGAAGTTAGCAATTTATACTTTTTTTCATACCATACTTCCTTTAAAAGACAGATTAAAGGACCTTCCTGTTGATATTTTAGGAATAGATTTTGTATCACGAAAAGAGAATTTTGAAGTCTTAAAAGAATTTCCTAAGAACATAGCATTAGGTTATGGCATTGTGGATGCAAGAAACACAAAATTAGAGACCCCAGAACAAATAGCAAGTTTAATAAAACAAGCTCTCAACTACATCTCTGATGAGAATCTCTATGTTAATCCAAGCTGTGGGCTTGAATATCTTCCAAGGGAAAGAGCTTACGAAAAACTTGTAAATCTTGCAAAAGGAGTAAATTTAGTAAGAGGTGAGAAGAAATGAAAGAAATAAAACTGCCTTTACTTCCTACCACAAGTGTTGGAAGCTTTCCAAAGCCAGAATATTTGGTTAAGGCAAGAAATCAATATGCACGGGGATTAATTCCTTATTCTGCTCTTCATGAATTAGAGTTGAAAGCAACAGAAGAGGTTATAAAAATGCAAGAAGAAATAGGCGTAGATATACTTGTCCATGGAGAAATGGAAAGAGGAGATATGGCAACATATTTTGCAGAAAATTTAGAGGGATTTACTATAAGTGGATTAGTAAGGTCTTATGGAAATAGATATTACAAAAAACCTATAGTTATTGGAAAAATAAAAAGGATAAAACCTATAACTGTTGAAATGTTTAAATTTGCCCAAAGTCTAACCAAAAAACCTGTAAAAGGAATGCTTACAGGTCCATATACTATTGCAGATTGGTCTTTTAATGAGTACTATGAAAATAAAAGAGACCTTGTTTTAGATCTTGCAGAGGTAATAAATCAAGAGGCATTAGAGCTTGAAAAAGAAGGAGCTATTTTTATACAGATTGATGAACCCGCAGTTCCGACTCATCCTGAGGAGATAGATATTGCTAAAGAAGCTTTTAAAATATCTACAAGAGGACTCAGAAGTTTTATTATTACTCATATATGTTATGGAGACTTTCGCCCCATATGGACTGAAGTATTGAAATTTCCAGTACATCAATTTGATTTGGAATTTACAAATAATTCTGATAAATTATATCCTTTAATTGAAAAATATGGATTTCCTGAGAATAAATTTGTAGGACTTGGCGTAGTAGATGTACATTCCCATAGAGTAGAAAGTGTTGAAGAAATAAAAACAAGAATAAAAGAAGCATTAAAATATTTTAAGCCCCAGCAATTATTTATAGACCCTGATTGCGGACTGAAAACAAGAACTTGGGAAGAGGCGAAAGCAAAAATGGAAAATATTGTAAAAGCAGTAAGCGAGATAAGAGAAGAATTAATTAAGGAGGGATATCCATCTGAAATTACTATAAAACTGGGGGAATAAAGGAATGGGGGATGAAAAATATATTTTAAAACAATGGAGTTTTTGGTTAGATGAGCTTTATTCTTATACTATATTAAAAAGGAAAACTATTTCCCTTTGGTACTTTACAGACGATAAGAGACTTTTAAAAAACCCTATAGAAGGATGGAGAGAAATTAGGGTAGGAGAAACTTGGAATGATAAAAAATTTCCTGTTTGGTTTTATCATTTGTTAACCTTTCCTTCTGATTTACATGATCAACCCATATATTTGTCTCTAAATTTTGGTGGAGAAGCCTTATTATATATTAATGGAAAACCTTTCTCTGGATTAAATAACTATCATCAAGATGTTTTGTTAACTAAATGCCCCAGAAGAGAAGAAAAGTTTGAAATCTTAGTAGAAGTAGTTCCAAAAGGACTTTTTGGACAGCACCAATATGAGCCAAGATTTTCTAAAGCAGAAATCTTTCAAAGAGATGAAGAGCTTTATAATGCATATTTAGATTTTTATGTAGTATGGGAAGTTGCAAATACAGTAGAAGAGCCAGAACTTAAAAACTCTTTATTGAATCTTTTGGAGAATACCTTAGGGAAAATAGAACTTCCTACTTCTTTTGAAATCTTTAGCTCCAGGACAAAAGAGACTAAAATTCTTTTATCGGAGCTCAAAAATTTATGGAAGATGCCTGAATTAGGAGAAATAAAAGAGCCTTTATCAAATGAAACAAGAGATAGCATTTTAGAAATAGCAAAAAATTTAAGAGGGGAATTAAGAAGATTAAGAGATAAGTATCCTTCTTTTGGAAAAATTTATGCTTTTGGACATTCTCACTTAGATTATGCGTGGCTTTGGCCCCGAGAAGAAACTATAAGAAAAGCTCAAAGAACTTTTTCCACAATGTTAAAGCTTATGGATGAGTTTGAAGATTTTAAATTTTTGCAATCTTCTGCACAAATTTATAAAGACATAAAAGAAAATAATTCAGATCTATACGAAAAAATAAAAGAAAAAGTAAAAGAGGGAAAATGGATATTTGAAGGAGGAATGTGGGTAGAAAGTGATTGCCAACTTACTTCTGGCGAGTCTTTAGTAAGACAGTTTCTTTATGCTCAAAAATTTTTTGAAAAAGAATTTGGAAGAAAATGTAAGATTGCATGGCTTCCTGATACCTTTGGATTTAATGCTAATCTTCCTCAAATTTTAAAGAAAGCAGGAATAGAATATTTTGCAACAACAAAACTTACATGGAATGAAACTAATAGATTTCCCTATGATCTCTTCTATTGGAAGGGAATAGATGGGACAAAAATTAAAGCTCATATTTTTTGCAAAAAGAGCGGATATAATGCCATGATAAATCCTAAGGAATTATTAGATAATTGGAAAGAATATGATCAAAGATATATTTATCCCGCAACAATTTATAGTTTTGGATATGGAGATGGAGGCGGAGGTCCTACAAGAGAAATGTTAGAAAAATGGAATAAAATGAAAGATTTTCCAGGACTTCCAGAGATCATAATAGAGTCTCCATTAAAATTTTTTGAAAAAGTTCCTGAAAATTTACCTACTTACTTTGGAGAATTATATTTAGAGCTTCATAGAGGAACATACACTACCCAAGGAAGAATAAAAAGATTAAATAGAAGAGCTGAAAATCACTTATTTATCTTAGAATCTTTAAGCTCTATTTCGTATTTAAAAGGAAAAGGATATAATAAAGAAATTTCAAGGCTTTGGGAAAAACTTTTAAGAAATCAATTTCATGATATTCTTCCTGGATCATCTATAAGAGAAGTTTATGAGGATACAGAGAAGGAACTTAATGATATTTTGAATGAGGAGCCTCAAATTAATTGGCTTTCTGGAGATAAAAGAGTTATCTTTATTTATAATCCTACTTCCTTTCCTCAGCAGTTGAAAATAGAGGTAAATTTATCAGATGAAGCTTTATATACTTCTTCAGGGAAAATATTACCCTATCAAGAAGGAGATAAATTACTAATTTATGATCCTTCTTTTATTATCCCACCTTTGAGTTATGTTACCCTACCTATAAAAGAGAAGAAAGAATTTAATTACGAAACTGATATTAAAATTAAAGAGAACTGTATAGAAAATAAATTATTCATCTTAAAAATTTACGAAGATGGAACTATCCAAATTTATGATAAGGAAAGAAAAAGAGAAGTATTTAAAGAGAGAGGAAATCAGCTTTGGGTATTTTATGATAGACCAAGAAATTGGGAGGCATGGGATATTTCATTAGATTATGAAAAATTTGGAAAAGAAATAAAAGAGGTTGAAAGTATAAAATTTTTGGAAAAGGGCCCTTTAAGGGTGAAAATCGAAGTAGTAAAAAGATTTAGAGAGTCATTAATTAAACAAATCTATGTTATCTATTCTAACTCTCCAAGAATAGATGTGGAGAATGAAATTGATTGGAAAGAGAGAAGAATTTTATTAAAAGCTATTTTCCCATTAAATGTAAATTCTCCCTTAACTTTTTATGAAATTCCATACGGAGTATATTTTAAACTAACTCATGAAAATACTTCTTGGGAAAAAGCTAAGTTTGAATTTCCAGTCCATAGATTCATTAATCTTTCCCAAGGAGATTTTGGAGTAAGTATTTTAAACAATGGAAAATATGGACATAATGTAAGAGAAAATACTATAGGATTAACTTTATTAAGATCCCCAGTCTTACCTGATTTTTATGCAGACTTAGGAAAGCATGAATTTACGTATTCTATACTTCCCCATAGTGAGGATTGGAAACTTATAACTATAAAAGAAGCTGAAGAATTAAATAGACCTCTCTTTGTGAAAGAAATAAATAATGGAGAAATAACAGAAGAATCTATTATAAAATGGGATTCTCCAAATATTTTAATAGGGGCACTAAAAAAGGGAGAAGAAGGAGAAAATGTAATTTTAAGATTTGCAGAATATTTTGGATGGGAAAAAGAAATTGAATTTGTTTTCAATTTCCCCATAAAAGAAGTATACGAATGTAATCTATTAGAAGAAAATCTTGAAAAAATAAAATTAGAAGGAAACAAAATAAGAGTAAAAATAAAACCTTATGAATTAAAGACTTTAAAGTTAATTCTATAAAAATTTTAAGGAGGGGATTTCTCCCTCCTTTTTTTATTTAACTTCTACAGGACCCCCTTTATTAGCAGATTCATATATTGCCATAAGCATTTTCATTACTATTAAACCTTGTTCTCCTGTAATTAGAGGTTCTTTATTTTCTCTTATACATTCAATAAAATGATCTATCTCTCCTTCTCCCCACTCATGAGATTTTTCAAGAACTTCAATATTTACAGGTACATTTTCCATATCTTTAAAGATTCTTGGGGGATTTAACTGTGCACCTCCAAGGGTCCCTAATATGAGATAATTTCCCTCATCTTTTTCTACATGAGATGCCCAACTACTTTCAAGAGTTATGCTCGTTCCATTTTCAAACCTTATAAATCCTACCGCAAAATCTTCTACATCAAAAATAGCTTTCCCTTTAGCACCTTTATTCCATCCTCCTTCACCTAAACCTTTTGGGCCAAAATGAGCGTAAGTATTTCCAAGAACATATTTTGGTTTAGGCATTCCTATAAGCCACCAAATAAGGTCTAATATATGAACTCCTATATCTAAAAGACACCCTCCTCCTGACATTTCCTTTGTAGTAAACCATGTTCCAATCCCAGGAATGCCCTTTCTTCTTAAATAGCTTCCCCGAGCATAATAGATTTCTCCAAGCTCTCCTTTTTCTATTAGAGTTTTTAACATAGAATTAAAAGGTCTAAATCTATGGGTTTGTCCAATCATAAGAATTTTTCGAGATTTTTTACTTGCGGTTATCATTTTTTCCGCTTCTTCTACCGAGGTTGCCATAGGTTTTTCACATAATACGTGAATCCCTTTATTTAGAGCAGAAATAGTTACTGGAGCATGAAGAAAATTAGGAGTACATACACTTATAGCAGTAAGATCTTCTTTCTCAAACATTTCTTCATAATTTTTATAAACCCTTGGAATAGAAAACTCTTGAGCCAATACTTCTGCTCTTTCTTCATCACTATCAGCAATAGCTACTACTTCCACATTGGGAAGTTTTTTGTATCTTGGGATATGAAGATACTTAGCAATTGCTCCTGCACCAACTATACCTACTCTTATCATACATTACCTCCCAAATTTATAAAAAATCTTAAAATTCTAAATCAAGATTATATAAAAAGAAAAGCCCTGAGTCAAAAAACTCAGGGCTTTTTCTTCATTTTGAATCTAACTTTTACTTTAAAATCTTCGGAATGTGCCTCTCGTAGAACGTTCTTTTTTCGGTTTTGCCTCAGAAACCACAATTTTTCTCCCATTAAGTTCAATACCGTTATAAGTATTAATGAGTTTTTGTGCGGTCTCTTCAGAAGTCTCTACAAAGGCAAATCCTTTAGAGCGTCCTGTGTTCCGGTCTGTTATTAACCTTACACTCTCAATTGTTCCCTCCTTACTAAATAATTGCTGCAGATCCTCTTCTGTGGTCTGCCAAGAAAGGTTCCCTACATATAGTGTCTTAGACAATTTTTTGTACCTCCGACTCATAAATTTTTTTCTTAGAAAACCTAAGACTATTTAGTTTACCATAAATTTTTTATTTGTCAAAATTTTTTAATTTTTTATTCTTTCTTAACTCTTCTTAAAATATCTTCTCTGAGATCCTGCAAGGATAAAGATCTTTCTTCTTCAATTTTAGTTAAGAAAAATTTTGAGGAAATAAATCTTAAAATAGCAGAAAGGATAAAAACATAATGATAATCTACCAGAGAAATATTAAAATGATTTTTTAAGTAAAAATTTATTAGAGGAGAAAGATTTTCTATAATATATCCACCTAAGATATATGCTAAAGCATTTCCAATAGTTGCCACAAATAAATTTAAAACTGCAATATAAAAGGATCTATTTTCATCAGGGGAAAGATTCAAAGCAAGATTATTATATCCTAAATCAACCCCTGGCCAGAAAATTCCTGCTAATATTTGAATCAAGATTACAATAAACAACCAATTATTAGGATTTGTAGTACACCATAGAAAAGGCAAGAAAGAAACTACTGAAGTGCTAATTAGAAGAACAGGTTTATTACCAAATCTATCAATAATTCTTCCCCAAATTCTTACAAAAAGTATAATGGTAATATTATTTATTAACTGAACATAAAAAGCTATTTCAAAAAAACTCATTCGGAGATATTTAATCATATAAAGGTTGAAAAAAGGACCTGCCAAGTTAAGAGCAAAATTCCAAGTAATAGCGAATATTAAGAATTTTGAAAATTTAGGATGAGTTATAACTTTCTTAAATATTTCTTTAAAGCTTCCTACAAACTCAAAATTACTTTTCATGGGAGGATCATGAACTTTAAAGAAGCAAGCTATATCAAGAATACCAAATATTGTAGCAACTAAAAAAACTATAGAAAAACCTATCAATCCTGGAACGGTATCTAAAAATTTTCCAATAATTAAACCACTAATAAAGGAAACAATTGTTGCCAACATACTTCTTTGACTAAAAAATCTTCCTCTAATTTCTAAGGGAACTAAATCTCCCATCCAAGACATGAAAGAAACATTTAAAAAAGCTCCCCCTATGGAACTTATTACTAAAAAGAAAACAATAATATAAAAAAGTAGAGTCTTGTTTGAAATTATTAAGGGTAAGATTGCTATAAAGAACCAAGGAACCCTATTGACAAATCCACTTAAAAGAAAAATTTTCTTCCTTTTTTTAGTCCTCTCTAAAATCGTTGAGGCAAAAAGTTGAATTGCACCTCCCAATACGGGAAGAGCTAACATAACTGCATAGAGTAAATCTCCAAAACCCAATTCTTTTGCTAATCCCGCAATGGGGGTTCCGATAGTAGTATTAAAGAATACTATACCAAAGCAAACCCCTAATATTACATAATTAAGGCTTTGTTTTAAATATTTATCTTCAACAAAGTCAGCAGTTAATATCTTCTTCACAAAGGGGAATTATATCATAGATTAAAAAACTTGTTCTATGATATTTTTTGTCTTTGCAAATAAAACCTTAGAAAATTCTTTTGGGTCTAATTTTTCATATTCTAATCTTTTCACTTCAGGAACAATAAAATTATCAAATCCATTCTCTTTAAGCTGGAATAATATATTTGTGAGAGGAATTACCCCCTCTCCGGGCAGGATTTGATGAGATTCTTTCAAATAGTATCTTGGAATATTTTCCGCATCTTTCAAGTGAACAAACATTATTTTTGATAAATCTTTTCCTCTAAAAACATCTATTTCTTCATTAGATATATAAAAATGAAAAGTATCTAAAAGAAAAGTTAAATTAGGAACCTCTTTAATAATTTTCCATGCTTTTCCAAAGGTGTTTATTAAGGAAAAGGCATCTATTCTAAGAGTTAATGTGATATTATTTGGAAGTATAGATAATAACTTTTTTAAATTTTGAGAAAAAGCAGAAGAAGCAAGGTTAAAGCTTAGCCATTCAGGTTTTTTCCCTGGATTTACTAATAAAAAAGGTATACCAAGTTCTTTAGTAAAAGCTAAAATATCTTTCCAATCCTCTTCACTAAAAGTTTCTACCTCTAATTTAATATTATGATTTATCAAAACAGGCTTTAAAAGATTTTCCCTTAAAATTTCTTTTAAATTTTCTAAAGACTTTCCCTCTAAAAATTCCTTTATCTTCTTTTCGTCCAACTCTATAAATTTACAAAACTCCTTAGCCAAAGGAACTTCATCCTCCAAAGAAAGATTAGAAAAAGTAAAACTACTCCAAACTAATTCCATAGTTTTTTCCTCCTAAAAAACCTCTACTTCTAAATCAATTTTAGCACAAACTTGCTTGAAAAAATAAACTATGCTAAACTTATCCGAGTAAAAACTTGAAAACAAGGAGGTAAGATTGAAAAAAAATGAGAAAACCAGAGGAAATAAGACAATTAATTCAAGAGTTAAGTGATTATAGGCATTCAAAACTTCTTGATAGTTTTGGACCTGAATATATAAGAAGAGAAGTAGCGCAAAAAATGATACACCTTCTTCGTTGGGTATTAGAAGATTCTTCTGTTAATATAAATCTAAGAAGAGAATAAGGAGGTAACCTTGGCAAGAAATTCAAATAAGTTTGATTGGGAAGAAAAGCTAATAACTTTATATTACACTGCTTTAGAGAATTATATTGATGGTATTTCTATCTCTCCAAAGTTAAAAGAAGAATTAGGAGAAGAAATAAAAGATGATGATTTTCTTCTTTTAGCAGAACTCTTAGCTTCATTAACAAAAATGTTTCTCCAACAACAAGGATGGCTACATTTTGAAGATGAAGAAGAGTGGGATTTCCTTTTCCCACCTTCTCCTTATCTTCATTAAAAAGGAGAGAATACCATGAGGGTTTTTGTCTCAGTGGATATGGAGGGAATTAGTGGGATTATATCTCCAGATTATGTAACTCCTGAGAAAAAGTTTTATGAAGAAGGGAAAAAATTAATGCTCCATGATACCTTAGCGGTAGTAGAAAAAACATTAGAAATGGGAGCAGAAGAAGTAATAATTAATGATTCCCATGGATATATGGATAATCTTACTGTTTCTTCTTTTCCTGAAAAAACAAAATTAATTATTGGCTCTCCAAAGCCACTAAGTATGCTCCAAGGGGTAGAAGAATGTAATTTAGCGTTCTTTGTAGGATATCATAGTGGCATAGGAACTCCTTATGCCATAATGGAACACTCATATTCTTCAGCTACCGTATATAATTTAAAGATAAATGGAGAATATATGAATGAAGTCTATATAAATTCTCTTATAGCGGGATATTTTAATGTTCCTGTAGCCTTTGTAAGTGGAGATGAAACAACTACAAAGCATGCAAGTAAAATATTAGAAAATGTAATAACAGTATCTGTGAAAAAGGCTATAAGTAGAACTTCTGCTTTATGCTTACCCCTTTCTGAAACAAAAAAACTTTTACAAGAAGGAGTAGAAAGAGTGTTTGAGATTTATAGAAAAGACCCTAATACTTTTAAACCTAAAAGACTTTCTCCTCCATACACCTTTGAAATTGAATTTTTGAATACTCAAATGGCTGATGCTGTTTCCATTCATCCTGACGTTAAAAGATTAGATGGAAGGAGGATATTTTTTCAAAGAGATGACCTTTTAGAAGCCTATAATCTTTTTAGGATTCTTCTCATTGTTGCCAGGAATAGTGTATTCTAACAATGAATAGAGATATAGAAAGAAAATTAATAGCAATATTGGAAATCCTTAGCACTTCTACGGAGCCTGTAGGAGCCACTTATATTTCCAATAAATTATTAGAGAAGGGAATAAATTTAAGCGAAAGAGGAGTAAGATATCACTTGAGAATAATGGATGAAAGAGGGCTTACAAAAGCAATAGGAAAGGAAGGAAGAGTTATTACAGAAAAAGGAAAAGAAGAATTAAGGAATGCCTTAGTAGCTGATAAAATTGGGTTTATTATTAGTAAGATATCCGCTTTAGCTTTTCAAACTTCTTTAGATATAAATACAGGGAAAGGCAATGTGATTCTAAATATTTCTTTTATACCCCGAGGGAAAGTTAAAAAAGCATTAAGCATAATGAGAGAGGTATTTGATGAAGGATATGGAATTAGTGATAGGATTGTCATTTTTGATAAAGAGGATGAGGAAATATATCCAGGAGTTGTAGTCCCAGAGAAAGAAGTGATTATTGGGACAGTTTGTAGCGTAACTATTCATGGAATTTTACTCAAACAGGGAATCCCAGTAGAAGCAAAATTTGCAGGCATATTAGAGATAAAGGATAGAAATCCTGTAAGATTTTTAGAGATAATAACTTATGAAGGGACTACCTTAGATCCATTAGAGATTTTTATTAGAAGTAAAATGACCTCTATCCTTTCTGCAGTAAAAAGTGGAAACGGGAAAATTTTAGCAACCTTAAGAGAAATTCCTATTGTAGCCCTTGAAGAGACAGAAAAAATATTTAAAGAAATTAAAAATATAGGCTTCCAGGGAAATATTTTATTGGGAAAGCCAAATCAAGAAATTTTAGGGATTCCCATAGCAGTTGGGAAGGCTGGTTTAGTAATTGCGGGAGGATTAAATCCTTTAGCTGCTGTAGAAGAAGCAGGAATTTCTGCGCAGAATAAGGCTATGGGAATTTTATATGAATATTCAAAGCTTATCCCTATAAAAGACCTTCTCTCTTAAATTTATTTAAATATCTTGAAACAAAAAGAGCTAAAATACCCTTTAGTAAATCAAAGGGTATGAAAGGGAAAACTCCTAAGGTTAATGCTTTAAAGTAATCAATATTCATAAAATTCATAAGCCATATGCTTCCTAAAAGATAAATAATTATTAATCCTGTAAGTACCCCTAAAAATTTTATAATTTCTCTCTCTTTCTTTGATATAAAAGAAATAATAGGCGAAGAAACCAAAAATCCCCATAAATATCCACCTGTGGGGCCAAAAAGAACACCTATCCCCCCTCTCCCTCCTGCAAAAACAGGAAAACCTATCGCCCCTAAGAAAAGGTAGGAAAGAATAATGAAGAAACTTTCTTGTGAGTTAAATAAAAGACTTATAAGAAAAAGAAAAAATACTTGCAATGTAAAGGGAACCCTGGTAAAAGGAAGAGTTATACTTAAATAACTTCCTACAATCATAAAAACTACACCCATAGCACAAAAAACTATTTTCTTAGCGCTCATAAAAATCCTCCTTTAAAGAAACTTATAGGCTTAATAGCTTTTCTAATGTAGGAAGAGACTCCTTTTTCTTACGCCACAATGTTCTTTGCTTTTGGACATAATTTAATTTTTTCTCAATAAGATCTTTATTCAGTAAAGGATTAGGACTTCCTAAGGTTTTTTTAGAATTTATACTCTTCTCAGGTGAGAGCATATCTAAGATTTCTTGTGTAAAAAAAGGTGAAAATTTTTGCCATTCATCTAAGGTTAGATTTTTAAATCCCTTTTTATTATTCTCGCAATATTTTACTATCTCTCCCACTAATTTATGAGCTTCTCTAAATGGAACACCTTTCATCACTAAATATTCCGCAATATCTGTGGAGAGAAGTAAGGGATTATTTGCTAAACTCAGCATTTTTTCTTTATTAAATTTTAACTTTGGAAGAAAATCGATCCAAACTCTAAGGGCTAATTTCAATTGATCTAAGGCATCAAAAACTGCTTCTTTATCTTCTTGTAAATCTCTATTATAACTTAAAGATAATCCTTTAACAACTACCATAACTCTCAAAAGATCTCCTAAAATTCTTCCTGTTTTTCCCCGAGTAAGCTCTGCAAGATCTGGATTTCTTTTATGAGGCATCATACTACTTCCTGTAGAATATGATTCTGGGAGTTCTATAAAAGAAAATTCTTGAGTTGCCCATAAAATAATCTCCTCAGAAAGTCTGGAAAGATGTAAAAAGGTAGTAGCGGTAAAGAATAAAAATTCCATTACAAAATCTCTATCAGATACTGCATCAAGACTATTTTCTGCAATTTTTGAGAATCCAAGAATCTTTGCAGTATATTCTCTATCTAAAGGAATATTACTTCCCGCTAATGCTCCACATCCTAAGGGTAAAACATCTATTCTTTTATAGCAATCTTCAAGTCTTTCTAAATCTCTTTGAAACATTTCGTAATAGGCTAAAAAATAATGTCCCAAGGTAACAGGCTGAGCATGTTGGAGATGAGTATATCCTGGCATTATAATTTCTACATAAGAATGAGAAAGATTTAAAAGTTCTTTTAATAATAAGAGTAATAATTCTGCAATCTCACAAGATTCTTTCCTAAGATATAATCTTAAATCCAAAGCTACTTGATCATTTCGACTTCTTCCCGCATGAATTTTCTTCCCTAAATTCCCTACAATTTGAGTAAGATGTTCCTCCATAAAAGTATGGATATCTTCTGCTCCTTGAATAAGATTTAAATTTGCAGAAAGCTTCCTCTTAAGCTCCATTAAAGCTTCTTTTAGAACTTTCCACTCTTCTTCACTTATTATTCCCGCTTTCTTTAAAGTTAAAAGATGGGCAGAAGTTCCTAAAAGATCTACTTCCCAGAGACGAGAATCAAAAGATAAAGAAAAGGAAAAATCCTCAAAATTTTTATCTAAGGATTGTCCCCATCGGCTCTCCCAAAGTGCCATCTTTTTCCCTCTCTTCAAAATACTCCTGTAAAGGTCTATAATCTATTTCTCCTCTTAATCCTTTAAGCATCTTTACAATTGCATTGAAGGTATCTTCTGATACTACACAGGGGATGCCAAGATCAAAACAAGCTCTTCTCCAAGATTTATCATCTTTTCCTACACTAACTACTAAGTCAAATTTTCCTTCAGTTAACGTATACACTTCATCTTTATCCATATCAATATGAATAAAAGAACTATTGGATAAATTATCAATAGTATATAGTTGAAGCCTTCTTTCTAAAAGATATTCCCAGGGTGCCTCAAAATAAGTAGTGACGAAAATCTTTCCATCATATAAAGGAACTTTTATTCCACTGGAAACTAAAGCTTTATAAAGAGCTTTTTCCCATTGATAATCTATCCCCATAACTTCTCCTGTAGATCTCATCTCAGGTCCCAATTCAATTTCCGCAGATTTAATCTTTGTAAAAGAAAAGACAGGTGCTTTAACTGCAAAATGCTTTGGAGGAGGATATAAACCAGGTTCTATTCCAAAATCTCTAATTTTATAACCTAAGGAAATTTTAGTAGCCCATTTTACTAAAGGAAGTTTTAAGGCTTTACTTAAAAAGGGAACAGTTCTTGAAGCTCTGGGGTTTGCCTCTAAAACAAATACTTCGTCATTTTTATCGATTACAAATTGAATATTTAGAAGCCCTCTAATCTTTAAAGCTAAAGCAATTTTATAGGAATACTCAATAATTTTTTCCTGGACCTTTGAAGAAAGAGAATATGGAGGATAAACTGCAGTGCTATCTCCTGAGTGAATTCCTGCTCTTTCAATATGTTCCATAATTCCAGGAATAAAGACCTCTTCCCCATCACAAAGAAGATCTACTTCTGCTTCTTTTCCTACTATAAATTGATCAATCCAAAGGGGAAGAATTATATCTCTTCTTTTAAAATAATTCTCCAGTTCCTCTAAATTATAAATTATATGCATTGCCCTTCCTCCTAATACATAGGAGGGTCTTAAAAGAACAGGAAATCCAATTTTTTCTATCACATTTTTTGCCTCTTGAAGACTCCTAATATAAAAGCCTTTAGGTCTTGGTATTCTTAACCCTTGAAGGACCATATCAAATTTTTCTCTATCTTCTGCAAGATCTATGCTTTCTTGAGATGTTCCTAACAAATAAAACCCTCTTTTTACAAGGTTTTTCGAAAGGTTTATAGCAGTTTGCCCACCAAATTGAGAAAGAAAACCCAAAGGCTCTTCCTGTTCCATAACATTTGTGACATCTTCAGTAGTTAAAGGCTCAAAATAAAGTCTATCTGAGACATCAAAATCAGTACTAAGAGTCTCTGGATTATTATTTATCATCACAGAAATAAGTCCCTCTTCTTTTATGGACCTTACCGCCTGAACAGTACAATAATCAAATTCTATTCCCTGCCCTATCCTTATAGGACCACTTCCTAATATCACCACAGATCTTTGAGGAGTTTTTACAACCTCATTTTCTTCTTCGTAAGTAGAGTAATAATAAGGTGTTTGGGCGGAAAATTCTGCAGCGCAAGTATCTACAGTTTTATAAACAGGGAAAATCTTATGAATTCTTCTATATTGGAATATTTCTTCCTTTGTAGCACTAAGAATACAGGAAAGATCATAGTCACCAAATCCCAAACTTTTTAAGTATCTTAATTCTTGAGGCGAGATTTCTAAAAGGGTTTTGTTTTTATATTTTAAAGACAGTTCCACAAGGTTAGAAAGTTTTGACAGAAAGAAAAGATCAATTCCTGATAATTCATGAACTTCCTCTATAGAAAAGCCTCTTCTAAATCCTTCCGCAATAAGAAAGAGCCGTCTATCATCTGGTCTTTTTAAATAGTATTTTATCTCTTCATCAGTAAGATAAGAAAATTTGTCAGAGAATAAACCTAATTCTACATCTAAGGAACGGATAGCTTTCAATAATGCTTCTTCAAAGGTCCTTCCTAACGCCATTACCTCTCCTGTTGCTTGCATTTGAGTTCCAAGAGTTCTATTTTCTACTTTAAATTTTTCAAATCCCCATCTGGGAATTTTCACTACCACATAATCCAAAGTAGGCTCAAAAGCTGCATAAGTTTCTTGAGTAACAGGATTTCTAATTTCATCTAAAGTCATACCTATAGCAATTTTTGCAGTAATTCTTGCAATAGGAAATCCCGTAGCTTTAGAAGCTAAGGCGCTTGATCTACTTACTCTTGGATTTACTTCTATAACATAATATTCTAAATTTTTAGGATTTAAAGCAAATTGAATATTACACCCACCTTCTATTTTTAACGCACTTATAATTTTTAAAGATGCACTTCTTAACATCTGATATTCTATATCATTCAAAGTTTGAGTAGGTGCTACTACAATGCTATCTCCTGTATGAATTCCCATAGGGTCAAAATTTTCCATACTACAAATAGTTATTACATTTCCTCTTGCATCTCTCATTACCTCAAACTCAATCTCTTTCCAACCAACCACACTCTTTTCTAAAAGAGCTTGTTTTACAGGGCTAAGACTTAAACTTCTTAAAAGAGCCTTCTCAAAATCTTCAATTCTTTCTACAATTCCTCCACCAGTACCACCTAAGGTATATGCAGGTCTAATAACTAAAGGAAGACCTATTTCTTCCAAAGCCAATTTTCCTTCTACTAAATTATGAACTATTAAGCTTTTTAGTACAGGCTCCCCAATCTCTTCCATCTTTCTTTTGAACATTTCCCTATCTTCTGCGAAATTGATAGATTCTAAGGATGCTCCTAAAAGGGGAATCCCATATTTTTCTAAAACACCAGAAGAAGCAAGTTCCATTGCTAAATTAAGACCTGTCTGTCCCCCTAAGGTGGCAATTATTCCGTCAGGTTTTTCTTTCTCTATAATTCTTTCTACAACTTCTGGGATTAAAGGTTCTAAATAGATTCTATCTGCCATTTCCCAATCTGTCATTATAGTTGCAGGATTTGAATTTACTAAAATTACTTCTACCCCTTCTTCTTTTAGAGCTTTACAAGCTTGAGTTCCCGAATAATCAAATTCGGCAGCCTGTCCTATTATTATAGGACCAGACCCTATAACTAAGACTCTTCTTATTTCCTTTTTCTTTGGCATAAATTTCAACTCCCTCAATCTAACAAATTATAAAACTCATTAAAAATAAACTTAGTATCCTGAGGACCTGGGGATGCCTCAGGATGAAATTGAACAGCAAGTAAGGGAAAGTTATTATGCTTTATTCCTTCTAACGTTCCATCGTTTAGATTATAAAACCATACTTTGAATCCTGAGGGTAAAGTATCTTCTCTTACTGCATAGCTATGGTTTTGAGAGGTTATATAAACTCTCCCTGTTTCTACATCCTTTACAGGATGATTTGCTCCTCTATGTCCAAACTTAAGCTTAAAAGTTCTTGCCCCCAAACTTAAAGCTAATAATTGAATTCCAAGACATATACCTAAAATAGGCTTTTCTAAAGTAAGGATTTTCCTAATAGTCTCCTGAGCATAGGGAACATTCGTAGGATCCCCTGGACCGTTGGAAAGGACTATTCCATCAGGATTAAAACTTTTTATATCCTCAAAAGAGCTCCATGCAGGAAAAACTTTTATCCTTAGATTGTACTTTAAAAGTTCCCTTATTATTCCTCTTTTTACTCCAAAATCTAAGAGAGCAATTCTTTTTTTCCCTTCAGGATTTAGCTCATAAGGAACTGTTGTAGTTACTCTTCTCACTAAATCTAAATAATTAAAATCAAGCCTTTCTAATTTTTTTGCAAGAACAAAAGGATCACTTTCTTTTGTGGAGATTATTGCTTTCATGGTACCAAATTTTCTAATCTCTTTTACTATTTTTCTTGTATCAACTTTATGAATAGCAACTATATTTTGCTGATAAAAAAATTCCTTTAAAGAAATGGGACTATCCCAGTGAAATTTATAATCATTAAACTCCCTTGCTACTACTCCCTTACAAAAAGATCTTTCGCTTTCTAATCTTTTTATGTCTATCCCATAATTTCCAATAAGAGGATAAGAAAAAACAATTATTTGATTTGCGTAAGAGGGATCAGTAATAACTTGAGGATAACCTACCATGCTGGTATTAAAAACAATTTCTCCATAACTCTCCCCATCAACCCCAAAACTTTCTCCTATAAAACTATGTCCGGTTTCTAAAACTAATATAGCCTCCTTAGACCCCATTTTTTATTCTCCTTTGATTTTCCATTTACTTTTGAGAATTATACCTTGAAAGATAAATTTTAGCAAAATTATCTTTGCACCCCCTTTTGAGCATATAAATAAGAAGGTAAACCAAATAGTTTAATAAATCCTACAGCAGATTCTGTGGAAAAAGAACTTTTTCTATCATAAGTTGCCAAATCATAATCATATAAAGAATAAGGAGAATATTTCCCTACAATAGTAAAGCTTCCATAGTTTAACTTAACTCTTACTTTACCAGTTACCCTCTCCTGAGTTTTTTCTACAAAACTTTGAATTGCCTCCCTTAACGGATCAAACCATAATCCAGAATAGATTAATTGAGAATATTTCTCCTCTATTATTTTCTTAAAATGGGTAAGTTCTCTATGATGGACTAAACTCTCTATAGCCTCGTGAGCCTTAATAAGAATAAGAGCAGAGGGAGCTTCATATACTTCTCTTGTCTTTATCCCTACTAATCTATTTTCAATATGATCTATTCTTCCTATTCCATATTCTCCCGCTATTTTATTAATACTTTCAATAATCTTAAGAGGAGACATCCTTTCTCCGTCTAACTCTACAGGTATTCCTTCTTCAAAAGATATTTCCATATATCTTACAGGAAGATTAGGCTTTATTTTTGTCCAGACAAAAACATCTTCTGGGGGTTCTATCCACGGGTCTTCAAGAATTCCTCCCTCAATACTCCTTCCCCAAAGGTTTTCATCAATACTATATGGGTTTTCTTTCGTAACAGGAATAGGTATATTGTTTTCCTTTGCATATTCTATTTCTTCTTCTCTTGTAAAATTCCATTCCCTTACTGGAGCTATAACTTCAAGATCAGGAGCTAAAGATTTTACAGCAATATCAAACCTCACTTGATCATTTCCTTTTCCTGTACATCCATGAGCTACATATTTTGCATTATTTTCTCTTGCTACTTTTACTAAATATTTTGCAATTAATGGTCTCGAAAGAGCGGTAGATAAAGGATAAGCCCCTTCATAAAGGGCATTTGCTTTTAAAGCAGGAAGAATATATTCATTAACAAACTCCTCTTTCAAATCCCATACATATGCTTTTTTAACTCCCAACTTCTCAGCCTTTTCTTTTACTTCATTAAGATTTACTCTTTGTCCCACATCTACAGTTAAAGTAATTACTTCCATCCCATATTTTTGATTCAACCACTTTATAGCTACAGAGGTATCTAAACCTCCCGAATAAGCTAATACAACTTTTTCCATTTTCCCTTATCCTCCTACTAATTAATTTGAAAAATTATACTATAAACAATAGAAAATTGGAATTTATTCTGTTAAAGTAATAAATTCTTAAATTCAAAAATTATTATCTGCTTCAGGATAAGAACCTAATATTTTAAAAGATAAGCATTCTTCCCTCAGTAATTCTAAAGCTTTCTTTACTCTCTCTTCCTCATAATGCCCTTGGAAATCCACAAAAAATAGATACTGAAAAGGGGAAGACTTTACAGGTCTCGATTGAATAAGGGTCATATTGATATTAAAATCATGAAGAGGCTTTAAGGCTTTAAAAAGAGCTCCCGCTTGATGTTTAACAGTAAAAATTATAGAGGTCTTATCTTTTCCTGAAGGTTTTAATTTTTCCCTTCCTAAAACAAGAAAACGAGTTCTATTATACCAGTTATCTTGAATGTTTTTTGCTAAAATTTTTAATCCAAAAATTTCTCCTGCTAAAGAACTTGCTATAGCTGCTCCATTTGGATCTTCTTTTGCTAAAAATGCTCCATGAGTGGTACTATTGGTAGAAATTTCCTGAGCTTTTGGAAGATTTTCTCTAAGCCATCTTCTACATTGAGCTAAAGCTTGAGGGTGAGAGTACACCCTTTCAATCTTGTCTAAGGAATCTCCTAAGGATAATAAACAATGCTGAATAGGTAAATATATTTCTCCTACTACTTTAAGGGTTGTCTCTACTAAGAGATCCATGGTGGTTCCCACAGTTCCTTCTAAGGAATTTTCAATAGGAACAACCCCATAATCAATTTCATTATTTTCCATAGCTTGGAAAACATTTTCCACTGTAGAGAAAGGAATAAAGTTTCCGCCTTTTCCAAAAAATTTTAAAGCAGCTTGATGAGTAAAAGTTCCTTCTGGCCCTAAGAATCCAATTTTTAATTCCTTTTCTATCTCCCTAATATAGCTAATAATATCTCTAAAAATATTAATTATTGCTTCAGAAGAAAGAGGACCATTATTTAATTTTTCTAATCTTTCAAGAATTTCTTTTTCTCTAAGAGGATCAAAATAAGAGATATTATTTTCCTTTTTAATTCTTCCAATCTCTAAAGCTAAAGACGCTCTTTTATTTATGAGTTCTAATATCTTTTTATCAATCTCATCTATCTCTTTTCTTAATTTTTCCAAATCTTCTTTCATGTTTTTCTCCCCCTAAAATTTTCCATAAATTTTAAAGAAGAATTTTAAAAAACACAAGAGTATAGGAGAGAAAAATTTAATTCAAAGGAAGTGAGTAATTATGGATAGAATATATGCCAAAATCTTATCCTGATATCTTATTGTTTATCATTCAGAGATCTTGAAGATAAGGAAAGAATTTGTAATTTTCATAAGGAAATAAGGATTAAAGCGGGTAATAAAGATAAAAGAGACATTTAGGAAGGAAGTAAAGAATGAGTTAAGAGAGTCCGCAAAAAGGTATTCATGTAGGAATAAGCTTTACAAAATTTGGAAATATAAAACAAACATACAATTTTTAAAACATTCTTAAAGGGGAACTTTTGTAAAAGTTTTTGATTTTAAAAGGGCTTTTGAAGAAGCTCAAAAATTATTAGATATAGTTGGATTAAATATATCACCAGATACCATGGTAAAAGATTTGACAGTAGCTCAACAACAAATAGTGAAGATTGTAAAAGCATTAGCATTAAAATCTGAACTTATTATTATGGATGAGCCCACATCTGCTTTAGCAGGAAATGAAATAGAAAGACTTTTGATATTATGATAAAGCTAAAAAGAGAGGGCATTTCTATAATATTTATTACTCATCGTTTAGAAGAGGTATTCTTAATAGCAGATCGTATTGTAGTCTTAAGGGATGGACAAAGAGTAGGAGAGCTTACATGTGAAAAAGTAAACAATTTATCAGGAGGAAATCAACAAAAAGTAGTGGTCGCAAAGAGGTATTGATGTAGGAGCAAAAGCAGAGATTCATAGCTTAATTGATGAATTAGCAAAGGAAGGTATAAGTATAATTCTTATATTCTCAGAACTTCCTGAAATCCTTTCTCTTTCTGATAGAATATTAGTAGTCTCAAAGGGAAGAATAACCACAGAATTTAAGAAGGAAGAGGCTACTCAGGAAAAGATTATGCAGTATGCCATAAGCTAAATTTTGCCTTTTTCTCTAATGTATAACATTTCCAAACTTTCAAATAGTGGAAATTTTCTTAGAGCTTTTAATGATTCTTCCCATATATTTTCTAATACTTGACGCTCTAAATTTTCTTCTCCAACCTTATAAATAACATCTACAGAGTTTTTTATAAATCCTTTCATTTCCTCCTCAGTATATTTAGAGAGATTTTTATAAAAGTAAGGCCAATAAGGTTTCAAATTACCTACTAAATTTTCAAAGATATATTTTACCTCTTGAATATTATTCTCAATGAACTCTTGCCAAGCATTTTCTAATTTTTGTCCTATATTTTGTTCCTTATATCTCTTATTAATCTCCATCCAAAATCTCCAAAAAGTAAAAATTTCTGCCAATTTTATATCTTTTTCAAAAGAAACAACCTTTTTATCTGTTAATAACTTCCCAAGAATATTTTGAGTCTTAACTTTTTCAAAAATAGAATTATCAAGAATTTCCTTTAAAGTTTTCTCTCCATCAAAGAACCAAGAGAAAAATTCTTCTTCAAAAGTTTCATATTTTCCTACAAAAAGAAAAATATTATTTAGGTTTTCCTCTATAAAATCAAGTACTTCAAAAGCTCTTGCTGCATCAAGAACCATATCTACTCTTGTTCTACCTAAGTAAAAAAGAAATCTTATTGCTTCTCGTGAAAACTTCTCTATTACTTCAGAAGAATACTCTTGCATGTGTCTATAAAAATAATACCATGGGACCTTTTCATTAGAAGTTATATTCTCAAAGATTGACTTTATTTTCTCTTCTCTTTTATTTATAAAGTTTTGCCATTCTCTTTTAATATATCTTTCACTAACAGCTATCTTTGGATATTCTTTCAAAGAATGAAGCCAGTATCTCCAAAAAACGTATAACCAAAATAATTTTATATCCTCATTTATTCTTAAAAGCTTTTCCTCCTTTATAAGTTTTCTAACTAATTCTAAAGTTTTTACTTTTCCTAAAGGACTTTCTTCAACTACATTCCTTACCCTTTTCAGACCATCAAAGAGGGAACTTACTACCTCTTCTTCTAAAGCTAAGTCGTCAATTCTTACGGGAAGAAGAATAACATCTCCTAAATATTCCATAAGGTCTATATATTTAGCAGAGGTTATTAATATCTCAAAGGGATCTAAATTTAAATCAGAAGTTGGTACCTTTTCTTCTGGAAGAAAAATAAAATTTCCTTTATCCCATAAAGCTAAATCTAACAAAGCATCAATATTTTCTAAAAGTCCCATCTTTGCATAAACAATTTTTCCGTCTTTAAAAAACACTTCTGCTTTCTTCTCTCTATCTTCTACTTGAAATTTACCAGTTTTTCTTCCAGAAGAAAGAAGTTGGAGAACCTCCCATAAAGGCAAACTCAACAAATCTCCCCTTAATCCCATCTTTCCCTCCCTTAAGATACTTAATTACCGAATTAAACCTATTCTTTTTTTCCTATATTGATCAAATATTATAGCTAAAATAATAATTGCCCCAATAGCTGAAGGTTGCCAATATGCAGGAAATCCAAGAAGAACCATCCCTGTTCTCAAGACTTGCATTATAGCAGCCCCAATAAGTACTCCTAATATAGTTCCTTCACCTCCAGTTAGAGATGTTCCTCCAATTACTGCTGCAGCAATAATATCCAATTCATAACCTAAGGCAGCTGTAGGAGCAGCAACTCCAAGTCTTGCAGTCATTAAAAGACCTCCAATAGCAGTTAAAAATCCACAGAGAGTATAAACCAAGAGTTTTATTCTTTCCGTATTTATACCAGAAAGACGAGCTGCTTGTTCATTTCCACCTACTGCATAAATTCTATATCCCCAAACAGTTCGATTTAAGAAAAGAGAGACAATAACTCCAAGTATAATCATAATAATAACAGGAAGGGGAATTCCGACTCCTAAGATAGGGACATCATATTGTCCCCAAAACATAAAACTTCGAGGCAGTTCTCTCACAGGCCATCCTCCTGTTAATCCATAGCAAAATCCTCGCGCAATACTCATAGTTCCTAAGGTCGCCACAAAAGGAGGAAGATTCGTTTTGCTAACTAAAAGCCCATTTATAAACCCTACAAAAGCTCCAATAAGTAATCCACCTAAAATTGATAAGAAATCTCCTAAATTTTCCTTAAGCATCATTGCAGTAATCAATCCAGAAAGTGCCATTACAGAGCCTACAGATAAGTCTATTCCTCCTGTAATAATAACCATACTAATTCCAAAAGCGCTTATAGCAATCCAAGAAAAAGCTCGAAGAATATTAAAGATGTTTGTAGATGTTAGGAATGTAGGAGTAGCAATACTTAAAAAGAGGCATAGTACAAATAAAATCATTAAAATTCCAATTTCCTGAATTCTTTGAAATCTAAAAAGTTGACTTGAAGATTTCTCAAAAATTTTTTCTTTCATATTTTCCCTCCTTAATTATAATTAGATGCCAAATGTCCTGAAGCATATGCCATAATCTTTTCTTGAGTCGCTTCCTTTTTAGACATTTCAGCAACTAACCTTCCTTCATTCATAACCAATATTCTATCACTCATAGCTAAAACCTCGGGCATCTCAGATGAAATCATTATAATACCTATTCCAGACTTTGCTAATTGATTCATTATTGCATGAACTTCCACCTTTGCCCCCACATCAATACCTCTTGTAGGTTCATCAAGAATTAGAACCTTTGGACTTAGAGATAACCACTTCGCTAAAACCACTTTTTGTTGATTTCCTCCAGAAAGATATAAAACTTTTTGAAGTAAACTTGGAGTTTTAATATTCAACTTTTGGACAAATTCCTTAGCAATAGAGTTCAATTTCCCTTTATTAATAAAAAGAAGATTTACTAGTTTTTTCAAAATAGGTATTCCAATATTTTCTCTAACTGCAAGTTTAAGAATTAATCCCTGATTTTGTCTATCCTCAGGGACAAATCCAATTCCTAATCTTACCGCATCTTCAGGAGAATTTATCTCAACTTTTTTCCCTTCTAAATAAATCTCTCCGCTATCTTTTTTATCTGCCCCAAAAATCAATCTTACCATTTCTGTTCTTCCTGACCCAACTAATCCTGCGATACCCAATATCTCTCCTTTATAAAGTTTAAAATTAATATTTTCGACAACTCCCTTTTTAGATAAATTTTTTACTTCTAAAACCACTTCCCCTAACTTTGCTTCTTCTTTTTTAAACATTTCTGTTAAAGGTCTATTTACCATTAGATAAATAACTTTCTCAGGTGTAGCTTCTTCTTTCCTCATTATTCCTACCAACTTTCCATCCCTTAATACTGTTATTCTATCTGCAATTTTAAATACTTCTTCTAATCTATGGGATATAAAAATTACTGCTATTCCTTGAGATTTTAACTGTCTTATAATCTCAAACAATTTTTCTACTTCTTCAGGCCCCAATGCTGATGTAGGTTCATCCATTATTATTATCTTTGCCTTAAAAGATAAAGCCTTTGCGATCTCTACCATCTGTTTTTCAGCTACAGATAAATTTCTAACCAATTCTTTAGGAGACACATCAGCCCCTACAATTTCTAATATTTTCTTTGCTTCCTCCTCCATTTTTTCTCTATCTACAAAGCCAAGTTTTCCTAAAACTCCATTTTTTTTGGGTTCTCTATTGCAAAAAATATTCTGAGCTACAGTTTGATTAGGAGTCAAATTAAACTCTTGATAAATAGTACTTATTCCTAACCTTTGCGCATGATAAGGATCTTCAATCTCAATTCTTTTTCCATCAAGATATATTCTTCCTGCATCTTTCTTATAGGCACCACTTAAAATTTTCATTAATGTAGATTTTCCCGCACCATTTTCTCCTACAAGTCCCATGACTTCTCCAGGATATGCTTCAAAATCCACTCTATCTAATGCTTGAACTCCTGGAAATGCCTTTGATATTCCTTCCATTCTTATTATTGGATCCATATGAAATTTTCACCTCCAAAAAATATATAAAAGGGGTATTGGCAAAATTACCAATACCCCAAATTTATCCTTAAGAGTCCTTGAAATTAGAATGGAGGAGGTAAGGGAGTTTTGAAATCTTTTAATAGCCATGCTCTAATCATTGCATCAACATTCTTCCTTGTTACAATATCCATACCACTATCTATCCAATCAGGAAATTTTTCTCCTTTTACTACCTTACGGTATAGGATATCTATAGTATCATAGCCCCAACCCCAATATTTTTGTCCAACTAAACCACAAAGAAGTCCTTCCTTGAGATATTGTAATTCCACAGGAAGAGTATCAAAAGCAACTGTGAATACCTTTTTAGCTTTTGCTGCCTTTTCCCATAATGGCATAGATCCTCTTTCTGCAAATAGTGGCCATAGTCCTACAAAGAACCATCCTCTTAATTTTGGATATGCCTGCATAACCTCTTCTACAACCTGAACACCTTTATTAATGTCATCATAACATGCTACGGTAGTTACAATTTTAATATTAGGATATTGTTTTATCTCATCCCTAAATCCACGCATTCTTTCCTCTAAATTAAGTGCTCCAGGAACACCAGTAAGCATTGCTACATCTCCTTTTGTTCCCATTGCTCTTACTAATAATTTTGCAGCCCAGCGTCCACCTTCATAGTTATTAACGCCAAGATACGTAAATCTCTTACTCTTTGGAGAATCAGCATCCCATGTCATAACTGGAATTCCTGCATCTACTGCCTTATTTATTACATCAATTAAAGCTGTTGGATCATTACAGGATATTCCAATCCCATCTACTTTACGGGCAATAACATCTTCTACTACTCTTGCTTGTTCAGTTGCGTCAGACGCAACTGAGCCTACATATAGAACTTCAACTTTGTATGGACCTTGTTTAGATAATTCTTCTGCTCTCTTAAAAGCTCCATCTCTTCCTAATTCAAATACTGGGTTATTTAATGCTTTTGGAATCCATGCAAAAACGAGTTTTTTGGGTTGCTGAGCGGTTGCAGACATTAAAAGGAAAATCATTAATAAAGAAACAATTAAAATGGCTCTTTTCATAAATTTCACCCCTTTCTAATTAAAGTGTATATTAATTTTAGCATGAAAAAATTTTTAATTAAAATACAAAAACAGCCTAAAAACACAAAAAATATTTATTCATTCTTAAGTTTCATATTGAAATCTCTATTTTTCAAATTTTTTTCAAATTTCAGGCTCTTTCTCTCAAAAATTCCAAGACTGTTTTCCAATCAGGAATTCCTGCTGAAGCTCCTATTTCTTTCACGCAAAAAGCACCTACAGCATTTCCTAATAATCCACATCTTTTTATATCCCATCCCAAAAGAACCCCTTTTAAAAAACCTGCTACATAGGCATCCCCCGCTCCAGTAGTATCCTTAACCTCCACAGGAAAAGCAGAAAGAAAGTATTCTTCTTTTCCATCAGTAACATATGATCCTTTTTCTCCCATTTTTAAAGCAACAACTTTTACCCCTTCCTCTAAGAAAAATCTTGCAATCTCAGATGGATCATCTTTTCTTGTCATAGCTTTTGCTTCTTCAAAACTGGGAAGAAAATAATCTAAACAAGGAAAAACTCCCTCAAGATTTTTTAACCAATTCCCCTTTGCATCCCAGACAGTATCTAAGGAAGTAACTAATCCAAAATTTTTTGCCTTTTCCAAAAGGACTGCAGTGGGTTTTCCATCTAAAGAAGGAAGAACATTAGTACCTGCTATATGAAGTATTTTTGCGCTTTTCAAAAGATCATTAGGAATATCTTCTAAAGAAAGTTTAGAATTTGCTCCTAAATAGTGCCAAAAACTTCTCTCACCTGAGGAGGATATTGCCACAATAGTGGCAGATGTTTTTAATTCTTCATCTCTTACAATTCCTTGAGTATCTATTCCATAATATTTAAGTTGTGAAATAATAAAATCTCCAAATCCATCCTTTCCTACTCTTGCAATTACTCCAACTTTAGCTCCCAATTTTGCTAAAGCAATTCCTGTATTTACAGCACATCCTCCTGTATTTAAAGTTATTTCATCAATCAAAAGAAGTCTCCCTTTTTCAGGAAGGAAATCAATAGGTTTTCCTAAAACATCTGCTACTGCAATACCTACACATAAAACATCTAAATTATTATCCTTCATGATATTTTTCCACCCATAAAGATAGTTTTTTAAAATAATTTTTCATAACAGGATAAAGCTCTCTATAAAGTTCATATAGCTCTTTATAAGCAGATACGTTTTCTTTTTTAGGTTCTTCTCTGCTTACTACTTTTATAGTAGCATCACACGCAGACTCAACACTTTCATATATTCCTACACCAACTCCAGCAATAAGAGCAGCACCATAAGCTGCACCTTCGGTAACATTAATAGTAACAATAGGACTATTAAAAATATCTGCCAAAATCTGTCTCCATATAGGACTTCGTGCTCCCCCTCCAGATACCCTGATTTCTTTTATCTCAATCCCCAAACTTTTTATTAATTCCAAGGAATCTCTAAGTCCAAAAGCTACCCCTTCAAGGACGGATCTTACAAAATGTGGTTTTTTATGTCTTAAAGTTATACCTACAAAGACTCCTTTTGCCATGGGATCAGGGTATGGAGTTCTTTCTCCAGTAAGATATGGAAGAAATATTAATCCTTCAGAACCTCGGGAAGCTTTTTCTGCTTCCATACTAAGAAATTCATAAGGATCCTTTCCTGTCCATTTTGAAATTTCCATTTCAATCTCTCCAAAGGAATCTCTAAACCATCTAAAAGATCCTCCCGCAGAGAGCATTACTCCCATAGTATGCCATTTACCAGGAACTGCATGGCAGAAAGTATGAAGTCTTCCTTCTTTTTCTCCTTCTGGCTTATCTAAATGAGCAAAAACTACGCCTGATGTCCCAAGAGTTACAGAAACAATACCACTTTTTACAACTCCTGTTCCTACCGCTTGAGCAGCCTGATCACCACCTCCACCTACTACAGGAGTTCCTTCAGGTATTCCCAATTCCTCAGCTACATCCTTTTTAATATATCCTGTGATTTCAGGAGATTCATAAACTTTCGGCATAAAATCCTCAGGGATATCAAGAAGAGAAAGCATCTCTTTAGACCATCTTCTATTTTTTACATCAAAAAGAAGGGTTCCTGATGCATCAGAAACTTCTGATGCATATTCTCCTGTTAAGCGATAACGAATATAATCCTTTGGGAGAAGGACTTTTTTAACTTTTTTATAATTCTCAGGCTCATTTTCTCTGAGCCATAGAATTTTAGGAGCAGTGAATCCTGTTAGAGCAAGATTTAGAGTTAAATTAAGAAGGTTTTTTACTCCACCTACTCTTTCTACAATTTCCTCGCACTGTTTTGCAGTTCGCTGGTCATTCCAAAGTATTGCTCTTCTTATAACATTTCCTTGAGAATCTAAGAATACAGATCCATGCATCTGCCCTGTAAGTCCTATACCTTTTATTTCCTTAGGAGAAATAGAAGATAACTTTAATATCATTTGAATAGCTTTCTTTGTTGCTCGCCACCAATCTTCTGGATCTTGTTCTGACCAACCTGGATATGGGGTATATAAAGGATATTCTTCAGTCCAAGACTGGATTACCTTTCCTTCTTTATCAACAAGTAAAGCTTTTGAACCTGTAGTTCCCACGTCAATTCCAATTAGCAAATCCACCACCTCTTTCCTGAATTTTTATCTATATTTTAGTAAATCGTTTTTCTAATTGTCAAGGATTATAGTGGTTAATACAAAAATCTTGAATATTCCCATGGAATTTTATTCTCTTCTATAATTTCCCCATTCCAAAGATAAAATATATCATCAGCTAATTTTTGAGCTTGAAAGATATTATGGGTGCTCCAAAGTAAAGTTATTTTATATTCCTTTTTATATTCTAAAATTACCTCCTCAAGTAATCTTGCTTTTTCTATATCTAAATTTGATGTAGGCTCATCTAAAAGAAGAAGCTTAGGGAAAAGAACTAAAGATCTTATTAAAGCAACAATCTGAGCTTCTCCTGATGAAAGTTTTTTAGCGTCTTTCTCTAATAAATCACTAACTTTTAGTCTTTCACATAAATCTTTGATTCTTTTTTCCACTTCTTTTTTTGATAATCCTTTTAATCTTAAACCATAAGCAATATTATCTATTACAGAACCTTTAAAAAGATAAGGATTTGTAGGAATAAAGCTTAATTCAGGATAGATTTTTATATGGTTATTATGAACATCCTGCCTTTTAAAGAAAACTTTTCCCCTATCAGGTTTATCTAAACCTGATAGGATTCTAAGAAGAGTAGTTTTTCCAGAGCCATTGGGTCCTAATAAAAAATATACTTTTTCCTCTTCGAGGGATAGCCTTTCTACTTTAAGAGTAAAATGAGGATAGAATTTCAAAATATCTTGAGCATAAAGAATTATTTTATCTTCCCTTGCCATAATAAAATAAGGGAATTTATTATTAAAGATATTAAGATAAGAATAAGAGCTTGTTCTAAAGCAAAATCAAAATTTCCCTTTCTTGTCTCAGTAAGTATAGCTGTAGTTATTGTTCGAGTTTTTCCCTCTATATCCCCACCTACTATTGTTGAAGCTCCTACCTCTGATACCACCCTTCCAAAAGCAGTAGACAAGGCTATGCCAATATTAAACCTAATTTCTTTTAGTATAGTTCTAAGAATTTGAGAATAAGATGCTCCCATAAGAAGAGAAGTCTCCCAAATTTTCTCTCCAACTTCTTGAAGAGAATTGTAAATAATTGTAGTTATCAAGGGAATAACCATAATACTTTGAGCAATTATCATAACCTTAGGGGTAAAAAGCCATCCTAAAAAACCAAAAACTCCAGATCTTGAAAATAACAAGTAGATAAAAAGTCCAATACTAATAGGGGGAAGAGCAAAAAGAATATAAAGAAAAAGCAGTAAAAGTCTCTTAAATCTTACCTTAGAGAGAGCTAAATAAAAACCAAGAGGGAGCCCAAATAAACTTCCCCAAAAAAGAGAAAAAATAGCAATATAAATAGAACGGAATATAATATCTAAGGTCATTTTATTATCTCAAATACAGAGCTAAATTTACTTTTCACAATATCAATAAAGTCTTGAGATTTGAAAAAATCGATAAAAGTTTTTATTTCCCTTTCTAATTTTTTAACATGAGGAATTTTTTCTGGGTTTAAAAGGATAATACTATAAACATTTTCTAACAATTTATCTTTTTCAACTAAAATCTCCAGAGGTAATTTTTTATAAGCTATAGTATTAAAGGTTGCTCTATCAGTAAGAATATAGGCATTCATCTCCCCTGCCAAAATTAAGCTTGCTCCCATTCCAGCACCCGACTTTATATACCACTTTTCCTTTTCAGGATTTATTCCTACAGTCTTCCAAAGATAAAGTTCTTTTTTATGAGTTCCGGAAAAATCTGAACGAGATACGAAATTGACTTTCTTTTCCGCAATAATTTTAAATGCAGTTTTTATATCCTTTCCTTTAACTTTTGCAAGGTCCTCTTTTGGACCTACTAAAACAAAGTCGTTTCTTAATATGGGAATCCTCTTTATTCCCCATCCCTCTTTAATGAAAATTTTCTCATCTTCTGGAGAGTGAACTATCAATATATCTACATCTTGCCTTTTTGCTAAAGAAAATGCTTGTCCACTTCCTACTGCTAAAACCTCTACTTTTATTCCATATTTATTTTCAAAGACTTTAAGGACTTCATCCAATAATCCTGAATCCTTAACACTTGTAGTAGTTGCTAATCTTAATGAAGAAAAACTAAATAAAGGTGTTATAAGTAGCAAAAATAAAAGAAAAATTATTTTATTTTTTCTCAAATTCATTTCTATACTTCTCACACTCATAATCTTTATCTTGAATTTTGTCTAATAAATGAGGAAGAATAGGCTTTATTATATTAAGATTCTCTAATACTGCCTTAGGGCTTCCAGGAAGATTTATTATCAAAGTTTTTCCAGATATCCCTATAACTCCTCGAGATAATGCAGATAAAGGTGTTATCTCAATACTTTTCACCATAATAAGGGTTTCTACTCCATGTAATCTTTTTTCAATAATCTCTAAGGTAACATCAGGAGTTATATCTCTCGAAGTTACCCCTGTCCCTCCTGTTGTAAAAATAACATCTACCTTCTTAGAAATCAGATCCAAAAAAGTTTTCCTTAATAGATCTTTTTCATCAGGAAGAATTTTATATTCTAAAAGATCCCAAGAAAAATTTTCTCTAACCCATTCTATTATAGAAGGTCCACTTTTATCTTCCCTTTCTCCTCTTGCGGATCTATCAGAAAGAGTGATAACTGCAAAACTAATTTTCAATAATTTCAATCTCCTCTCCAGGTCTTATTTTCCCACCTTTAATTACTTTTGCAAATACACCTTCTTTTGGCATTATACAATTTCCTACTAATTTCATTATTTCACATCCTACATGACATTCTTTCCCAATTTCAGTAATTTCTAATTCTACCTCTCCAATTATTAATTTTGTTCCTACTTTCAGAGTATGAAGTTCTAACCCTTCTATAGTGATATTCTCAGCAAAAGAACCATAAGTTAAATTTGGAAGAATTTTCCTCATTTTTTCGATACTTTCCCAAGCAAGAAGACTTACTTGTCTTTTTCCTCCTTTTTTTGCATGAGCATCTCCTTTTACCCCTTCATCTACTAAAAGTTCAATTTCATTAACAGGAACTTTTACCGTCCCCCTTTTTTCACTAATGTTTACAGATATTACCTTAGGTCTTTCTTTTCCATTCTCCACTTTTACCACCACTTTTCGCCAAAAGTTTTATATCTGAAATTATCATATTGGGATCATACATTTTGCAAAAATCATATATGGTAAGAAGGGAAACAGCCACTGCAGTTAAAGCCTCCATCTCTACCCCTGTTCTTCCAAGAGTTTTAGCATCTACTATAACTTTTAAAGCTCCTTCTTCCCTTAAGGGAATGATTTCTATATCTATTTTTGTTAATTCTATAGGATGACATAATGGGATTAGTTGAAAAGTAGATTTTCCTGCCATAATTCCTGCAATCTTAGCAGAAGTTAAAACATCTCCTTTTTCAATATTATTATTTACAATTCTATCAAAAACTTCCTCACTTACATAAATTTTCCCTTCAGCTCTTGCATATCTTTCTGTTGGTTCTTTCTCAGAAATATCTATCATCTTTATATCTCCCATAATTATCCCCCTAACCTGTTCATTTTAAAAGCTATTTTTTCTTCATGAAATCTATGTCCGAAAGGTTTATTTAAAATTATCTTTTGTACTGCAATTAATACTCCCTCTTTCCCATTTCTTCTTAATATGTCCTTTAAATTTATTCCGAAATTACTATTTAAACAAGGAAGTAGAATTCCCTCAGAGGTCAGTCTTAATCTATTACATTTATTACAAAAGGGATAAGATAAGGCAAAAATAAATCCAATCTTTATCCCTAAATTCCTTAAGAAATAGTATTTAGAAGGACCATGTCCAAAACTTTCATTGAGTAATTCTAAAGGAGATATTTCTCTAAGCTTCTTTTCTATTATAGATGCGGGAATATATAAATCGTTGTAGTTGATATCTTTAACAGGCATAAGTTCTATAAATCTTAATATTAAATTATTCTCTTTTGCAAATTCTGTAAATTTTTTTAGCTCAAAAGGTAAGTATTTAGTTATTACTATATTTATTTTTATGGAATTTTTGGCGTACTTCTTTGCAGTTTTTATACCTTTTATAACTTTAGCAAGATCTCCTCCTTGGGTAATTTTTGAAAAAACTTCTTTATTTAAACTATCTAAACTTACATTTAAATAATCTAATCCAGCCTCAAAAATATCCTTTGCTTTTTCCTCCAATAAATATCCATTTGTAGTAATCCCTACAGTTTCAATTCCAGGTATATTCTTAATTCTATAAATCAGGCTCTCAATCTCTCTTCTTAATAATGGCTCTCCACCTGTAAGACGAATATATTTTATTCCCAATTCTGCCATAACTTTTATAATTTCCTCTATCTCTTCAAAGCTTAAGATATTCTCCTTAGGAATAAGGGGAGTATCCTTTACTTTACAATAAACACAATTAAAATTGCATCTATCAGTCAATGATATTCTTAGATAATTTATCTCTCTTCCAAATCTATCTTTCATCCCCAAGCAAATTCCTTCCCTAAATCTCTTAAATCGTATCCTTTTATCTCCTTTGCTTTTTTCAAAAATTCTTTAGATCTTAGTATAGAAAGTATCTCTTTATGGTCTTCTAAGAATTCCTTAGGAAATAAAAGATCATATCTTTCTTCAGAAATGGGAATAAAGTCAAGACCAAAAGCATCTGCTACTGCCTGAATACCTAATCCCACATCAGCAAAGCCATAATATACTTTTGCTCCTATTCCAAGATGGGTATACTCAATATCACTATATCCTTTTATTTTTTCCTTATTAATTCCTTCTTTTTTCAAGAGAAAATCTAAAAGAATCCTTGTCCCTGACCCTTTTTGCCTATTTACAAATCTTATATCTTCTCTTTCTAAATCTCTTAAGTTCTTAATATTTTTAGGATTTCCTTTTTTTACAAGAAATCCTTGCTGTCTATAAGAGAGATTTATAAGCAAATATTCCCTTGGAGAAAATTTCTTTAAAAAAGAAGTATTATATTCTCCAGTCTCCTCATCCAAAAGATGAATTCCAGTAAAATGGGCTCTTTTATCATATAAAATATCTAATCCCATCATACTTCCTAAAGGAAAAATTATAAGATTTTTCCCCATTTTCTCTTTTATAAACTCTGCAAGAAGGTCCATTAAAAGATCATGACTTCCTACAAATATAATATTTTTTTCTACCTCCTTAATATCTTTATCAAGAAGAACCTCAATAACATCTTTTTCATTAATTCCTTCTACTCCTTTGGAAATTATAAGTCTTCCATCTTTTTTTACTAAAGAAGATATTACAGAAGAAGAACTTTTTAAAGGATAAAACCAAAATTTCTCATTAACTTTTCCTAAAACCCCAGGGATTATATGCTTTTCTGAAGGAGAATTTACTATTCTTAAAGCAAGATTAGCTAAGATTTTTTCTTCTCTTTCTATTTTTATCCCAGTCCAGGAAGATATGTATGGCACTACAAAAAGGGAAAAGTCATTAAAACACGCTTGAGGATAACCAGGAAGTCCTATTAAAGGTATGTCGTTTATAAATCCTAAAATTAAGGGTTTTCCAGGTCTTACATTTACCCCATGAACCAATAATTCTCCATTCTTCTCTAAGATTTTTGCTATATAATCTTTACTTCCCGCAGAGGAGCCTCCTATAGTTATAACAAGATCAAAATTTTTGATAGAAATTAACTTATCTTCTATAACTTTTGGATCATCAGGAAGAATATCTTCTATTTCTACCTCTGCTCCTAATAGTTTCAAATAATTTTCTATAAAAATGGAATTTGTTTCTAAAACTTTACCTTCCCGAAGATCTTCTTTTTTCCTTACTAATTCGTCCCCTGTGGGAATAACTAACACCTTAGGTTTTGAATAAACCCAAACTTCATCTACTCCAGAAGATAAAAGAAAAGAGAGATCAATAGGTTCAAGAATTTTATTAGAAGTAAAAATCATCTCTCCAAACTCACAGTCTTCTCCTAAAAGCCTTACATTTTCATATGGAGCTGAAGGTTTATATATCTCTACTTCATCTTCACTAATTTCTCTCACAAACTCTGCCATTATTACCGAATCATAACCTTCTTTTAAGATCTCTCCTGTGTTAATCCAGTAAAAATCTCCCTTTTTTAACCTTATAGGATTCTTTTCTGAAGCAAAGATGGTTTTTTCACTTTTTACTGCAATTCCATCCATAGCAGAACTTATATAATTAGGAACACTTCTTTTTGCAAAAACAGGTTCTGCTAAAAGTCTTTTCAAGGCAGAAATTACAGGAACCTTCTCTTTTTTTCTTCTTTCAAGCCAACCTTTACCTTGCAGTGCTTTTTCCCATATTTCTTTCGCAGTCTCTAAATCTAATCTTCTCAAATACCTTTTCCTCTCCATCAATTACATCTCCCATGGGAAAAATTCTACCTTCTCTCCCTTCTCTTTTCCTTCTTCTCCTAAGGGAATTTTTATTATCCCCTCACTTTTTAGCCATGAAGAGATAAGAGGTGACTCAGTAGGAAGAGGGATAACAAATTCTCCATCTCTCTTCCCAAAAATATATGTTTCTCTTCCTTGCTTTGCATATACATTTTCTCTTAAGACTAAATAAATAGATTTAGGATAAATATCTTTTTTTCCAGAAAGCCTTCTGATTAAAGGAAGAAGGAATAAAAAAGAAACCACAAGACAAGAAGAGGGATGTCCTGGAAGCCCAAAGATATACTTATTATCAATTCTACCTAATATGGTGGGTTTTCCAGGACTTATAAGAATTCCATGAAGAATAACTCCAGGTTTTCCAAGAGTATTTATAGCTTCTTCCGTATAGTCTCTACTTGATTTGGAACTTCCACCAGATACAACAATTATATCCGCAGATTCTAAAGACTTCTCAAAAGCACTTTTAAAAATATTAAAATCATCCTTTAAATTTCCTTTATATTCCAAAGTCACATTTTCCTTAGAGAGAAGAGAAATAATGTTAAAAGTATTGATGTCCCTCACTTTTCCCTTTATTTTCTTTTCATAAGGAGGGATTATTTCATCCCCACTACTATATATATGAACCTTTATAGGAGAGTAGACGTTAACTTCATATATTCCCAAGGAAGCAAGTACCCCTATATTTCTTATGGAAATTCTTTCTCCTTTTTCTAAAATAAGTTCTCCTTTTTTAATATCTTCTCCTTCAAAAAATATATTTTCCCCTTCTGATATGCTTTTAAAAACTTCCACGTATTCCCCCAAGTCCCTTACATATTCCCTCATTACTATACCTTCTGTTCCTCTTGGTATCATAGCTCCTGTGACAATCTCAAAAGTCTCTCCCTCTTTTAACTCTTCTTTGATTTCTTCACCGATATTTATAATACCTTTCTTCTTAAGATAAGAAGGATTAGAAAGATCTGCGCCTAAAATATCTCTTATTTTTACCGCATACCCATCTACTGTACTTAAGGAAAAATCAGGATAATTTTCAGGAGCATAGATGTTTTCTGCCAAAATTTTTCCAAGAGCTTTTTCTAACGTCACTTTCTCCTTTTCTCCTTTATAAGGGATAGCTTCTATAATATCTTTATAAACCTCCATAGGGCTTTTTAAAATTAAGAATTTTTCCATTTTATCTCTATAGTTTCTACTTCCTCTGATGGGATTTTTAGGGATTTTACCATGCTAAGAATCATATTATAAAAAAGATTCTCTACAAAAGAATTTATAGAAACCTCTTCTCCATTAACATAAAGTTTAACCTTTCTTTCTGGCAGCTTTTTTATAAATTCCCATAACTCCCTAATACTCCCTTCTTTAAAAAAGGGTTTGTCTATATCTAAATTAAAATTCTTAAAGGAAAACACTGCAATCACTTCTGAGAGATCAAAATCCTTTATTTCCTTAGGGTTTCTTATCACCAAGATTTTATCTATTCCCTTTTCAGATTTAAAGCCCTCCAAAAAAATAAGATCGTAAGGTTCAAAAAATTCAAAAATAAAATCCTGAAGAGAGATGTCTCCTTTTATGAAAATTACCTTCTCTCCCTTAGAGAAGACTGCAACTCTCCTTGCTCCATGTAGTTTAAATCTTGCAGAATCTTTACCTGGCTCTTCTACTTCAAATCCTTCTTGCGTATGTTTTATTACTCCCACTTTTAAATCTTCCTCTATTGAAAACTCCAAAAGTTTCTCAATAAGCGAAGTTTTGCCAGAGCCTGAAGAGCCTATAAAAGAAACAATCTTACTCATATTAATCTCTCAAAGGAAGAATATATATTCATTCTTTTTCCCCGAGCAAAACCACAGAGAGTAACTCCAAAAGTTTGTGCAATAGTAATAGCCCGATCTGTAGGGGAAGAAATAGAAACTATTACAGGAATTCCTATTCTCACCATTTTTAATATAACTTCCGAAGGAATTCTACAAGAAACTATCATAATTTTATCATTAAAAGACTCGCCAGCAAGGAAGCAAGTTCCTATTACTTTGTCGATAGAATTTCTTCTGCTTATATCCTCAGACCAGAATAGAATTTTATCCTTTGCTATAGCAGAACTATGAGTTCCTCCTGTAGCTTTATATAAAGATGGCAAATTCTGAAAATCTTTTATTAAACTAAGAATTTTTTCTATGTTAAACTTTTCTCTTATCTTCAGAGGATGCAAGGTTCTATCAAGAAATAGTCTCCTTGAAAAACAGTCAGTAGTTTCAATTTGCTCCTTAAAAGTTATATCCTTCTCCTTGAGAGTAATATAAACTCTACTTCTATCTTCCTTATATTCCAAAACATCCTCTACTTTTTTAATAAAACCCTCACTAAACAAGATTCCAAAAACAAGGTCCCTTTTGCTTTTTGGAGTATAAGGAGTTTGAAGGTATCTTTTGCCATTTATATAAATATTTAGAAAAGATTCTACTACAACAGAATCTTCTACTTCCTTTATTTTCCCTTCTTTATATCTTAATATTCTAAAATTTTTCACCACTTCCATTTAAAATTTCCTTTACTTTTGCTAAGTCTTTTTGATAGTTTATATTTATAAGAGATAAAAGGGAAGGATCAAATTTTTTAATCTCCTCCTCTTTAATAACTTTCTTAGGTATAACTTCAAGAATTTTTTGTAATCTCCTTTCGCCTTTTTCATAAGATTCCTTCCAAAAAGGAAAAACTTCTTTAGGATAAAAGGCTAAAAAGGGTTGAAGACCTTCGTTAGTCTCAATTACACATGCTTTTCCATCTTCTTTATTTCCCCACATAAACTCTAAAACTTCTCTCTTAAAAAAAGGAATATCACAAGCAAGGAGCAAAAGCCATTTTTTAATATGGGGGAAAATAGATAAAATTCCACTTAAAGGAGAAAATTCAGGATAAATATCTTCTATTACAGGAAAACCAAGGAAAAGAAATTTTTCTTTCTCCTTCGCTATTATATAAATGTTCTCTGTAAAATTAAGTGTATTTTCAATTACCCACTCTATCAAATACTTTCCCTTATATTTTTCCCAGCATTTGTTTTTCCCATATCTTCTACTCTTTCCACCTGCTAATATACCTGCTATTAAATCATTTGTCATAGTATATATAAGCATAGATTACTCCAACCAATAAGGCTCCCCCTATTATATTTCCAAGAGTTACTGGGATAAGATTATTCCAGATAAATCTACCCCATGTTAAATTAGATAAATTAACATTTCCTATTGTTTGAAGAACTAAAGGTTCATTTTTAAGAAATAATCCTATAGGAATTAAATACATATTGGCAATAGAATGTTCAAAACCAGAAGCCACAAAAGCCATAATAGGGAAATATATGGCAAAGATTTTCCCAATTATATCTTGGGATGCATAAGACATCCATACTGCAAGACAAACAAGCCAATTTGCCAAGATACCTCTTGTAAAAGCTTCTATCCAGGATAAATTTACCTTACTTAAAGCAATTTTCAAAGTATTAGCTCCTACCAATCCATCTCCAATTTTCCATTGACCGGAAAAATATATAAGATAAACTATAAAAAGAGAGCCAATAAAATTAGATAAATAAACTACAATCCAGTTTCTTAATAACTTACCAATCGTAATTTTTTTCTTAACTAATCCAGCAAGCATTAAAGTATTTCCTGTAAAAAGCTCTGCTCCAGCAATTACTACTAACATTAGTCCTACACTGAATACAGAACCCCCCAAAAACCTCGAAAAACCAAGACTGATTTTAGAGCCAAGATCACAAGAGACAATATTCATTAACTGTCCACCGAAGGAAATATAAACACCCGCTAAAATACCAAGCCATACCATTTTCCAGAAAGAAAGATTTGCTTTATAAATACTAATATTTTCTACCAAGTTTTCTGTAATTTCCTTTGGTGTCTTTATTCCATTTGTCATCTCCCAAACCTCCTTATTTTTTAAACTTCAATTTTTTCATGGATCTTTTCTACTTTACATGCACAAACTTTAAACTCAGGAATCTTTGCATTAGGATCCAAAGCATCGTTAGTAAGCATATTTGCTGGAGCTTCTGCAAAATGGAAGGGAATAAAGAGAATTCCCTCTACAACTCTTTCACTCTCTTTAATATGAATTTCAATAGAACCTCTTCTTGAAATTAGCTTCACTTTTTCACCATCTTTAAGACCTAATTTCTCCACATCCTTAGGATTCATCTCTACATAACCCGAACTTACAAATTCATTAAGAGCTCTTACCTTTCGAGATAAAGTTCCTGTATGGTAATGGAAAAGAATTCTTCCTGTAGTTAACAAGAAAGGATACTCTTCATCAGGAAGTTCCGCTGCTGGAATATAATCTACGGGATGAAATCTTCCAAGACCTCTTGAGAATTTTTCTTTGTGAAGATATTTTGTCCCTGGATGATCTAAAGTAGGACATGGCCACTGAATCCCTTCTTTTTCTAATCTGTAATGCCTAATCCC
>JBNARO010000016.1:0-42618 GCA_049718665.1 Dictyoglomaceae bacterium | reverse complement strand
AGAGAAAGGGATTTATCCTAATATTTGAGGGGTGATAAAAGTGATTACAGGTCAGAATTTAGCTCTTATTGTCACCTCTTAATAAGATGTTTAATATGATGAAGAGCATTCTCTTAAAATGATAAAATTTCTTAGAAGGTTAAAAGGAAAGTAGAAGTGAAGATTGAGAAATCCAGCCATATCTGCATTACTAACTAAACAGGTATTTAAAAATTCTTATCTTAATGTTAATATAAAAAGAAATTATAATAGAAGGGAGAATAAGAAGGAGGACCTTTAGGTTCCTCTAAATTTAAATGAAAGTCTGCCCATGTTGTGGTGAAAAACTTATAGCAAAGAAAGTTTCGTCTCATTATGGAAGATATTTAGAGATAGATCAATGCAATAAATGTGGAGGAATATGGTTTGATAAAGATGAGTTAGTCTCTATGAAGCCTGACGAGGTTTATTCTTTGGAGACAAATTTTAATACTAATATTGATTGTAATTTACTTATTTGTCCTAAGGATCATACCGCTCTAAAGCTTTTAAAAGACCCATTGATTCCCAAGGATGTATTGATATACTATTGTGAAAACTGTTTTGGTATGTGGGTTCCCTTTCAGTCTTTAAAAAATTATAAGAATTATCAGAAGGAAAAAATTGAGTCTAAAAGACATAAAAGAGAATCAGAATTCAAAGAAGAATCAAAACTTCCTAAGGATTTAGAACAAAAGATAGATCAACTTCTCTCTAAGGATTTGGAGAAGGATGAATTAGAAGATATAGAAATAAAACTTTCTAAATTAGTTTCTACAGTACTTCTAATTCTAAGAATCCTTTCCTTTTTTATAAAAAGGTAGGAGGTTTAGGGTATGGAGGATTTTAAGAATTTTTCTCCCTTTTTTGAAAAGAAGATCCCTTATAAAGCTATATTAGGAATTGTGATAATCATATTAGTTTTAATCACCCTTTCACTTAGCTTTTGTTTTGTAGGTCCTGCTGAGGTTGGAGTAGTAAAAAGATTTGGGAAAATTGTAGCCACTTACGATCCAGGTCTACACTTGAAAATTCCTTTTATTGATAGGGTAATAAAAATTGATGTAGCAGCTATAAGGAGATTGGAGATTGGATTTCGTACCATAACCTTAGGTCCTCCCGCTCAATATACAAATGTTCAGGAAGAATCGCTTCTTTTAACAAGGGATGGTAAAATTGTGGATTTGGATTTTGTAGTTCAATATCAAATAGCAGAGCCAGTAAAATATGTAAGTTATGTGAGAGAAGGAGATAAACTTCTAAGAGATTTAGCTCAGGCTTCTATGAGACAGGTGGTAGGGGGATACCTTTTTGATGAGATCTTAACTGTATCTAAGGATGAGATTCAAAACGATGTAAGAGTTTTGCTTCAAAACCTTCTTAATAGTAATAACTTTGGTATAAAGATTCTTAATGTGCAACTTCAAGATGTGGTACCTCCAGAGCCTGTACAACCAGCCTTCCAAGATGTTATAAATGCTAAGTCGGAAAAGGATAAATTAATTTTAGAAGCTCAGGCATATTACAATAAGATTGTTCCTGAAGCAGAAGGGCAAGCAGCAAAAATTATTGCGGAAGCAGAGGCTTATAGAAGTGAGCAAATTGAGAAGGCAAAAGGGGATGCTCAAAGATTTAAGGCTCTATTAGATAGATATAATAAAACACCTTCTCTTATAAAAACAAAACTTTATATGGAAGCTATGGAGATTATTCTTCCCCAAACCAAAATTATAATAATTGATGATCCAAAGGGTGGAATGAAGATATTTAATCTTCCTGGAAATTTGTTTACTAGTACAATAACTCTTCAACAGGAAGGTGAGAAAAAATGAAAATGGGAGTTGTGATAATAGTATTAGTTTTATTGGGTTTTGGGTTTTTAGTTTCTACTTTTATAGTGGATGTAACCAAGCAGGCGGTAGTTTTAGAATTTGGAAAGCCAGTAAGGGTAGTTCATAAGCCAGGATTATATTTTAAAAAACCATTTATACAAGAAGTTGTATTTTTTGAGAAAAGAATACTGGAATACGATTCAGAACCAACCTTAGTGGTGACTAAGGATAAAAAGTCCATGATTCTTGATTCCTTTGCTTTATTTAAAATTTCCGACCCTATTTTATTCTTAAAGACTGTTAGAAATGAAATAGGGGCTCAAGCAAGGCTTGATGATATTATATATAGTGAGATGAGAAGGGTGGTTGGACAGTACGATTTTGATGATATTGTCTCTATTAAGAGAGAGGAAGTATTTGAAGAAGTTACAAAATCTTCTCAAGAAAAGGTAAAGGAACTTGGAATTGAGATAAGTACTGTAAGAATGAAAAGAGTTTCTGTTCCTGAAGAGAATCTAAGAAAAATATATGATTCAATGATTGCTGAAAGAGAAAGACAAGCTGCTCTTTATAGAGCGGAGGGACAAAGAGAAGCCCAGAGAATAAAATCTGAAGCTGAGAAAAAAAGAGTAGTTATTCTTTCTAAAGCTTATAGGAAAGCTCAAGAATTGAGGGGAAGTGGAGAGGCTGAGGCTGGTAGAATTCTACAGAACGCACTATCTTCCAATCCAGAATTTTATCAGTTTTTAAAGAGTTTAGAAGTTTATAAAAAGACCTTGCCAGGAAATGTGCTAATTATTACACCAGATTCAGAGATATTTAAGTATTTGAGAAATAAGTGATTCATCCTAAATTACCATTTATACATGTAAGTTTTTAAAGGAGAGATTGAAAATTGAAAAAGAGAGGGGTTCTTTTAAGGCTCTATACAATCTTTTCAAAAATTCAGCGAGGAAATTATCCCAGCTTAAAAAGATTAATAAGGGAAATTTCAGAGGAATTAGGGGAAGAGGTAAGTGAAAGAACTATTAAAAGAGATATTAAAACTTTAAGAGATGGTTATAAACTTCCCTTAGAATATGATAGAAGAAAGGGAGGATATTATTTTAGTGAAAAATGCTCCTTTCCTTTCCCACCCCTAACTTCTGGAGAAGTCATGGCTCTAATGATTAGTGCAAACCTCTTTCATCAATTTAAAAATACTCCCTTAGAAGAAGATTTTGAAAATCTGGGGAAAAAGTTAGAGGAGTTATTCACTGATAAAATTTCCTTAGATTCCAAAACCTTAGATATGGCTCTTTCTGTATCCCTTTTTCCTATAAAAATGAAAGTAAATATTAAAGATACCTTTGACAAGATATTCAAAGCTATAAGAGAGAAAAAAAGAGTATTGATAGAATACTATACTATAACATCTGGAAAAAGAAAAACAAGAAAAGTAGATCCCTATCACATATACAACTATGAAGGAGTTTGGTATTTCTGTGGGTATTGCCATTTGAGAAAAGAAGTTAGAGATTTTGCATTAGATAGGATTGAGAATATAAAAATTTTGGATGAAAGTTTTGACATTCCTAAGGATTTCAATATTAGAGAATATCTAAATAGTGCCTTCAGAATGTATAAAGGAGAACCTGTAAAAGTGAAAATAAGATTTGATGATTATCAAGCAAGATGGATAAAGGAAAGAATTTGGCATGAAACTCAAAAAATTCAAGAACTTGACAATGGAGAAATCATTTTAGAGATAACCGCAAATTCTGAAGAGATAAAAAGATGGATAATGAGCTATGGTTCTCACGCAGAGGTCTTGGAACCAGAGTTTCTAAGGGAAGAGATTAGAAAAGAAATTGAGAAATTAAAGGAAATATATGGGATTGGGATTTTATAATTTTAATCCCAATCCCCAATCTAATCATGACTTTAAACTTATTATTGCCTGAGACAAGTCCTGAATTGCTCTTGTTAAATCGTCCAATTTATGCTCTATCTTCAAAAGTAAAATCAAAGAAACCACTATGGGAAAGCCTAAATTGCTTATTATTTGTATCCATGAAATATCCATTTTTTTACCCCCTTTCTTTGTGGTTTACAATTCAACATGTATATAATTTTTCTTCATATTAAGCTTTATAAAATTAAAACCTAATTCTTTCAAAATTTCATAAGTTTTATTTATATTTTCAGAAGTTATATCGCAGGCAAGTCCTTTTGTATGTTTTGAGTTTATTACTCCCCCTACCTCTTTATTATGTTTCTCACATCTATAGCCACTTGTTATCCTGAATTTTCCATTTGTTTTCTCCCATAATTTCTCCATCTTTTCTAAAAGATTTGGATGAAGCTTAACTTGTCCACAGCATTTACATTGAAAATCTTTTAATAAAAAATGTGGAGATATTTTTATCTCATTTATATCAGGCATTTTTTATCTCCTCCCTTTCCAAAGCAAGTATTATTTTGGAGATGATTAAAGGAAGAAGCTCTTTCTCAAAGAAGGTAGGAAGACATTCGGGACATATGGGCATATCATCTATAAAAAACATAAAATTCTTTTTGTTTTTACAAATTTTGCATGTATAATTAGGAAAAGTTTGATATAGAAAACTGAATTTAAATTGTAACCTTTTGACTAAACTCTCAAACATTTTATTCCTCCTAAGGGTACGGCGGGACTACCCCGCCGTAGAATTAATCATAATAGTCGCTAATATTTGTCTCTATAACTCTTGCATCTACTTTTCCTATTAAGTCTCCAGTTCTTCCCTGAAAGATATTTTGGGATATAATTAGATCCATAGCTTCCAAAAGCTCTTGTTCCGTTATATTATCTTTGGGATCAGGAATTCTTAATGTAAAATTGCTTCCACCACTATCTACGAAAACAAGTCTTATATACTTTCGTGAAGAAAAATTTGCCACTTTTTTCACCTCCTTTCTACATCTCAACTAACTCTTCGTCATTGGTCCTTATAATTTTTACTAAGGGATATTTCTGTAAACTTGCTAATTTTTGTGCAATAGCAAATACAGAGGAGTCATCTGCAGTAGGTTTTATGTTGTTAAAGCTTCTACTTCTTACTACAGGATTCCCTTGCTGAGCTCCTACTTGGACTCTTAAAATTAAGCGAGAGTTATAAGGGATAGAATTTACTGCCATCTTTTTTCACCTCCTTCCATTAAATAAATAGATAAGGTGGGCGACATTGTGGTATACTAAAAACATGATGGAAAGAGCAGTGACATTAATATGGGATGAGGATTATAAGGAACTTGTTAGGTTTTTGGAGGAACAAAAAGAAGTTCCTTTTATTATATGTTAGGATCTGGAAGCATCAAAAATTAAGATTTATATTCTGTTCCCACTGCACCATCTATGGATGGATATGCATCGTCAGTTGCTCCTCTTACTATTGATGGATTGAAACTTACTGTTCTCTCTATTTCTCCTGAGAAGATATTTGTAAACATGGAAGTTATAGAAAACTCTCCTAAAATTCTCACCATAGCGGGATTTGGGGACCTTATGGGAAAATATTCTGCCCTTTCAGATTGGCAAGTTTCTCATGTTTTAACAGAAGAAAAAATTGATATGGATGTAGTAAAGGAGATGATGGAAATTTGTGATAAAACCTTTAAGATCAGGGGAGCTCATGGCAATTGTTGGAAACTCAAGACTTGCTTTGGGATTAGAGCATCATATTGCTCATTATTTGGAGTATAGAGGATATGAAATCTGCTCTTTTATATGCATTATATATTAGAGAGATTTACTATTTTATCCCTTTACAGATTCTTAGGAGAGATGGTAGAAAAGGTCCTAGAAAAAGATTACGAAAATTAACCTACAGGAGTTAAAACCTTAGGACACAAAGGATCCTTCTTAGAAAAGTCATTGTAAAATATAAGGGCTCTTGCGTAGCATCCTCCTCTGCAAAAGTCTTTTATCTTACATCCTGTACAATTTTCCTTTCTCTCTAAAATAAGTTTATATAGAGGATGATTTTTAACTTCATTTATAGCAGAAAGAAGAGATTTTGTTCTTATTTCTGACAAAGGATTATCAATTACATCACATATCAAAATATCTCCAGAAGGTGAAATATCTAAAAGGTCAAAAATAGGACATTCGTCTATAATAAGATAAGGAGAATCAAAGAATAATTTTAAAAATGAAGCACACCAAACCTCTACAGGATATTTTAACCTTTCTGCTTCTTCCTTTACTTCTTTTATAGTACTAATAAGTAAAGAGGAATCAATGTAAACCCTTGTCCTTTTTGCTTCTCCTGCGGGTATTACAGGAATCATGCATAAAGATTTTGCAGAAAAATCCTTAGCAAAGGAGACCATATCCTTCGCAAAATTATAATTTAAAGAGGAAATAGAGAAAATTATAGAATACTCTAAGGATTCCTCTTTAATTAGTTCTAAATTTTTAACAAGATTTTCAAAGGTATTCTTTCCTCTTATCTTTTCATAGCTTTCTTTATTAGGACCATCTACAGATATGTAGACAAATACTTCATACTCCTTTAGGAATTTTACTATATCTTTATTTAAAAGAAGAGCATTAGAGTTTATAGAAACTTCAAGCCCTACTTCTTTTGCCTTTTTAATATAATCGAATATTTCTGGTATTAAAAGGGGCTCTCCCCCTGTAAAATCAATTCCTTTAAAGTCTGCTCTTTTTGCCTCTTCTATTAATTTTAATCCTCTCTCTTTGGAAATCTTTCTCTCCCATCCTCGGGAATGCACATAACAATGAGAGCAATTTAAATTACATTTCGAATCTAAAATCCAGATTATGTATAGGAATATATCACCTCCTTTATTTTGCATATTTTAGAGTATATAAAGTTTATCATTTTCTTTATATTGTGTCAAAAACAAGGTCTCTCCTAATTATGATTCTTTAATGCATTTTGGCACCTCCTCAAGATAGGACCATATGCTAATGCGGAATCACCAAAATTAATCCCAAGACTTTTTGCTATTATTTCACATTTTGCTTTTAATAAGAAAAATATGTTTAATCCTTTTTCATCTAAATTTTCATAATTTCCTTGTCCCTTTGCAATGATTACATCTGCGTTATACAAAGCGGATTTGAATTCCTCAGATCCCAATTCTGGGATTTTCCCTACAGTGTCTGAACCAGAAGTAATTACATTACAAACCTGAGTAAGTCCTACCTCAATAGCATCTTCCATCATGGCATCATTAATTATTGGTCCCTCGCTTACTATCGCAGTAATTCTTTTTCCATCTAATTCTTCTATAAGAATCTTATCAAAAACAATTTCCCCAGCATTATCTAATAGATAAACTATATTTTTTGCTTTTTCTACTTCCCTTTTAAAATATTCGTAATGCTCTAAAGGTAAAGGAGTCTCTAAAACCATTTTTATATATTCCTCTATATTTATTTTTGAGAGATCTACAATTCCAAGATCAATTATGTTTCCCGCTATTGCGATTTTCACAGCGGTATGAAGTGGATCCTTAGAATTTTTTACTATATTTTTTAATGTAGGATATAAACTTAGAGCTAACTTATTGTATTTTCTCTTTTCTTCATAATAAGGATCTTTATTTCCCAAGATTTCATATCCTCTTTTTAAGACAAGATAAGTATTATATGCGGGAGAATCATTAATAGAAAGATAAGGGAGAATTTCAGACGCTTTTTTTATGGCATTTATTAACACCTCTTCATCCTTTGTTACTCTTTTTCCTGCGGAGAGAACTTGATTTAAAAAACAACTAAAACATTCGGGTTTTGTCCTCATATTATAAATTCCTCCATTCTCTTCCATCTTTTCTAATAAAATCTTCTGCCTCTTTAGGACCAAAAGAGAAAGGAGGGTATATTGGGATATTGGGATCTTCTTTCCAATAATCTAAAATTGGTTGAACTATTTCCCATGATTTTTCAATTTCATCTTCTCTTATAAAGAGGCTTTGATCCCCTTCTATAATGTCTAAGAACAAGGTTTCATAAGCTTCTATATTAGGTCCACTCCACTCCATAGATGTAGGTATAGGACAGGAAAGTATGCTACCTCCTAAGGGACGAATTTGAAAACTTAGAACTATTTTATTTTCAGGAGCTATTTTAAAACCAATAATATTTTCCTGAGGCATACAATCTAAAAGTTTTGAGAAAAGTCCTGGAATTTTTTTAAATACAATAACGACAGAAGTCTCTTTCTTCTTTAGTTTTTTTCCTGTTCTTAAATAAAAAGTAACACCATCCCATCTAATATTTTCAATGTAAAATTTAACTGCGGAATAAGTTTCTGTATTTGATTTAACAAGTTTTTCTTCTTGCAGATATCCTTCATATTGTCCTCTTACTGCGAAATTAGGCACTTCTTCGTATCTTATTTCTCTAATACTTTTAAGTACTTTTACCTTTTCATCTCTTATAGCTTTTTCATCAATACAGCAAGGTGGCTCTATGGCTATAAGAGTAAGTATTTGAATAAGATGGTTTTGAATCATATCCCTTAAAGCTCCTACTTTGTCATAATATCCTAATCTTCCTTCAACGCCTATATCCTCCAAGGCAGAAATTTGTACATGATCTATAAAGTTTCTATTCCAAATGCCTTCAAATATGATATTAGAAAATCTCAAACCAAAAATATTTTGGACTGTTTCTTTACCGAGGAAATGATCTATTCGATATATTTCCTCTTCTTTGAAATAGTTTCTTAAAAGGTGATTTAGTTTTTTAGCTGATGTGAGATCATAGCCAAATGGTTTTTCAATGACAATTTTCCTTTTATTAGAAAAATCCTTTAGAAATTCTCCTAAATTTTTTATTATACTCTCAAAGGTAAATGGAGGAGTTGCTAAGTAAAAAATAAGCTCTTCCTCTTTGTAATTTTTGAGGACTTCTTTTAAGTCACCATACTCTTCAGGTTTTTCTAAATCTAATTTTACAAATTCGAAAAGAGAAAGAAAGTTAGGGTCTTTTGTTTTAACGGACTCTTTAAGAATTTGATAAAATTCTTCTTGTCCTACCTGTGGTCTTCTTCCTGTACTTATTATTTTACTGCATCCTAAAAGGCGATAGTTTTTATACAAGTTAAATAAAATTGGATATATCTTATTTCTTGCTAAATCCCCTAATCCACCAAATATTACTATGATGAATTTATTCCTCATAATTTATTACTTCTGCTATCCTCCTTTTTGCAAAAATCTATATTTAACCTACTAGCAGTTGGTCCTTTTTGATTTTGATACTTACTTCCCTTCTTTTTATAATATGGGACTTCTGCGGGAGTAGTAAGCTTATAAAAAGATATTTGGCATATTCTCATTCCAGGATATAGAGCAATAGGAACTCTATTTATATTAGAAAGCTCCAAAGTAATTTGTCCACAAAATCCAGGATCCACATATCCTGCGGTAGCATGTACAATTATTCCTAATCTTCCTAAGCTTGATCTACCGTCTACTCTTGCTACTAAATTATCAGGAAGTTTTACTGTCTCGATAGTAGTTCCCAGAACAAATTCTCCAGGTCTTAAAAAGAAAGGTTCTCCATTTTTTACTTCGATAATTTCCATAAGCTCTGAAGGATTATCCTTTGATGGATCTATAAAAGCTTTTCCTTCTACTCTAAAATGTAAAAAACAGTTTCCCAATCTTAAGTCTACAGAAGAGGGCTGAATTTGGTTTTCACGATCTTCCAAGGGTTCTATAACTAAATCCCCCTTTTCTAAATATTCTCTAATATCTCTATCACTAAGAATCAATTTAATACCTCCCTATATCTTATTTCTATATATTATAACTTTAATTTTTTTATATCATATACCCCCTCTTATACTATTTGTAAAATATATCTTGAAATTTTTACTATATGTAAATATAATAAGGTAAATTTTTTGAAAAAGGAGGTTAGAATGGATTATAAGACCTTTTTTATAGCTTATAGACCCCTTCTTTACAAATACTTATCTCTTCTTTATTCTAAAGATTTAGAATGGGAAGATTGGAAACAACAAGGAGAACTCATTTTATTAGAACTTCTAAGAAAATATGATCCCAAAAAGGGGAACTTATCTTCCTATCTTAAAAAGACCCTTTATTATTCCTTAATGGAATATAAAAAGAAGATAAGCAGAAATACTTTTGAAATTATAGAAGAAAATTATTCTCAAGAAGATGAGAAAAGAAAAATAAAACTAACTAAGCTTTCTAAAAGACAAAAAGAAATTATAAAATTGTTTTACTTTGTAGGATTAAGTGAAAGAGATATTGCAAAACGCTTAAAAATTTCCAGAAGAAGTGTAAGAACTCATAAAAAAAGAGCTTTAGCAAAATTAAGATCTATGAAATCACGTTTATAAATGCATCTACCAATTTAGGATCAAATTGAGTTCCAGAGCATCTTTTTATTTCTTCTATTGCTTCCTCCTTAGTTTTTGCCTTTTTATAAGGTCTTCCTGACATTATAACCTCATAGGCATCTACTATGGAAAATATTCTTGATACCAAGGGAATTTCTTCCCCTTTAAGACCTTGGGGATAACCAGAGCCATTCCACCATTCGTGATGAGCTAAAATTTTTTCTGCGATATGAGCTAATTCATAAGATGCTTCTGCAATCCTATATCCCACTTCAGGATGGGTCTTTATTTCATTCCATTCTTCAGGGGAAAGCTCATAAGGTTTTTTTAATATCTCCTTAGGGATAGTGATTTCTCCTATATCGTGGAAGTAGGAAAGAAGTATTAATTCTTCTCTTTCGATATCAGAAAGATATAAAAAATCTGCCATTCTTAAGGATAATTCTTTTATTCTTTCTTCATGGGATTTACTTTCAAAACTAATCTCCCAGAGAAAATTTTTAAGAGACGATAATACAGAATCTCTAAAAGTTTTTCCCTCTATTAATTTATTTCTATACATCCTGTCCTCTGCAAGCTTAAGGATTTCTTCTATATTTTCATTCTCATTTTCTTTGGTAGCGGATCCCAAGGATATACTTAATTGAATGGGGTGATTATTAAGCTTGTTATGATTTTCACAATTTCTTTTTATTCTTTCACATATTCTCTGAGAAGTGAACTTATCTGTCTTTGGAAGAAGAATTACAAACTCATCTCCTCCCCATCTTGCAATGATATCTTCTTTTCTACATGATTTTCTAAGAACTTTTGAAATAGCAATTAATAAATTATCTCCCTCTTTATGTCCAAAGGTATCATTCACAAGCTTTAATCCATTTAAATCTCCCATAATTATGCTTAAAGGGAGCTGTCTTTTTGTATTTAATCTTATGAGCTCTTCCTCAAAAAAGGCTCTATTATATAATCCTGTGAGTTTGTCATGAAAGCTTAAATATTTAATTTCATCTTCCATTCTCTTCTTTTCAGTTATTTCTTGAATGAGTTCTACTACTCCAATTGTTTCTCCTTGTTCATTTTTTGCGGGATATCCCTTTATGTGCCAAGATCTTCCATCAGGAGAGATTATTTCTCCTTCTTCTATTTTTCCTGTCTTTAATACTCTTTTTACAGGACAATTTTTACAGCTTTCTCTTTTATACCAAAGTTCATAACAGCTTTTCCCTATTAAATCTTCTGGAGAAATTCCGAAGAGCTCACTTGAAGATTTATTTGCATATAAAATTTTCATGTCTTTGTCATAATATATCACCACTTCTTCTAAGGAGTTTAATACGAGATCTTTATACAATTCATAGTTAAAATTCTTTCTCATGCTTTATCTCCTTAGGGATTTTTTCTAATTATACACTAAGATTTAAAGCTTGTGTAATATATATAAAGAATAAGGAGGCTGATTAAAGCTAAGGAGAGTGAAAAATTTCATGATATTTTTTATTACTGCCTTTCATTCTGAAGCAAAGCCTTTAATAGAGTACTTTGGGCTTAAAAAATTGCAGGAGCTATCAAAATTTCAAATTTTTTCTAATGCTGACCTTCTTCTTATAGTGAGTGGAGAAGGAATTATAAGATCTGCTATAGCTACTACCTTTCTTTTGACAAAATTTTCCGCAATGGATAAAGATATAGCTTTAAATATTGGCATTTGTGGTGCAAGGAGAAAAGAATTATCAAAGGGTGATGTTTTGCTATGCCATAAAATAATAAACCATCACTCAAAAAGGGTGTTTTATCCAGATATTCTTGTAAATCACCAAATGAAAGAAGCAGATCTTGAGAGTTTTTTCTTCCCTGTTAGAGAGGATATATTCACAGATGAGATTGAGGGAGATGTAGTAGATATGGAAGGGGCGGGGTTTTTTGAGGCAGCATCAAGCTTTTTACCTCCTCATAATATTCATTGTATTAAAATTGTTTATGATTTTTTAATATATGAAAGGATAGACTCTCAAGAAGTTATAAATCTGATAAATAAAAGTATTCCTTTTATAGAAAATTTTATAAATGCTCTTTCTGAATTAAATCTTAAATTTTGTATAAATATTTTTAAAGAAGAAAAATTGAAAGAAATTGTTGAAAAACTTAAAAATAGTTTACATCTCACTACTTCTATGACATATCAGTTAGAGAGGTACTTAAAGAGCTATATAATAAGACATGAAAATCTACCAGAGGAGATCTCAGAATTTTTCAATGTAAATGTGAAATCAAAAAAGGAGGGTAAGGAATATTTTGAAAAGCTCAAAAAACTCCTTAGTATCTAAGCTTTTTTCTCATATATACATAGAGAAAGAGATTATTTCTCATCCTCTAACAAAATCTATCTTAGATAAATTTCCTGACTCTATTTTGGTGGAAATAAATAATTATAAGGAAATTTTCTCAAGACCAAGACAAAATTATAAGCTTCAAGAGATGAGTAAGAAATTGATTCTTGCCAAAAAGAAAGGAAAATTTTTATATCCTGGTCCTCCTTTATGCCCTAATTTTGGGTACCATCACTTTTATTATATAACTCTTATTTTAAATTGTATTTTCAGTTGTGATTACTGCTTCTTAAAAGGAATGTATCCTTCAGCTAATATGGTAATATTTGTCAACATAGAGGATTATTTTGAAGAGATTGATTCCCTTTTGAGAAAGCATCCTTTATATCTGTCCATATCTTATAACACTGATATTATGGCATTAGAAAGAATTGTCCCATTTTTTAGCATGTTTATTGAGTATGCATCTCTTAGAAGAGATTTAATAATTGAAATTCGAACTAAATCAGCTGAATATAAAACTCTACAAAACTTAAAACTATCTGAGAATGTAATATTATCATGGACTTTATTACCTCAAGAAATTATAGAGAAATTTGAACCTAAGACTCCCAACTTGACTTTAAGGCTTTATGCTATTAAAAAGGCTTTAGAAAAAGGGTGGAAGGTAAGGCTTAATTTTGATCCTCTTCTATTTACTGAAAATTGGAAAGAGATATATTTAAAATTTCTAAATCAGGTGTTTGAAGAGATAGATCCATCTAAAATTTCTGATATTTCTGTCGGAATATTCAGAATGCCAAAGGATTATTTTAAAAGAATGGAAAAGATCTTTGTAAATGAAATTACCCTTTTCCCTTATGAAGAGGATCAAAATGTTGTTACTTATCCTTATGAATTGAGGAAAGAAATAATAGACTTTTTTCTTTCCTTTCTCTCTTTATATATTCCTAAGGAGAAGATTTTTGTAGGGATCCGCGAAAGCGGATCCCTTACTCAATTTCAATTATAAATACATGTTCTTGTCCCTCAAAGGTTATGTTTTTTACAATTCCCTCTTCTTCAGAAAGTACATCTTTTAAATTAGAAGAAAGTCCCAATTTATCTCCCTTTTTAACTTTATCTCCAATTTTTACTAAGGTTCCAAAGGTTGCGTCAACTTTATAAATCATATTATTGAGAAAGGGTATATCCTGCAAGATCTGCAATCTTCTTTGCTATATCGGTGTTATCATAAACTCCTGCAAAGACTTCCGCTCCCTCTCCAAAGGCATATACAGGAACACTTCCACCAGAGTGAGATGTTGTAGTCCATCCAATTTGAGCTCTTGCAGAAATAACATCTCCAATTAGAGTTGCATTTGCTTTCTTAATCTTTTCTATCTCTTCAGGTTTAAGATCAGAAATTCCTACATACTCTTCAAAAATCTTCTTTATCTCCTCCTCACTCTTCCCTTTCACAAGTTCTGCAAGTACACTTGTAGAAACTTTCTGTTTCTTTAGAATATCGGGGGAAATCTCGTATTTTCCAGTGGAAAGCCCAATCCCTCCTGTTTCGTGATCTGCAGTAATAACAATTAAAGTATCTGGATTTTCTTCTAAGAATTCTAAGGCTACTTTTATTGCCTCATTAAATTCATAAATTTCCCAAATTGCATTTGCAGGATCATGTCCATGATTTGCCCAATCTATTTTTCCTCCTTCGATCATTACAAAGAATCCATTTTCATTTCTACTTAATATTTCTAAGGCCTTTCTTGTCATGTCAGCAAGAGATGGAACTTTTGCTTTTAAGAATTCTCTATCCATATAATAGGGAAGATGTTCGTAATCAAAAAGACCTAAAAGTTTTCCATTTTCTGCGGTCACCCTTTCAAGTTCCTCGGGGGTAGATACAAATTCATATCCTGCCTTTTTAAATTCTTCTATTAAGTTTCTATCATCTTTTCTTTTACTTCTTGGATCAGATTTAGGAAGGAAGTAGGAGAGTCCTCCTCCCATGTATATATCTGCAGTTTTAAATTCTGCATATTGATCTGCTACAGGAAGTTCATCTCTTGAGGTAGTATGAGCGGAAAAGGCAGCGGGAGTTGCATGAGTTATAGTTACAGTAGTTATTAATCCTGTAGATTTTCCAAGTTCTTTTGCTGCTTCCAAAAGGGTTTTTACCGCCTTTCCATTAGGAGTTATACTTAACCATGCATTGTTTGTTTTAAATCCTGTCGCTAAAGCGGTTCCCGCTGCAGCAGAATCAGTAACTAATGTGTTTGCCGCATATGTTTTTGCAATTCCTACATAGGGTGCTTTTTCAAAATCTAAGTATCCATCTTTCCCTACAAGAACTATTCTTGCGATATCAACACTTTCAAGTCCCATCCCGTCTCCTATGAAAAATATAACATTACGAACTCTTGCCTCTTGAGCATGAACAAAAGAAAAAACTAAAACTAAAAGCAGAAAGAAGATTACTAAATATTTCTTCATGTTAACCTCTTAACCTCCTTTTTTTTAGATTTCCATTCTTATTATATCATGTCTTTAATATTCCTTTAAAATTTCAATGATATAATGCTCATGGAGAAAGTTTTAAAAGGAGGAAATTATGGGTAGTATTCCTCTTTCTTCTAAGGATATAGGATTTCTTTTGGCAGGGCTAAGCCTTTTTCTATATGGAATAATACAAATGAGTTCAGGATTAGAAAAGGCAGCAGGGTCTCGCCTGAGAGAAATATTTGAAAAGATTACTAATTCCCCATGGAGAGGTCTATTTCTTGGAACTTTAATAACTTCTATTGTTCAAAGTAGTAGTGCGGTAACAGTTTTAACTGTTGGCTTTGTTAATGCGGGACTTCTTACCTTAGAAGGATCTCTTGGGATTATCTTTGGTGCAAATATTGGGACAACAATTACCGCACAGCTTGTTGCTTTTAAACTTACAAAAATAGCCCCATATTTTCTATTCTTAGGATTTCTTCTGCTTTTCTTTGGAAAGAGGAGATATATAAGATATATTGGAGAGGCAATTTTTGGTTTTGGAGTTTTATTCTTAGGTCTTAATTTAATGGAAGATTCTTTATCTTCTCTTAAAAATTGGTCTCTCTTTCATTCTGTAATGATATCTATGAGTAAACATCCAATTTTGGGGATCCTTACAGGAGCTTTAATAACAGGAATTATTCAAAGTAGCAGTGTAACTACAAGTATAGTGGTTGCATTGGCGGGAAAGGATGCAATCTCTCTTTCTTCTGCTATTCCCCTTATCTTAGGAGCAAATATAGGAACTTGTGTTACCGCTCTTTTGGCATCAATTAATACAAGACTTTCTGCAAGAAGGACCGCAGTTGCTCACCTTTTCTTTAATATTGTTGGAGTTATCCTAATTTTTCCTTTCTTATCTTACTTCACGAAATTAGTCTCTTTAACTTCCTCTGATACCGCAAGACAAGTTGCAAATGCTCATACGTTATTTAATGTTTTATGGTCCTTTATATGGATATGGTTTACAAAGGAATATGCAAGTATAATAAAGAAGATAGTGCCAGGAGAAGAGAAAGTAGTTATAAGGAAACCTTTATTTCTTAATCCTGTTCTTCTAAATACTCCCGCAACCGCCTTAGAAAGTGCAAGAAAGGAATTAATCAGAATGGCAGAAATTTCTGAAGAGATGTTTAATTTAACCTTTAATTGTTTAGAGAATAATCATCTTGATCATTATAAAGATATTCTTGTTATGGAAGATCTTACAGATAGTTTAAAATCAAGCCTTATAAATTATCTTACAAAGCTTTCCAGTACATCTCTTTCTGATGCAGAGGCAAAAGAATTAAATGCAATTTTAAGAAGTGTAGATGATGTGGAGAGAATTGCGGATCATCTAACAAATATAATGGAAAAAACAGAAGATAAAATATCTAATAATATTGAGTTTTCAGAATTTGCTAAAAAGGATCTCAAAGAATTAAAAGAACTTGTTTTTAAAAATATGAAAAATGCCTTTGAAATGATCAGAGAAAGTCATGTATCACGACTGAGAGATGTAGAAAGAATAGAAGAAGAAATTGATAGAGTGGTAAAGGAATCTGTAAATAAACATATTGAGAGAATGAAGGCGGGAATTTGTAATCCCATTGCAGGACTTATTTATTCAGATATTCTTACAAATTTAGAAAGAATTGGAGATCATTCTGTAAATATTGCTCAAGATTTTGAGGAGATAAATTTAAGTAAAAAGGAATTTTCAATAGTATAAACTATTCCTTAATTCTTCCAAAAAAGTCCATAAATATATTAAGGCTCTTATCATGGATTTTGATTTCAATTTTATAACCTTCTTTAGAATCAATTATTTTATATTCAAATTTCTCATCTTCCTTTATTATTCCCTTTGCTAAAAGATAATATTCCAAAATTTCTTCTATATCCTTTTCCTCTATTCTTTCTTTTCTCTCCACCTCTCTTACAATCCACATTCTTTTCCTTTCATCTCCCACAAATTCTAAAATGGCTAAAATTTCATCCTTTGGTTTTAAAAAATAGCAAAGGAAAAGTGATAGTTCCCTTGGAATAAAATTTGCTATGATGATATCACCCTTTTTTGCAAAATTTTTATATCCTTTTATATCCTCAGACTCTAAAATTTCTAAGATTAATTCTCCATTTGGAAAATCCTTTAATATAACTCCCTTTACCCTTGCGATAACTTTGCTTCTATTCTCAATCATAGGAACATTTTGAGCAAAGGAAAGGGTAAGAAGAAAAATAATGATAAAAATTAAAAATTCTTTCATTTTTTCACCTCCTTATTTGGAAAGTATAGCATAAAGAATAGAATTGATGATATAATTTATTTAAAATTTTCTAAAAGGGGGTTAAAAGAATGCGAAGGATTTTAGGGTTTTTTGTATTTTTCATTTTTCTTCTTAGCTTAAGTTTTGCTTCCTCTCTGCCCCTCACAAAAGTTAAGATTATGCCACCCCATGAGAAACTCTTAGAGAAGAAAGTTAAACTTCCAACTCTCCCTGAGGTCCTCCCAAGTACTATTCCTCAAGGGGAAAAAGTATATGGAGTTATCGAAAAAACAACTGGAGTAGGAAAAGCTATTGTAATTCCTGTAGATTTTAGTGATAAGCCAAGACAACCAGATAATGTAATACCATCTAATTATTTTGATATTCTTTTTAATAGTCAGAATGCAAATTGGGGTATAATAAATCCCTACAATGTGGGAAGTGTAAGGGAATTTTATCTTGAAAATTCCTATAATCAATTTGATATAACCGCAACAATTCTTCCTTGGTATACCGCTCAAAATACTTATACTTATTATATAAATGATGGTAACTATGGTTTTACCAGTGGAGGAGTCTTTGTATTAGTTCAGGAAGTTCTACAACATGCGGTAGATATTGGATATGATCTGAGAAATTATGATGTAGTTTTTGTAATTCATGCGGGACAAGGGGCGGAATGGACTGGAGATGTAAATGATATCTGGTCTCATGCATCTACTATTTATGTAAATATAAATGGAACCCCTACACCTATAAGATACTCTATAGAGCCAGAATATATGGAAGATTATGATGCCCAAGGAAATCCTGTGATCATTCCACAAACGGTTGGAGTATTTGTTCATGAAATGGGACACTCCTTTGGGCATCTTCCAGATCTTTATGATAGAGACTATTCTTCTTTTGGTCTTGGAAGATGGAGCTTAATGGCAGGAGGATCTTGGAATGGTCCACTTTCCCCATCAGGGTATTCCATAGGAGGATCTCCGTCTCATTTTGATGCTTGGTGTAAAATTCAGCTTGGATGGGTAACTCCAATTGTCCCGAGTGATGATTTAACAAATGTTACCATTCCTCCTGTAGAGCAAAATCCGCAAGTTTACATGCTTTGGACTGATGGGGTAATTGGAAAACAGTATTTCTTATTGGAAAATAGACAGAAGATTGGATTTGACAGTTATTTAAGAGGAGAAGGACTACTTATTTATCATGTGGATGAAAATATGAGGGAACATCAAAATGATTATGAATGGTATCCTGAGCTTGATCCTTCAAAACATTATTTGGTTGCATTAGAGCAAGCAGATGGATTATGGGAATTGGAAAAAAGAAAATCCTCTGGAGATGCGAAAGATCCATATCCTGGATCTACTAATAACACAACCTTTGATGAAAATAGTACCCCAAATAGTAAAGCATATGGAGAAATTGCTACAACAGTTGCTGTAAGAAATATTGCTATTTCTGGAGATAATATTACTTGTGATATTTATGTAAAATCTACTCAAGCTCCTAATACTCCAAATTTTGTAAATCATATAGCATGGCAAGGACAGAATCCAAATACCATAAGACCACTAATCAAATGGGAAAGTATTCCTTATGCGGTAGAATACAATTTGCAGATTGCTACTGATCAAAACTTTGCAAATTTAGTTATAGATATCACTACACAGAATACAGAATATCGTCCTCCTATTAATGCACCTTTAGCTTTAGGAACTACTTATTATATGAGAGTAAAAGCAAGAAATGGAAGCGGTGATTCCTCATGGTCATCTGTAAAATCCTTTACAACTCCATTAAGCTTGGAGGCATTACTTATTTCCGATGATGGTGGAGATTTCAGAATTGCACCATATCTTGAAAATGCCTTTGATGATTTAGGGATAGGTTACAACATAATTGACGTTTTTAAAGATAATGCGGTTCCTTCTGCAGGATACATGCAAAATTATAGCTGGGTACTTTGGGCAGGAGACTGGGGAGCTATCTATGATGCTTCTGTCCAATCTCAATTAATGAGCTATCTTGATAATGGAGGAAAATTATTTATTACTTCTCAAGACCTTGGTTGGGGATTTTCTATAGGATACATTAGTTCTACATTTTATAATGGATATTTAAAAGCAAATTTTGTCCAAGATGATGTAGGAATCTATTCCATAAAGGGGGCAGATAATACACCCTTTGCAGGACTTTCCTTCTCTCTAAATACAGTAGATAGTGCCATGAACCAAGGATATCCTGATGAGATTGATCCACTACAAGGAGCAATACCAATTCTTGTGTATAATCCTCAAGGAATATCTTCTATTCCACCTTCTATTAAGCTTCCTGAAAAAATAGGAGAAAAGAAAGCTCCATCTATTGTAAATAAAGCTATCTCCTCCTCTGGAACTGCGGGATTGGTATATAAAGATGCAGTAAAAAATTATAAAGTTGTTTATTTTGCCTTTGGACTTGAAGGGGTAAGCTTAAATGTGAATGACATACTCTTAAAGAAGGTAAGAACATTTCTTTTAGATCTTTTAGATCCAACTCTAACATTGACAGTACCTTCCTCTTTTGATCCAAATACTGGAAATTGCAACATAAATGTACAAGTTAGCGATGACTCTGGATATGTCTACCTTACCATAAAAGTCTATAATACTGTAAATGGAGAAAAGAAAGACTTAGTTAAAACTATTATAAATAATCAGCAAATAAATAATGGAACATATAATTATTCATGGGATGGAAAGGATGAAAGTGGGAAATTACTTCCCAATGGAAAATATATTATTACCGCAACAGTTACAGATGAAGCTTTAAATACTGTAACAAAATCAGCTGAAACTATATTAAAAGCTTCTATTCCTCTGTCTTTTGCCAATGTAACAAAGTTTACGAAGAGTTTCAATCCAAGAGTTGAGACCGCCAAAATATTTTTCAATCTTTCTCAGGATGCTGAAGTTACATTCTATGTATATAACTTAGCGGGAGCAAAAGTCTATGAAAGAAAGTTAGGATATCTTTTGGTAGGAAATTATGAAATAGAGTGGGATGGAAAGAACTGGCAGGGCGTAACTCTACCTAATGGACTTTATCTGTTCCAGCTTTATGCAAAAACATCTCAAGGAGAAGTAAGAATAAATAGATTCATTGCTATATTGAAATAAATTTTATGGGGAGGGTTTTCCCCTCCCTTTATATTTAATGTTTTTAATAAGGAGGTTGGAATGATGAAAAAAATAATATTAATAAGCATAATAATGGGAATAATTCTTTTCTCTCAAAGTTTTGCTTCTTTCGCTCCAATGATTTTAAGCGCAAGATCCGCAGGGCTTGGTGAAGCATATATTGCCCTTTCTGATGATTTTTCCGCTTTATATTATAATCCCGCAGGTTTAACTTTTTTAAAGGGCAAAAATATTGGATTTACTCATTTGGAAATGCCAGATAGCTGGACAAGGGTAGAATATATTGGAGGAATAATAAATCTTGACAAAGTTTCTATTGGATTAGGAGTCTCTCTAAAAGGTATTACAAATTCTGAGGAACTTTTATTCCCCTTTTCAGAAAATTTCTATCAAGTAAGTTTAGCAAGTAGAATTTTACCAAATTTAAGCTTAGGAGGTACTTTTTACTTATATCAATCTACCTTGGATACAGGAAAAGCTTTTGGTTTTGGGGAAGATTTGGGATTGATATATGAGGTAAATTCTTCGTTTAGAGTTGGAGTGGTTTTTTATAATCCTATAAGTAGATTAAGTTGGAGTACAGGAGAGGTAGAAGAAGTGGAAAGGAAAGATCTAAAAATAGGGGGACTTTTAAATCTCTCCTTAGGAAATATTCCTTTAAAATTACTTTGCGATTTCTCTCTTTTACCAAAACCTCAGTTCTTAAATAGAGTAAGTATAGGGGCAGAAGTAATTCCTTTTCCTCTTTTATCTTTAAGATCTGGATATAATGGAGAAAAAGAATCCATAAGTTTTGGATTAGGGATAAAATTTTTCCAATTTACTTTGGACTATGCCTTTCTCTATACAAAAGGACTTTCTAATCAACATATTTTGAGCCTTTCTTCAAACTTCTAAAATAAAAGTTAGAGGACCCCGGAAATGAAGGGGTCCTCTATTTCATCATTGAATTGGAAAGAGAATATAATCTTGCTAAATTTTCTCTCTTTGTACTTTCATAGCGGACTAATGCTTGCTTTATATTCCCAAATACCCCTTCTATTCTGTTCCTTATTACTGGCTTGAATCCTTCAGGAATTTTTTCTTTTGTCTCTTCCTTTTTCTCAAAAAATTTCTTAGAAAGTTTTATTAGTAATTTAAGTCCTAAAAGACTTGTTTTGTAAATTTTCAAACAGTCTCCCTTCATCATTTGACACTCGCATAATAATATCTTAGTAATTATTTCTGGTTAGTTTCTGAATGAAATAAAAGAGATAAAGAAGGTGGTTCTACTTAACCAAATTTTTTCTCCAAAATCTCCTAAATTTTAAATTGTGGAGGTAGGAGCTATGTGACGTAAAGTTTTAGTGATTTCTTCATTAGTTCTTCTCCTTATTGTTTTCTCTTCACTTGCTCAACTCAAAGGTAAGTTGGAAATTTTCAGCTGGTGGACTGCTGGTGGTGAGGCGGAAGGACTTCAAGCATTATTTGATATCTTCCATAAAAAATATCCTGATGTAGAGATTATTAATGCAACGGTTGCAGGTGGCGCAGGTGCTCAAGCAAAAGCGGTTTTAAAGACAAGAATGCTTGGTGGTGATCCTCCAGATACATTCCAAGTGCATGCAGGGCATGAATTGATTGATACATGGGTAAAAACAGGATTCATGGAGCCAATTACTTTCTTATACAAAGAAGAGGGCTGGACTAAAGTAATGCCAAAGGGTATATTAGATATAGTCTCCTATAGAGGGCAATACTGGTCCGTTCCTGTAAACATTCATAGAGCGAATGTTCTCTGGTATAATAAAAAGATCTTTGAAGAAAATAAACTAACACCTCCAAAGACTTTTGATGAATTCTTCAAAGTAGCAGATGCATTAAAAGCAAAGGGAATAATCCCATTAGCTCTTGGAACAAAAGATGGATGGGAAGCTGCTCATGTATTCGAAACAGTACTTATTGGGAAGTTAGGAGCAGAAGGATATAAGGGACTCTGGACAGGAAAAACAAAATGGTCTGATCCAGGAGTAACTGATGCATTGGAGACCTTTAAGAAGATGTTAACCTATGTCAATCCAGACCACTCTGCTCGTACCTGGGATGAAGCATGTGCATTGATTGTAGAAGGGAAAGCAGCAATGAATATTATGGGAGACTGGGCGGTAGGATATTTCTATGCAAAGGGATTTAAAGATTTCGGATGGGTTTTAGCACCAGGAAATGCGGGAATATTTGATGCTCTATCTGATAGTTTTGGTCTTCCTAAGGGAGCAAGAAATAGAGAGAATGTTATTGCATTCTTAAAAGTCTTAGGATCTAAAGAAGGACAAGAAGCATTTAATATTAAGAAAGGATCTATTCCAGCAAGAACTGATGTAAATAAATCTCTATTCCCAGAATATCAAAGATCAGCAATGGATGACTGGTTAAAGCATGCTATTGTCCCAAGTGTAATGCATGGTGCAGCAGCATCCGAAGGATGGGTAACAGAATTTAAGGACGTAATTTCTCTATTTGTAGCTCGTCCTGATGTAAAGACTACTCAAAAAGCTTTAGTTAACATTGCTGTAAGACAAGGAGTAAAACAATAAAAGATTAAGAGGGGGGAATTTTCTCCCCCCTCTTTTTATACTTTAGGAGGAGAAAATGAAAGGTTTAAATAAAGAAAGATTAGTTCCTATTTTATTTATAGCACCTTCTGTTATTCTTATAGCAATTTTTGTGTACGGATTTATTGGTTGGACAGGCTGGGTTTCTCTGGTAAACTGGAGAGATATTTTTCCAGATTTTACTTTTGTTGGTTTTAGAAATTATTTAGATCTTTTCCAGAATTATAGATTTCAAATCTCCTTGAAAAATACTCTTGTCTTTACTACTTTATTTTTAGTTTCATGTATTACTATTGGACTTCTTTTAGCAATTCTTCTTGATAGGAAAATTCGTGGAGAAAATATTTTTAGAAATATTTATCTCTTCCCTATGGCAATATCTTTTGTGGTCACAGGTGTTGTTTGGAGATGGCTGTTAAATCCAGGAACAGGAGGGGTAGAGGGAGCGGTAGGAGTTAACATGCTCTTAGATAAAATTGGACTTTCGTTTTTAAAAAGTGGATGGTATACAGATCCTAAAATTGGGATTAAAGCGGTAGTTATAGCAGCAGTCTGGCAAATGTCAGGATATGTAATGGCAATGTATCTTGCAGGAATAAGAGGAATTCCCACAGAACTTTTTGAAGCAGCTCAAGTTGATGGTGCAAGTACTTGGGAGGTTTATAGATACATAGTTTTGCCTTTACTTCGGCCTATAACTCTTGGAGCTATTATAGTTCTGGGTCATATCTCTCTTAAAATCTTTGATTTAGTTTTTGCCATGACAGGAAGTGGTGTAGGATTCTCATGCGATGTTCCTGCCCTGTTTATGTATGATACTACCTTTAGAGGGAACTATTTCTCTCAAGGAGCCAGTATTGCAATAATACTTTTGATTTCTGTAGCAGTATTAATCATTCCTTACTTGAGATATAGCTTAAGGGCGGAGGTAAAAAGATAATGAAATTATCAAGAATTATTCTTTATGCTGTTCTTATCTTTTTTGCCATATTTTATTTAATGCCTGTTTATGTACTTTTAGCGACAAGTTTTAAGAGTTTTGCAGAAGTAAGCTTAAGAGGAATGTGGAATTTTCCAAAAAGCTTTAGCCTTGAAAGTTTTATTCAGGCATGGAAAGGGAATCCATCCCGAGGTTTAAGGGGACTTTCTCAAAACTTTATGAATAGTGTTTATCTTGTAATACCCGCTACTATAATTTCTGCTCTTTTAGGTTCCATGAATGGTTATGTTCTAACAAAATGGAAATTTAAAGGGGCTGATATAATATTCCCTTTGCTTCTTTTTGGCATGTTTATTCCATATCAAAGTATTCTTATACCATTGGTTCAAGTTCTCCAAAAGACAAAACTTTATGGTTCTATTCCAGGATTAATTTTTGTCCATTCTGTTTATGGGATACCTATAACTACATTGATTTTTAGAAATTACTACGCTACTATTCCTTCTGAAATTATTGAGGCTGCTAAAATTGATGGTGCAGGATTTGCAGGAATTTATAGAAGAATTGTTTTCCCTGTTTCTATGCCTGGATTTGCAGTGGTTATGATTTGGCAGTTTACTTCCATATGGAATGATTTTCTCTTTGGACTTGTGGTGGCACCAAATCCAGCGGTTCAGCCTATTACTGTAGCATTAAATAACCTTGCAGGAAGTTATTTTGTAGAGTGGAATATTCAGATGGCAGGAGCATTGATTACCGCTATCCCTCCATTACTGGTTTACATCTTCTTAGGTAGATTCTTTATGAGAGGACTTCTTGCGGGATCTCTTTTTGGAATGTAAAATAAATTCTTCTATTAATTAGCTTAAAACCCTCCTTCAGAGATAAAATAAGGGAGGGTTTTTAATTATCAAGGAGGAGAAGGGCAAAGTTGGCAAGAGTAATTTTAAAAAAGAATGTACATACAAAGATAACAAGAGGTTTTCCTTGGATATATGAAAATGAAATAGCAAAGGTTGATGGAAATTTTGAACCTGGGGATGTGGTAGATATATATGATGCCAGTAATAGTTTTATTGGTAGAGGATATATAAATCCAAAATCTAAGATCACAGTTAGAATTCTTACACGAAGAGAAGAAGATATTAACAAAGAGTTTTTTTATAAAAGGATTCTTCAGGCTTGGGAGTATAGGAAAAAACTTGTGGATACAAGGTCTTGTAGGGTGGTTTTTGCAGAGGCAGATATGCTTCCTGGATTAATTGTAGATAAATTTGAAAATATTCTTGTGATTCAAACTCTTGCCCTTGGGATAGATAGATTTAAAAATATTATTGTTGAAGTTCTTGATGAAATATTTCAGCCAAAAGGTATATATGAGAGAAATGACGTTCCTGTAAGAGAAATTGAAGGACTTTCACAAATAAAAGGAGTTTTAAAGGGGAATTTTGATCCTAAGGTAGAGATAGAAGAGAATGGGCTTAGGATAATTGTGGATGTAGAGAATGGACAAAAAACTGGATATTTCCTTGATCAGAAAGAAAATAGGAGAGCATTGGAAGGAATTGTAAATGGAGCGGAAGTTCTTGACACCTTTTGCTATACTGGCTCTTTTGCTCTTCATGCCATTAAATTTGGAGCAAGCAGGGTTACTGCTATAGATGTTTCCTCATCTGCTTTAGAACTTGCTAAAAGAAATGTCGAAATTAATGGTTTTTCTGGGAAAGTGGATTTTATAGAAGGAAATGCCTTTGATATTTTAAGAAACTTTCATAAAAACGGAAGAACATTTGATGTAGTTATTCTTGACCCTCCTGCATTTACAAAATCACAAAAGACAATAGAGAATGCCTTAAGAGGATATAAAGAGATAAATCTTAGAGCCATGAAAATTATTCGTGATGGAGGTTTTCTTATTACCTGCTCTTGCTCTCAACATGTAACTCCTGATCTTTTTCAAAAAGTAATAGATTCTGCAAGTTATGATGCCAATAGGATATTAAGATTTGTAGAATTTCGAACTCAGGCAAAAGATCATCCTATACTCCTTTCTCATCCTGAATCTTTATATCTTAAATGCGGAATATACCAAGTTCTGAAAAAATAGCTTAAATTACAAGAGTTAAAATTTTTGCAATCTTAAAACTTCATGAAGTTCTTTCTTTTTTGGTCTTTGAGGGATTTCAGCAGGAAACCCTACCACTAATATCACCATAAGTTCCATATTTTCTAGACAATTTACCAATTTCTGCCAATTTATTTTTAATTTCTTATCAGTAACTACCCCAAAGATTCAAGGTTGCCTATTATATCCTGAAGGAGTAAGTCTTCCACAATCAATTTAACTAACATCACGATTTTTCAAACAGTCTCCCGAAAAATTGAGAGTGTTCAAAAAAATTTTAAATAAGGGGAAATGATATATTTAGAAGGGCAATTTTAAAGAGCCAAATTAAAAGAATTCTTATAAAGTAGTCCCTTCCTCCTCTTTTTATGTTCCCAAATACACTCTCTATTCTATTTTTCTTTCTCCTTTCATCCACTACATCTACCCTAAAAGTCTCTTTCACTATCTCTTTTCCCCTTTTTATCCTTTGACTGTACTTTATTCTATCTCCCTTCTCACATACTCTAAAAGCAAATCTAATGTTTCCTCTTATTTCAACTTCTCTTGTTTTTTTGAACAGCCTCTCCCGAAAAATTTGACAAAATAGTAAACATGATTTAAAATTTATTTTGAAAATTTACAATTGAATTTACTAATATGCAAAACAGGTATTTATGCAAGAAAAATAATAGAAGTTTATATTGATAAAGTAGAGGAGGCAGGGACTGTAACAATATTATCTTGTTCAGCAAGTTATGGTAAAGCTCTCCCTGTTTATAGTCTTGATAAAGAGATTAAAGAATAAAATAGAGGAGGCATTTTATGAAAGCGAGGGCTATGGTACTCGAAGAGTTTAATAAACCCTTAGTCTTAAGAGAAATTGATATTCCAGAAATTCCTAAAAATGGTTTATTAATAAGAATTATTTCTTCAGGAATATGTGGCTCTGACTTATATATGATTGAAGGAAAAGATATAAGAACTCCTCTTCCAATCATTTTAGGGCATGAAGGTGTAGGAGAAGTAATTGAGATAAATGGGGAGAAAAAAGACTTGAATGGAGAAATTCTTAAAAAAGGAGATTTAATTATTTGGAATAGAGGAATTGTTTGTGGGGAATGTTTCTATTGTAAAGTTTTAAAAGAATCTTCTCTTTGTCCTTATAGAAAGATTTATGGAATAAATAGGTCTTCTGCAGAATATCCATATCTTCTTGGTGCCTTTAGCGAATATATGATTTTAGAAGAAAAAACAGAAATAATAAAACTTCCAAAAGATGTTGATCCCTCAATAATGGCTTTGGCAGGTTGCTCAGGCGCAACAGCAGTTCATGCCTTTGATTCTCTGAATAACAATCTCTTGGGTAAAACTATTGTAATACAAGGTGGAGGACCTTTAGGTATGTTTTCTTGTGCTTTAGCAAGGTATTTGGGGGCTGAAAATGTTATTCTTATCTCTGGATCTTCAAAGAGGTTGGATATAGCAAGGAAAATTGGAGTAGATCTTGTCATTGATAGAAATGAATTTTCTATGCAAGAGAGGAGACAAAAAATTCGGGATATAACTTATGGAAGAGGTGCGGATATAGTTATAGAGGCAACAGGGAATAGTAGTGCTATTTTAGAAGGAATTGACCTTTTGAGAAAAGGAGGTATTTATCTTATAGTAGGTGTTTCGACTCCTCAAGAGAAAATTCCAATTGATGTATACGAAATTGCATCTAAGAATTTGACTCTTCAAGGAATATGGGTTAGTGAAGGGAATCATCTTTATAAAGCTGTATCATTTATTTCGAAGAATAAAGATCTTTTCTCTCTCTTTGTTACTCATAGACTTCCTTTAAAGAGAGTAAATGATGCATTAGAACTTATGAGAAAAAAAGAAGCCTTAAAAGTAGTATTAGAAAATGATTGGGAATAAGGAGGTGAGATTAAACTTTAATTCTTTAATCAAATCTTAATTTTAAAGGAGGAGATAAAAAATGAAAAGAATAATTTTAAGTATCCTTCTTTTTATTACTTTAATATCTATACCTGTTTTATCTGCGGAATGGAAACCAGTAAAACCTATAACTGTAATTGTTCCGTGGGCAGCAGGAGGCTCTACAGATTTAACTACAAGGACTCTTGCTGGTGAAATGGAGAAATATTTAGGACAAAAGATTGTGGTAGTAAATACTCCTGGAGCTGCAGGCTCCATTGGAATGAAAAATGCGTGGGATTCTCCTCATGATGGTTATACTTGGGCAGCAAATGCAGTAGTAGATGTTGTTAAATATCCTGTTTTAGGATATTTTGATGTTACTCATAGAGATTGGGCTTCTTTTTGGGTAATATATGCACCTAACGTAATCTGTGTGAGACCTGATTCAAAATATAAGAGTGTAAAGGATTTAGTAGAGGAAATGAAGAAAAGACCTGGGGAGGTAACAGTTGCTTCTGCAGGAGTTGGAAGTGCGGGTCATCTAGCGGTAGAGATATTTTCTATGTATTTTGGTGTAAAGTATAGGCATGTTCCATATGCAGGTGGAGCTCCTGCTGTTGTTGCTACAGTAAGTGGAGAGACAGAAGTAGTAATGCAACTTTCAATGGAGGTAACTCCAATGCTTAGAGCTGGAAAATTAAGGGCTCTTGCAACTCTTGGTAAAACATCTATAGTCATATCTGGCTATGGTAGAATACCATCAATAAGGACCTATTATCCAGATTACCCTGAAACAGGAGCATATTTTGGTATTCTAATTCCGAAGGATGTTCCTAAGGAGGTTATTAATACTGTAACAAAGGTATTTGTTAAATCAGCATATTCTTCTACTATGAAGAAATATGCGGAAGAAAATGGATTAACTCAAGTATGTATTTATGGAGAGAAGGCTGATGAATTGAATGAAGAGATAGCATCAAGAGTATGCTGGCTCCTTTATGAACAAGGAATAGCAAAAGTCTCTCCTGAGAAATTTAATATACCAAGGAAAAAATAAAAACTTAGGGGCTCTTAAGAGCCCCTTTTTGGAGGATGGAGGGAAAAATGAAAAAAGCAGATTTTATAACAGGAATAATATTATGTTTTTTAAGTTTATTTTTTATTCTTACAGCATTTAAGATGCCTATAGATCCTGCGTATGGAGTTTATGCATATCCAGGAATTACTCCTATATTTCTTGCAACAGTTCTTTTTATATTATCTTTATATCTTGTTATAAGATCAAGAATTAAATTATCTGATTTTAAAGAGGATATAAAACTTATAAAAAACTTTTTTATTAATAAAGAAAATCAAAATCTATTGATAACTGCTTTTTTTATATTGATGTTTACTTTTCTTCTTAAAAAAATTCCCTTTTATATTCTAACTTTCCTTTTTATCTTTTCTTTTTCTCTCTTCTTCTATAGAAAAAAGATCATTCTTCTTTTAGTCGTTTCAATCATATCTACTTTTGTTATAATTACACTTTTTTCAAAAGTTTTTCTAATACCAATGCCATAAATTGCCTTAGCTAATTATTTAGGAGGGAATTTTTATGATGGGTTTAGTGTATCTTTTAGAGGCGTTATTTAAATATTTTACTACACCAACTATATTATTTAACGCTTTATGGTCTACTCTTCTTGGAATAATCATAGGGGCTCTTCCAGGACTTACTGCTACTATGGGAATTGCTCTTCTCACAGGACTTACCTTTGGTTTTCCATCTGACATGGCTATTGTGATGCTTATTTGTATGTATGTAGGTGCAATATATGGAGGATCTCGCTCTGCTATTCTTATTAATATTCCTGGGACCCCTGCAAATGCGGCTACTACTCTTGATGGATATCCTCTTGCAAGATCAGGACAAGGTGCTACCGCTCTTGGTACTGCCACAACTGCCTCTGCTATTGGTTCTTTGATAGGGGTTTTATCTATTTTTACGATTGCACCTCTTTTAGGACGAATTGCCTTAATGTTTGGTTCCTGGGAATTTGCATGGCTTGCTATTTTCGGAATAACTATTTGTGGCGCATTAACCGCTCCTAAGGATCCTCTTAAAGGATGGATCGCAGGTTTTTTAGGATTACTGTTATCACAAGTTGGCATGGAGGGAATTAGCTCTTATCCAAGATATTCCTTTGGAAAATTAGAGCTCATGGGAGGATTTGCTTTAATCCCTGTTCTTGTGGGAGTTTATGGTATACCTGAAATTTTAAGTAGTATGAGAGATTACGGGAAAAGAGAAGTAGTTGTAGAACTAAAAGGAAGACCTTTTCCTCAAATTCCTCTTCTTATTAAAAATTGGTGGAATATTATTCGCTCTGGGATTATCAGTGTTATAATTGGAGTTATCCCAGGTGTTGGGGAAGATGTTGCTGCTTGGGTCTCTTACGATTTAGCAAAAAGAGGGAGCAAAGAGCCTGAAAAATTTGGAAAAGGCTCCTTAGAAGGACTAATTGCAGCAGAAACAGGAAACAATGCATGTGTAGGAGGTGCTATCATTCCTGTTTTAACCTTAGCAATTCCTGGCAGTGCGCCTGCTGCTGTTCTTCTTGCTGCTATGTGGCTTCATGGTTTGAGACCTGGTCCTCTTCTTCCTATAGAGAATCCTAAATTTATATATGAAACAGCTGCTATGATGCTCTTTGCTACAGTTCTCATGACCATCTTTGGACTTTCTCTTACCCCAATCTTTTTAAGAGTTCTCACTATAGATACTGCAATTCTTATGCCAATTATATTTATACTTTGTGTCCTTGGAGTTTATGCTATAAATGTAAGAATATTTGATATTATAGTAATGCTCTTTTTTGGCATAGTTGGATATTTTATGAGAATTATGGAATATCCTGCAGCTCCCTTTGTTTTAGGTTTTATTCTTGGTCCTATGGCGGATGAAAATATTAGAAGAGCAATAATTTTAACAAGAGGAGATATAACTCCTTTCTTTACTCGTCCTATTTGTATAGTTCTTATATTAGCGACTCTAATTACTGCCTTCTTTAGATATAGACCAAAGGTGGGAGGAGGAGAATAGATATGGAGAAGATAAAAGTTGGTATTATTGGGGCAGGTTTTTCTGCACATATACATGTTTCAGCTTATAAAGAATATTCTCATCTTTTTGATATAGTAGGAGTTTGCGCTGGAAAAGTAGAGCATGCAAAGGAATTTGCTGAGAAATTTGGTATTAAAAAAGTATATGAAAATTATAAAGAGCTGTTAGAGGATAAAAATATCGATGCGGTAGATATTTGTGTTCCCACAAATCTTCATGCGGAAGTAATAATTGAGTCTGCAAAGGCCAAAAAGCATATTATCTGTGAAAAGCCTCTTACAGGATATTTTGGGGAAGATATAAACGAGGAAGAAGTTGGAAAGATTTCGAAAAGGCATATGTTAAAAAAAGTTATAGAAAAAGTTACCGAAATAGAAAAAGCTATTAAAGAAAATAATGTCAAGTTTCTTTATGCAGAAAATTTCGTATATTCACCTGTAGTTACAAAGATTAAGAGATTAATTTCTGTAAGTAAAGGACATATTATTGAGATAAGAGCTGAAGAGAGTCACTCTGGTTCTCATGCAAGTTATTCTCGCAAATGGAAGACTGCGGGAGGAGGAAGTCTTCTGAGAATGGGATCACATCCTGTAGGAGTAGTTTTGCATCTTAAATCCTTTGAAGGGAGATTAAAATATGGAAAGCCTATAAGACCATTATATGTTATAGGAGAAATAGGAAACTTAACTAAGATTCCTGAAGTTCAAAAAGAAGAAAAACATTATATGTTTTCAAACTGGTATGATGTAGAAGATTGGTCTTGTTTAATAATAACTTTTGAGGATGGCTCAAAAGGGGTAATTTTTTCGTCAGATACAAGTCTTGGAGGAGTAAAAAATCTTGTTCAGGTTTTTACATCAAAAGGAGTTCTATATGGGAATATAACTCCTAATAATACCATTTTAGCATATGCTCCTGCACACGAAATTTGGGGAGATGAATATATTGCAGAAAAAATAGAGACAAAAGCGGGTTGGACCTTTCCTACTCCTGATGAAGATTGGATAAGAGGATATCCTCAAGAAATAAGGGATTTTGCGGAATGCATAATAAATGATAAAGAACCTTTGTCAGACTTTGATCTTGCAAAGGATACAATGAAGGTAATTTATGCGGCATATCTCTCTTACGAAGAAGGTGTGAGAGTAAAAATAGAAGAATACTAATTCTAACAGTGAGGATTACAAAAAGCTGTTTTTTTATTTTTCTTGACTAAAAATAAAACGTGAGTATATAATCTTAATAATAAAATGCAAAGTTATTGTATAATATGAAAAAAGGAGAAGTAAAAATGAAAAGAATTAGATTATATATTTTGGGAATCGTATTAATTCTTGCTTTTAGTGGTTGTATCCCAAAACAGGAAAATAATTCTCTATTAATTCCTAATGGGGAAGTGATTTAGATGAAGGCTGGGGGAGCTATTTACGATTTTAACTATATTATAATTGTTGGCAGATTTGAATCTTTTAGTACTGCCAATAGTAAGCTTTATATAGTGAAGTTTAGGGAATAATATTCGTAGAAAGAGGGAGGAATCATGGTAGATGTAATTTCTTATGGAGAAGTAATGGTAAGGATTACACCAGAGAGGTTTCGTACTTTTTTAAATAGTAATACCTGGAATGTGGAAATCGGAGGGGCAGAGGCAAATGTCCTTATCCCTCTTTCTATTTTGGGTTTGAAAACAGAATTTATTTCCTTTTTTCCAAATAGTTTTTTAGGATACAAAGCTCTAAGTGAACTTAAGAAATATGGTATTGGAGTAAGTAGAGTAAAACTTGTTTCTGAAGGAAGAATGGGATTATACTTTGTAGAACTTCATCACAGGAAAAAGGGTATTAAAGTACTTTATGATCGTAAAAATTCTTCTTTCTCACTTACTCAGCTTACGGATTTAGATCTGGATTATATAAGAAAGGCAAGGCTTATTCATCTCACTGGTATAACTCCAAGTTTAAGTGAAATATGCAAAGATAATGTAATAAAGATATGCAAATCTAAAAAGGGAAATCAAAAGATATCTTTTGATGTAAATTATAGGCAAAAATTATGGGAAGTGGATGAATGTAGAAGATTTATTAACATGATTCTTCCTTTTGTTGATATTCTATTTATAAAAAGAGAAGATTATAGACTTCTTTTTGGAGATGAATTGGAAGATGAAAAAATTTTATATACTCTTCAGAAAAAGTTTGGGGAAGATAAAATATATGTACTTACAAAAGGAGAAGAAGGATGTTCTGTACTTTTTAAAGATAAATATTTTGTTCGGCAAGCTCTTTCTACTGATATTGTGGATAGAATTGGAGCAGGAGATGCCTTTGTAGCTGGGTTTTTATATGGGTATTTAAAGGATAAAAATCTAGAGGAATGTGCAAAATATGGAAACATATTGGCTTCATTAAAGATGAGTGTTTTTGGAGATTTTCTGGCATTAGATGAGGATACTTTACAGAATTCTATTAATTCTTCAAATAATGAATGGAGTGTGGAGAGATGAAACCTAAAATAGGTATAGGATCTGCAGAACAAACCTTAGATATTCTCGAGTATATAATCCTCTGTGGAAGAGAGGTCTCTTTAAAGGAGATATCAGAAGAAATTGGTCTTCATATATCTACTGTATATCGTTATCTTTCCACTTTAATGGAGAGAGGATATGTAAGAAAGACTCCTAATGGATTTTATAAACCAGGCTTTAGAATTCTTGAACTTTCTTCTTATATTCTCCAAAGTCTTGATTTAAGAGATATTGCTCGCCCATTTCTTATTGAATTAATGGAAAATACAAAACAGACGGTCCATTTAACTATAAAAGATGGTTATGAAGGAGTATATATTGATAAAGTAGAAGGACCAGGTACTCTTCCCATGATGTCTCGAGTTGGTATGAGAATGCCTCTTTATTCTACAAGTTTTGGTAAGGTTCTTCTTGCTTATAGCTCCGAGGATTACATAAAAGATTATCTTAAAAAGGTACCTCTTATACCAAGGACAAATAAAACTATTATTGATAAGGATAAATTAAAAGAAGAGCTAAAAAAGGTGAGAAAACAGGGATATGCATTTGATAATGAAGAGAACGAAAGAGGTATAAAATGCATAGGAGCTCCCATATTTGATTTTTCTCAGAAAGCTATAGCTGCAGTTTCTATCTCTGGATACTATTTATCTATAGAGGAAAATAAAGATAAGTTTCTCTCTGAACTTTTAAAAACTTGTGAAAGAATATCACAAGTATTAAGAAGTAAGAAATAAAGGATGAGCTATAATATGGACTTATCCTGTAGTTATGTAGGGCTTAAACTTAAAAATCCTCTTGTTATTGCCTCATCAGGACTTACAGAAAATTTGAAAAATATGAAAAAATGTGAAGAAAGTGGGGCGGGAGGGGTAGTTGTGAAATCCCTTTTTGAAGAAGAAGTTTGTAGAATTTCTCCTACTCCCCGATTTGAGATTATAAATAGGACAATGGGTCCTCTTAAATCTCAAACCTTTTATTCCTTTGAACAGGCAAGCCCTTTTAGTCCTGAGGAATATTTTAAAGAAGTAAAAAAGGCATTGGATGTATTATCAATTCCTGTTATTCCAAGTATAAATTGTATTACTGATGAAGGATGGTTGAAATATTCAAAGATGGCTGAGGAAGTAGGAGCTCCTGCTCTTGAACTAAATGTTTCTTGTCCTCATGCTTCCATATCCTTTCGTGGCCAGGATGTAGATAATACGATCCTTCATGTAGCAAAAATTGTAAGAGAAAATATAAAAATTCCAGTTATTGTTAAAATGCCTATGCAACTTTCTTCACCCCTTGCTGTTGCAAAAGCATTAGAAGATATTGGAATTGATGGTGTTGTTATGTTTAATAGACTAACAGGTCTTGATATAGATCTTGGTACAGAAAAACCTATTTTGCATGGAGGATATGCGGGACACGGCGGTCCTTGGGCTCTTAACTATGTAATCAGATGGATAGCTACCTCTCGTCCTCATCTTAAAATCTCTATTGCAGGTTCAGGAGGAGTAGGAAGTGGTGAGGATATGGCAAAATACATACTAAGTGGTGCAGATGTTGTACAAGTTTGTAGTATTGTTTACCTAATGGGTTATGAGATAATTTCTAAGATTATAGATGAACTAAAAAGATTTATGGAGAAAAAGAACTATAATAACCTTTCAGAATTTAGAGGAAAGGTTTCTGGAAGGGCTATTCTTGGAAATAATGAAATAGATAGAAGACATCTTTATAAGGCGTATATAAAGGAAGATCTATGTACTTCTTGTGGAATATGTAAAAAAATATGCATTTATAACGCACCTATGGAAAGAAATAGAAAGTATTTTATTACAGATCTTTGTGACGGCTGTGGTTTATGTGTAAAGCTTTGTCCTGCCAAAGCTATAAGTATGGTTCCTGTAGGAGGAAGAGAAAATGAGAAAAATTAAAGGAGATATAATTGTTATTGGGGCGGGAGGAGCAGGCTTAAAAAGCGCCATTTCTGCTTATGAGAAGAATCCTAATTTAAAGATAATACTTCTTACCAAAAAACCCCTTGGAAGTGGTGGGGTAACTGCTAATGCCTTTTCAGATAGAATGGCTTTTCATGCTACTTTATCTTATACCTTGCCTATTGATAAGAATTATCTTTATCATGCTATGGATATTTATAAGATTGGTGGGGAAGTTTCAGATTATAATTTAGCAGAGATTTTAGCTAAAGAAAGTAAATCTGCTATCAATTATCTAATTTCTATTGGAGTTCCTTTTGCAAAAACTCCTGATGGAAAAATAGATCAATTTTTAACCGATGGATCCGAATATCCAAGAGCTTGTTATGTAGGACCTAATACCGCTATTGAAATTGCAAAGGCATTAATAAAGAGATTAAAAGAAACGAAAGTAGAAGTTTATGAAAATATTATGGTTTATGATTTTATAGTCAAAGGAGATAGGGTTATTGGAGCAAGAGCAATAGATACTTTATCCCAAGAGAAATGCTTAATACAAGGTAAAGCCTTTGTTTTAGCAACAGGAGGTGCGGGAGAGCTTTACCATCAGAATGTTTTTACTTCTGAAATGACAGGAGACGGTTATGCTATCTCTTTAAGAGCGGGGGCAGAGCTTGTTAATATGGAATTTATGCAAATTGGTATATGTCATCCTAAAATTCTTTTTGCAGAATCTGGGAGTATGTTTAGAGCACTTCCAAAGATTATAGACGAAAATGGGAGAGAATTTCTACTTGATTATCTCTCTGAGGAAGATAAGAGAAATTTATGTGCCCTTGAATTTAAAAAGGGAGCACATTGGCCTGTCTCTTATGAATCTCCTACAAAGGTTATAGATTTAGCTATTTATTATCATATATTGCAGGGTCATAAAGTATATATGAATTTTATGGAAAACCCATCTTATCTTTTTTATGAAAATATTCCTGAAGAGATTTTAAAATGGAGTGAAAAAACCGGAAAAGAGATCTTTAAAGATACTACTCCCTATGAAAGGTTAAAATTAATAAATCCTCAAATAATTGAGTGGTTAAAAAATTATAACATAGATCTTTCAAAGGAACTTTTGCCGATTCAAAACGCTCTTCAGCATTTTCAAGGAGGAGTCAAAATAGGAGAAGATGCAAGGACAAGTTTAGAAGGGCTTTATGCAGTAGGAGAAGCTGCGGGAGGACAACATGGAGCAAATCGTCCCGGAGGAAATTCTCTTCTTGATACTCAAGTTTTTGGAAAGATAGCAGGTGAAAGTGCTGTTGAATATGCGAGTAAGACTGATTTTATAGATCTTTCTGTAGACAGTCTTCAGGATAATATTTCTGAAAAAGGGATACCTTCAAAGATAGCAAGAGAGAAAATTAAAGATATCATTTCCCAATATGGATTTTTAGTAAGAATAGAAGAAGAGGTTAAAAAAGGTATTCATGAGTTAGAAGAAATAAGCAAACAAGGCATTTCTTTAGATGAGAATGGATTAGCTTATTACTATGAAACTATAAACATGCTTGATGTAGCGCGAGTGATATTAAGAGCTATCTTAATTAGAGATGAAAGTAGGGGACCTCACTTGAGATTCCAAAAATTTTCTCCCCCTATTATAGAGCTTCTTCCCCAAAAATCTGAATGGAATAAATATATTGTCTTTTCAAAAAAAGGAGAAAAACTTATCTACGAAATTCGAGAGCCTATAAGACCTAAAGAGTATGAAGACTAAGTATTATGGTGATAACAAGATGTTTAGGGCTATAGTGAGGATACTTAAAATGATACTGAAAATTGGGAGAACCCTGCTCCTACATATGGCTTTATATTTTCTTCTCCTATTCTATAAAGAATATCTCCACTTAATAATGTTATTGAGAGGATATAAGGATTAAATTATCTTCCTGTGGAATATAAAATATTTGTCCTCCTACTTCAAACAAAACACCTCTTTACTTTTTTTAAAATAAGTTTTATAATTTTAATATGAAAAATATGATTAATAAGGAGGATATGAATGAAAAGAAAAATATATGGAGCTGCAACTTTAAGTGAAAGAGGGCAAATCGTGATCCCTCAAGAGGCAAGGGAAGATTTGAACCTTAAGCCCGGGGATAAACTTATAGTTATGTGTATGGGTCCTAAAACAGGGCTTATGCTTATTAAAGCGGAAGATCTTTTAAGTTTCTTTGAGGAGATGACAAAGGATTTCGAAGAATTGTGGAAATTTATATCCAAAATAAAGAAGGAGGAAAAGGAATGAAAGTAATTGAAGTGAAGGATCTGGCAAAAACATACCATTCTCCTTTTGGAGATATTCATGCGGTAAAGGGTATATCTTTTGATGTAGAAGAGGGAGAAATTTTTGGATTCTTAGGACCCAATGGGGCAGGAAAAAGCACAACTATTATGATGCTTACTACTCTTTTAAAGCCCACGAGAGGATTTGCAAAGATCTGTGGATTTGATGTAGTGAAAAATCCTAATGAAGTAAGGCATTGTATTGGATATTCTGCGCAAGATCTTACAGTGGATGATTCCCTTACAGGATGGGAAAATATGTATCTTCAAGGAAGATTTTACCATCTTCCAAAAGAAGTAGTAAGGGAAAGATCTGAAGAACTTTTAAAACTTTTACACCTTTATGATCGTGCTAAGGATAAAGTAGAAACATATTCGGGAGGAATGAGGAAAAGGCTTGATATTGCTATGGCTCTTATCCATAGACCAAAGATTCTTTTTTTGGATGAACCTACCTTAGGTCTTGATGTCCAAACAAGGAGGGATATATGGGAATATATACAAAAAATAAGAAAGGAAAGTAACATGACTATATTTCTTACAACTCATTACATGGAAGAGGCAGATTCTCTCTGTGATAGAATTGCAATAATTGATAGAGGAGAAATAAAAGCTCTTGATACTCCAAGAAGATTAAAAGATTCCATAGGTGGAGATTTGATTAGTTTAAAAATAGCTGATGAAAGTAAAGATTTTATTCCTAACTTCTTAGAGAGAGTAAAAAGTTTAGAAACAGTGAAAACCATAACTTCTCAGGATGGGAAATATACAATTATTGCCTCTCAGGGAGAAAGATTAATTCCCATAATTTTTTCCATTGCTCAAGATGTGAATATACAAATTACTTCTATAACCATGAAGAAGCCTTCCTTAGATGATGTATATATTGCCTATACGGGAAGAGAATTTAGAGACGAGGAAGGTTCAAGAGAATCTGCTATGAGAATGAGAAGGTTAGTAAGGAGGGTAAGATAATGAGGACACTAATTTATGATACTTATTCCATATTTTGGAGAGAGATGAAGCATTTTTGGGATCAAAAGATAAGGTTACTAGTTACAATTTTTCAGCCCTTTTTATGGCTTGCCCTTATGGGGAATATGATGTCTGGACTTACTAATAATCCTTTTGGAAGATTAGCTCTTGGAGGAGTAAATTATATAGATTTTATGACCCCTGGGATAATTGTTATGACATCACTTTTTGGAGGAATATTTGGGGGAACCTCAATAGTATGGGATAGAAGATGGGGATTTTTAAATAGAATGCTCTCTTCACCAATATCAAGAACCGCTATTCCCTTAGGAAAGATGATTGCTTCTGCTATTCAAGGTGCGCTTCAGACAATAATTATAGTGATTATTGCAAGTCTTTTTGGAGTAAAATTTATTACTGGAATTTTGGGAATTTTGGTTATTATTCTTCTTGCTTCTTGTTTTAACCTCACTATGGCGGGACTTTCCATTGCTATTGCTTCAAGATTAAAAAATATGGAGACTCTTTTTGCGATAATGAATTTATTCACCATGCCTTTAATGTTTACAAGTAGTGCCATGTTTCCTATAAATGTTATGCCAAATTGGCTTGCTACTATTGCTCGTTGGAATCCTGTAACTTATGTGGTAAATCCATTAAGAACCTTGGTTATAACAGGATGGAATAGGGAGGATATTATTAAAGGATTTTTATATGTTCTTTCTCTTGCCATTATAATGATATTTTTAGCAAGACATCAATTTAAAAAAAGTATCATATAATATAAGTATGCCTGCAAATCTTCCCCCTCAATATTTTGAGGTAGAGAAAAAGTATAGGGAAGCAAAAAGCCTCGAAGAAAAAATCCAGGCTTTAAAGGAGATGCTTGCTATTCTTCCAAAACATAAAGGGACTGAGAAGATGAAAGCAGAGTTAAGAAGAAAGCTCTCCCAACTTATAGAGGAAGCAGAGAAGAGACCTAAAAAAGGAGGAAGATCATGGGATTATATAGAGAAGGAAGGAGCAGGGCAAGTAGTAATTATTGGACCTCCAAATACTGGAAAATCCACGTTTTTTAAAAATCTAACAGGAGTAGATACCATTATAGCAGATTATCCTTTTTCTACCATAAACCCTTATGTAGGTATGATGCCTTATGAAAATATCCAAATTCAGCTTATAGATCTCCCACCTTTGTGGGAAAATACTGATTCTTGGGTATACAATCTTATTCGAAATTCAGATCTTACAATCCTTATGTTAGATGTGGAGATGGATCTTTTAGAGGAATTTAATAAAATAAGGAGTCTTCTTGAGGGGAAGAAAATAAAGCTTGTAAAGGATATAACGGAGAAAGACCCTTATACTCCCATTAAAGAAGTAAAGGGAATTATTGTGATAAATAAAGTGGATATTCTGGACCCTTCGGAATTAGAAGAAATAAAACTTTTAGAGGAGGAGTTAAAGGTATACTTTGTTTCTGCAAAAGAAGGAGTAAAGATGGAAGAGATTAAGAGGAATATTTTTGATGAACTTAAGATTGTGAGAGTATATACTAAAAAACCAGGATATCCTCCAGACATAGATAAACCATACATTCTTCCAAAAGGAAGTACTGTTCTTGAGGTAGCAGAGATGGTCCATAAAGATATAGCAAGGAATTTAAAATATGCGAAACTTTTTACGAAGGATGGTAGAACAAAAGGGCTTCCTGTAGAGAAAAATTATGAAGTAAAAGATGAGGATGTTCTCGAGTTTCATTTGTGATATAATTTAATCATATTAAGGTAAGAAAGGAAGTGAAGAATATAGTACCAAAAGCTCCTTATAAAATAATAACAGATTTTTTACGAGAAAAAATTTATAAAGATTATGCTCCTGGAGATATGGTTCCCTCAGAGAATGAGCTTGCTAATATGTTTAAAGTAAGCAGACTTACAGCGAGAAAGGCTATTGATAAGTTGGTCAGCGATGGATTATTGGTTAGAGTTCAAGGGATAGGAACCTTTGTATCAGATCTTGCAAAGTTTAATAAGAATTCTGTGAAGTCTGTAGGAGTTTTCATCATGAATCGTTTTGATGATAGAGGTTTATCTATTACAGGAGGGATTGTAAAAACATTAGAGAGATTTTATATAAATCCAATTATAGTGGATATAGCTCAAAATGAAGAAAAATACATTTCTCATAAATTGAAAGCATTAATAAATCAAGAAATTTCAGGCTTAATAGTAACCCCATCTCAAGTTTTATTAAATATCCCAATTTTTAGAAAACTTCTTTCTGAAAAATTTCCTATAGTATTTGTGGATAGAACTATAGAAGATATAGATGTGCCTACAGTAGAGTCTGATAATTACCTTGGAGGGCTTCTTTTAGGAAAACATTTTAGGAAAGTTCATAATATTAAAAAAGCTCTCTTTATCACCCAAGAAGGTTTTGAGCTTACCAGTGTGAAAGATAGATATGAAGGATTTAAAAAAGGATTATCAGGAGAGGTGGATATATTTATTGCAGAGAAAGTAGAAAAGATTAGAAAAATAATTCCTGATATAAAGAAGAAGATTTATGAAGGAATATTTTTCTGTCATGATCCCTTAGCTATCGGAGGATTATTTATTCTTTGGGAAAGTGGAATTAGACCACCTAAGGACATAAAAGTGGTAAGTTTTGATAATAGAGATATAGCAAAATTTGCACTCCCTAAACTTACTACAGTAAAGCAAAACTTTGAGGCTATAGGAGAGGAGGCAGCTTTATTCATGGTTAAGATTTTAAAAGGAGAAGATGTCCCTAAAAGAAGTAGAATTCCTGTGGAACTTATAATTAGAAATTCATGTGGTTGTAGTGAAGGAGGCTCTTGAAGGAAATAGATGAAAAAGCCGTATATTTTCTTAGATGCGGGAGGAACTATTATATTCCCTAATGCAGAACTTCTATGTGAGATTGCATTAAATTTTGGGTATTTTTTATCTCCCGAGAATCTTATAAAAGCATTTTTAGAGACTACTTTTTATTTTGATAATCTTTTTAAAAAAGAAGGCTTGAAAGATAATAAAGTTTTTTACAATTTTATCCCCCTTTCCTTAGAGAAATTGGGAGTACCTTTAGAAGAAGGAATAAAAATTAGAGAAATTGCGATGAAGAAAGCAAATGGTCTTATATGGACTTATACATTACCATCTATAAAAGAGGGGTTAAGAATTTTAAATTCTGAGGGGTATTCTCTTTCTGTGATTTCAAATTCTGATGGTACTGTAGAAGAACAGATAAGGAGAGCAGGGTTGAGAAAGTATTTTGAAAGAATATACGATTCAGGAATTATAGGAATAGAAAAGCCAGACCCTAAAATTTTTCTTCATGCTCTTTCAGAGATGAAGTTTTCTCCTAAGGAGGTAATTTATATAGGAGACTTTGTGATGATTGACGTTCTTGGAGCAAATAAGGCAAAAATAGGAGCAATCCATTTGGACCCTCTAAGTCTTTATAATGATTGGAAAGGAATTCATTTAAAAGATATACATGAGGTAGCAATAAAAATTTTAGAAGGGGAAATAAAATTAGAAGATAAAAATCTTTTCCCATTCTTAGAAGAATTATAATATCCCCTCTTCATTCTAAATATATCATTTCCCCTTATTTAAAATTTTTTTGAACAGTCTC
>JBNARO010000015.1:29351-43166 GCA_049718665.1 Dictyoglomaceae bacterium | reverse complement strand
CATCCAAGCTCTACCTCCTATGGGAACTGCAAAGGAAAGAACTTTTTAAACGAGCCAAGCTTATTTGAACATCAATAAAGTTCCATTTGTGATTATGAAGAAATCTTCTAATTCTGTTAACTAAAGACTATCCTTTCTTTACTCTTTTTTGATAGAGGTAAATTTGGTAAAATAAACACATAAAATCGCCTCCTTGTGGTTTGTAGTATTTTTGATGCTAAATAAATTCTACCACAAGGAGGCATCACTTTTTCAATACCGATTACAGGTCAGTATAGGTAGTTATAAAGGGACCCGGTGTAAGGTCCTTTTTATTATCTGGTCTCAATCTCGAAATTGGAGAAGGTCCATCCAAATTTTGCCTCAGTAGTGTATGGGTCACCAAATTCGGTTCCAATCTCCCAGACATTCACATACATTTGGTCATATTTTTCCACAGTTATTCTACTTGAGTTATTGGCTATGACTGTTCTCAAGTGTTTTAGAAAATTCTTTATGGGTATTTTTACTTTGCCTTGGATAATATTTTCTTTTGATTTATAAGCCACATAGTCCCAGCTCATGGGGGAAAAGTATACTTCCCATGTGATGTCTTTTTGATTTCCATTGATTATGATAGGTATTTTTACTTCTGCAACCTTTTTCCCTGCAGGAGAGAGTTTATTGGCATAAAGCCACACCATCATCTCGATATCTCCCGGATTTACTGTTTTTTGATAGAGGTCTTTTGTTATCCATGTCTCCATGGCAAAGTTTATGGGAAGGTTTCTCTCATACCATACGTTGTATTTTAGATTGAATAAAACATCGGGAAATTCTGATACTTTTTTAGGAAGAACTAATTTTTCGATGGAGGTTCCATGAGCAGCCCACGGTTTGTATCCATAATAAACCTCAGGATATCCATGTACCCATGAGTTTTTATCTTTTAAAACTATATTCTTTATATCAGCGTAATATTCTACCGTATCCTCTTCTTTATAAAATGCCATCCATGTGTCTCCTTCATATCTTGCAATGTTCCAGAAATTAAGCTCTAATGTGAGGGGGAGATTTTTGGTTATGACATCTCCCGAAGAGGGCCCTTTAAGTATAAACGAATCTTTGTACTTTGGGGTTTGACTAAAGGAGAGGGTGAAAAGAAAAAGGATAGCAACGATTGAGGTTAAAGCCTTTTTCATAGGTTTTTCCTCCCCAAAATAATTTTTTACTGAAATTATTTTACTATGAGAAGATAAGAGGAGTCAAGCTTCTTAATTTCTCTAATGTGATTATCCTTTCGTGATTATAGACCTTTCTCAAATGTTCCTTAGAGTTAAAATTTTCATTGAAAACAAAGTCTCCAAACCAAGGTATAACCCAGAGAAAATAGGCTTTGTATTCGAAAATAAGGTCGAGGTTAGGTATAGGTTCGTTTTCTGTTAAAGCTACCATTTGCTCCCCACCAAAACTATCTTCCATCAGTTTCATGAAGGGGTCTCCATAAAATGGGAATATCAAGATCCCTAAATATGGAAAGTTTTTCTGTAATAATCCATTTTTTTTATCCTTAATACCTTAGCTCCTCTAATTTTTCCCTCTTTTAGCTCAAGAAGAGCTTTATTGGCTTCTTCAAGGGGATATATTTGTACTTCGGGTTTTAAGTTTACTCTCTCTGCTATTTTTAGAAATTCTTCTACATCTTTTCTTGTTACATTTGCAGTTGATTTTATCTCTTTTTCCATCCATAAATCTTGCTCATAATTTATATTCAAAAGATATTCTTTATCTTTGTCTTCTTTTCTTATAGCATTTATCACAAGGCGACCACCCTTTTCTAAATTCTTAAGCACTAATACTATAGGTTTCCACACGGGAGTAGTATCTATGATTGCTTTAAGTTTTTCAGGGGTTTCTTCTCCAAAATCTCCTACCCAAAAAGCAGAAAGTTCTTTTGCAAAATTTCTCTCTTTCTCATTTCTTGAAAAAACAAATATTTTGGAATTAGGATATAAAGCTTGAATCATCTTAAGTACTAAATGTCCTGATGCTCCAAAGCCAGAAAGTCCAATATTTTCTCCGTCTTTTATATTAGCAAGTTTTAAAGATCTATAACCCACTGCTCCTGCACAAAGAAGAGGGGCAGATTCTTCATCGGAATAATTTTCTGGTATTTTATAGGCAAAATCTTCTGATATTACTGTATATTCAGCATAGCCACCGTCTACATCTCTTCCTGTAGCCTTAAATTGATCACACAAATTTTCTTGTTGTGAAAGGCAGAATTTACACTTTCCACAAGAAGAGTTTATCCATGCAATTCCTACTCTATCTCCTATATCAAATTTTGTAACCTTTTTACCTTTTTCTACCACTTTTCCAATAATTTGATGTCCTAAGATGAGAGGTAGTTTGGAAGGAGGGGTCCTTCCTTCAATAATATCAAGATCAGTTCTACATACTCCGCATGCAGAAACTTTTACTAAGATCTCTTTTTCTTTTGGAGAAGGAATTAGTATTTCCTCTAATACTAAGGGTTCTTTACATTCTGATAAATTACATATTCTTTTTAGTAACATTGCCTTCATTTTCATATCAAGAAAAACCTCCCCTTTATTTTTTATTTTAACCTTTTTTCTCTCAGAGATATTAAAGCAATAGCAATTCCAAGTATTTCTAAAGCACCTAACAAAGTAAAATTTTATCAGTAATCCATCCAGATAGGAAAAATTTTAACTTCTAAATATTTTTATCATATTCTCTCGACAAATTTTTTTGTCATAGTGTATTATTTAACTAATACAGTAATACATAATGAAAGGAGGTGAATAATGGTAGATTTTGACGAAAAGATACCAATATATCTTCAGATCATGGATTTAATTAAGAAAAGAAATAGAGGTAAAATAGTTTTTAGTGAGGAGTAAAAGATTATGAAAAAAGTTCTAATTTGGTTTTTAATAGTTTTCTTATATCTTATAAGTATTTCTCTTGCAGAAGTTTCCTCTTACAAAGTATATGCTCAGCTTTCACCTAAGGAAAAATTAATTAGCGGAAGAGTAGAAGTAAAATATGTAAATAATACTGCTAAAGAGCTTTCTGAAATTTATTTCTATCTTCCCGCAAATCTTTTAAAGGAAAAGAATCCTTATCTTCATCCAGTAATACAGGACTCTCAATATGTAAAGGGTTTTGATCCCGCCTTTACCGAGGTAAAGAATGTTACTGATACTTCAGGGAATACTTTAAATTATTCTTTGGAAGATGGAAAAATTCTTATTCAAAATTATTCTCTAAAGGATAATTATCTGAAAGTAAAGCTACCGAAAAAGTTATCTCCCAGAGAATCTTTTCAACTTGTTATATACTTTTCTACAAAATTTCCTCAAGCCTATTTTGGTGATATGGCATATTGTAAAAATGCTTTTATATGGAGATTCGGTTGGTTTCCCTATGAGCTTTTCTATATAGGAGATGAGTGGGATAAGGGCGGAAGACTTGTAACAAGTAATTTTTATCTTGAGCTTTTAGTACCAAAGGAATATAAAGTGGCTGTAGGTATGGATGAGGTAAGAGAAGAGATAGAGGGAGAATGGAAAAGGGTTATAGGAACAAATAAATCTCCAAGAAGATCTCTTCCTATAGCTATAAGCCCAAATTATCAAATTTATAGGTTAGCAGATAGTAAAGATCCAGAAATCTATGTTTATTATTATCCTGGTAGAGAATATAAAGCAAGGATATTGGCTTCTTTGGGAAGAGAGATTTATGATTATTACTCTGCCCTTTATGGAGCATCAGAGCATAAGAGAATTAACATTATAGAAGGACAGATACCAGGATATTGGGGAATGACTGCAGATGGTTTTGTGGTTTTAGGTAATAGTGTGTTTTATTCTTCAGATCTTATAACTCCTTTCTTATGGGAAAGGTTAATAGAATGGTTAGTTGCTCATGAGTTTGCGCATCTATGGTGGGGAATAGGGGTAGGGACGGATTTTGATAGGGAAAACTGGATATCAGAGGGATTTGCTCAATATCTATCTGTCACCTATTTTGAGAGGAAATATGGATCAAAGGGAGGAAATTTATTCCCCAATTTAGGCGATGATTATTTCTTAAAACTTTTGAAGGATTACCTTATAGGTGATATTAATTTACGAGAAATAGAAGTAGAACTTCCATATCTCTATTATTTGAAAGATGCTTGGGATGAGGAGGTAATAAAAGAGTATTGGGATAGCTGTTTAAACGGGTATAGCGATAAGATATATAATAAAAGCTATCTTGCTTTGAGAGCTTTGGCTTTTGAAATTGGAGAAGAAAAATTTGATGAAGTAATCAGAGATATTTATAGTAATTATAAATTTGGAGTAGTAAGAACAGAGGATATAGAGAGGTTTATAGAAAATAAATTGAGTTTAAGCTATGATAGATTTTTTAATGCTTGGTTCTATTCCAAAGGAAAGGTAGATTACGAAATATATAAAGTGGAAAATGTCTACAAAGATGGAAAGAATTTAGTAAGGGTGTATATAAGAAATAATGGAGATATATCCATGCCTGTGGATGTGGAGGTGTGGGGAGTAAATGACGCAAAAAGAGTGAGATATGATGGTAAAGGCGAATATGTAGATGTAGAATTAGAAAGTTCTTTTAAAAGTGCAGTTATAGACCCAGATTCAAAAATCCCAGATGCCAATAGAGTTAACAATTGGTATCCTCGAAAAACCATATTTACTACAAAAATAGAAAGACCCTTAGATGCCTATGTATTTTATTATGATACTGTGCCGTCTTTTAGTCTTGATCTTTCCACAGGAGAAATAACTTATATCTCTTACCATACGGAGTTTTATGATCCCACTAATTTCCATCTTTCCCTTGAGGGCTTCTCTGAAAATGGATATAAAGGATTAAAGTTTTCCTATCTTTATAGATTTCCAAAAGATGATAATTTATTGATGCAATTTTTGTGGATAGAGCCTGATATATTTGCAGGAAGGCTCTCTTATACAAAGAATATTTGGAAAAAGTTTGATACAGGACTGAGTGGAAATTATTGGGATAAAGCTTATGTTATGAACTTTTCTTTAACTTATAATGAGCTATTGAATAATAAAATTTATATTGATTTTGGTATACAAAATTTACCTAACTACTATTCAAAGGCTCTTTTAAGTAGTCTTGACTTAAGGGTGGCATTATCATCAATGGGCTTTAGTTTTTACAGGATACAGGGGGATTTTACAAAATACTTTTTGATTTTCCCCCAAAGTTATTTAAGTGTAGAAGGCAAAGTGGGATATATAAATGGCAATCCAGACTTAAAAGAAATGCTTTCTCTTTATGATTTTAAATCTTTAACCTCTAATTATTTAGGAAAGTTTAAATTGGCATTTTTTACAAATTGGAATTTTCCTTTGCTTAGAGATCAAGAGTTAAAATTTTTCAATCTCTTTATATTTAGGAATTTAGATTTTAATGCTTTCTTAGAATTTGGTGGTGTATGGGATAATGTAAGTTTTATTTCAAAAGATAACTTAAATTTGGGAATTGGGATTGAGATGAAGTATGGATTTACAACCCTTTTAGATATACCTTTCAGTCTTTACGTAGGTTATGCTTTCCCTATATGGCAAGGAACTCCTAATCCCAATGAGTTAGGCAATTTTTATTCATATATAACAGTGGGATTTTAATAGGCTATTATCTCTCTGTCACGATAAAGAAAAAGAATTGCCCCTTGTACATATGGGGGCAATTCTTTTTTTGAAGATTTTTAGGTGTATAATCACTATAAATAGAACCTTGAAAGAGATGCTTGCCATACTGCCAAAACATAAAGGTACCGATAAAATGAAGGCAGATTTGAGAAGAAAGCTTTCCTAGCTTATGGAAGAGACGGAAAAAAGATCTAAAAAGGGAGGTAGAAGGGGGTTTGATTATATTGAGAAGGAAGGAGCAGGGCAGGTACTCTTGATAGGACCTCCCAACACAGGAAAATCTAAATTCTTTACCCTTCTCACAGGAGTAGAAAGCCTTGTGGCAGAATATCCTTTCACAACTATAAATCCTGTAATAGGCATGTTACCCTATGAAAATATCCAAATTCAGCTTATAGATCTTCCTCTCCTCTGGGAGGAGTCTGAGGGATGGATGTACAACTTGATAAGAAATGCAGACCTGGTAATTTTATTTTTAAGTATGGATCTTGATTCTATAGTGGACGAGTATGGGAAAATAAATGATCTTTTGGAAAGGAGGAAGATAAAGCTTGTTAGGGAAAATCCTGATAGAGATTCCTATTCTCCTATTAAAGAAAATAGAGGTATGGTGATTTTGAATAAAATTGATATCTTTACTCCTGAGGAGAGAAAAGAGGAGATAGAAGTAATAGAAAAAGATTTGAACGTGTATTTTGTATCTGCAGAAAAGGGTATAAATATGGAAGAGATTAAGAAAAATATTTTTGAGAATCTCAATATAGTAGGGGTTTATACTAAAAAACCTGGGTATCCTCCCGATCTATCAAGACCATATATCCTGGAAAGGGGAAGCAGTGTCTTGGATGTGGCAGAGATGGTTCATAAAGATATTGCTAAGAATTTAAAGTTTGCAAAGCTCTATACCAAGGATGGGTCTGTTAAGGGGCTTCCTGTGGAAAAGGATTATAAGGTGAAGGATGAGGATATTTTGGAATTTCATATTTAAGGAGGTAGAAATTCATGAAGTGGGGAGTAGTTGGAACGGGAAGAATTGTGAGGAATAGGTTTTTGCTTGCCTTAGAGCAGGTTCCTGAAGCCCAACTGACTGCTATTGTGACCACCAATACCGAGAAGGCAAAGGATCTTGCCGAGAAATATCGGGCAAAGATATACACACACTTAGAGGATATAGAGAATGTGGATGTGGTTTATATTGCTACACCAAATAAATTTCACAAAGATCAAACTATTCTCTGTGCCAAGAAGGGGATTAATGTCCTCTGTGAAAAACCTATGGCACTAAGTGTGAGAGAGGCTGAGGAGATGGTTGAAGAATGTGAGAAAAATAAAGTTGTTCTTGGGATTGCTAATATGGGTAGGTTCAATCCCTTCAATGTAGGTGCTAAAAAACTTATTGAAGAAAATATTGTGGGTAGAGTAGGAATTATAAAGGCAAGCTTTTCTTTTGTGAATATGGAAAGAGAAGCTTGGAGATATAGTTTGGATCTTGCGGGTGGTGGGGCTATCATGGACATTGGTGTCCATGTAATAAATACTCTTCATTTTTGGTTCCCAAATAATAGGGTTAAAGAGATTGTAGCTATTAATGAGAATTATGGTTATGAGGTGGATCAGAATGCGGGTGCGGTAGCGCGTTTTGATAATGGCATGATAGCTCTTTTAGATGCAAGTTACGATACGATGCTTTCGGTCTCTTTCGAGGTACGGGGAGACGAGGGCATTCTATATGTTCTTGATACTCTTTATCAAGAATATGATGGAAAAGTAATACTGAGGAAATTTAATAATTATACCTTCTATAATTTTTATGGAGAAAATCAGTATGTGGCCGAGATAAAGGATATGGAGAAAGCTATAAAAGAGAGAAAGAACCCCAGAACCTCTGGGATAGATGGCTTAGAAGATATGAAGGTAATAGAAGGTTGGTATAAATCAGCGGAAGAGAAAAGATTGATATCTTTGTAAAATTTATGGTATGGTATAATAATTAGATAGCTAATTATTTGGAGAAAAATTTATGGAAAAAAGTATTGAGTTATATGGAGTATTTAAAGAGGTAATAAGGGAGCATTTTATAAGAAGGGAAAAACTTTTGAGCGGTCTAAAACTTTATCGAGGACAAGCTCCTATGCTCCTTCTCCTTTCCGAAAGGGATGGCTTAACCCAAAAGGAGATTGCAGAAAAAATGAAAATAAAGCCTTCTACTGTTGCCATAATGATAAGGAGGATGAAGAAAAGGGATTTGATAATCACAAAAAGGGATGAAGAAGATAAGAGATTTTCGAGAGTTTATCTTACCGATGAGGGAAGAAAATTTATCTGTAAACTGAAGAAAACTTATAAACAGCTTGAAGAAGAATGCTTTGGGAACTTTACAGAAGAGGAAAGAGAGACTTTAAAAAATTATTTAGAAAGGATCAGAGATAATTTGAGAATACTTAACGAAGAAAAAGGGTAAAAATATGAGAAAACTTTTGAAGTTTTTAAAACCTTATACTTATGCAGTTATTCTTGCACCTCTTTTAATGCTTGTGGAAGTTATTTGTGATCTTTATCAGCCTAATTTGCTTGCTAAAATTGTAGACCAAGGAATTTTGAAAAATAATTTTCAAGTTATTCTTAACACAGGACTTATTATGTTAGGTATTGCTATGATAGGTATGATTGGAGGTGTTGGCTGTACCATTTTTTCTTCTATTGCAAGTCAGAATTTTGGTAAGGATTTAAGAAATGAGTTATTTAAAAAGGTTCAAAAACTTTCCTTTCATAGTATTGATAAATTTAAATCATCTTCTCTTATTACACGTCTCACCAATGATGTAACCCAGCTTCAGACCCTTGTCATGATGGCTTTAAGAATAATGGTAAGAGCGCCTTTACTTTTTATTGGTGGGATAATTATGGCTATATCCCTAAATAAAAATCTTTCTTTCATATTTTTATTATCAATTCCTGTCCTTATTGCTCTCTTTTTGTTTATTATGAAAAGAAGCTTTCCTTTGTTTTCAGAAGTACAAAAAAGAATTGATTATGTGAATAGTGTGGTGAGAGAGAATTTAGTTGGGATAAGATTAGTAAGGGCTTTTAGAAGGGAAGATTATGAAAGGGAAAGATTTAAATATGCTAATACTGCTTTGATGAATGCTATTATAAAAGCGCTTATGCTTATGATAATTGCCATGCCTCTCTTTATGCTGGTTATGAATTTTAGCATTTTAGCTGTGCTATGGTTTGGAGGACTTCTTGTGGAAAGAGGAAATATGCAAGTTGGAGAGGTGATGGCTTATATAAACTATATGGGACAGATTCTTTTTTCTTTAATGATGATTGGAAATATTTTGATGTTTATCTCAAGGGCTTCAGCGTCAGCTTCAAGAGTGGTAGAAGTACTTGAGGAGAAAATTGACATTGAAGATAAAGAGGAGAGTGATACAAGATCTATAGAGAGCGGGAAGGTTAAGTTTGAACATGTTTATTTTAGTTATTTCAAGGATAGGGAGCCTGTACTTATAGATATAGATTTTGAGGCTGAAGCTGGAGAGATTATAGGAATAATAGGTACAACGGGTTCTGGAAAATCTACCTTAGTAAATCTTATTCCAAGGCTATATGATGCCACTTCTGGAAGAATTCTTGTAGATGGTAGAGATGTGAGGGATATAAATTTGAGGGTTTTAAGAAGTGCTATTTCCATAGTTCCCCAAGATATAATTTTGTTCTCTGGAACTATAAAAGAAAACATTTGCTGGGGAAAAGAGGATGCTACTGATGAAGAAGTGATAGAAGCTGCCAAAATTGCTCAGGCTCATGACTTTATAATAAGGCTTCCTAATGGATATGATACAGTAATTGGAGAGCGTGGGGTGACTCTTTCTGGGGGACAAAAGCAGAGGATTGCTATTGCAAGAGCCCTTATCAAAAAACCAAAGATTTTAATTCTGGATGATGCTACTTCTGCGGTAGATTTTGTAACAGAACAAAAAATAATCAGAGGGTTAAAGGAGATAATGAAGCATTGCACTACCTTCTTAATAGCTCAAAGGGTAAGTACTATGATGAATGCTGATAAGATTATAATTCTTGACAGAGGGAGAATTGTAGGTTTTGGTACTCATTATGAACTTTTAGAGAAGAATCCTATTTATCAAGAGATTTATAGATCTCAAATAGATGAAGAGGTAGTAAAACATGCGTAGAGATGATAGAACTTTAAGAAGCCAAATTCCTCAGAGAGGTTTTGGTCCGAGACCTTTCGGTGGTCCTGGGAGGGGAGGTCCTCGGTTTAGTTTTGAAAAGATTGAAATAAAAGATCCTTTGGGCACATTGAAGAAGTTATTAAAATATATAAGTCTCTATAAATGGGGATTTGTCTTCTCATTTTTATTGGTATTTATCTCCTCGGTTTTAGGTATAATTGGTCCCTACCTTATAGGTCGTGCCATAGATTTGTATATACTACCTAAGAAATTTGCAGGCTTTCTTAATTTTCTCATCCTTCTTGGAGGAATTTATCTTTTATCTTCTTTTCTTGCCTGGCTTCAAGGTTATATAATGTTGAAAACTACTCAAAAGTTAGTATTCACATTAAGAAGCGATTTATTCAACAAATTTCATTCTTTGCCTGTTAAATTTTTTGATCTTCGCCCTTACGGAGACCTAATGAGTAGGATAACCAATGATATTGATAACCTTAGTATGGTTTTGTCTAACAGTGTGATACAATTTTTCTCTGCTATTACTACTCTAATTGGCATAGTAATTATGATGCTTAGAATAAGTATTCCTATGACCTTTGTAAGTTTAATAACTATTCCATTGACTGTATTTTTAACTGACTTTATCTCAAAAAGGACTCGAAATTATTTTTATGCTAATCAGACTCTTCTTGGAAAGTTAAATGGAATCATAGAAGAGGATATTTCGGGCTTAAAGGTAATTAGAATATTTGGTAGAGAGGAAAAGGAGATTAAAAAATTTGAAGAAGTGAATAATGATCTTACTCAAGTTGGTATAAGAGCTCAAATATTTTCTGGTTCTATAGGTCCTCTAATGAACCTTTTAAATAACTTAGGATTTGCAATTATAGCTGGAGTAGGAGGTTTTTTTGCTTATAGAAGATTAATTACAATAGGAGATATTACAGTTTTTATTAACTACTCAAGGCAATTTACAAGACCTATAAATGAGCTTGCTAACCAATACAATATGATTCAGTCTGCTATTGCGAGTGCTGAGAGAATTTTTGAGGTTATGGATGAAGAAGATGAGAAGGATGTCATGGATGGAGCAATAGAGCTTAAGGATATTAAAGGTGAAGTGGAGTTTAAGAATGTTTGGTTTTCTTATGTTAAAGGTAATCCTGTAATAAAAAATGTGAGTTTTCATGTAAAACCAGGAGAAGTTTTTGCTCTTGTTGGACCTACTGGGGCAGGAAAAACTACAATTGCGAGTTTGGTGGCAAGATTTTACGATGTGGATGATGGTGAGATTTTAATTGATGGAATAGATATTAGAAGAATAAGAAGAAAGAACTTAAGGGAATTTTTGGGGATTGTTCTTCAAGATACTCTCCTCTTTTCTACAACAATTAGGGAAAATATAAGATATGGGAGACTTTCTGCTACCGATGAGGAGGTTGAAGAAGCGGCAAAATTGGCTCATGCCCATGACTTTATAATTAAACTTCCCCAGGGCTATGATACAGTGCTCTCTGAAGATGGAGGGGGTCTTAGTCAAGGGCAAAGACAGCTTATTGCTATTGCGAGGGCTATTCTTGCAGATCCTAAGATTTTGATTCTTGATGAGGCTACCAGTAATGTGGATACGGTTACAGAAAAATATATACAAAAAGCTATGTTAAATTTAATGTCAGGAAGAACGAGTTTTGTGATAGCTCATAGACTGTCTACAGTAAAAAATGCTGACATGATTTTGGTGATAAACAATGGGGAAATAATAGAGATGGGAAGTCATGAGGAGCTTATTAGAAAGAAAGGTTTTTATTATCGCCTTTATATGAGTCAATTTGCCGATGAAGTAGAAATAAAATAAAACTTACTAATAAAAACGATTGACTCTTTTTAAAATTAATTTTATAATACAACCACAAGTAAAATTTTACTTAAGGGGGTGGATCTTTTGTGAGAAGGTCAAGACTTTTTATCCTCATTACTCTTTTGGTTATCGGGCTTTTCCTATCCTTAGCTTTTGGTCAAACTTTAACTGCTACTGCTAAATATGGTAAACCTAAGATTGATGCAGAGATGGACGAGGTTTGGAAAAATGCCGAGGAATATATTACTGATCGTTATGTACAGGGGGTAAAGGGGAAGGTAGCATATGCTAAATTCAGAGTACTCTGGGACGAAGAAAGTATATATGTTTGGGCTGAAGTGTATGATTCACTTCTAAATAAGGATAATACGAATCCATGGGAACAAGATTCTTTAGAAATATTTGTAGATGAGGGTAATGAAAAAGCAACCTCTTACGATAAAAATGATGCTCAGTACAGGGTAAATTTTGAGAATGTACAAAGTTATGGTACTAATGCTTCCCGTGATTACTTTGTGACAGCTACAAAAAAGACTGACTTTGGCTATATTGTAGAGGCGCAAGTAAAGATGAGAACAAGAAAACTTAAGGAGGGAGATGTAATTGGATTTGACGTGCAAGTAAACGATGCTGATAGGTTTGGAAGCAGAGTTGGAATTATTGCATGGAATGAGACTGAGAATGAAAACTGGAGAAATCCATCCTATCTTGGGAATTTAAAACTTGTGAAGTGATATTTGGAAAAATTAGCCTGCCCTCGTAAAGAGGGCAGGCTTTTTATTTTGAGGATGATATGCTTACCCCTAAAATGATTAGCACTCCACCAATTATCTTTATAAAAGTTAAAGACTCATTGAGGTAAATTACTCCCCATATAGCTCCGAAAAGGGGTATCAGATTTAAGATATTAACTACTTGGCTTACTGATAGGATTTTTAAACCATGGTTGTAGAAAAGATATCCAAGCCCTGAACAAAAGAAGGCAAGAAAGAATATTCCTATAAATGCATCAAGGGTTTTTGGAATTTTTAATCCTGTAGAGAAAAGGAAAGGAATAAATAAAATAGAACCCCATATCATTTGGAAGGTAGTTATTACCTCATAAGGATAATTTTGATTAACCCTTTTAATCTCCCAGTTGTATATGACCCAAGAGATTCCAGAAAGTAGGATTAAAAAATCTCCAAAAAGGTTGTTAAATTTTAAATTTAATCCTGAATCGCTCATGATGAGAAATACACCAAGAATGGAGAGAAGAACTCCTAATATCCTATTTAAAGGAAGTTTTTCTCTATGAAACAAGTATTCTACTAAGAGTCCTAAGGCAGGAAAAGATCCTACTATAAGAGCTCCCTCTGAGGCATCAGTAAATTTTAAACCACTATTTTCGAATATGAAATATAATGTAACTCCAAGAAGACCAGCAATAAAAAGAGGCTTTTGATAATTCCAACTTAAGGATGCCTTTCTTATTTTGGGAAAGAATACAATTAGTGAAAAGATGGAAGCAAGAAAGAATCTAATAAAGGCAAGTTCAAAAGGAGAAAGAATTTTAAGAAGGAGTTTTGACACTGAGAAGGATATACTCCAAAACAGGCACGCTATTATAACTAATGTTAATCCAATTAGTTTTTCTTTCATTTAATCTATTTTAATCAATATTTGACAAATTTTTGTTGCCATATATAGCACATTAATGTATTATAATAATTAGAAAATTTCAAGGGGAAGGAGGAAAATTTTATGAAGAAGTTTATTGTTTTAATGCTTATTATTTTTTTTGTTTTTTTTGTTTCTGGCTGTGTAAAGCAGGAGCCACAGGCAGATAAAGATTTAAGTAGTACTGAACTAAACAACATTTATGATTTAGTTAATAGTGGGGAGTACAACAAAAGCATTCAAATCTATATGTTAGATTTACCAGGAACTTTATGGTCTACCTCTCCTGTTTCAAAACCAGAGCTTAGTAAATTAATTGAGAAGGCTCCGATGGCTAACTCCATAGATAAGGTCTCTATTGAGCTTAATTGGCAAGGACCCGATGCCGATGGAT
>JBNARO010000015.1:28142-29251 GCA_049718665.1 Dictyoglomaceae bacterium | reverse complement strand
AAATACATTGGGATTTGTAGTAGTTGAGGAAGGATATTTTGTCTTTAACAAAAATATTAGGGTAGATACCATAAATGTTTATCCTGTAAGTGGAAAATTTTCTTTCTACTTTTTAGCTCCATCTCAAAATGATCTAAATAAAATGAATAAAGTTGGACTTACATTGTCTTGGGATGATATTAGCATAACTTATCTTTCTCAGTTTAATAACATAGGTATTCTTACAGGAAGTATGGGTTTATATATGACATATGTCGATTATGATCAAAATATTAACGTGAATAATAAATTAATGGCAAATTTTACATCAAGTGTTAATGGCGCTGATACTACTGATCCAATTTTAATAATTTCAGGTACTAAGGATAGTGATGGATATCCCACTACAGATGGATATGACAATTTCAATTTAGAGCTTCATCTTGCTAATCTGCTTGGAACTTAGTTAAGACTGAAAATAAAGATAGAAGAGTAAAAAAGAGCCCCCATCTCATAGGGGCTCTTTTTTGATTTATATTTTTTTCTTGACATAAAAATTTATTGTCTTTATTCTCTTAAATAAGGATAAATATTTTTTTAGCAATAAAAAAGGAGGATCTTAAAGTATGTTTAGAAAGGTTAATCTGCAATGGGGATTAAATATTCTTGTTAAGCCTGGAGAGATGCAATTTATAGAGCTTGATATTTTTAAGGGCCAAAAAGGAGACAGTTATAATTTTAACTCTCGAGATTATGAGATTGGACTTGTGATTCTTACAGGTAAATGCAATGTGGAGATTGATGGGGAGATGTATAACTCCATTGGAGCAAGGAGAAATGTTTTTGATGGTAATGCCTATGCTTTTTACATACCCAATAATAGGGAAGTAAAAATTGAGGCATTAGAGCCTCTTGAGGTTGCTATTTGTAAGACAAAAGTAAAGACTGACGAGGAGGTTAAGTTGATTAAGCCTAGTGATGTGGTGGTAAGGGATGTAGGGGTATATAATTGGAGAAGGGATGTAAAGGATATTATTGATGGAAGGATTAAGGCAAAGAGACTTCTTATAGGAGAGACCATAAATCCACCTGGGAATTGGTCTAGTTATCCTCCTCACAAGCATGATACT
>JBNARO010000015.1:0-28042 GCA_049718665.1 Dictyoglomaceae bacterium | reverse complement strand
TATACTCCTACTGAGATTTTGACAGCTTGGGAAGAGGGGGCAGATGTAGTAAAACTTTTCCCTGCAGATACCTTAGGACCTAAGTATATAAAGGCTATCCATGGACCAATGCCATATATTAAAATATCTCCTACAGGAGGAATAAGTCTTGAGAATGTGAGAGAATTTATAAAAGCGGGAGCCTGTTTTGTAGGTGTAGGCGGCAATTTAGTAGATAAAAAAGTTATTGCAGAAAAGAAATTCGAGATATTAACTGAAAGAGCAAGACAGTATATAGAAGAGATAAGAAAAGCAAAAAATGAGTGAAAAGATTATTAATTATAATGATGAACTTCTTAAGATAAGCTTTATTAGTCCTAAAATTGTAAGGTTTCATTTTTCAAGGAATAAAGTTTGGAGGAAAAATTATTCTTTTTGTATAGATCATGAGAAGTTTGGGGAAATTAGTTTTAAATATAAAGAAAATGATAAATTTTACTCTTTTATTACGGAAGAATTAGAAGTAAGAATTAATAAAGAATTTGGGAAAATACAGATCTTTGATTCAAAGGGTAATTTGATCTTATCGGATTATAAAGAAATGGGATATAAGAAAGAGGCTAATGGAATTTATTCTTACAAAGAAATTAAAAAAGAAGAGGCTTTTTTAGGTTTTGGGGAAAGATTGGGACCTTTAAATAAAAAGGGACAAAGGATTATAAACTGGAATACAGATGAATCTAATCATGAGTTTAATAGAGACCCTTTATATCAATCTCATCCATTTTTTCTCGCATGGAGTTCTGAAAGAAGTTATGGGCTTTTTTGGGATAGCACTTCTTTCAGTTATTTTGATATGGGAATGGAAAGTAAATATTACTATTATTTTTTTACTGAAGATGAAGAATTAGATTACTATTTTATATATGGACCTACACCTAAGGAAGTGATAGAAGGATATACTTATTTAGTTGGAAGATGTTATATGCCTCCTCTTTGGGCTCTTGGTTTTCACCAGTCTCGTTGGAGTTATGATTCCGAAGAAAAAGTATATAAAGTTGCAAGATTGTTTAGAGAAAAGCAAATACCATGTGATGTTTTGTATCTTGATATAGATTATATGGATGGGTATAGGGTTTTTACTATAGATCGAAGGAAATTCCCTAATTTTGAAAAGATGCTTAGAGATCTAAAAGAAATGGGTTTTAGAATTGTATTGATTATAGATCCTGGAGTTAAAGTTGATAAAAATTACGGAATTTATCGTGAGGGAATAGAGAATGGATATTTTTGTCAAAAGAGAGATGGAGAGGTATTTACAGGATATGTATGGCCAGGAAAAACTGTTTTTCCTGATTTTTTGAAAGAGAAAGTAAGAAAATGGTGGGGAGAAAAACACAGGGAATTTTTAGAGCAAGGAGTAGCTGGTTTTTGGAATGATATGAATGAACCATCAAATTTTTCTAAGATTGAATATTATTTAATGAGGCTTTTATTTCATGTTCTTCATTTTAAAGAACCACCAGATCCTTTTAAACCTAAAAACTTCGCGGAGAAAATTAGGAGAATTAAAGCAAAAACTCTGCCAGAAGATGTTTTACATGGAGAAAACAATGAATTTTCTCATGGGAAGATCCATAATGTGTATGGGCTTATGATGAATAGAGCAACTTTTGATGGTTTTAGAAAGATTAAACCTGACGCAAGACCGTTTATACTTTCAAGATCAGGATTTTCTGGAATTCAAAAGTATTCTGCTGTTTGGTGTGGAGATAATAAGAGTACTTGGGAAAATTTATACTCAAGTATTGTGACTCTACAAAATTTAGGAATTTCTGGAGTACCTTTTGTAGGAGAGGATGTAGGAGGTTTTTGGAGGGATAGTAAGGCTGAGCTTTTTGCAAGGTGGATTGAGCTTGGTATTTTTTACCCATTTTTTAGAGTACATACCGCTATGAATACAAAAGATCAAGAACCATGGAGTTTTGGAGAAGAAATAGAGAAGATTGCAAGAGAATATATATCTTTAAGATATAAATTAATACCTTATATTTATTCTCTATTTTATGAAGCAAAAGAAAAAGGCATTCCTCTAATTAGGAGCCTTATCTTAGAGTTTCCTAAGGATAGAGAAATGTTAAATCATGAAGATGAATTTATGTTTGGTCCATTTATCTTGGTAGCTCCTATATATGAGAAGGAAAAAAGAGAGAAAGAGGTTTATCTTCCTAAAGGATACTGGTATGATTTTTATACAAATAAAAGATATAGAGGAGAAGGCACAATAAAAGTTTATGCTCCCTTAAATAAGATTCCTATATTTATTAAAGAAGGAAGTATAATTCCTATGTGGAATGTTCAAAATTATGTGGGAGAAAAGATCCAAGAAAATCTATACTTAAGGGTTTATCCTGGAGAAGGAAGATTTTTATATTATGAAGATGATGGATTTTCTTGGAATTATGAGAAAGGAGAATATAACTTGATTGAATTTAGTACTTTTTCTAAGGATGGTGGTCAATATTTAAGAATAAAGTACTTAAATAAAGGATATAAAACCTCCATTAAAAATTTTATTATAGAGAGTTTAAAGAAAAAAATTATTTTGAAAAATGAAGAAGGAGAATTTTTAATTTGTTAAGAAAGATTTTTCTTTTCAAGTATTTTGTAAATGTGGGATTGTAAAATAGGAAGACGAAGTTGGTATAGTAAGCTACAGATAAGACAGAGTATGCCACTTATAAGTACAGTATTTACTGGGCCAATATATTTTGCTAAATATCCTCCTAAATAGCTTCCTAGGGGCATAGATCCCATAAAAAACATTACATATATACTCATTACTCTTCCCCTTATGTGATTTTCTATGGTAGATTGTATCAATGTATTACTACAAACTGAATTAAGCATAAAGCTTAATCCTGTTATTAGTAGAGCTGAAATAGAAAGAAAAAGGTTTCTGGATAAAGAGAAAACAATAAGTCCTAACCCTGCTGTTCCAAAAGAGCGAGCTATTATCTTTTCTATACCTTTTATTTTTGTCCTTCCCGCAAGATAGATCGCTCCTATTAATGCTCCCGCTCCTATTGCTCCTGTAAGAATTCCCAGGGTCTCAGGACCACCATGTAATATATCACGTGCAAAAATAGGCATTAATACGCTATAAACAGATGATAAAATACTTGAAAATGCAATAAAAGTTAGCACATTCCTTACCACTATAAACTTAAAGGAATATCTGAATCCTTCTTTTAGATCTGAAAAAATATTGATGGTTTTTACCAAAATCATGGGTTTTACCTTCATAAATAATAGGGCAATAATGACTGCTAAATAACTTATAGCGTTAAGCATAAAACATAGTCCTTCTCCAAGAAGAGTAATGAGAAAACCTCCAATAGTTGGACCTATTAAGCGTGCGCTGTTAAATAAAAAAGAATTTAAAGCAATAGCATTACTTAAATTTTCCTCCCTTTCTACCATTTCAATAACAAAAGATTGTCTTGTAGGGGCATCTATTGAATTTAGAATTCCTAATATAAGACTAAGAAATAAAATATGCCAAATTTGAATATGATTAGTGAGAGTTAAAAGAGATAGCACTAAAGCTTGAAACATAAGTAAAGTTTGGGTCAGAATTAAAATTTTGTGTTTACTGAATCTATCCAAGAAAACTCCTATAAAAGGGGATAAAAAGAGATTTGGTATTTGAGATAAAAAGGCGGTTGTACCTAATAATACTGAGGAGTTAGTTAATCTATAAACAAGCCAGCTCATGGCTGTAGATTGAATCCATGTGCCAATGAGAGATATAGCTTGTCCTGTAAAGTATAATTTATAATTTCTACTTCTTAAAGCTCTAAATATGTTATTTTTCATCACATATATTGTATAATAGATTCGAAACTTTATTTAGTAAAAAATTAACATGAATAAATGTAAAAGAGGATTTTCTCTATTAGAATTATTGATTGCTCTCTTGATTATAGGAATTTTACTTTTTATTTCAGTCCCAATTTATTTTAACGTCTTAGAATCTGCAAAAAGAAATGCTCAGCATAGCAATATAAACAGTATACAAAAACTATTGGATAATTACAGCCTTAAAAATGGAAGATATCCTAACATTTCTGAATTAAGTAATATTATAAATAATCCAGCCAATTTTTTTAATGAATTAATATGTCCTTACAACAATAAAGCTTATACTATTACCGAAAATTTATCTTATTTTAGAGGTTCTCTTGCCAATAATAATTATTTAAATGCTCATATATTATTCTACTCCACTAATGGTAAAACATATACTTTATGGTTTTATCCTCCTAAATTCTATGTAGGAAATAAGCAAACAAAAGTATTTCATTATCCCTGGTGCTGGACTCTCCCTTCACCACAAAATCAAATCTTATTCTCTACTCGTGAAGACGCAATAGAAAATGGATATAGACCTTGTGGGAACTGTAAACCTTAATCAGCACCTCCCCCACCTCCACCGCCACCTCCTCCACCACCTGAGGAGGAACTAGAAGAAGTGGAGCTTGCCACACTACTTTCAAAGACACTGCTAAAAGATTCTAAGGAAGAACTAAAACTTTGAATAGAATTAGTTAAACTATACATAGAACCAGCGTAGGCAGGTGTATACCAGCTCATCTGATCAATAGGCACATTTAGCATTTCCATAGCTTTTAACACTTCCTTAGCAACACCTAAAACAGTTCCATATACTAAATATTTTTCCCATAAAACTAAGGAGGAAGGTGGATATTGGGAAATAAGGGAGAAATCCTGAAGATATCTTTTAAAAGCTTTCCATCTTAAGGCAAGAAGTTTTCCTTCTTCTGAATATCTTTTTGTAGGGTGTAGAAATAAGGCGGAAATTGCAATATTGAAGGCTAAAATGCCAAAGAAAACTATACTATAAACTGATAATTCTTTTTTAAGTATTGGAATAACCATCATCAATATAAAATATAGAAAACCTATTAAAAACCAGACTAACATCAATTTATATAGATCCCATTTTCCTTCTTCTGTTATCCATTTCCTTTTGTCATAAACATATTCTTTTACAATTCTATCAAAATTATTTTTAAAACCTGTTAGATTTTTGTTTCTCATTGAAGAGATGTAAAATTCTCCATCTGAGCCAGCAAATTCCTTAAAAAGAGATAATAGTTCTTTTAAATCATTACTTAATTTTTCTTCCTCTTTATCAGTAAGGACAATTTTATACTCCTTATGCTCTCTTCCTAAAAATCCTTTCTTTATTTCCTCTTGAATTTTTATATAACCACTTCTTGCAAGTTCTAAAGTAGAAGCAACAATTGAATTAGGAGTAGTCATACTTGATTGGTTTATTAACATCTCTACCCATGCGGGTGGTATATCTGCGGGTGGCTCTTGTTCATATTCTCTATAATATTCTACCTTAGGTTCTCTACCATATTTAAGATATACCCTAAAGGGGAAATATATGCCTAAAAATATTAAGATAGCATAAATAAAAATAAAAATCTTTTTAAGAAGATTGATAATCTCCAATCTTGCTCCTTCTTGTTTTCTCCAATTTTCTTCTTCTTTGATAATTTTTTCTCTACCATTTTGTGAGATTAGCTGAACTTTAGAGGGATCAAGATTTGTTAAATAGCTTCTTGGGAATATTATTCTTACTTCTACCCACTGATGGGAAGGTATATTTCCCACGTATGCAATTATCCCTTTGTAATCTTTTTTTATACCTATTCTACCTTCTATTTTGGGATGGAGCCAATAATTTACTTCTTCTTTTTTAATTTCTAATGGAATATCTACTTCTGCCCATAAAGTGGGAAGTCCTAAATCCCATTCTCCTCCCCATACTTTCCAATAAAATTCTGCTATATCATTATAAACTTTAAGAGCATTTATTAATCTATAACGAATCCTAAAAGTCTTTTCTGTATCTTTTGCCCTATAAAACCATGTGATTTTATACTGACTATCACTTTGAGCAAAATCAAAAGTATTCGGAACTTCTTTTTCATTAAGAATCTCACTTACTGAAACATCTTTTATTTTATACTTTCCTTTTGGGATGGTGAGCCATGCTCTTGAAAAAGAACCAGAAAATACATAAGTTAGATCATTAATAACGTCAATTTCACCATCGGATTTTATATGGTAATAAACTTTTGCTTCTCGAAAATAATATTCTTTAGCATATAAAATGGAGAAAATTGAGAAAAGAATAATTAGGAGAATAGATATTTTTTTCATAACCTCACCTAAATTACTTTACTTCTTTCAATCTGAAATAGAATCTTACTACGGAGTTTGCATTGGGAATACTTCCTGCAAAATTGTAGTTTTCAAGCTTTTTACTCCAGTAATTTAACTTTTCCTGCCCCTTTTTCATTTTATCTATATTTTCCTTTAACTTTTTTACTGTATTCTTAAGATCCTTTTCCACCTCTACAAGTCCTGGAATTTTCTTTCCCTCCATCTCTCCTCCATAGAGCATTTTATTTAATAATTCTTCTATATTCTGTACACCTTGAAGAGAAGCACTTATCATATCTATAGCTTTTGTGCTTTGGAAAGCTAAATTTCTCATGAAATCTCCTATATTTTTTACATCATCGGACATATTGTTTAATTCTATCTCATTTTTAACATCTTCTGCAAGAGTTAATGCTTTTTTCCAATCTTCATCCTGATTTTTTTCAGCCTTTTCTTTTATGAAATCATATAATTTTGAAAAGTTCTTAGGATAATTTTTTAGATTATTAGATATAGCATATGCCTTATTCTGATGTGTTATAAGAGTAAAAGGTAAAGTTAAAAATTCTTGAGGAATTGTAGGAGTGTTTTTCTCTATGCCTTCCAGTATACCCTTTAATATCTTTTGATGAGCTTGATTTAATAAAAGAAATCCTTCCATACCACTATAAAAAGATTTAAGTTGATCTTTCATAGATAGATCTATAGGGGGAATAGATGGAAGAGCGGTAAATGTAAAGGCAGGCACTTTTAATTTTTTGCTTCTCAAAGAAAGAACTATTTTCCCATCAGGAATAGGATAGGTAAAACCTGTAAGCCTTACAGTTTTTCCCAGTACCATTACCATAAAATCATTAGGATTTCTCAAAACAAAATCATCAGAAGAAAATTCAGTGGACATAACTACCCTAAAAGGTAAATCCTCAGTAGGTTTCATATAAATTTCTATATCCAAGTCACCAGATTTTCCTATAAAATCTTTGGGTTGAGATATCTTTCCATTATATTTGTAAGTAATCTTAAACTCCAAGGGAGGTTTTCTGTTCACAAAAGCAGTAAGATATATATTCTTATAGTCAGAAGAATTCCCATATATATTTACCCTTGTCCTATTACGGGTCATTTTCACATCTTCTGTATATAACTTGATATTCTTTAAATATTTTCCATCCTTTGATATATGAAAACTTCCTTTCCCTTCTATCTCAATCCAGTTGACAAGATCTACCCTCTGCACCTTTCCATTTTGATCAAGAAGTACATAAATAGTTTCATCATTTTTAATCTTTATAGGACTTCCAAAAGTTATGCTAAAAATAAGCCCTATCAGAATTAAAAGAATAACTCCTTTTCTCATTCTTTTCCCTCCTTTTTAATAAATCCTAATTTCTCAAGAACAGAATCAAAAGTAACAAGAAGTGGAATAACTAAAAGTGTCACAAAAAGTACACTTACTAAAGCTCCTCTACTTACAAGCATAGCTAAGTTTTTAGCCATAAAAATATCTGAGAAAATCCCTAAGGGAAGAGAAATAAAAAACATAGTACCCGCACTGGTAATGATACTATTTATACCCTCAAAGGCAAAATGGGCAGAAGATATTTTATCAAGATTTTTACGCTTTGCTTCTAAATATCTTGAAGTCAAAAGTACTGCATAATCAATAGTTGCTCCAAGCTGAATAGCGCCAATAAATAGATTAGAAGAAAAAAAGATAAATCCATAGGTCAGATAATCTATAAAAAGATTTGTAGTAATAGCTATCTCTATTACAAGTACAAGAAGAAGAGGAATAGGAATTGAGAGAAAAGACAGGGCTATTACTAAAAAGATTGCTATTATAGATATTAAGTTTACCCTATTTAAATCTTCCGCAGTTAACTTTTTTAGATCATAGTTTAAGACAGGTATTCCTGTAATTTTTACATTATACTTATTTTCTATTTCGCTTCTTAACTTCTCAATAAACTTATAAGATTCTAAGGTGGCATATTCTAAATTTACATCTGTTGATACATAGGAAAGTCCATTTTTAAAGAAACTTTCTTTTACACTCTCTGGAACCATATAATCTGGTAAAAGGGGATCTACCATATCATAATAACCCATTACATTAGTCACTTGAGGCTCTTGCTTCAAAATTTTAATTATTTTTCTCCAGTTTTCAGAAGTCTCTTCTCCAACTATAAAAATAGTAGATTTTTTCTCAAAAATATCCTCAAATTTTCTTTGCCCTATTATAGATGGAATATTTTCAGGAAGTCCTCTAAGAAGTTTATAATCCATTGGAAATTGAGGAATAGCAAAAAGAGCTATAGTACCTATTAGAAATATGATGAATATAACAGGTCTCCATTTAATGACAAAATTAAACAATCTTTCTCCTGAAATTCTTAGAACCCACCTTTTTGAATTTGCCCACTTATGATGGAAATGGTATAAAAGCACAGGGAGAAGGGTCAAAGATAAAATAAAGGAAATAAACACTCCTCTTGCCAAAATAAATCCCATATCTTTACCAAGTCCGAACTTCATTTGGGTCATAGCTAAAAATCCCGCAATGGTTGTTCCCGCACTTGCTATAATACTTTTTGCAGTAGCTCTTACTGCGGTCCATCCTGCTTCTTCCTTGCTTTTATTCTTTATCTCCTCCTCATACCTGTGATATAAGAATATGGCATAATCCATAGTAACTCCCATCTGAAGTATCCCTACAATCATTCGAGATAAAAAACTTAATTCCTGATTGGTAAGAGTAGATATTGCGGTATTCATCATAATAGCAAGAAAGATATTGTAATAAACAAGAAGGGGAACATACATGGAAGGAAATAAGAAAAAAAGAAAAATTATAACAAAAATACTTCCTATTAAAAGATATCGAACCGTCTCCCTTTGGGTAATATCACTTAAATCTTGAGCTATTACTGTATTTCCTGTGAAATAACTCCCCTTAGGGAGCAATTTTTTAATTTCCTTTACAGCTTTTTTAGTAGTGGGGCTTTGAGATGATTCTACAAAATCTACTTTTAAAAAAGTATAACCATCTTTTATAAACTTTTCCTTTACGTTTTCATCCCAAAAATATTCTGGCAAAAATATGTTTTGAAAATTGGAAATCCAGGAAACTTTTGAAACTCCCTTTATTTTTAAAATTACATCTTTTAATTTATCTACCTCTTGTGAATCCTGAAAGGGAAGAAGAATATAACCTTCATCACCCAACTTAAAAGTATTTCTTAAGGTATTTAAGGCTTTTACTGAGAATAATTCCTGGGGAAGAAGAGAATATAAATCATAGTTCACTTTTAGGTTTAAAGTAAAGTAAATGGATATAATAAATAAGACCAGAGAAAGGATCAATACTATCTCTGAGTGTTTAAAGGCTATCATGTATAGTCTTTTCATATTTTCCACCTCCTTTAAGGATTTAAAGGTATGCCCAATATTTTCCTTGTTAGTTCTACTATAAACTTCATAATTTCCTGGATATTTTCTGGTCTTTTTTTATTCTCCACATCTTGGTGTAAAAGTCCGTAGACTCCATAAAGTATAAAAGTTGATATCTTTTTGGAGTTTATATCCTTATTCTTTTTAATTTTTTCAAGCAATTCAGAAAAAGGAACAGTAAGCCCATCAAGGATTTTAAAAGATATCTTCACTCTTAAAGGGAAATATTGGGGACTGTAGTATACATCTGAAAGAGATTTTAAATCTTCAAAAACTTTAATTACCGCACTAACAATTTTATTGTACTTTTCTTGTAAAGAAAGACTATCATCTTTAAATATTTGAGAGAGCTCTTTTATATAGTTTTCTACATAATAGTGGATAGCGGACTCAAAGATCTCCTCCTTAGAAGAGAAGTAATAATAAAACATACCAGGAGATCCTTTTACCTCTTTTAATATATCTCTTACAGAGGTTTTTTCATACCCCTTAGTAAGAAAAAGTCTAAGAGCAGTCTCAATTAATTCTTGTCTTCTTATATTAGGCTCTTTACTCATTCTCATTTTTTGAACGAACGTCGTTCTATAAATTATAAAAGAAAAATTAAAGAAGTCAAGAAAGATGCCATTTTCTATATAGAAATTTTTAGATGGGTATGCTAAAATAAAAACCATGGATATATATAGACCAATATTAGTCATATTATTTTGGGGATTAATATTGGAGATTTTGGTCTTAATCTATTATCTCTTCCAAGGAAGATATCCTTTTGAGTTCTATTTAAACCTAGTAATAATGGGAATAACCATAGCGGGACTCATCTATATATTAAGAAGAATAAAAAAAGAATTTATGTGAAAGATAAGCCTTCTAAAATTTTTAGAATTTGTAGTATACTTAAAGCAAATCCCAGATGCAACCGATACCAGGAGGGAAAATGAAAAAGAGAATAACAATAGAAGATATTGCAAAAGAATGTAATGTATCAAAGAGTACTGTTTCAAGAGTTTTAAATAACTCTCCTAATGTAAAGGAGAGTACAAGGAAAAAGATTTTAGAAGTAATGAAAAAATACGATTATTCTCCCAATGTTTTTGCGAGGGGGCTTATAGGTAAAAAAATTGGTGCTATTGGTGTTATTGTTTCTGATATTACAAATCCTTTCCATGCGGTTTTAGTAAGAGGAATTGGAGATATGTGTAGAACATATGGATATAGTCTTTTCCTCTGTAATACTGATGGAAGGGTAGACGAAGAAATAAAGCATGTAAAGTCTCTAATTCAAAGAAATGTGGATGGAATAATTTTTGCATCTATAAAATTGAAAGATGATGGATTAAATGAAGCGAAAAAAAGTGGGATTCCTGTGCTACTGGTGGGAAGATTACCTGAATCTGCAGAGGGATTTAATTATGTAATTGTTGATAATGAGTTGGGTGGATATATGGCAGTAAGCTATCTTATTTCCTTAGGACATAGAAAAATAGCTTATCTTTCTGGACCTTGGGATACATGGCCAAATATGAGAAGATTTGAGGGATATAAAAGAGCATTAGAGGAGAAAGGGATTGAATTAGACAAGAAGTATATATTTAAAGGGGATTTTACCTTAGATACTGCGTACTCCATTGGAACAAAACTTTTAATGATGAAAAATAAACCTTCTGCAGTTTTTTGTGCCAATGATATGTCTGCTATTGGTCTTTTAGAGGCGTGTATGGAATTAGGAGTAAAAGTTCCTGAGGAATTATCAATTATTGGGTTTGATGATATTCCCTTAAGTTCTTTCAGGACTATTCAACTCACTACTGTTTCCCAATCTATATATGATCAAGGAGCTTTAGCGGGAAAAATTCTTTTAGAAAAGTTACAAAAGGAAGATAAAAATCTTTCTCAAATTGTTCTTCCACCAAAATTGGTAGTAAGAAGAACGTGTGCTCCTCCTAAGGAAGATTAGTAAGAAAATATCTGAGAAAATTTATTTTCTATAACATAGGTTGCAGCTCCAACTACGCAAGTATATGTTCCTAATTTTGAAACTATAACTTCAGGGATAGGAGGAAATGCATGAAGTTTTAATGTATGTCTTACAGGATTTAAAAGAAGATCCTCTGCTTTTGAAAGTTCTCCTGCAATAATGATTAATTCAGGATTAAATAAATTAACAAGATTTGCGATACCAATTCCTAAATATTCCCCCATCTCCTCAAAAATATTTAGAACAAATCTATCTCCACTTTTACCTGCTTGTATTATTTCATTTAATAACTCTTCCCTATTTTTTGATTTAAGGGATACTTGAGTATATGCTCCATTTTTAATACCATCGAGTACCCTATCTATTAAAACTTGGGTAGAAACATAAGTCTCCAAGCATCCATAGTTCCCACATCTACATTTTTTCCCATTTCTTTCTATCACAGTGTGTCCCAGTTCTCCTGCTCTATCACTATAACCTCTATATAGATTTCCATTAACTACAAATCCAGCGCTTACCCCACTTCCTACTCTTACGCATATGAGATTTTCTTTTCCTATTCCTGCTCCAAACCAAAGCTCTCCAAGGGTAACTGCTTTTATATTATGTTCGATAAAAATCTCCGTATCATTTATATATTTTGTAAGAAAGGATTTAACAGGAACATTTCTCCAGTAAAAATTAGGAGCAAAGATGCATACTCCATTTTTTCTATCTATAGATCCTGGTATAGCTATACCTAATCCCATTAATTCTTTTGAAGATAAATCTTCCCTAAGTTTTTTATAAATTTCTACAACTTTATTTAATACGTTTTCATATTCTAAATTAGAATCTAAAAAGACCGTCTCTTTTTTCAAAATTTCGCCTTTAAGATTCATGACTATTCCTAAGACTCTATCATTTTCTATTTCAACACCCATAGAATACATATTTGCATCACTTATAGAAAGCTCTAGGGGCCTTCTTCCAATTTTTGTTTTCTTTGCAGGAGTTTCTTTAATAATCCCAGAATTTAATAGTATTTCTACTATACTTGATACCGCAGAAGGGCTAAGATTTGTAATTTTTGAGATATCATACCGGGAAATAGGACCCCTGGTTCTAATAGTATTTAGAACCAAAGATATATTTGCTTCTCTCATTTTCTTTATATTTATTGGTTTCATTTTTTCTCCTCAGAATCTTTCTTATGAAAAGATTATAACATCTTAAAAATTACCGTCAATTTTTAAGATAAGACTTATTTCTGGGAAAAGTTTCATAAATTTTTCCTTTAAAAAGAAAAATTTTTGGGAAGGGTTTACAAAAGATGAAAAAAGTTTTATACTTTTTAATAAGAAGGTGAAAAAGATGAGCAAAAAGTTAGTTTTATTAATTATTTCCTTTCTTTTACTTTTGAGTCTTTCCCTTAGTATAGCAAAGGAAAATATTCAAACCATAACAATTACTGCGTGGACTATAGGACCAGATAGACCTTCTTACTATAGGAGAGATAATCTTGTAGATGCGGCAAGAAAATTAAATGCCCTTTTAGAAAAAGAAGGTTCTAATATTAGAGTAAAGGTAGAGGCAACCTTTGATACTGGAACTTGGGCTGATTATAAACAAAAATTCATTTTATCTGCATCAGCAGGAAAGGCACCAGATATAATCCTTAGTGGTCATGAAGATGTAGCACCTTGGGGAGACGCAGGATATATTATTCCTTTAGATGACTTGATAAAGAAATATAAAGATACTACTGATCTCAAAAATATCATCCCAACATTATGGAAAAGTGTTCAATATAAGGAGAAAACTTGGGCTATTCCCCAGGACTCTGAAGCAAGACCTTTATATTATAGAAAAGATCTTTTAAAGAAATTAGGATGGACAGAAAGACAGATAAATGATCTCCCAAAGAAGATACAAAAGGGTGAATTTACTATATATGATATGCTTGAAGTAGCAAAGACTGCACAAGATAAGGGAATAATTGCAAAGGGATATGGATTCTGGCCAAGACCAAGAAAAGGAAATGACTTCTACATTTATTATTATAATTTTGGGGGAGAGATGCAAGATCCAAAGACTGGAAAATTAATCTTAGTAAAAGATGCTTTAAGAAAATATTATCAATTTTTTGCAGATACAATCTTCAAATACAAAACAACTCAGGAAAAGTTCATTGGTATGGAATGGAGAATCTGGCATGAAAGTGTTGTAGCGGGTAAAGTTTTATTCTGGCAAGGAGGTATATGGCATTGGGCAGAATGGCAGCAGGTTTACAAAGCAGACCCTGAGGATATGGAAAAGAATGTAGGTTATGCGTTAGTACCACCTGCAGAAAAAGGGAAACCAGGCGTTACTTTAACCCATCCCTTAGCATATATGGTAACAAAGAATTCAAAATATCCAGAGCTTGCTTTTAGACTTATTGCTTTAGCTGTAAATCCTGTATTTGATGCAAGACATGCGGTAACAAGTGCTCATCTTCCTGTATTAACATCTACTTGGAAGCAATCTTCATATTATAAGAATAAATTCCTCCGTGAAGTAGAATACATGTTAAAATTTACAACTTTTATTCCTAATAGTCCTGATTTTGGAACATATGATGAGATAGTGTTTAAAGGGCTTTCTGCGGTAGCAAATGGAGATGTAACACCAGAATCCGCAGTGGATATTGTAGTGAAGGATTTAGAAAATGCTTTAGGAGATAGGGTGATAATAAAATGATGCTCAAAATAAAGGACGGGGGAAATCCCCGTCCTAAAAAAATAAATTGGAATCTTCTTTTCTTTTTAGCTCCCGCAATAATTCTTATAATCGTCTTTTTCTTTGTTCCAGTATTTTTAACTTTCCTTATGAGCTTTACAAATATGAGTACCGCTACAGGGCTTACAGGTTTTAAAGTTATCGGGTTAAAGAATTATATACAAATTTTAAAAAGCCAATGGACATTAAAAATTCTTAAAAATACTTTGTTTTATGTATTCACAACTCTTTCTTTATTTAATGTAGGAACCGCTCTTTTTTTAGCAATTTTTAGTACCCATATCTCTGAAAATGCGGGAAAATTTGTAAGAACTTTATGGCTCCTTCCAAGAATTACGCCATCAGTGGTGTATGCTACTCTTTGGACATGGTTTACTGCAGAAGCCCCTTATGGCGTTCTTAATCAATTCCTTTCTCCCTTTGGAATCTCCTCAAGAAATTGGCTTATGAGTACCCCATGGGTTTTTATAATATTAATTAATGGTTTTGTAGGAGCATCTTTTGGAATGCTTATTTTTACCTCTGCTATTAAAAATATTCCTCCTGATTATATAATGGCTGCTCAGGTAGATGGAGCATCTACTTTTCAAACTATAAGAAAAGTAATTCTTCCTATGATTCGTTGGCCTATACTTTTCGTGACAACTTATCAGACTCTCTCTTTACTTACGTCTTTTGAGTATATTCTTCTTACTACTGATGGAGGACCAGGATTTTATACCACAGAAGTTTGGGCATTATATGCTTACCATAATGCTCTATCTAATTATTATGGAAATACCATTTTTGGATTTGGTGCTGCTTTATCAGTATTTTTAGTAATCTTAGGTATTATATTTTCAATTATTTATCTAAAGGTATTTAACTTTAGAGCCTTAGTATCAGAACCAAAAGTAGAGGTGTAAAAAGCATGGAAAACTATGGTTTTAAAGGCCCTATACCAATTATCATTTTGATTCTTATAAGTTTACCAATAGTTCTTCTCTATGGCTGGTTAATAATGTCTTCCTTTGCAGTTAGAATGGAAGGTTTAAAGCCTTATGGTTGGACTTTAAGTAATTGGAAATTTTTGTTGGAAAAACCTACCTTTTTTTGGCAAAGAGGAGAAGAAAATCCCAACATTTGGGTTTATACTTTTAATACCTTAGTATATTCCTTAGGGATAACAGTATTCACCATATTTATTTGTACCACTGCAGGATATGCCATATCAAGACTTAACTTTAGGGGAAGAAGGTCGCTTTTAGCTCTTACTATTATTCTTCATTCTTTTCCCAGTGTAACTCTTTTAGTAGGAATATTTGTAGTTCTTTTAGTTCTTGGATTATATGACCGTCTACTGGGAGTAATTTTAGTTAGAGTAGCCTTACAGCTTCCCTTTGGTATATGGATAATGAAGGGATTTTTTGATAGCATCTCTTGGGATGTAGAAATGGCATCCTTAGTGGATGGATGTTCACGGTTAAAAACTTGGTATAAAATAATGCTTCCTTTGGTTCGTCCAGGAATTTTAGCTCTTTCTGTATTTACCTTTTTATCTGGTTGGGGGGATTTCCTGTTCCCATACATATTTATTCCTTCAAAGACAAGTCAAACATTATCGGTATATTTAAGAAGTTTAACAGCAGATGTTAGATTTGTAGATTATGGATTAGTTACTGCGGTAGGTCTTTATTACATGATTCCTATAATTCTCCTTTATATCTTTGCCCAAAAATATCTTCTCAACATTTATACAGGGGGTACTAAAGGATGAGGATTCTTTTAGAAAATCTTTCAAAACATTTTGGAAAAGTAAAAGCGGTAGATTCATTAAATTTAGAGATAAAAGAGGGAGAATTTTTAGTTCTTTTAGGACCTTCAGGATGTGGAAAAACTACAACTCTTTTACTTATAGCGGGTCTTTATAAACCTACAAGTGGAAATATATATTTTGGGGATAAAATAGTAAATAATCTTTCTCCAAAGGATAGAGGAATTGGAATGGTTTTTCAAAGTTATGCATTATATCCTCATATGAATGTTTTTGAAAATATTGCCTTTCCCTTAACTTTAATGAAAAAATCACGAAGTGAAATAGAAAAGGCGGTAAGAGAAATAGTAAAATTTGTTCAGTTAGATGAAGAATTGTTAGAGAGAAGACCAGGACAGCTTTCAGGCGGACAACAGCAGAGAGTTGCTTTGGCAAGAGCTTTGGTGAAGGGACCAAGCATTTTATTATTAGATGAGCCTCTCTCAAACCTTGATGCAAAATTGAGGCTTATTATGAGAACAGAGATTAAACATTTACAGAAAGAACTCGGGATCACTACTATTCTTGTAACTCATGATCAAGTAGAAGCAATGACTATGGGAGATAGAATCGCTCTAATGCAGAATGGGAAAATTCAGCAATTAGGGACTCCTGATGAGCTTTATAATCAGCCTATAAATTTATTTACTGCAGGATTCATTGGAAGTCCTCCTATGAATATATTTAATTCAAAAATAGGGAAGGATGATGAAGGATATTATGTAGTAGTTGAGGAATCCTTTAAATTACGATTTCCTGAGGAAATATTTAGCAGATTAAAGGAGGAGAATATATTCTTAGGTATAAGACCTGAGCATGTAGAAATATCTTTACAACCATCTAATAATTTAATTCCAGGGATTGTATATGTAACAGAACCCTTAGGAAGAGAAATTCTTCTTAATATTCAAGTAGGAAAGGTTTTGTTAAAGAGTATAGTACCACAAAATGTGAAGTTTTCTTCAGGAGATAAAGTTTGGATTAAGTTTGATGTAAATTATTGTCATTTCTTCAATAAAGATGGAAATAGGATTAAAATTTAGAAAGGAGATTTTTATGAGGATATTTGGGGACGAGAAATTAGATTTAGTATTAAATTATGCACCTATTATAAAATTTGACGAGAATGAACCATTTCTTCCTGTAAAAATAGGATACACAATTTTTAGAAATTCTGGTAAAAGTTTATCTTTTCCAAGAGAAATAAAACTATCAAAAAACGAGATTGCAATAGAGTACGCTATATATTGGGATTTTGATATTCAGCATTTATATGAATTGGAGCATATTTGGGTGTATGTAAAAGATAATAAGATAACAAAGGTTGAGGCAAGTTGGCATGGTGATTATAATGAGATGAGAGAAGTAGAGATAAGAGGAACACATCCAATATTATATTCTCAACCAGGAAAGCATGCCTTTGCTCCTTCCCCTTCTTGGTTTAATCCATGTAAAGATAAAGCAGGAAGTGGCGGGATTCTTATAAAGGATATGTTTCAAGGGTTAATTAATAAAACCCCTGAAGATGATAAACTTGTAGAAAATTATCTTAAAAAATTTTCTTTTACTCCTACTTTTAATTTTACAAAAGAATTCTTTGCAGAAAAAGATCTTTATATTCCTTGGGAGGAGCTTTTTAAAGAAATTCCTCAGAGGGTTAATTATTGGATTAAAAAAATAAAAGAAGAGGCTAAGAAATGAAAATAAGAGGAATAGGAATAAATGGTCATCCTTCATGGTGGCGGGGAGATCTCAAAATTTTTGAGGAAGATTTAAAATTAGCACAAGAAGTTGGATTTGATTATATGGAAATTCCACCCCATGGATTGGATGTAATTTGTGGTAGGAAATTAAATTATAAGAGATTGGAAAAAATTAAGGAAATAATGGGAAGATATAAATTAAAATATAATGTTCATGCTCCTGACCTTTTAAATTTCATGGATGAGGAAAGAGAAGAATTGCATAAAGAGGTATTTTTTCAAGTCTTAGAATTTTCAAAAGAAATAGGGGCAAATTTAGTAGTTTATCATTCTGGATGGGTAACGAGTGAGGTTGCAAAGAATAAAGAATTATTTGAGAAATTAAAAGCAAAGGAGAGAGAAAGTTTAGCTTATTTTGCTGATATTGCAAGAGATTATGGAATACTGCTTAGTGTTGAGAATTCAAATATAGATCTTAATATTATTCAAGGCAAAATATTCTGCTACGGGATTAATATTTATGATTTGGTCGATCAAATAGAAAAAATAGACAAACCCAATGTGGGAATTACTCTTGATATTGGACATGGATATATTGCAAGTAAATATATAATAAATTATGATTTTTTATCTGCTATAAAAAGAGCAGAAAAATTTATAAATAATATCCATCTTCACGATAATTTTGGGACTGTAAATGACATAAAAGAAAATATTCCTTACATGTATAGAATTATTTATGGATGGGGAGACTTACATCTTCCTTTAGGGTGGGGAAATATTCCCTTTGGGAAGATTTTTTCTATTATAAGACCTAATTTTACGTATATAACCTTAGAATTGGAGTCAAGGCATAGAGATGAATATAAAAATAGTCTTGAGTTTGCTAAAAAACTTTGTAATTTATTTTTATAATTTTTGGTATCGGTTGCATTTATATATTCTTTTGTGATAAACTTAAATCAAAAAAGAATATAAAGATGGGAGGTTTATGGGATGAAGGCATTAGTTCTTTCTGCAGAATGGGAGCCAAAACCTGGATATGTGGTTTCAGAGTTTGAAAAAACTACAGGAAAAGCTATAACAGGAAACAGCATATGGAGACATCCAAAGTTAGAACTAAAAGAGATTCCTGATCCAACACCAGGTCCTAAGGATGTAATTATAAAAGTAAAAGCATGTGGAATATGTGGATCTGATGTTCATTTTTATGAAACCGACAAAGACGGATATATTTTGTATCCAGGACTTACAAAATTTCCTGTAGTTATTGGACATGAGTTTTCTGGGGAGATTGTAGAAGTTGGAAAAGAAGTAAAAGACCTTAAAGTGGGAGATATGGTTACTGCAGAGGAAATGATATGGTGTGGGGAATGTATTCCTTGTAGGAATGGGTATCCCAATCAATGTAAAAATTTAGAAGAAATTGGATTTACTATAAATGGTGCCATAGCTGAATATATAGTTATTGGAGCAAAATATTGTTGGAAAATAGATGAAATTGCAGAAAGATATGGAAATAAAGATAAGGCATTTGAAGCAGGATCCTTAGTAGAACCTACTTCTGTTGCCTACAATGGTATGTTTGTAAGAGCTGGTGGATTTAAGCCTGGTTCCTACGTAGCGGTTTTTGGAGCGGGTCCTATTGGTTTAGCAAGTATTGCTTTAGCAAAGGCAGGAGGAGCAAGTAAAGTTTTTGTCTTTGAAGTGTCAGAAACTCGGAGAAAATTAGCAAAAGAAGTAGGAGCAGATTTTGTTTATGATCCCAGAGAAGTAGTTCCTTCTGAAGTTATTATGGAAGAGACAAAAGGTTTTGGGGTAAGTATGCATGTGGAATCCGCAGGAGCACCTTCTAAAACTATTCCTGAAATGGAAAAATCTCTTGCTATAGATGGAAAAATTGTTCAAATTGGAAGGGCAGCAGAGAAAGTTCCAATTTATTTAGAACATTTTCAGACTCATGCCAGTCAGATATTTGGAGCTCAAGGGCATTCTGGATATGGAACTTTCCAGAATGTTATTAATCTTATGGCTTCTGGAAGGATTGATATGACAAAGATAATTACATCAAGATTTTCCTTAGATGACGCCTTAAAGGCTATGGAAAAAGCAACTCGCCGAGAAGATGGAAAAATTACTATAAAAATATAAGGAGGTAGAAGAAGATGGCAGGAAAATGGAAGATTCCACCTGGTGAGGGTCATATGGATAAACCTTCGGGTTTATACTTCCAAAATATGACTATGAAGGAGATTCAAGAAAGATTAAAAAAATGTGATCTAATAATTATTCCTGTAGGTAGCACTGAAAATCATGGACCCCATGCATGTACAGGAGAAGATACTTTTTTAGTAACCCGAATGGCAGAATTAGTAGCGCAAAGGACTGGATGCACTATAGCTCAACCTATATGGTATGGTTCTCATCCATATCATCATGTTGGAATGCCTGGAACAATTCCTGTTCCAGAGGAATATTTTATAGGTTATTTAAAAGCAGTGATTGCAGGTTTCTGGAATACTGGATTTAGAAAAATGATTCTTCTTAATGGGCATGGACAGGAGTATGTAATACCTACTGCTATTCATCAATGGGCAAAGCAGTACCAACTTCCCGCAATAATAATTAACCTAAACTGGTATCATGCAATTCCTGATCATTTCAAAACTAAAGACGAGGGTGGTCCTTATGAAACTTATTTCATACATGCAGATGAAGTAGAAACTTCTTGGTCTCTTTGCCTTTTCCCAGAGATGATAAAAATGGAATCTGCAGTAGATACAAAGCCCTTTGGTTTCTTACCTGAAGGGCATGTAGATAAAGCAGGAAATTTGCTAAGAAGACCCATTGCATGGTATGGACATGTGGGATGTGGTCCTATCGAAGTTTCTGCATACCCAGAAGGGGTTGTGGGAAAGGCAACATTAGCAGATGCGGAAAAGGCAAGAGAAGGAGTGGAAGCACTCTTAGATTACATGGAAAGACTCATAAATGACATAATGACTGCATATCCACCTGGAAAACTACCTCCCACAGAACTTCTTACTCAAAGAGATCCCAAAGAGGTAGAAGAATATCTTAAAGGGCCACTAAATGGTGGAAAGCACATTTATACCTTGGGAATGCCATAATTAGAGATAAAAGGGAAGAAAAATCCCCCTTGACTTTTCCTTAATATTATTTTAAAATTGGTATCGGTTACAAAACTACGCTTTATCCAAAGGGGAAAAATCCCCCTTTGGATAAAATAAAAAGGGAGGTATAGCAATATGAGAAGATTTCTTCCTCTCCTAATCTTAATTATCTTAATATCCCTATTAGTTTTTCCCGCTTATTCCCAAGCTAAACGTTATAAAATTTATGTAGTATCCCATGGTGGACCTGCAGATCCCTTCTGGGGGGTAGTAATGAAGGGAGTGAAAGATGCGGCAGCAAAATTTGGAGTAACAGCATATTATCTTGGACCAGAGAAATTTAGTATCAAAGAATTTATTGACCTTTTAGAAAGTGCTATAGCAAAGAAACCTGATGGTTTAGTAGTTACAATTACCAATCCTATAGCATTAGATGAGCCATTAAGAAGAGCAATAAAGATGGGAATTCCTGTTATAGCTATAAATGTTCCTGATGACAGACCACCAGAGAAGGCAATTCCATATCTTTGCTATGTAGGAATGGATGAGTATTTAGCTGGTGTATATGCAGCAAGAAGAATGCTACAAGAATTTACCCCTAAAAGAGCGGTAATAGCAATTCATGAACCAGGGCATGCAGGATTAGAAGCGAGAGCAAAAGGTATAAGTGATGTATTAGGAGAAAAGAAAATTCCTGTAGAGAAATTAGATATTGGAACGGATCCCACAAAGGCTCTAACCACATTAAAGGCATATCTTCAAAAGTATCCTGATACTGATGCTATATTCACTCTGGGACCCTTAGGCGCTCACCCTGCTATTCAATTGGTGGAAGAAGAAAAATTAGTAGGAAAGGTTAAGATTGGTGCTATTGATTTGACAACGAAGATAACTGATGCGATAAAGAGAGGAGTTGTAGTATTTACTATTGATCAACAACAATATCTACAAGGATATCTACCAATACTATTCCTTAAACTCTATTTAGATTATGGGTTAATTCCACAAGAGAAGGTTCTAACTGGTCCACTAGTAGTAGATAAAAGAAATGTAGATAAAGTAGAAGAAACTGTGAAGAAAGGATACAGATAATTGGTTTATTAATTCAGCTCTTGGGGGGTTCCAAAAGGAACCCCCTTATTTTTAAGGAGGGTCTTTTATGATGGAGGTAAAGAGTATAGGGTTTTTTAAGGAATTGGGTAAGATTTTCAAAATAAAAGAAATGGGGGCAATAATTGGTTTTGTTGTAATTTTCATAGTCTTTTCCATCTTATCATCGGAATTTATAAGCTGGGAAAATTTATTATCTACTTTTACCATGGCAGCAGAATTAGGAATTGTTGCTATAGGAATTACTATGTTAATGATCTCTGGAGAATTTGATTTATCAGTAGGTTCCACCTTTGCAGTAGTTCCAATGGTCTTAGCTTTATCAATAAATAATAAAATTAACCCCTTTTTAGGATTTATTTTTGGAATTTTCTTGGGAGCATTTATTGGATATTTAAATGGTATTACTACTTTAAAAACAGGGATTCCATCTTTTATAACAACTCTTGGAAGTATGATGTTTTTGAGGGGAATTCTTTTAGCGATAACTGGAGGATTTCCCATAATGCTTCAAGAGGAGATTCCCTTTTTAAGATATTTTGGGGGGATATGTATTGGGGGTTTAAGGTATTCAGGTATCTGGTTTATTATTTTAGCGATTATTTTTGCGTTTATTCTGGAAAGAACAAAATTTGGAAATTGGACCTTTGCCACAGGAGGAAACTTGCTTGCATCGAAAGCATTAGGAATTAATACTGATAAAGTTAAACTTGTAAATTTTATAATCTGTAGTTTTATGGCAGGGCTTGCGGGAATTACCACCTTTGCAAGATTTAAGATTATTGATCCTACTTTGGGACAAGGAATGGAACTGGAAGCTATTGCGTCTGCGGTTATAGGTGGAACCTTTCTTTCTGGGGGATATGGAAGTATAATTGGAACCTTTCTCGGAGCTTTCATGATAGGTATGGTGAGAAGTGGATTAGTGTTAGCTGGTGCTCCTGCATATTGGTACAGAGCCTTTATTGGTATTGTCTTGGTTATTGCAGCAATTATAAATACAAAAATTAGAAAGAGAACTGCGGGATAGACAGGAAGGTGATGCTTAATGACTAATAACTTAGTAGAAATGAAAAATATTAAGAAAAATTTTGGGAAAGTACAAGCTCTTCGTGGAGTTGATTTTAGTGTAGGAAGAAAAGAAATTGTAGGACTTCTTGGAGATAATGGGGCAGGAAAATCTACTCTTATAAAGATATTAGTAGGATATGAGAAAGCTGATGAAGGAGAGATATATTTTGAAGGGAAAAAGGTATTTTTTAATTCTCCTAAGGAAGCAAGGGAAATGGGAATAGAGACTGTTTATCAAGATTTGGCATTGGTTAATCTTCTTCCCATATGGAGAAATTTCTTCCTTGGAAGAGAAATAGTAAAGGGTGCTTTTTTATCTATAGATGAAATGAAAAGGATAACTTATGAATATTTAAAGGAGATTGGGATCTTCGTAAGATCTCCTGATGAGACAGTATTTTTCCTTTCTGGAGGAGAAAGACAAGCTATAGCTATTGCCAGAGCTATGTATTTTGGAGCAAAACTTTTAATTCTTGACGAACCTACTGCTGCTCTATCTGTAGGGGAAACAAAAAAAGTTTTGGAACATATTATGAAGGTAAAGGAAAAAGGGCTTTCAGTTATTTTCATTACTCATAACATATATCATGTATATGAAGTGGCAGATAGATTAGTAGTTTTAGAAAAAGGTGTTAAGGTTGGAGATTTTAAAAAGGAGGATGTAACTCCACAGGAGATTATGGGAATGATAGCAAAGGCTGCTGGAGTAATAGTATAGGAGGTATCAAAATGAAATTTTCTATAGTTATTACTACAAAAGATGCTATATTTAACGCTTTAACTTTTAAAGGAGATTTAATAGAGGGGATAAAAGTTGCAAAGGAGATAGGATATTCAGGAGTGGAATTAGCAGTGAGAGACCCGAAAGTATTAGATTATAATGAGATTTTGAAAGTTTTAAAGGAAGAAGATATGGTAATATCTGCTATTGGAACAGGTAGAGCCTTTACAGAAGAAAGTTTATCTTTAAGTAGTTTTGATGAAGAAATAAGAAGAAAGGCTATTGAAAGAATAAAAGAAGATATAGATTTAGCAAAAGAATTAAGTGCCTATGTAATTATTGGATTAATAAGAGGGAAGCCTAAGGATAGAGAAAAGGCTTTAAAAATTTTGAAAGACAGCTTATTAGAATGTGGAGAATATGCAAAAAAATTAGGGGTCAAAATATTGGTAGAGCCTATTAACTTTTCAGAAACTACTCTTCTTAACAAGCTTTCAGAAACTTATGATTTTATAGAAGATTTGGGACTTCCTAATATTGGTATTCTTGCAGATACTTATCATATGAATAAAGAAGAGAAAAGTATTTATGATGAGATTATTAAATATAAAGATAAAATTTGGTATGTTCATATCGCAGATGATAATAGAGGGATTCCAGGAACAGGAAGTTTAAATTTTTCAGAAGTATTTAAGGCATTGAGTGATATAAATTATGATGGATTTATATCCTTAGAATGTGTATCAAACTTGCCTATAGAAGAGACTGCAAAAAAGAATCTAGAATTTTTGAAGAAATTCTTATAAAATAAACCCACTAAAAGAATAAAGGATTCACACAATAAAGAGGTAAAGCCTAATATCTTTAAAATATGGTTTTACATCTTTGTTATAAAATTTTTGGTTTCACTTTTGGTTTAAAATTAATGGAAAAAGGAGAAAAGCTCGCTCAAAAGGGATATAGAGAAATATTAAATAAATTCCCAGAAGTAAAAGAAATTGTTTTGGGATTAAGTGATGCTTTAGTAGAACTTACAGGAACCTTGGCAGGTTTAACTTTAATTTTTGCTCTTTTTCTTGTTCTTCTATTATAATATCTGTTTCTTTAATAACTTTTATACTTGGAATTTTAGTAAAAAGAATATTTAGGAATAGAGGTAGAATAAAAAATTTCCAGGGAAAATCATTATTGGGGGGACATACGTCCCCCCTTAATTTATATACTTTTAGCTAAGATTTTTTTAGACTTACATCTTCCAGAGACACAATATTTTTCTTCAGAATGGGCAATAAACTCATCTTTAAAATATTTAAGAGCAGAGGTTACAGGAAGATATACCGATTGTCCTAAGGGGCAAAAGGATGTGTCTTTCATAACTAAACTTATATTTCTCATCTCTTCTAAATCTTCCTCTCTCCCTTCTAAGGAGGCAAATTTTTCAATTATATCTACTAATTTCTTTGTCCCCACTCTACATGGAGTACATCTTCCACAAGATTCGTGCTTAAAAAAGCGAAGAACACTTTTTAGCATGTCCACTATGCAAGAAGATTCATTCATAACCAATATAGCACCAGATCCTAATACTGCTGCGTACTCTTTTAGATTATCAAAATCCATTTTGACATCCAACATCTCTTCTCCTAAGAATGCTCCTGCTGCTCCTCCTACTAATGCACATTTAAATTTCTTTCCATCTTGAATCCCACCACCATATTGGAAAATTATATCCCTTAAGGTTGTTCCCATTTCTACCTCTATTAACCCCGCATTAATGACATTTCCCAAGATAGTATAAACTTTTGTCCCAGGACATTTTTCTGTCCCAAATTGTCTAAACCACTGGGCACCATTTAATACAATATCAGGAATATTAGCAAGGGTTTCTACATTATTAACTGATGTGGGCTTTTCCCATAACCCTTTTGCCACAGGATATGGAGGTTTTAATCTTGGAATTCCTCTTCTCCCTTCTAAGGATTCAATAAGAGCGGTTTCTTCTCCACATACATAAGCTCCCGCACCTTTTTTAATATAAATATCAAAGCTGAAATTAGTCCCAAGAATATTTTCTCCTAAGAGTCCATACTTTCTTGCAGTATCTATAGCCTTTTGCATTCTCTCTATGGAAAGCTTATATTCTCCTCTAATATAAATATAGCCCGCCTTTGCTCCTATAGCATATCCTGCAAGAGCCATCCCTTCTACAATTCTATATGGATCTCCTTCAAGAATAAGTCTGTCTTTAAAGGTTCCAGGTTCTCCCTCATCAGCATTACATAATATGTATTTTTCGTCTCCTGGAGACCTTCTTGTAAATTCCCATTTTAATCCTGTGGGGAATCCTGCTCCTCCCCTTCCTCTAAGACCAGAATTTTTTACTTCAGAAATTACATCTTCAGGAGTCATCTCTGTTAATGCCTTTGCTAAAGCAGAAAATCCTCCAACAGCAATATACTCTTCTATACTTTCAGGATTTATAACTCCAGTATTTCTTAACACAATTCTTGTTTGTTTTTTAGTTAATCCTACTTCTTCTTTTTGGACAAAAGCGGGAGTTGTAGCTTCTATAATCAACCTTTTTAATGGTCTCCCTTTAATGAAATGTTCCTCTACTAACTCTGGAATGTCTTCTACTTTCACATTTCCATAAAACACTCCCTCAGGATATACTACCATCACTACTCCTTTTCCTATTACTCCTAAGGTTCCTGTCTCAATAACACTTACTTCTTTGTCCAAATTCCTTTTTCTTAATTCCTCTATAAGTGCAGATTCTACTGCTTTTACCCCTGCAAGAAGAGTATTAGCATCCACAGATATTAATACATGGCTTCTTGGTATGGTCATAATTCACCCCTCTTTTCTTCTAAAATTTTGTTAATTTTTTCAGGGGTAAGGTTTCCATATACTTCATCATTTATCATTATAGCGGGAGCTACAGCACATACCCCTAAGCAACTGGTGAGCTCTAAAGTGAATACTCGATCCTTTGTAGTTTCTCCAACATCTACCCCTAATTTCTCCTTAAGATACTCTAAGAGGGATTCTGAGCCCATAAGGTGACAAGGAGGGGAATCGCATAATCTTATTATATATCTTCCCCTGGGTTTTAGACTAAACATACTATAAAATGATGCTACCCCTTCTACATAACTATAAGGAAGGTGCAAGTACTGGGCACATGCAGAAATGTCCTCTGGGGTTAAATAATTGTATGGGTTATTATCTTGGAGAGCATGAAGGATGTCTAAAATATAATCTTGACTTTGAGGAAAACTTTTAATAATTTCTTCCCTCGTACGCATACTGCCTCCCTTTAATAACATAGAATATCTCTTATAGAAGAATAGCAATTAAAGATATAAGTGTCAAGGTTAATAGGAAATATGGATAAGAAAACCTTAATTGAAAAAAGAAGATATGATCGCATTGCTTGGATTTATGATTTATTCCAAGCACCTATGGAAAAGCTTATAAAAAGTGATGAAATAAGAAGTAGAATTTTTCAAATGGCTAAGGGGTCTAAAATTCTCGAAGTAGGTGTAGGTACAGGAAGAAATATACCCTATTATCCTCCTCAGGCAGAAGTTATAGCTATAGATTTAAGTCCAAAAATGCTGGAAAAAGCCAAAAAGAAGCTAAGTTTAACAAAAGCAAAAGTAACTTTAGTAGAAGCGGATGTCCAAAACTTGCCTTTCCCCTCACAATTTTTTGATTCTTGTATAGCTACTTTTGTATTTTGTTCTGTGCCAGATCCTATTAAGGGTCTTTCTGAACTAAAAAGAGTAGTAAAACCTGAGGGAAGAATAATTCTTTTGGAACATATAAGAATTGATCGTCCCATTATAGGTCCTTTAATGGACCTTTTAAATCCAATAGTCGTACGTATTATAGGGGCAAATATTAATAGACAAACAATAAAGAATGTAGAAAAAGCAGGTTTAAAGATTGAAGAAATAGAAGATATAAATGATTTAGTAAAATTAATTACCGCCTCACCAAGTTAAAAATAACCCAAAGCTCCTTAATTTTCTCCTGACAAATTTTCAAAATTAATGTATAATGCAAAAGATATGC
>JBNARO010000014.1:24640-43445 GCA_049718665.1 Dictyoglomaceae bacterium | reverse complement strand
GGGAAAAGAAATAGTGAAAGAGACTTTTAGAGTAATAGAGAGTGTATTTGGGAACGTAAAAAGAGGAGGAAGGGACTACTTTATAAGAATTCTTTTAATTTGGCTCTTTAAAATTGCCCTTCTAAATATATCATTTCCCCTTATTTAAAATTTTTTTGAACAGTCTCCCATTTTTAGTTGACATATGTAATTTTACATTTTATACTATGAAAAATTACAATTTCGCTGGAAGAGGGAGATTCAAAGAATGAAAAAAATTACTATAAGAGATATAGCAAAAGTAGTAGGAGTTTCTACTGCGACTGTTTCTCGAGCTTTATCTGAAACAGGTCATGTAAGTGAGGAGAAGAAAAGAAGAATTTTAGAAATAAGTAAAAAGCTTGGATATAATTTTGAAGAGAAAAAAATTAAAAAGACTCCAACTAAGGTAATTGGTGTGATTGTTACGGATGTAACAAACCCATTTTTTACACAAGTGGTGAGAGGCATAGAAGATACTCTGAATAATTTAGAATATAGCCTTATTTTGTGTAATAGTGATGAAAATATTGAAAAAGAGAAAGAATATTTTAGAGTTTTAGAAGGCAAAAAAGTAGATGGAGTTATTCTTACTCCTGCAGGCGGAAGTCATAAACATTTATTACATTATTTAAAAAAGAATATACCCATTGTTCTTTTAGATAGATTAATCGAAGAGGTAGAATTAGACGCAGTAATTATTGATAATGTTTATGGGGCTTACGAGGGGGTAAAACATTTAATTGAGCAGGGTTATAGAAATATTGGAGCAATTATTGGACCTTTAAGTGTAATGACTTCGAAGGAGAGATTAGAAGGATATAAGAAGGCATTGGAAGAAGCTGGAATTTCTGTTAAAGAAGAATTTATAGAAAATGGTGAATATACTCAAAATGGAGGATACAAGGCTGCTAAAAGGCTACTTTCAAAAGGGAAGATTGATGCCCTTTTTATTGCTAACAATGTAATGACCATAGGAGCTTTACTCGCTATTTCAGAGTTAAATATAAATGTTCCTGAAGATTTGGGAATTGTAGGTTTTGACGATATTGATTTGGCACCTCTCTTAAAATGTCCCTTAACCACAATCTCCCAGCCCACATATTTAATTGGAGTAAATGCTGCCCAAATTTTGATAAGAAGATTACAAGGAAAAGGTAAAAAAGAAAAAGAAATTGTAGTTTTAAAACCTCAGTTAATAGTAAGACAGTCCAGTAGAAGAATAATTTTAAAAGAAAAATAGGAGGTGAGAAATAGAAAAATTTTTGAATTGTTTACTTTATTAATTTTATCTTTAATAAGGAGGTATGTTAATTATGAAAAAGATTTTGATTTTATTAGTAATCTTTTCTCTTTTAATTCTTACTACTATCGCACAGGCAAGAAAGACGATATATTTTAATACTCTCTTCCATAGTGGCGATGCTCAAGCAATGGAAAAAATTGTTAAACTTGTGAATGAGACTCAAAAAGATTATTTTATAGATCTTACTCAGGGACAATGGGAAAATTATTATGCTCAACTTTTTAATGCTGTTGTAGCAGGAAATCCTCCAAATCTTGGTATTTGCCATACTAACATGTTACTATCCATGAAGGATGCTCTAACTCCTCTTGATAAAAGTCCCGCAGGAGATTTGTTAAAGATTGTAGGGATAGATAAGAAAAACTATATTCCTCAACTTTGGAAAGCAGCAAATATTGATGGAAAACAATATGGTGTACCTCTGGATACTCATATGTGGGCAATGTGGTACAATAAGAAGATTTTTAAAGAAGCTGGATTAAATCCAGATAATCCACCCAAAAATTTAGCAGAACTTATTAAAGCAGCTGAGGCTATCAAAAAAGCGGGATATTATGCTGTGCATTTTGCTGAAGATGCATTACCAAGGAAAATTATGAGAGCATGGTATATATTCTATTGGCAGTTAGGAGGAGAACTTTTTGATAAGAATTATACAAAAGCAACTTTTAATAATGAAAAGGGATTAAAAGCATTAAGATTTCTTGTAGATTCAATTCATAAGTATAAATGGAATGAGCCAGGAACTGACGGTTTTAAACAATTTGCAAGCGGAAGACTGGGAATATTATTTGCAGGAAACTGGTATTATCCTACAGCTGTATCTGCGGGAATAGACTTTGGTGTAGCTCCTATTCCTAAGATTTTCTACTATGCAAGAACTTGGGGTAATAGCCATAACCTTGTGATACCAAAGCTTCCACCAAAAGCTACTCCTCAAGATTATATTGATGCTGCAAAAGTGTTAAAACTTATAAGTGAAAATTCTCATCTTTGGGGTATATATGGCGGACATATGCCTGCATATCTTCCCGCAAAGCAAAATAAAGAATTATTAGAAAGTGACACCTGGAAGCGCTCTTTATCTGTATTTTCATATATGGCAGAAAATAGATATGTACATTATCCTCCTGACCATCCAAAGGCAGCAGAGTTAGAACAGGCAATCCAGTCTAATATCCAACTTGCTTATAACGGGAATATAACTCCCGAAGAAGCTCTGAAGAGAGCAGAGGCAGAATGCAATAGAATTCTTAACGAATATAATGCTCAGAAAAAATAAAACCTTGAGAGGGGGAATAAAAACTCCCCCCTCTCTTTATTTTAAATTTTAGGTGGAGGCTGGATAAAAGGATGAATAGTAAATTAAAGAAAAATTTTATAGGAATATTATATATCCTTCCCTTTGGGATCTTTTGGCTAATCTTTAGTGCTTTTCCTACTTTTTATGGTTTCTTTATAAGCCTTTTTGAGTGGAATCCTCTTATAGGTTCAAAATTTGTAGGAATTAATAATTATATTTATTTTTTCACTCATAGTAGGTTTTGGAACTCATTATTTAGAAGCCTTGAGTTTGCAGTGATTTTTATTTTATTAACTCTTAGTATTGCTCTTTTCTTTGCCTTTTTACTTTATTTTTCTTCAAAAAATAAGGTGAGAATTTTTTCGGAAAGTGTTTTATTCTTTCCTTACCTATTAAATGTTTCTGTTATTGCTTTAATTTGGAAATGGCTTTTTGATCCAGATTTTGGTTTAGTAACATATTATATGTCAGCTTTTTTTGGAAAAGCTCCAAGGTTTTTAAATAGTACTTTATGGGCTATTCCTGTTATTGCTTTTGCTTCCGCTTGGTGGTTGAGTGGATATAGAACTACCATATTTCTTACAGCTCTTGAAAGTGTACCTAAAGATTTAGTAGAATCTGCAAAGATTGATGGAGCAAATACTTGGGAGATAATGTGGAAAGTCCTTTTTCCTCTGATAAAGCCTCAGTTTTTGTTCTCTCTCGTTTTAACAACCATTTCAGGGTTTACCGCCTTAGGGCAGGTTATGATTATGACTGATGGGGGTCCTGGGTATGCATCAGAGGTGTTAGCTCTTTATTTATATAGATTAGGTTTTCAATATTTTGATATGGGGAAAGCAGCAGCTGCGGGTTCTATCCTTGTTATCATAATGCTTATGCTAACTCTCTCAGGAATAAAGATCTTAGGTTTAGGGGGAGAAATGGAATGAAAAATTTTTTATACAAAATTATACTTCTATTTATCTCTATAATTTGGTTAGTGCCTATTCTTTGGATGATAAATACTGCCTTTAAAACAACCCCTCAAATTTTCACTATTCCTCCAAAATGGATTGCTTCCTCTTATACATTAGAACATTTTTATAGCCTTATTAAAAATTGGCCTATAGACAGGTGGTTTGTTAATAGCTTAATTATTGCAGGATTTTCTACGGTTATTTCCCTTCTTCTTTCAATTCCTGCTGCTTATTCTTTTGCAAGGCTTCAATGGATAGGGAGAGATGTCATCTTTATAATTTTCTTAATAACAATGCTTGCTCCTTGGCAGGTAAATATTGTTCCTCTTTATTTTATTATGAATAGTCTTAAGCTTTTAAATACTCACATAGCAGTAATACTACCTACCGTCGCTATGTCTATAAGTGTTTTCCTTTTAAGACAATTTTTTGTAACTATCCCGAAAGATCTTGAAGATTCTGCTAGGATAGATGGTTGCTCATCTTTTCAAATTCTATTAAGGATTATAATCCCAATATCTCTTCACGCTATCGCTGCTTTAGCGATATATATGTTTATATTTGCTTGGAATGAATATACTTGGAGCTTAGTTGCCTTGCAAAGGACAAAAATGTTTACAATTCCCATAGGATTAAAAGCTATTCAAGGAGCTTACGATATAGACTATGGGTTACTTATGATGGCTGCCCTTTTAGCAACATTACCTGTAGGTATTATTTTTCTACTTCTTAGGAAGAGAATAATGGAAGGAATGAGCTGGTCAGGAGCTATAAGATGAAATTAGAATTAATTTCCTCCCAATTTGTTTTTGATAATATTAAAAATCGTCCTTTCTCTCATTGTGCTTCAATCTTCGAAACAAAGAGAGGAGATATTTTGGTTACTTGGTATTCTGGAAGTTATGAGACCTCTCCTGATCAAGCTATTTTAATTTCAAGATTTGATGGAAAAAGTTGGAGTAAGCCTGAGATTGTAGTAGATACTCCAGAGAAAGCAGATGGGAATCCTATAATATTTGAATGGAGAGATAAATTATATCTTTTTTATGTAACCATAGAAGGGGGAGGTCTTCCTCCAGAAATAGGTAAAAATTTTGTGTCTTTTCTACAGAAAGGCGAAGTAAAGGGAACATGGGACACATGTAGCATAAAGTATAAAATTTCTAAAGATGAGGGGAAAACTTTTGGGGAAGAGGTTATATTTAGAAAAGAATGGGGATGGATGATAAGAAATAGACCTATAATTCTTTCAAATAGGGAACTTTTGTTTCCTTTTTATGATGAAAGAGAGTGGAAGGTATTTTTTGGAATAACAGAGAAAGATTTTGATTCCTTTAAGTTTTTTGGAGATTTAAGAACTCCTAAAGGATGTATCCATCCTGTAGTTGTAGAAAAGGAAAATGGGAATCTAGTATGTTTTCTTAGAACACGAGATGGTTTTATATACAAGTCAGTTTCTAAAGATTTTGGAAGAACATGGGAAGAACCTCAAAAAACTTGTCTTAAAAATCCTAATAGTGGAATAGATCTTCTTAAATTGAGAAATGGTTATTATTTATTGGCTTATAATGATAGTTCTTATATGCGAAGTCCTTTAAGTCTTGCTATATCTAAGGATTTAGAAAGTTGGGAGAAAATTTTAGATGTAGAAAAAGAACCCTATGAATTTTCTTATCCTAATCTTTTAGAAGACAAAAATGGGAATATTCATTTAGTCTATACGTGGAAAAGAACACACATAAAATATTGTATTTTTAGGTTGATGGAGGTTTAAAAAATGAGGCTTATTGAGGGAATTGTGGTTGCTCATACAACTCCTTTTCATGAGGATGAGTCTATTGATTATGAGTCTTTGAGAAAATATGTAAATTTTGTTATAAAAAAGGGAGTTCATGGAATATTTGTATGTGGAACTACAGGGGAAGGTTTAATCTTATCCTTAGAGGAAAGGAAAAAGATTTTGGAAACAGTTATAGAAGAGAATAAAGAAAGACTAATTGTAATTGCACACTGTGGAGCTGTTAATTTAGAAGATACTATGGAACTTATTGATCATGCAAGAAGAGTAGGTGCAGATGGGGTTGGGATAGTATCTCCTTTTTACTACTCTTATACTGAAAAGGAACTTTATCATTATTACTCTGTAATAGCGAAAGAATTCAAAGATATTCCTATATATCTTTATAATATCCCTTCCTTAGCTAAAAATGAGCTTTCTATTTCGTTAGTTTCTAAACTTTCTTATGATTTTGAAAATATTATGGGAATAAAGGATAGTAGTGGTAATTTTTCCACAATTTTAGGGTATATTTATAACACAAGAAAAGATTTCATTGTGATTACAGGATATGATAGAGCCTTTTTTCCAGTACTTATGATGGGAGGAAAAGGGACTGTTACAGGACCAGGAGGGGTATTTCCAGAAATCTTTGTAAAAATTTATGATGCTTTTAAAAAGAGGGATTATGAGGTATGCTTAGAACTTCAAAGGAAGCAAACCAAACTTTCTCTTACCCTTTATGATGGAGCAAGTATCCCTGTGTTAAAAAAAGCTTTAGAGTTTAGAGGAATAGGAAAGGGTTATATGAGAAGACCATTTCTTCCTTTGGACGAAGAGAAAAGTAAAGAATTGAAAGAAAACTTAGAAAAAGTTCTTTCTGAAGTAGGACTAAATTTTTAAAAATTTAAAATAAAAGGAGGTATGTTAAAGATATGCGTATAGGGGTTGTTACATTTACTGATGGAAGAAAAAGGGTTGCTGATTTATTAAAAGATGATACCTTTAGATTTCAGAATCGTCTTGTAGGATGGTTAAAAAGTGAAGGGCATGAACCAGTCCCCTTTGAAGAGATTGTTTGGAACTGGGAGACTGCAAAAAGAGCGGGAAAAAAGATGAAAGATGAGAAATGTGATATAGTCATTTTCAATTTTTGTGTCTGGTCCTTCCCTGATTTCACTGTTCAATGTGCGCAACAATTTTCCGCTCCTATACTCTTTTTAGGAAATATTAATCCCTCTTATCCAGGATGGGTAGCATTTTTTGCTTCTGCGGGTGCCTTGGATGAAATAGGGCGTCCCTATGGAAGAGTGTTAGGAGATATTGAGGAAAAAGAGGTTCAATCCGCTATTAGGAAATTCTTTCAGGAAAATAATCCTGATAAAAAAGAAAAAGGAAGAGAGGCTGCTAAAAAACTCTTTGGAATGAGATATGGAGAATTTGATGGACCATCTATGGGTATGTATACAGGACATATAGATCAAAGTCAATGGATGTATCAATTTGGGATTCATGTGCATCATGTAAGTCAGTTAACCTTAGCATTGAGAATGGAGAAGATATCTGATGATAGAGTAGAAGCAGGTCTTAAATGGCTTGAGGAACATGCGGGAGCTATTGAGTGGGATGGAAAATATTTAACTCCAGGACTTTCTGGAACCTTAGCAAGACAAATAAGACTTTATCTTGCAATGAAAGATTTATGTAAAGAAGAGGGTATTGATTTTTGCGGAATTACAGGACAATTAGATTTCACAGAATGGGATAAAGGAATTACTATGGATCTTCCTGAAGCTCTTATGAATGATATAGCAGATTGGGAAGAGAATCCCAAAAAACCTATAATATGTGCTACAGAATGTGATAGTAATGGAGCTTTAACTATGCAGATTATGCATCTTCTTTCTGGGACTCCAGTCCTTTTTGCAGATCTAAGGCACTATCACAAAGATTTAGATTGTTATGACTTAACAAACTCTGGAGAACATTCACCATGGTTTGCAAAATACAGTAATGATTTTAAGGTAAACTGGAAAGAGGTACATTTGAGACCAGCACCAGGATTTTATTTCCCATGTGGAGGGGCAAGTGTAGCTTTCTTCTCTGATCCTTATGACAAAGTGACCTTTGGAAGAATCACAAGATATAAAGGAAGATATAGAATGCATATTTTTACTGGAAGTTTTATTTCTCTTCCAAAAGAAAAAATGGAAGAACTTGCGAAGCAAACCAACTATGAATGGCCTCATGCCTTTGCAAGGTTTGATATACCTGTTAATGTACTTGCAAAGAATTACTCAGCAAACCATATACATGCTATCTTAGGAGACTTTGTAGGAGAATTAGTTTCTGCCTGTGAATACTTAGGAATTGAACCCATTGTTTTAGAATAAAAACTTTAAGCCCTGCTCTCTTATTAAAGGTTACTTGAGAGCTGGTTTTTGATTATTTAGGAGGGGTAAAATATGGGGAGATATGCAATTGGTTTAGATTATGGGACAAATTCAGTAAGGGCATTAGTAGTTGATATATCAACGGGGGAAGAAGTAGGGACTTATGTTTTCAATTATGAGCATGGGGAAGATGGAGTTTTGCTAGATCCTAAAAATCCAAATGTAGCAAGGCAACATCCTGCAGATTATATAAAAGGGCTTGAGGTTTCTATTGAGGAAGCATTAAGAGAAGCAGAAAGAAAAGTTAAAGGATTTGATAGAAAAAATGTTATTGGTATAGGAGTAGATACTACAGGAAGCACTCCTATTCCAGTAGATAGAGAGGGGCAACCCTTAGCATTTCATGAAGAATTTAAGGAAAACTTAAATGCCATGGCATGGCTCTGGAAAGACCATTCAAGTCATGAAGAAGCAGAAGAGATAACTGAGCTTGCAAGAAAAAGAGAAGAGCCATACTTAAAAAAATACGGAGGAGCTTATTCCTCTGAATGGTTCTTCTCAAAGATCCTACATTGTTTAAGAGTAGACCCAAAAGTATTTGAATCAGCATATAGCTGGGTAGAGCTTGCTGATTACATACCTGGACTTCTTACAGGTAGACAAAGACCAGAAGAATTAAAAAGGAGCATATGTGCAGCAGGACACAAAGCGATGTTCAATCCAAAATGGGGAGGACTTCCCAGCAAAGAATTTTTAAAAGAGCTTGATCCAAGGCTTGCTGAATTAAGGGATAGGTTATATGAAACTGCATACACTTCTGATGTTCCTGCAGGGAAAATATCTTCATATTATGCGAAAAAATTCAATCTTTCAGAGGATGTAGTAATAAGTGTAGGAGCCTTTGATGCACATATGGGTGCTGTGGGGGCAGGGATAAAGCCAGGGATATTAGTAAAAGTGATAGGGACATCAACATGTGACATGATGATAGTTCCAAATACAGAAGATCTTCCCGATATACCAGGTCTTTGTGGTATAGTAGATGGTTCTATAGTACCAGGATACTTTGGACTTGAAGCAGGACAATCAGCAGTAGGGGATATTTTTAGTTGGTTTGTAAAGAACTTTACACCTATAGATTATGCTCAAGAATTGTCAAAGGGTCTTGATGCTCATCAAATATTTACAGAAAGAGCGAAGAGATTAAAGCCGGGAGAGAGTGGGCTTTTGGCTTTAGATTGGAATAATGGGAATAGGACTGTTCTTGTAGATGCAAAACTTACTGGTTTACTTATAGGTCAAACTCTTCACACAAAGCCAGAGGAAATTTACAGAGCATTAATAGAAGCAACTGCTTTTGGGGCGAGAGTAATAATGGAGAGATTTGAGGAATATGGGGTAAAAGTAAAAGAGATAATAGCATGTGGAGGGATAGCAGAGAAGAATCCCTTTGTGATGCAGATTTATGCAGATGTATTAGGGAGGAATATAAAGATATCAAGATCAAGTCAAACATCAGCTTTGGGAGCAGCTATATTTGGGGCGGTATGTGCGGGAAAAGAGAGGGGAGGATATTCAAAGGTAGAGGAAGCTCAAGAGGTGATATGTGGAGTAAAACCAGTAATATACACACCCAATCCTAAGAATCATGAGATATACAATAGATTATATAAGCTTTACAAGGATCTTCATGACATTTTTGGAACAAAAAACGCAAATTACAACTTATATCATGTGATGAAAGAATTAATAAAGATTAGAGATGAGGTAAGAGGAGAATAGAAAGACTTTCTAAATTTTTCTTGACAACATAACTTTTTCTTTTTATAATCATAATGTGATAATTAATTATCACATTATGATAAAAAGACAGGAGGTGTTTCAAGCTTGCAAAATTTTGAAATCCTGAAAGAAAAGATTAAAGGTGTTATTGTAGTAATGATTACCCCTTTTAAAGAGAACTATGAATTAGATGAAGAAGGACTTAGAAGACTTACCCGTTTTCTTATTGACAGTGGTATTAAGGAAGGGAAAGGAGTTTTAGTCCCTGCAGGAAGTACTGGTGAATGTGCAATGCTTAGTGATGAAGAAAGAAAGAGAATCTTTCAGATTGTAAAAGATGAGGCAAAAAATGAGGTACCCGTTATTGGTGGATGTAATCATACCGACACAAGAACCGTTATCAAATTAGTACATTACGCGGAAGAGGCAGGACTTGATGGAGTAATGATAAGCCCTCCATATTACTGGAAGCCAGATGAAAGAATGGTTTTAGCCCATTACAAAGCAATAGCAAAGGAGACAAGCTTAGGGATAATGGTATATAACAACTGGTTTGCATCCCAATTAGACATTCCAGTAGATTTAATGGCTAAACTCGTAGATGAAGTTCCTAACATTGTTGCTCTTAAGGATAATTGCAATATCATTAGCAAATTAGCCCAAATGATTGAAGCCTTAGGGGATAGAATTTCTATAGTAAATGGTTCTGGAGAGCCTCATGAGCCTTACGCAGCGCTTATGGGGGCAAGAGGTTTTGTGACAGGAGAAGCATGCGTAATACCTAAAACCTGTGTTGCTATATATGAAGCAGAAGAGAAGAAAGATTGGGATAAAGCAAAAGAACTCCTTAGACAATCATCTGTGCTATGGAATTATCTTTTAAGTGGAAGTCACATTGCTGATTATATTGTAAGAGTAAAAGCAGCGCTTAATATATTAGGACTTCCTGGAGGAATTCCAAGACTACCTCTCCAACCTGCATCCTCTAAAGAGATTGAAGATTTAAAGAAACTTCTCTCAGAATTTCCTCTTCCTGAGCTTTGGAATAAAAATTAGGAAATAAAGGGAGGGGTATCTTTAAAAAATTTTAAAAAGGGGGAAAGAACAATGAGAAGTCTAAAGAGGTTTCTTCTTCTCCTAACTGTTATTGTCTCTCTAATATTCCTTGTAACAACTTCTGCTGAGCAAGTTTATATTATGAAATTTAGTTGGATAGATCCACCAGATCCTTTTGGGCAATCTACAAGTGGATATGGTTATGTTCTTAAGAGCGAGGTAGAAAGATTAAGTGGTGGAAGATTGAAGGTAGAATTATATCCAGCTGGTCAGTTAGGAGACCAAAGATCTTCTGTGGAGCAAGTTAAAAAAGGAACCATTGAGGCATGTAATATAAGCTCTGGAGTACTCGCTTCTGCCTATTATCCCCAATTAGGTGTTTTTGATCTACCATTTATTTTCACGTCTAGAGAACACGCAAGAAGAGTTTTTGAAAGTTCCTTTGCTAAAAAGATTATTGAGGACTGTGCAAAAACGACAGGTATAAGAATTATGGCTCTGCAACCCTTTGGATTTAGACATATCTTTAATAGTAAAAGACCAATAAAAACCCCTGATGATTTAAAGGGCTTAAAGATAAGAGTTATGGAGATTGTTCCCCATCAAAAATTATTTGAAGCCTTAGGAGCAACCCCTGTTCCTATGCCTATGTTAGAACTTTATACTAGCTTACAAACAAAAGTAGTAGATGGAGCAGAAAATACACTACAAAATATTGTTGCCCAGAAATATTATCAAGTTTCAAAATATTTAACTCTTACTGGACATCTTATGGGAGTTGGAGCAACCCTTGTTAATGAAAAATGGTATCAATCTTTACCTCCTGATTTAAGAAGTGCTTTCTATGAAGCAGAAAAAGTAGCGAATCTAACCTATATGGGTTTAGGAGAACTTTTAGATGATTCAGCTTTAGAGAAGCTAAAAAAGGAGGGGATGGAGATATATACTCCCACTGATAAAGAATTAAAGTTATTTAAGGATAAAACTTTACCATATGTAAGGAAATGGATGGAAAAAGAATTAGGAACAGAGCTTGTGAGGGAATTCTTAAGAGTTGTCGAGAAGGCAAGAGTAGATATTCAGAAAGAGGTAAAAGCTACTGAAAAATAATGAGGTGAAATGAATGGTTTTTAAAAGATTTGATTCTATAGTTAATACTATTATAGAAAATCTGTCCAATATTTTACTTTTCCTTATGTTTTCTGTAGTAATATTGGAAGTAATTTCCAGATATGTTATGAAAATGCCTTTCTTTTGGACCGACGAATTGGCAAGGTATTTGATGTTTTATATGGTAATGTTGGGTAGTAGTATTGCTTTAAGAGAAGAGCGGCATCCCGCTCTTCTCTTTATAATAGAAAAATTTCCCAAAAGGATAAAAAATTTATGGTCAACTATTGTGGACATCATGATAGCCATTTTATTAATTATTATTTTTAAAGAAGGCTTATCTATGGCGATTGATGCATTGAGTATGAAGACTCCTGCTTTAAGAATTCCCTTCTTTTGGGTTTATTTAGCCCTGCCCATAGGTTCTCTTTTAATGCTTTATCAACTTGTGACAAAATATATTTATAGATTTACGGGGGGAAATAGATGAGTTTAGCTCTTTCCATAATGCTTATTTTATTTACTATTCTCATGTTCATGGGACTTCCATTATCTTTCACTATGATTTTAAGTTCTCTCTTTTATTTTCTTCTCTCAAAAAAGCCATTATATTTAATTGTTCATAGAATGTTTACAGGTATAGATACTTTTACTTTGATGGCGATACCTTTCTTTATTTTGGCTGGTGAACTTATGGTATACTCGGGAACCGCGAAAAAATTACTCGATTTCTCCAATCTTCTTGTGGGAAGGTTTAGAGGGGGTTTAGGTTACGTCAATGTTTTAGCAAGTATGCTTTTTGGAGGATGTTCAGGATCTGCTATATCTGATGTTGCAGGTCTCGGAACTTTAGAGCTTAAAATGATGGAAACCGCAGGATATGACAAGGCTTTTAGTACTGCTGTAACAATTAGTTCAGCTATCCAAGGTCCTATAATTCCTCCAAGCATTCCTATTGTACTTATAGGGGCTGTAACAGGAACTTCCATTGGAGGACTTCTTTTGGGGAGTGCAATACCTGGAGTTTTAGTAGGATTGGCCCAACTTTTGGTGGTTTTTTATATTTCGAGAAAGAGAAATTTTCCAAGAAATGTATTGAATATTAAATTTTTAGATAAGATTAAAATAGTTATTGAAAGTATTCCATTTTTAATAATGCCTTTAATAATTATTGGAGGAATTATAGGAGGACTTTTTACTCCTACAGAGGCCTCTGCAGTTGCAGTTTTCTATGGGTTTTTATTAACTTTAATATTCAATAGAAAGATAAGTTTAAAGGATATTAAAGATTTATTTAAAAGAAGTGTTATTACTGCAGCAACAGTTCTCCTTCTCTCAGGTTCCTCAAACATATTTGGATGGATCTTAGCCACAGAACAGATACCTGATAGATTGAGTAACATATTATCCTCTATATCTCAAGATCCTAAAATGTTTCTTCTTATAGTAAATATAACCTTGTTAATTTGGGGAATGTTTATGGATAGTCTTCCTGCTATTACTATTCTTGCTCCAATATTATTCCCTATAGCTTCAAGATATGGAATTCATCCTATACATTTTGGTGTAGTTATGAATTTTAATTTAGTGATAGGTCTTATAACTCCTCCCTATGGAGTTGCTCTTTTCACAGGCATGATGGTAAGTGGTCTTCCCATGGAAAAAATAGTAAAAGAGATGATTCCTTTTATCATCGCGAGTATTTGTGTATTGTTTGTTGTTACTTATTTTCCAAATATTATTATGCTTCTTCCAGAACTATTTGGTTTAAATAGGTAGGTGAATTTGATGGATATTCTTTTTGAAGTAGATGAAATGAAAGAAAGTGTTAATATTCCAGAGGAGAATTTAATATCTATAATTGAACCTAAAAAGGTAAAATCTTGGGGAAAAGAAGAAGTTCTTATTGAAAAAGCTCTTGATAATCCCATTGGTTCTGAGAAAATAGAAGATATGTTAAATTTTGATTCTAAAGTGTCTATAGTTGTAGACGATATAACAAGACCTACACCAACCTCTTTATTACTAAACATCATCTTAAAAAAGCTTAAAAATTTGGGAGTAAAAGAGGAAAATATAAAGATCACTATAGGAAATGGTCTTCATAGGAAAACTACTTATTCAGAAAAAGAAAAAATCTTAGGTAGAGATATTTTAGGATCTTTTGATGTTCAAGATAATGACCCTTTAAACAAGGAAAATTTTGAATACTTAGGGGAGACATCCTTAGGAACTCCTATTTACATAAATAAAAGAGCTTTATGGGGAGATTTAATAATAGCCACAGGAATCATAAAGTCCCATGCCTTTGCGGGATTTACAGGAGGTGCAAAAAGTCTAATCCCAGGGGTGGCCCATAAAGATACTATTCTTAAAAATCATTCCTTTGATAACATAGATTATCCTAAAGGCCTCTTAGGTGACGTTGAGAGTATTCCAAGAAAGGATATGGAGGAGGCAGTAAAAAAGCTTTCTATTCCCCTTTATATTCTAAATGTAGTGTTAGATCTAAATGGTAATGTTTTTGCCGCTTTTTCGGGAGATTTTATTCTTGCTCATAGAGAAGGGGTAAAGACTTTTAAGAATTTGGCAGAAATATATATTAATGAAAGAGCAGACTTAGTTATTGTTGAGAGTAGTTATACAAGCGGTTTTAATCTATATCAAACTCTTTTTGGCGGCGCGGTAACAATGCTTACAAGATTCCCCATAGTTAAGGAAGGAGGAATGGTGGTTCTTTTTTCTCCTTGTAAAGAAGGAATTGGGGCCAAGATTATAGAAGATTTAGTTCCAAAATTTTCTTCAGGAGAAGAGATTTTAGAGTATTTAAAACATTCTTCTCCTAAGGAAGAACAATGGGCAGTTCAACATTTAGCATATTTCTTAACTCATGGAGAGATTGGTTTAGTGACTCGAGGAATTAGTGAAGAAGATGTTAAGAGATTAAAGATGAAATATTTTGAAAATTTAAAGAATGCTATCTCTTATGCTTTTAATAAATATGGCGAGAATATAAGAATTCTAATTATAAAAAAACCAGATTTTGTAATTCCTTTATATAATCCCCAAAAGGGAGGTGATGAGAGATTTTAAATTTTAAGTACTTTATTAAAAAACTTCCATTTAAGGAGGAGAAAAAGATGAAAAAGGTTAAAAAGGTATTTTATATCGTAATTGTAGGGTTATTCTTGTTAAGTCTTGTATTTGCACAGCAGCAGTCTAAACTACTAACTATTTTAACTTGGGCAAATTTTGTTCCTGAAGCGGATCAATATTTGGCAAAATTAGCTGAAGAATTTGGAAAAAAATATAATGCTCAAGTAAGAATTGACATAGTATCGTTAAATGATTTTTCAGCAAAACTTGCAGCTGAAATACAATCTAATTCAGGACATGATATAATCCTTTTGATGAATTACTCAACAGCATTATATAAAAACTATTTAATTCCTGTAAATGATGTAGTTAGTAGGGCTCAAATAATATATGGACCATATGTTTCTGCTGCTAAGGAAGCAGGTTTTATTGATGGAAGCTGGTATTCTGTTCCTTGTTATTATACACCAGCCCCAGGTGTTTATAGGAAAGATTACTTTGCTCAAGCAGGAGTAAATCCTCCAGATACTTATGATGAGTTATTAAAAGTAGCTGAAAAATTATATAAAATAGGTCATCCAATTGGACTGCCTATAAGTCATTGTGGTGATTCCAATGATTGGCTATTTATGGTTTTGAATTCTTTTGGTGCAAAGGCGATAGATAGCAAAGGAAATGTGACTATAAATTCTCCCCAAACAAGAAAAGCAATGGAATATGTAAAAGAATTAGCAAAGTATATGCCACCTGATATTTTTGCATGGGATGGTTCTGGCAATAACAAATGGATACTTTCTGGAGTGGGATCTTACATAATAAATTCTATGAGTGTAGTTGCAGCTGCAAAAAGTGATTTTCCTGATATTTATAAAAACATTGGGTTAGTACTACCTCCAAAGGGACCTGCGGGACGTTTTGCGACTACAAGTATGTATTCATATGGAATAACAAAATGGTCTAAAAATCAAACATTGGCAAAACAATTCTTAAGATTTTTGCTTGAAGAAAACAATTTCAAAGGCTGGGTAGAAGCAAGTAAAGGATACAATATGCCACTTTTCTCAAATATGGCTAAGTTTAAGACACTTCAATCTTGGGGAATTTATCCAGATGTTGAAGTGTTATTTAATGTTGGGAAGTTTTATCATTTGCCTCTTTGGCCAGCACCTCCTGGTGGACCCGCTCAATTAACCTATGATTCATACATAATTCCAGATATGTTTGCTAATTATATAACTGGAAAAATGAGTATGGATGAAGCAATTAAGTGGGCTGAACAACAACTAACCCAAATATGGAAAAAGTAGTTAAAATTTAAAAAACATAAGAGGGGACGGAAGATTCCTATTTCCTCTGTCCCCTCTCTTTAGTTAATGGGAGGTATATTATAAGTGAAGAAGGAAATTAGGAATAATTTAACTGGTTTTTCTTTCATTCTTCCCGCATTGATTATAATCTTTAGTTTAGTGACTATTCCTCTCATTATGTCCTTCTATCTTTGTTTTTCAGACTCTCAAATAGGTAAACCTGGAAGATTTATTGGGGTTTCAAATTTTAAATTTCTCTTAGAAAATAGTGTCTTTCAAACCACTATATATAATTCTCTTTTATTTACATTTGTTTCTGTTATACTTAAGTTGTCAATAGGATTAGGCACCGCTCTTATTCTCTATCACTCAAAGTTTAGTGGTAAGTTAATGCGGTCAATAGTACTTTTACCATGGGTGATACCTTCAGTTTTTGGTATATTAGGGTGGCTTTGGATTCTTGATCCACTTTATGGTTCTTTAAACTGGCTCTTCCAATCTTTAGGCTTCAATAAGATTCCTTGGCTTTCATCTATATTCTGGGCAAGATTTTCTATTATATTAGTAAATACTTGGAGAGGATTTCCTTTTTTTGCTATAGGATTTTTAGGCGCTCTTGTCGGAATTCCAAAGGAAATATATGAAGCTGCAAGTATAGATGGAACAAGTGCTTTGCAAAAATTTTGGTGGATAACTTTTCCTCTTTTAAAACCAACATTGCTTGTATTAACTCTTTTTTCTATTGTTATGACTATTTCTGATTTTAGTATTGTCTATATTCTTACTCGAGGAGGACCAGTCAATAGTACTCATGTCTTTGCAACTTTGGCGTACCAATTTGGACTTAGTGGAGGACAAATTGGAATAGGAGCTGCAATCTCATTATTTATGTTTCCTTTTTTAATATTCTCTGCAATATTTATCCTAAGAATTATTAGTAAAGAAGAAATTTATTAAAGGAGGCTCTTGAGACGTGAGAAAGAGTGGTTTTTTAAATTTAATATTTACAGGAGCTATTCTAATATTTGTACTGTACCCATTTTATGCTATGTTTATTGCTTCTCTAAAGCCTATCCAGGAATTATATAATATAAAAGCAAACCCTTTTTGGATTCAAAACCCTACTCTAAATAATTATATAACTCTTTTGAAAAAAACAAATTATCTCCGGTGGTTTTTAAATTCAACTATAGTCACTATTTCAACAACGATTATTTCAATAATTGTGAGTATCTTGGCCGCTTATGCTTTAGCTCGTTTAAATTTTATAGGCTCTAAAATTTTAGGGGTAGGTATATTTGTTGTTTATCTTGTTCCTCAAACTTTACTTTTTGTTTCTCTTTCAAGGGTAATAAATTCTCTAAACCTTTCTAATTCTCTATGGTCTTTAATATTTACATATCCAACATTTCAAATACCATTTAGCACATGGTTGCTTATGGGATATTTCCGCAGTCTGCCACGGGAAGTAGAAGAAGCAGCTGAAGTTGATGGTGCATCTAAATTAAAAATATTGCTAAGAGTTGTTATTCCAATGGCACTTCCTGCAATTATTACAGTCACTTTATTTTGTTTTGTTTTATCTTGGGGAGAGATGATATACGCATTAACTTTTATATCTGAGTCTTCAAAACAAACATTGAGTGTGGGAACAACAACAGAATTAATTAGGGGGGATATGTTTTATTGGGGACCATTAATGGCAGGAGGATTATTATCTGCATTACCTGTAGTTTTAGCCTTTTCATTTTTAGTAGACTATTATGTTTCAGGGCTTTCTGCGGGAGCAATAAGATAAATTTAATGGGGTTTATAGCCTAATAATTGTGATATTTTACTACTTATCTCCATTACTAATTTTGCAAATTCGGGAATTTTCCCATTGGTAATTCTTATAGCAGGTCCTGAGATACTTATAGAAGCAATCACTTTACCTGTATAATCTCTTATGGGGGCAGCTACACATCTTATCCCAATCTCATTTTCCTGATTATCTACCGCATATCCTCTTTCTCTAATTAAAGATATTTCCCTTTTTAAAGACTCAATGTCTGTAATTGTATTAGGTGTGAATTTAGGTAGACCTTTATTCTTTACAATTTCCATAATTTTTTCATCAGGCAAAAAGGCTAAGATTGCCTTTCCAATGCCTGTAGAATGTAGACAACATCTTTTACCAATAGGATTTGCAATTCTTAAAGATTGAGTGCTCTCTATACTTTCTATAGAAACTACCTCATAACCATCTAAAATTCCAAGATGAACTGTTTCTCCACTTTTATTTGATAATTCTTCTATAAAAGGGAGAGCAATCTTATGTAGTTTCATATTCTTTAAGACTATACTTCCCAATTCAAAAACTCTTATCCCAAGGCGAAATTTTTTAGTTATAGGATCTTGTTCCAAAAAACCTTTTCTAACTAAAATTCTAAGAAATCGGTAAATTGTACTTTGAGGAATTCCAATTTTTTTTGCAAGTTCGTAAGCTGTAAACTCAGGTTCTTCTAAAGAAAATGCCTCTAATATCTGTAATGTTCTTTCCACTGTTTTAAGAGAATCTGAGACTTTCTTTGTTTTTTCAAACATACTTATTTTTCCTCCATCTTTATAATATACAATCATATTATACATGATATAATTAATTTGCATGAATGGATTAACAAGAATCCTAAGGCTTGAGAATTGGTCCTACCCTGCT
>JBNARO010000014.1:1279-24540 GCA_049718665.1 Dictyoglomaceae bacterium | reverse complement strand
AAGAGATGCTATCACATATACCCTTTTCTCCTTAGGAGGTCCAACTATTTCTCTTATTCTTACAAAAGATTTTAGAAATTTTGTACGTTATGGGAGTCTTGTTCCTCCTGAGGATAAAGATGGAGCTCTATTTCCAATAATTTTTAAAGGTAGATATGCTTTAATTCATAGACCTATTATAAGGGGAGAACATCGTATTCTTCTTCCTGTTAGATCAGGATGGTGGGATTGTCATAGATAAGGATGGCTTATCATTTATCACGGGGTAAGATTTACAGCAAGCGGAGCCCTTTATAGAGTGGGATTAGCTCTTTTAGACTTAGAAGATCCAACAAAGGTAATTAAAAGAAGAGAAAGGAGGTAGGAATTATTTTCCCCACAGGAGTAATTCTTAAAGGATTAGGTTTTAGTAGCAAAAAGAAAGTTCAAATATAAATATTATAAATAGCAAATTTTGAAGAAAATCAAAGTCCGCTAATGTGTGCTTTGCTTTATTCCAATACTCCCTCTATTCTATTCCTTATTCCTTTATCTTAGGAATTTTTTCCTCTGTATCTTCCTTTACTATCTCCTCAAGATCTCTGAAGTGATAGAAAATAAGATAATAAAGAATTGAGGCTGTATCCCTTGGCTTTTCTTTTATCCTCATTCCTTAAAACTGGTACCTATGTCCCTACCAAGTGTTAAAACTAAATTCCTATTCCCTGAAGTTCTCTTAAAAGAATAATTTGTCCTGTATGATAGCAATCATGAGCAAGAACTCCATAAAGCATTTCTCCCCAGGAAGAACCCTCTCCTGGAAAATGAATATCTAAATTAATATCTTTTTCCTTCAAAAGTGAAATAATCTTTTCATGAATCTCTTTTAATTTTCTTAATGTCTCCTCCCAGGAAGATTCACCTACCTCTTCTTTTTCTTCTTCCTCGTAAGATGATGTTTTCCCTTCAAGAGCAGAAAGTATATACTTTTTCTTGGTTTCCATTTTGCTTGTTCAAAATTTAGTCCTTCTAAAACATCAAGAAGAGAGTTTGCCCAAAGTCCCTCTCCTTTCTGGAAAGCCATGTCCATCGATTTGACAAGCCACTCTTTTGACATGTTAGATCCCTCCTAATAGATTTTTTCCTACTCATTAGTATATCTTCACATCTCCCATTCTACAATCTATTTCTATCTTGCATTTTTCCCCTGTCCCAATAATATAATCTTTTCCCTCAATTTTATAAGGTTTATGTAGTGAAAAATCTCCAAATCTTATCTGCGGATGAATAGTTCCATCAAAGTCTTCAGGAAGTTTGAGAGTTACATCTCCCATCTTGCACTCTATATTAATTTCCTCAGGAATATTTTCCAAAATTAGATCTAAATCTCCCATTTTTACTGATACATTTATGTCCTTAGATATTAAATTTATATCAGCATCTCCTGCATCAAGTTTCAAGGTGAACTTTTCTGCCAAGATTTTTCCCTCAAGATCTCCCGCTCTTACCAATATTTTTAATTCTAATAAATTAGGAATCTTAATTTCAAAATCTCCTCCCGCAACTTTTATAGTATTTTCAATTCTTTCATAATGCCCTGTTCCCTCTACAGCTATCATATTTCCTTCATGGGTAAAAATATCCACATCTCCTCCTGTTATTTCTAATATAAGAGGCTTTTCTTTACTCCACTCTATATCCTCTTTTACCTCAATTCTTTCCACAATTTCAGGTATAAAAGAAAATACAGAGGATATAGAATCTTTTATAATTTCTCCAATTCCTGCAAAATCAAAAGAAGTTTTCCTCTTTTTCTCTTTCTCCTTTATTGCTGCTTCAATCAACCTTTCTGCCTCTTCCACAGTAATTTTTCCCTCCTCAAGCATTTTTAAAATTTTTCTTATCTCTTCCATAATTTAACCTCCCTTTTTATATTTTTAAAACTTCTTTTTCCAAAATTATAAAATAAAATTTGAAATTTTTCAATTCAAACTTGAAATTTAGAAACATGGAGGAATTAGAAAAAAAGATTAAAGATTGAAACATTGTTATCACTGTGATATTCTCAAATGTAATAAATTCTTATTAAAAGGGGGATTTATCTATGAAAAATATGGGATGGCTCCTTAAAGATATAAGAAAATTGGAACTTATAGAGACTCCTTATCCAATACCAAAGGAAAATGAAGTATTAATAGAAGTAATATATGCAGGGATTTGTGGATCAGATTTACATGCCTATCAAGGAGAGCACCCTTTTGTAAAACCTGGAATTGTCTTAGGTCATGAATTTGTTGGAAAAATTATTGGAAAAGGGAAAAAAGTGAATAATTTTAATGAAGGTGATTATGTGGCTATTGAGCCAAGTTTAACTTGTGGAAAATGCTATAACTGTACTCATGGAAGATACAATATATGCAGAGATTTAGATGTAATAGGTTGTACAAAAACTAATGGGGGTTTTCAAAAATATATAGCTATACCATCTCATAAGGTTTATAAAATTGAGGAGATTTCTTTAAAAAGAGCTGTCTTAACTGAGCCTTTAGCAGTAGGCATCCATGGAGTAAGAAGATCAAGCTTTAAACCAGGAGATGAAGCATTAGTAATAGGAAGTGGCCCAATTGGTCTTCTTACCACCATATTTTTATACCTTTCTTCCGCAAAGAAAATTATCCTTGTAGATCCTCTTGAAAAAAGACTCCATCTTGCAAAAAGATTATGTCCTAATATTTTAGCTATAAAGCCTGAAGAATTAAATAAAGATCTCTTTACTCAAGAAGGTCCTGATGTAGTATTTGAATGTGTAGGAATTGACCAAACAATAAATATGGCTATTGAAAATGCAAGAAAGGGGACTGATGTGATTCTTTTAGGAGTCCCAAGGGAATTATCAACTGCAGAGCTAATTTATATCCAAGATAGAGAGATTAATTTTAAAGGTTCTCTTATGTATACTAAGGATGATTATCTCATTGCTATAGATCTTCTAAGGAGAAATCAAGTAAATTACGAAGCATTAATTACCCATATTTATCCCTTTGATAAATTAGCTGAAGCTTTTGAAGATATCATAAATTATAAGGAGAATTACTTTAAAGTAATAATTGAGATTTCAAGTTCAATTTGAAAGTATTGAGGTGAAAAAATGAAGTTAGATGTATTAACTATTGGCGAACTATTAGTAGAAATTATGGCTAAAAATGTAGATCAAGATTTTTTAACCCCTGGTGAATTTTTAGGTCCTTATCCCAGTGGAGCACCCACTATTTTCATCGATCAAGTAGTAAAATTAGGGCTTAAAGGTGGAATTTTAGGCTGTATTGGAGAGGATGACTTTGGAAAAAATATCTATGAAAGGCTAAAAAAAGATGGTGTTGAATTAAGTTTAATTAAAAAAAGTAGCGATTTTATCACAGGCATTGCCTTTGTTACATACTTTTCTAATGGAGATAGAAAATTTATATTTCATCTTCCCCATTCTGCTGCAAGTCAAATTTTTCCTAAAGATGTCACAGAAGAATTAATTAGTAACATAAGGTGTCTTCATATTATGGGATGCTCCTTAGCTATAAGCAAAAATGTAAGAGATACAATAGAAAAAGCAGTAGATATGGCTCATTCTTATGGAAAAATTATCTCTTTTGATCCAAATATTAGAGTGGAATTAGGTATTTCTGAGGATTATTTAAGCTCAATTAAAAGAATTCTTTCAAAAACTAATATTATTCTATCTGGTGAAAGAGAATTGATCACTATGACTCAAACAAAAAATATAGAAGAGGCTATCAATTTAGTAAAAGCATCAGGAATTGAAATTATTGTAATAAAAAAAGGGAAAAAAGGAGCAGAAGTATATTATAAAAATGAAAATTATAAGGAAGAGCCTTTTCCAGTAGAAGAGGTAGATCCTACAGGAGCGGGAGATTGTTTTGATGCAGGTTTTATTGCAAGTTTATTGGAAGGTTATCATGTTAAAGAAGCACTAAAAAGAGCTAATATTATTGGGGCTTTAAGTGTAACAAAGATGGGTCCTATGGAAGGAGTTGTAGATAAAGAAACAGTTGATCAACTTAGTAAGCTACTCCGCAGATAAGGATTATATTAGCATATGGAGTGAATTCTGCTGATCTTATAATTCCTTTTGCATTTTTACTCATCTTTTTAAGTTTTATATGTGGGACAAATTCTATAGGAATATCTTTTAAAATTTCCTTTATTTCTTTCAAAAGTTCTGGACTAAATTTTTGTATCTCTTCTGCTAAAACAATTTTTTCTACTACTATTTCATTACAAACAGCTTTTAAAACATCTATAAATCTTGGAATATTTTTTATTAAAGTCAAGTCTATTCTTTTTACATCCTTTGGAATGGGAAATCCTGCATCACAAATTACCAATAAATCTGTATGCCCCAAAGAGGATAAAAGTTCTGAAATTTCAGGATTTAATATCCCATTTTTTCTCATGACACCACCTCTTTATATCTCTCATACTCCTTTTCCCATTTTTCCACATCCTGAGGGTAATAAATTATAGGCTCAAAGGAATTTTTTATTACTTTTCTTCCATAAGATAGATCCTTAATAGCACCCCTTGAAATTGCTTGAATCATAATATTTCCCATAGCTGTAGCTTCTACAGGTCCTGCCATTACAGGTATCCCTAAAACATTAGCAGTGAATTGGGAAAGAAGAGTATTTTGAGAGCCTCCACCTACTATATGCAAAATTTTTATCTTTCTTTTTAAAATTTTCTCTAAATTTTCAAAAACCTCTTTGTATCTAAAGGCTAAACTTTCTAAAATGCATCTTGCAATCTCTCCTTTTGTCTCTGGAACCTTTTGGTGAGTTTTTTCACAAAATTCCTTTATAGCTGAGACCATATTAGGAGGATTAAGAAAAGAAGTATCATCAGGATTTATAAATGATTGAAAAGGTTTTGCAGATTCTGCTAATTTTGTTATTTCCGAATAAGAAAGCGGGACACCTTCCTTCATCCACACTCTTCTTACACTTTGAAGAAGCCAAAGTCCCATAATGTTTTTCAAAAATCTAAAAGTTTTATTTACTCCACCCTCATTAGTAAAATTAGCAATATAAGAATCTTTATTGATTATAGGCTCTTTAAGTTCTACACCCATTAATGACCATGTTCCAGAACTTACATATGCCCAATCTTCTCCCTCAGAGGGAACACTTGCTACCGCACATGCAGTGTCATGACCACAAGGAGAAATTACTGAGACATCCTTTAAATTAAACTCTTTTTTAATACTTTCAGAAATGACTCCTACCTCTGTTCCTGGAGGATTAATTTCTGGCATAATTTCTATAGGAATCCCAAATTTCTCAAAAATTTCTTCTTCCCAAGCATCTTTTATGGGATTGTAAAGTTGAGAAGTTGTAGCAATAGAGAATTCAGTCTTCATTTCTCCTGTAAGCATAAAATTAAAAAGATCAGGCATAAAAAGAAGTTTATGTGCAGATTTAAAAAGAGAAGAATTCTCTAAAACCATACTATATAGTTGAAAAAGGGTATTTATTTGCATTATTTGAATCCCTGTTAAAGAATATATCTTTTCTTTTGGCATTACTTCAAAAGCCTTTTCTAATATTCCATCAGTTCTATGATCTCTATAGCATACAGGAAGCCCTGCTAAATATCCCTCCTTCGTTACTAATCCAAAATCAACCCCCCATGTATCTATTCCAATACTTTCAATATCAGGATACTTAGAGAAAGCTTTTCCTATTCCTTCCTTTATCTCTTGGAAAATTTGAGGGACATTCCAATATAATCTTCCAAGAACTTCTACAGGTCTATTTATAAACCTATGAATTTCTTCTACTATTAGTTTATCTTCTTTTAAAATTCCTAAAAGTGCCCTTCCACTCTCAGCCCCCAGATCAAAGGCAAGAAACTTTCTTCCTTCCATCCTTTCTCCTCCTTAACTTCTTTCTTTAATTATTTTTTCCATATATCCACTTTCTCTGAAGGCTTTTAATGGATCTAAAGGGACTCCCATCTCTTCTCTTACCTTATATATTAATGGCATAACATCGGTTTCAAAAGCAGAAATAAGAGTATTTTCAGCCATTACAATATCCTGTTCTTCTTGATATTTTCTTAATGCTTTTCTGTCAACTATCAATGCTTTCGCATAAGTTCTATAAATATTCTCTACACTCTGTATCATCTCTTCTATTTTATTCTTTAAATTATGAGACTCATCAATCATATATGCTATATCTACCTTTAATCCATCTTCTTCTGCTGACACTAATTCATTGAAGATTAAAAAAAGCTCATAAGGATTTATGGAACCTGTGGTTAGATCATCATCTGCATACTTTTTATTATTAAAATGAAAACCTCCTAATCTTCCTTCATCTAAGAGGTTTGCAACTATCTGCTCAATATTTGTTCCCAAAGGATGATGCCCTAAATCTATAAGAACATACGCTTTCTCTCCTAACTTATTGCAAAGGTTTAATGCGGTTCCCCAATCTGGTATATCTGTATGATAGAAGGCAGGTTCAAAGAATTTATACTCAATAAGAAGCCTCATATTTGGTTCTAAATTTTTATAAACCTCTTTTAAACTTTCTTCTAATCTATGTTTTCTTTTTCTAAAATCATCTTGTCCTGGATGATTTGTTCCATCTGCAAGCCATAAAGAGATATCACGGGATCCTAATTTTTTAGCAATTTCTATACACTCTAATATATGTTTAATAGCTTTTTCTCTTACTTTCTTATCAGGATGGCAAAGACTTCCCAATTTATAATCATCATCTTGGAAAAGATTTGGATTTATAGCTCCAGGTTTAATCCCAAGGGATGATGCATAGTTTAGAAGTTCTTCCCAATCATCAGTCATATCCCATGGAATATGAAGAGCAACCGTGGGGCATATTCCAGTAAGTTTATGAACCATAGCTGCATCTTGAAGTTTTTCTTTCACGTTTCTTGCAGATCCTTTTTGTCTAAAAACATAAAAACGGGTTCCAGAATCTTGATATCCCCAACTGGGAGTTTCTATTTTAAAATTTTTTAATTTTTCCTCAACTTTTTTAACATCAATTCCCTTTTCTTCAAGTCTATTTTTTAATATCTCGTAACTTTTCTCATAGTCTCTCATAAAATTAAACCCCCTTATTTAAGATACTCTTTTAAAAATTTCTCCACCTCTTCTCTATAGGGCATAGCGGGAGCGGTTCCTATCTTTGTGACATTTAAAGCTGCTACCGCATTAGCAAAATATACCGCAGAGATTAAATCTTTCCCTTCAGAAAGAGCTACCGCAAGCCCACCATTAAATGCGTCTCCCGCTCCTGTAGTATCTACAACTTCCACTTTAAAGGAGGGAACATAAGTAGATCCTTTCTCATTTACCACTAATGCACCATCTTTCCCAAGAGTAACCACCACCTCTTTTACCCCAGAAGAGATAACCTCTCTTGCGGATTTTTCTGCATCCTCTATAGATTCTACTTTCATTCCTGTAATAAGTTCTAATTCACTTCTATTTGGAGTAATCAAATCAACTTTCTCCCATATTTTTTTATCCAATTTTCTTCCAGGAGCGGGATTAAGAATTGATAAGGGTTTTTCCCTCTTAGAAACCAAGTCTATAGTATAAGCCACTGTTTCTACAGGTATTTCCAATTGAAGAAGAACTACATCTGCACTTAGTATTATATCTTTTGCCTTCTCTACAAGCTCTATATCTACCTCCATATTAGCTCCAGGTGCTACCACTATCATATTTTCTCCTGTTTTATCGTCTACCATTATTAGAGCTATACCCGTATGGGTTTTATCGGTTATTTTTAAGTAGTCGATATTTATGTTTTCACTTAAAAAATTATTTCTTGCTACTTCTCCAAAATAGTCCTTCCCTATACATCCCACAAAATAAACTTCTGCTCCCAGTCTTGCTGCACACACCGCTTGGTTAGATCCTTTTCCACCAGGTCCCATTTTAAAAGGACCACCCATAACTGTTTCTCCTGGCTTCGGAAGCCACGGAGTTCTTGACATAAGATCAGTATTATAACTTCCCACTATAACTATTTTTTTCTTTCCCAAGAAAAATCACCTCCCAAATTTATCCTTTAATAGCACCAAAGGTTAACCCTCTAACCAAATATCTTTGGAAGAATATTACAAGAAGAATACTAGGAATAGTAGCTACTAAAGATAGAGCAGAAAGTTCTCCCCATTGGATTCCATGTCCTCCAATTAACTCTGTAAGGACTACAGGGAGAGTTCTCACACTGGATCTTGTAAAAATAAGAGCAAACAGAAACTCGTTCCATGCAAAGACAAAAACAAATAAGGTTGCTACAACTACACCAGGCAAGATAAGAGGAAAGGTAACTTTCCAGAAAGCTCTGAATCTTGTGTAACCATCTACTAATGCTGCTGATTCTATTTCTTCGGGTAAATCCTCTACAAATCCTTTTATAAGCCATATAGCGAAAGGAAGGTTAATTAAAAGATAAGAAAAAATTAACGCTATATAAGTATCAATAAGACGAAGATTTTTAAAAATTACAAAAAGAGGCATAACAGCAATTATAGGAGGAGCAAAAAGTAAAGAAAGAACAAAGAAAGATAAATTTGGACCTCCATATTTAAATCTTCCTGTTCCGTATCCCGCAAAAAGAGCAAGGATTAAAACCAACAGAGCATTCAAAGTCGCTACAATAAGACTATCTCTTACTCCTTTAGCTCCTCCTAATTCAAAAACTCTCTGAAAGTTCTCAAAGTCAAAATGATTAACAAAGAATATCGGGGGATAATGGAAAAACTCTCCTTTTTGCTTGAAAGCACCTATAAATATCCAATAAATAGGGAAAGCGAAAACTATAATAAAAAAGAGAAGAAGTAAATTTTGAAGCCAATGAATTATTTTTTTCCTTCTAATTCTTCTTTTGAACTCTTCATAAGCCTTCTCATTTGTCATTTGGATGCCCTCCTCATAAATTTTCTTACAAAAATAGTTGCTACAATATTCATAATTATAAGTTGAAATACCGCCAAGGTAGAGGTATATCCAATTCTCCATAATTTAAATCCATTTATATATGTATATAAACTGAGAGTTTCAGTAGCAGTTCCAGGACCTCCCCCTGTTAATATAAATACAGGATCAAAAATTTTAAAAATCCATATAGTTCTAAAGAGAACTACTAGAACAAACATAGGACGAAGAAGAGGCAAAGTAACTCTTGTAAAGATTTGCCAACTTGAAGCCCCATCTACATTTGAGGCTTCATATACTTGACGGGGAATCGACTGAAGACCCGCTAAAAGAATTAAAGTTACAAATGGAGTCCATTGCCAGGTATCTACAAGAAATATAGATATTAAAGCTAACTTAGGATCTGCTATCCAAGAGGCACCAGAGCCAATCTTAAGAAGCCTAATTATATAGTTAAGAGGACCGAAATGTTCATGATATATAATTCTCCAGTTAAAACCAATAACTACTGGAGTTATCATTATAGGAAGAGCTAAAATTGTTATAGCAATCTTTTTAAGTTTAAACTCTCGATTTAGAAGAAGAGCAAGAATTAGGCCTAATATAGATTGAGTTGTAATACCTAAAATCATTAAGAGGACAGTATTTTTTAAGGCATTCCAAAATCTAATGTCTTTAAAAACCTCTACATAATTTTTAAACCAAATAAATTTTGGTGGAGTAGGAACTGTTAAAGTCCAATCAAAAAAACTTGAGTAAAGTAGAAATCCAAGAGGTCCCACTACAAGAGCCACAAGTATAAGCACAGGAGGAAGAGTCATCCATCGTGCAAATCTTCTCTTACCTACTATGATATTTAAACTTTCTTCTTTCATATTCCCTCCTCTTTCTTAGAGAATAAACATTACCTAAGGGAACAGGGTATATACCCTGTTCCCTTAGGTTCTTAACTAGAGCCTAACACCTTGTAACCTTGTTTATACACCTACTCAAGGATGCCTGCTTCTTTCCAGCTTTGGAGTAGTTCTCTGTAAACCTTTATCTGATTAGCTCTTCCTAATCTTTCAGTAATCTTTTCCCATTCTGCCGCAGCAGCATCAAGAGCAGCCTTAGGAGTCATTTCCTTAGTATAGGCTTTACCAAGATAAATTTCTAAAACATCAATGTACTCTGCAGAACCAGGAAGGTTAAGATCTGGATATCCATAAGTGAGATTCTTTCTTATAGCTGCTAAATATTCTTTCGCTTCACTTTCAGGAGCAAACTCAGCGAAGGCTTTTGGATTGTTAAAATGAGAAATTCTGAAGGGATCTAATCCTGTTTTTGGTGTTGAAACATCAGCCAAAGACTTATCGTAAGAAAGAACCTTTGCTACATAATATGCAGCTTCGGGATTTTTGCTTGTTGCAGAGACTGCTAATACTCTTCCACAAGGCATTGGTGCTCTAAATACTAATTTTCCGTCTTTTATAACTCCTGGAACTTGGGTAATACCAACATTTCCAACAATCTTGGATTGGGCAGGGTCATTGCCTTTTTTCCAGTTGCAGGGCCATTGTAAGCACATTGCAACTCTTCCTAAGATAAGCGCATCCTTTAATTCTTCGTAACCATAACTTAGTACATCAGGAGGGCAATAAGGAATTACATCTACTATTCTTTGCAATGCGGTTACCCCTGCAGGAGAATTTATCATTGGCTTCATATTTTCATCAAAATATCTCCCACCTCGAGAAGCAAACTCAGCAAGCCACCATGCATAAGCAAAACTACCTCTCTGTGCCAAAAAGGCATAACCATAAAAGTCTTCAGTTAATACCTTACCTGCTAACTTTTCTCCTTTCTTTCTTGTGAAGAATTTAGCCACATCTAAGAGTTCATCCCAGGTTCGTGGCGGACGAAGCTCTCTCTTATATATGGCTTTAAATTTTGCTTTTTCTTCAGGATTATTGAAAAGATCTTTTCGGAAGTAGAGACTTAATACATCTCCATCATAGGGAAGAGTATAAAGTTTACCACCATAGTAGCAATATAACTTTGCAAATGCCTTTGCTACATCCTCCATATGAGGATTATACTTCTTTACATATTCATCTAAAGTTTTAAGATAACCCATTCCTGCGAATTCTCCTAAATAAAGTGGGAAGAATACAATAACATCATAAGCTCCAGTTCCCGCTACAAACTCTGTTTTTAATTTCTCATAGACACTAGCAAAAGGTGCAGTAATTAGTTTTATCTTAATTCCCACCTTCTCAAATTCTGGTGCATACCACTCAAAGGGAAGAGCATTATGCCCTGCATCACAAAATACAGTAATAGTTACATCCGGGAAAAGCTTCTTTTGAGCAGAAACAGTGGTTAAAAATAATAAACCTAAAACAATTAAAATAATCAGATATCTTTTTTTCATTATTTAACCCCCCTTAATGTCTAAATTTTTAAAGAAATTAGAAGTTTTCTCACCCCCTTAAAATTTATATTTGCGGTTTTATTCTTTTTTCTGTCTTTGGATCAAAAAGAAGAATTTTTTCTGGATTAAAAGTAATATTTACATTCTCTCCAATTTTAAAAGAATATCCTGGATTAAGCTCTACCCTAATTAAGGTTTCTCCTATTTCTACTGTCAGGATATTTGAATCTCCAATATTTTCAAATACATATACTTTGCCACTGATAGCATTACTTCTTTCAGGTTCACATATATTGACGTAAATAGGTCTAATTCCTATAATCAATTCAGTCTCTTCTCCTTTATAAAGTTCGTCTAAAGATTTCTTATAACTTTCAGGGATTTTTATCCGCTGATTATAGAACCTAGCCCAGTAATTCCCATTTTCTCTTACTACTATTACCTTTATAAAATTCATAGGAGGCTCTCCTACAAAATCTGCCACAAAAAGATTTTCAGGAAATTCATACACTTCCTCGGGAGTTCCTACTTGTTGAAGTACTCCTAAATTCATAATAGCAATCCTATCTGCTAAGGCTAAAGCTTCTAATTGGTCATGAGTAACAAAGATCATAGTGAGATTTTGAGTTTTTTGAATTCTTTTAATTTGCGCTCTTAGTTCCGTTCTCTGCTGAGCATCTAAATGAGAAAGAGGTTCATCCAAAAGATAAAGAGAAGCGGGACGAATCAGAGCACGAGCTAAAGATGTCCTTTGTTGATGCCCTCCACTAACCTCTGAGGGAAGCTTATCTAAAACAGGAGTTAAATCTAACATTTCTGCTACTCTAATTACTTCCCTTTTTATCTCATCTTCTTTTACCCCCCTAATTCTGAGAGGAAAAGCAATGTTTTCAAAAAGAGTCAGATGAGGATAAAGAGCATAAGTTTCAAAGGCTAATGCTATATTCCTTTCTCTCGGAGGAAGCCAATTTATAATCTTCCCATCAAGATAGATTTCTCCTTTTGTTATCTCCTCTAAACCTGCAATCATTCTCAAAGTAGATGATTTGCCACAACCAGATGGTCCTAAAAGAGCAAGAAGTTCTCCTTCTTTACAAGTTAGATTTAAATCTTTAACAGCTTCAACACTTCCCAATTCATAAAACTTGTAAACATTTTTTAATACTAATTTTTCCACTAAATTTCCCCCCTAAGATATTCTATTTCCTGAGACACCATCAAAAAAGTGAAGTTTATCCTCTTCGAAATCTATAGAAATTTTTTCTCCAATGGAAACTTTAAAAGATTTATCTTCTCTTATTTTTAGGAGAGTATCTCCCAATTTTACAGACACAATGTTATAATGCCCCACAAGCTCTGTAACATAGACCTCAACTTCTGGAATTTTTACATTTTCCATTTTTCCTAACACACAGTGAAGATCAAAAGGTCTTATACCTAAGATGACTTTTTCTTGAGAGATTTTAGAAATAATTTTATTAGCAAGAGAATAAGATAAAGGGATAAAAATATCGTTTATCTGAAAGAAATAATTTTCATCTTTTTTCTTTATAACCCCTTCCAATAAATTCATAGGAGGCTCTCCAACCAAACTTGCTACAAATGTATTAGCAGGTTTATTAAAAATCTCTTCAGGAGTTCCTATCTGTTGAGTTATCCCTTTATTTAACACCAAAATTCTGTTTCCTAAGGATAAAGCTTCTCTAAAATCATGAGTCACATAGACCATAGTCATTTTCTGCATATGTTGAAATCTCTTGAATTCTCCTCTCATCTGATGCCTTAATTTTGCATCTAAATGAGCAATAGGTTCGTCCATTAAATATATATCCGCATCTTTCACTAAGGCTCTTGCAAGAACCACTCTTTGTTTTTGACCTCCACTAATTAATGCGGGAGGTCTTGAAAGTAGTCCATCAATTTGTAAAAGACGTGCAATTTCCAAAACCTTTTTCTCAATTTCTTCTTGAGGTAAACCTTGAGCTTCTAAAGGAGAACTTATATTTTTATAAACACTAAGATGAGGATAAAGAGCATAATTTTCAAATACCATAGACACTTTTCTATCTTTTGGCTCTAAGCTATTAACTAACTTTCCTTTTATATATATTTCTCCTTTTGTTACTTCTTCAATTCCACTTATCATTTTTAAAGTTGTAGTCTTACCAGCACCAGAAGGTCCAAGAATTACGAATAATTCTCCTTCTTCTACAGAAAAACTTAAATCTTTAACTGCTAATAATTCTCCATATTTTTTACTTACATTTTCCAATCTTAAAACTTCCATTTTCTTCCCCTCTATTTAACAAGAACGATTCTCACTTTCTCAGAGAGATCTACAATTTCAATATCTTTTTCTACTGTGGGTTTTTTTAAAAGTAGAATAAATCTTATATCTGAAGTTATAGGATAAGGAAGCCAATGCCACACTCCTTCGTTGAGAAAGAATGATGCAGTCCCATCCACCCAAAACGCTTCAATAGAATCTAAATCTGGTGAAGATTTGTTAGGAGTTGCGGGAGCAAGACAAAATATACCTACCCCAGAAATAGGGATAAAAGCCTCCAATGTATTTTTATGCCTTTCCATCTTCTCAAGAACAAATTCTCTACTAAAATCTCTTTTTATCTCTAAATAGCCTACACAACCTTCATTACCAAGAGAGGATATATCGGCAACATCATGATAGTAATTAAAAATCTCAGAAGAGACTGCAGGAGGATTTTTAAAGGGAGGAACTATAAGGGTACCAAACTTTTTAAAATTTTCAGGAGTGGGATACTTAACCTTAATTTCCATTTTATTAACCCCCAAATTAATTTTAAATTCTTACATTTGTTTTCATTTTTACATTTTAATTTATATCATTTTTATTTAATTGTGTCAAGGATTGATAACTTTTCATTCAATTCTTTTATTCTTAAAGCTGTTTTAAAATCTGTAATAAGATAATTTATATAACCTCCCCTTAAACCACCTAATATAGCTTCTGCCTTTATAGGAGAACCAGCAATTGCTATAGAAGCCTTCTTTTTTCTAAGATTGGTTATATTTATTCCGCAAACTCTCTTATTAACTGGAATATTCTCAGTATTACCTGTAATATCAAAAAAAGTACTACATATATCACCAACAACTCCTCTTTTTTGCATTTCTTCCATTTCTTTGTCAGTAATGTATCCTGCTAAATATAATATAGATTGAAATCCAAGTCTCCCGACGGAAAATATAGCTATAGTAGAAACTTCCGCTATACTCAAATATTCTTTTATTATGTTATCATTTATTAAAGTTTCTCTTGTTGTTTCATTTTCTACTATAGCAGGTAGAGGTAATAAAAAATATTCTGCAGAGAAAATTTTAGCTACTTCTCTTACAATTTCATCAGCATGAGTTGTTATTCCTGACTTACTTACTCCTCCATTTAATTGCACGACTTTTACTTTTTTATCTATTTTTACAGGAACTAATTCTAAATAAGGTATTATTTGATAAAGAGTACTGCCCCACGAAATACCTATTATATCCCCATCTTCTACTAAAGAGAGAAGAAGATTAATACCTTCTGCTACAAGAACTCTTTTTAAAAGCTCATCATTTTTATCGTCAACATCAATCACAATACAATTTTTTAAGGAAAACTTTTCAATAAGATAATCTTCAATATCATATCTCTCCTTCAGAGGATGTTTTATCCTTATTTCTACTAGATTTTCTTCTCTTGCTTTCTTAATTAGCTTAGCTACATAAGATCTTGAAATCCCAATAGTTTTCGCTATCTCTTCCTGAGTCATATTTAATTCATAAAAGAGTCTACTTATCAAAACCAATCTGTCGATATATGCCCTTTCGTTATTTTTGAGCATTTTTATTTGTCACTTTTGTGACTCTAAAATTAACAATTGTGATTATAGTGTAGATACATATAGTAAAAAAATCAAACTCGGTTTTTGAATAATATTTGGAAAATAAAAGCCCTAAATAAACTTTTCCTTAATTTTTCTTTGAATAACAAAAATTTTCTCTTTTTTTCAATTTCTTCTTTAAGAATTTCAAGTAAGGCAGATGTCTAATCTGTAATCAGTATTAAAAAAGAAATGCCTCCTTATTTACTTCTATCAAAAAAGAATAAAGAAAGGATAGACTTTAGTTAATAGAATTAGAAAAGAAGATTTCTCCTAATGTTTGAGGAGTGATAAAAGTGATTACAAGCCAGATAAACTATATAATTTTTGAAGTTGCTAATCTTCTACTTAAAGATTAAAATAAAGGAAAAATATAAATAGAAAGGTTGGGAGGCAAGATGGACCTTTTTGAAAAATGTATAAATTTAGCGCCTGACCATCCCTTATCTGAGGCAAGGTTTGCCATTGAGCAAGGGCTTTATCCTTTCTTTTTACCTCTGGAAGAAACAGAGGGGACAGAGGTAGTTATTAATGGGAGAAGATTAATAATGCTTGGTTCCAACAACTATTTAGGACTTACTACTCATCCAAAGGTAAAAGAAGCAGCTATAAATGCTATTAAAAAATATGGAACAAGTTGTACAGGATCCCGTTTTATGAATGGAACCTTAGCTCTTCACAGAGAATTGGAGGAAAAATTAGCAGAGTTTTTACATAAAGAAGCCTGTATTGTATTTTCTACTGGATATCAAACAAATATAGGAACAATTTCTGCTCTTATTAGTAAAGATGATATAGCAATAACTGACAAAGAAGACCATGCTTCAATAATTGACGGATGTAAAATGTCTTATGGTAAAATGTTAAGGTTTAAACATAATGATATGGAGGACTTAGAAAGAGTACTTCAAAGTTGCCCTGATAGTGCGGGAAAATTAGTTATAGTGGATGGGATATTTTCTATGGCGGGAGATATTGCTCCTCTTCCTGACATTGTAAGACTTTGTAAGAAATATGGAGCACGTCTTATGGTAGATGACGCTCATTCCATTGGAGTTTTAGGGGACCATGGTAGGGGAACAGCTAATTATTTTGGTCTGGATAAAGAAGTAGATATTATTATGGGGACTTTTAGTAAATCCTTTGCAAGCTTAGGAGGCTTTATTGCTGGAGATAAAGATGTAATTTTCTACATACAACATACCGCAAGATCTTTCATTTTTAGTGCAAGCATGTCTCCTGCAAATACTGCTGCAGCATTAGCTGCCTTAGAGATTATGCAAGAGGAGCCCGAAAGGATAGAAAGGTTATGGAAGATAGCAAATAGAATGAGAGAAGGATTAAAATCTCTTGGATTTGATATAGGTAATAGTTGTACTCCTATAATTCCTATCTATATAAGGGATAGGTGGAAAACCATATACATGTGGAAAGAGCTTTTTGATTTAGGGGTTTATTGTAATCCTGTTCTTCCCCCTGGGGTTCCTCCAAATCAATCTTTATTAAGAACCAGTTATATGGCAACCCATACTGAGGAACAAATTGATAGAGCATTAGAAATATTTGAAAAGGCAGGGAAAAAAGTAGGAATTATATAAAAGGAGGAGTTGTATGCCTATAGTTAACCGAACTGTTGAAGAATTCATTATGCTTTTAGCGTCAAAAGAACCTGCTCCTGGAGGAGGTTCTGCCTCTGCTCTTTTAGGAGCTATAGGTTCTGCTCTTTCCTCTATGGTAGCAAATCTAACCATAGGTAAAGAGAAATTTAAAGAACAGGAGCCTCTCCTTGAGGAAATCTTAAAAGAGTCTGAAAACTTACAAAAAGAGTTTCTATCTTTAATAGAAGAAGACACTAACGCCTTTAATAAAGTATCCAGAGTCTACAAAATGCCAAAGGATACTGAAGAACAAAAAGATGTAAGAAATGAAACATTAGAAAGAGCACTAAAAGATGCTACATTAGTCCCATTATCTATTATGGAAAAAAGTTTATCTGCTCTTAAACTGTTGGAAAAATCTATTGGAAATACTAATCCCAATGCTATAAGTGATATAGGAGTTTCAGCTCTTTGTCTTAAATCTGCTCTTCAGGGTGGATGGCTAAATATAATAATAAATTTAAAGTCTATTAAGGATGAAGATTTTGTGAGAGATATAACTAAAAAAGCAGAAGCTCTTCTTTCCGAAGGAATAAAGATTGCAGATTACATCTATAGTCAAGTAGAGAGGATATTGGTAAGATAAATTTATTAAGGAGGTAAAATGGAGAAGAAACTTTATAGAAGTAAAAAGGAGAGAATCCTCTTAGGAGTATGCGGAGGGATTGCTGAATATTTTTCTGTAGATCCTACTATTGTTCGTTTAATCCTTATTCTTTTGATCTTTACAACAGGTCCTCTTTTACCGCTACTCTATCTTATTTCTGCATTAATAATACCTCCCGCTCCTGATGGGGAGGAAATAGTAACTCCACATAAAAGCTCAAGAGAAGAACTTTGGGGATGGATCCTTTTGGGATTAGGGGTCTTTCTTTTAGCTTTAAATTTGGGATGTTTTTTCATCCCTTTTAGAATTGCTGTTCCTTTATTTATATTGCTTCTTGGTGTAATTCTTTTATTAAAGAGAGAATAGAGAGGTGGATATTAATGAAAAAATTTTCTTGGCTTGGAATTTTTTTAATAATCTTAGGATTGGTATTATTAGCTTCAGAATTGGGATATTTGAATATTAAATGGTATGATCTCTTCAAATTTTGGCCCCTTATATTTGTATTCTGGGGAATTGATATCTTAATGGGAGAAAGAAGATGGTTTTTATGGGTTGCTGTACTTCTTTTAATTTTCTTCTTAGGTATAATTTTATTCTTTATGCCTTATGGAATGCATAAAGGATATCGAGATTGGTTTCTTCCTTATGATCCTAATATAAAAAGAATAGAGCTAAATCTTAAAGTAGGAATAAGAAATCTTTATCTTAATCCCCTCTCTCAAGATAAAAAAAGTTTAATATATCTTTCTTCTTCTACAAATTTTAATATCAAGGAAAGAAAAGAGACCTTGGGAGATAAAATGAAGTTAGACTTAGAAATAGAAGAAGGACCTATGTCTTTCTCCTTTGATGAAGATAGAAATATTTTTCTATATTTGCCCAATGATATAGACTTAAGCTTCACTCTAAATGCAGGATTTGGAAATAGTGAATTGGATCTTAGAAGCTTAAAATTAAGTTATTTAAATATAAAAGGCGGTGTAGGAAATATATCCATTTTCCTTCCCAAATCTTCTTTAACAGCAGAGATAAATGGAGGGGTAGGAAATATTACCATATACATCCCTGAAAAGGTAGTATTGGATTTACAAACAGAATCAGGAATAGGGAAAGTTTCTATAGAATCTAATGTTTCCCTATTTAAGGGAGAAACAAAGGGGGAAGTTATTCATTTAAGAGTTAGAGGAGGAATTGGAAATATATTTATAAAAACAAGTAGCGAAATAATTTAAAAAGCTTTTCCGTATCCTCATTATTTAATCTTTCAGGATGCCACTGTACTCCAAGTAAGAGAGGATAATTTTTATGCTCAATCCCTTCTATAATTTCAAAGCTATCATCTAAAAATTTTGCAGAAACTCTCAAATCTTCCCCTAATTTTTTGATAGCTTGATGATGAGAACTGTTTACAATAGTTTTTTCTTTTCCTAATATCTTATGTAAAAAACTATCTTTATTCAAATCTATCTCATGATAAGAATCTTTCTCATCTACTCTCCAATGAATCTTCGTAATAATATTCTCTCTTTTATATCTTATTAAGTCCTGATATAAATTCCCTTTGAGATATACATTTATCAACTGACATCCTCTACAAATTCCCAAAATAGGCAATTCTTTATTAAAAGCAATATCCATTAATTCTAATTCAAACTTATCTCTTTCTATGTTTATTTCCAAATTATCTTCTTGAATCTCTTCATTATAAAAAGAGGGATGAATGTCCTCTCCCCCAATGAAGATTATTCCTCCAATCTTTTCCCAATTAATTTTCTCTCCTGGAGAAAGGACAATATAAGGTATATCAAACTCCCTTAGCTTATTTATATAATTTATATTCCCTTTATACCAACTTAAAGCAATCTTTTTCATGATAAGAAATTATATCATAAAAATCTTGAACAAATTCTTTAAAATTGGTAAATTAAAGATAAAAACAAAAAAAGGGGTGAAGTTATGCCCATTAAATTCGATGAAAAAACAAAAATCTTTCATATCACCGCTAAAGATTCAAGTTACATAATGAAAATCTTTAAAGATAAATATCTTGCCCATATTTATTGGGGAAAAAGAATTAACGATTCAGATTTTTCTGATGCTCTTCTTGTATCTCCTTTTGGAGCTAATCCAGATCCTAATGATAAAACATATACTTTAGACTCCTTACCCCAAGAATACCCTGCCTATGGAAGATCAGATTTTAGACATCCCGCATATCAAATAGAACAAGAGGATGGCTCAAGAATTACTGATTTAAGATTTAAATCCTTTAAAATATATGATGGGAAACCAAAACTTGATGGACTTCCCGCTACTTATGTGGAAGATGAGAGTGAGGCACAGACTCTTGAGATTGAGCTTTTTGATGAACTTATTAATCTAAAAGTTATTCTTTTTTACACTGCATATAGAGATTATAATGTGATTACTCGAAGCACAAAATTTGTTAACTTAGGTAATAAAAAGCTAAAAATCTTAAGGGCTTTAAGCATTGCAGTAGATTTTAACACAGATAAATTTGACGTTCTTCATCTTTGGGGATCTTGGGCAAGAGAAAGGTTTATAGAAAGAAAACCTTTAATTCATGGGCTACAAGTTATTGAAAGCACAAGAGGAGAAAGTTCTCATCAACATAATCCTTTTTTTGCTCTTCTTTCAAAGGACGCAGGAGAAAAATATGGAGATGTTTACGGATTTAGCCTTGTTTATAGTGGAAATTTTGCCATATTTATAGAAGTGGATCAATTTAATAATACAAGGGTCTCTATGGGGATAAACCCCTTTGAGTTTACATGGATATTAAACCCTAATGAAAGCTTCCAAACTCCAGAAGTAGTTATGGTTTACTCAGACAAGGGATTAGGAGGGATGTCCAGAACCTATCATAGACTTTATAGAAAAAGACTTTGCAGAGGAGAGTATAGAGATAAAAGAAGACCTATTCTCATAAATACCTGGGAAGCTACCTATTTTGATGTTAATGAAGAAAAACTTTTAAATTTAGCAAAAGAAGCAAAGGAATTAGGAATAGAACTTTTTGTCCTTGATGATGGATGGTTTGGAGAAAGGAATAATGATACATCCTCTTTGGGAGACTGGTATGTAAATAGGAGAAAAATTCCAAGTGGTCTTGATGGTTTGGGGAAAAAATTAAATGAGATGGGATTAAAATTTGGGCTTTGGTTTGAGCCAGAAATGGTATCTCCTAATAGCGAATTATATAGAAAACATCCTGATTGGTGTATACAAGTTAAAGGAAGAACCCTCTCTCAATGTAGAAATCAATACGTTCTTGATATAACGAGGAAGGAAGTAAGAAAAGAAATCTTAAGAATGATAAAAGAAATATTAAGCTCCGCACCCATAGAGTATGTAAAATGGGATATGAATAGACCTTTAACAGAAGTAGGATCTCTTGCTTTAGAACCTGAAAGACAAAAAGAAGTTTTTCATAGATATGTTTTAGCTCTCTATGAAATGATAGACGAATTAACAAGAGAATTTCCCCATATACTTTTTGAAGGATGCTCTGGTGGGGGAGGAAGATTTGACCCAGGAATTTTATACTATATGCCACAAATTTGGACAAGCGATGATACTGATGCTATAGAAAGGCTAAAAATTCAGTATGGAACAAGTATAGTTTATCCTCCTATCAGTATGTCTGCTCATGTCTCCGCGGTCCCCAATCATCAAGTAGGAAGAATCACCCCTTTAGAGACCAGAGGATATGTAGCGATGTCTGGAAGTTTTGGATATGAATTGGACTTAACAAAAATTTCTTCTCAAGAAAAGGAGAAAATTAAAAAACAAATAGAATTCTATAAGGAAATTGAGCATATAGTTCATGAAGGAGATTTTTATAGACTAATAAACCCCTTCGAAGAAAATGCGGGAGCGTGGATGTTTGTAACTCCAGATAAAAAGGAAGCTTTTGTAGTTTATGTGAATATATTGGCAGAACCAAATCCTCCCTTTAAAAGATTAAAGCTTGATGGATTAGATCCAAATAAGAAATACAAAGTGGAAGGGAAAGAAAAGATATATTTTGGAGACGAGTTAATGAATATTGGTTTAGTTATTCCAAGACTAAATGATTTTGAATCTTTCGCTTGGGTCTTAAAAGAAGCGGAATAGAGGGACAGAATTTGGCACTTTCTCCTGATAACATGTTATTAAAAGAAAATTAAAGGTCAGGGGAGAAAAATGAGAATAAAATTGACCTATGAATCCATAGATGAAAAGATAATTCTTCCAATGCATTATAATTATTACCTCCAAGGTTTAATATACCAAACCTTCTCCCTGACCTTGCGAAAAAAACTTCATAAGAATGGCTTTTTGTTAGGCAAAAGACCTTTTAAGCTCTTTACTTTCTCAAGAATATTAGAAAAAGGAAAGCCCACAAAAAATGGAAAATGTTTAATTTTTGGTAGAAAGATAACTTTCTACTTCTCGTCTCCAAAAGAGGAGATTGTAGGAAACTTAGCAGAAAGATCTATAAAGGAAAGGGAATTTCAGCTCTTTAAAAATAAAATCTATCTTTCACAAATTGAGATTGTAACTCTACCAAGAATAGAAGAAAGGGTTATTATAAGAGCTCTTTCTCCTATAACTATATATAGCACTATTACAAAAAATAATAAAGAAAAAATTGTTCATTATTACAAACCCACAGAAGAAGCATTTTCAAATCTTATAGAAAAAAATGCAAAGAAGAAATACAAATTAATCTATGAAAAAGACCCACTAGAAGATCTATCTTTGAGAATAAAACCTATAAAGTTCTCTATAAAACAGAATCTCAAAATCGTAATCTTTAAAAATACACCTATCGAAGGATACACAGGAATATATGAGCTTTCTGGAAATCCTGACCTTATTCTTACTACCTATGAAGCAGGCTTAGGAAACAAAAATTCCGAAGGTTTTGGAATGTGGGAAATATGGAGAGGAAAGGAGAGTGATAAAGATGCTTGAAGTGATAAAAGAAATAGGAGATATATTATTAAAAAGGAGTGCTCCAAGCAAAATTGAAATCCTTATTGAGGACCCCAATGCCAACGAAAGATATAAAAACGTTTTTTGTTTGACTTTTGAAGAGAAGGAGGGAAAAGTAAGTTATATAGGAATTGAGAGAGAATATTATTCATCGGATAAAAAAATAAGATATCTTTTTAGAAGTGGACCTGCTAATGGTCCTAATTTTACTCCTTCTACAAAAGTTACCGAGATTGAAAAAACCATATCTATAAAGATTATAAAATGGTTTGAGGATGTATTATCTCAGAAAAATTTGGACCTCACCACTCAAGAAAAAGAATATTTAAATCAAGTTTACTTTGAAATTAGACATCATGAAAAAGACATAATAGAGGAATATAAAAATCTCTCAAAAGAATTATCTAAAAAAGAAGGTGGAGTTTTCCTAACTTTAAAGTTTAGAAAAGAAGGGAAAATAGAGTACTTAGGAGATAAAGAGCTTTTTCAAAAAACCCTAGAAAAATTAGTAAAAATAAAAGAAGGGAAAAAAGGAAGTAATATAGGTCAGTGTGCTATTTGTTTAGAAGAGAAGGAAGTTACTATAGGGGACGGAATCTATACTTTTTACACTATAGATAAACCAGGATTTATAGCGGGAGGATTTAAAGAAAAAGAAGCATGGAAAAACTTTCCATTATGTGAGGACTGCAGGAGAAGCCTT
>JBNARO010000014.1:0-1269 GCA_049718665.1 Dictyoglomaceae bacterium | reverse complement strand
AAAGGGAAAGAACATATTGATAAGGAACTTACATTTAAAATGGCGGGAATTTCTTATCAATTAATTCCAAGATTTCTTTTAGGTAAAGAGTTTGTTAAGGAAGATGTATATAATATATTCTTCGATTCTCCTAAATTATTATCATTGAAAAAGGATACTACTAAAAGATATCTTGGAGATGAAGAGGATATTTTAGAGTGTTTATCTACCGCAGAAGATTATCTTACTTTAAGCTTTTTATTTTTAGAAAGAAAACAAAGTGCAGAAAAAATTCTTGCCCTTATAGAAGACGTTTTCCCTTCAAGGCTAAGAAGTATTTTTAAGGCAAAAGAAAAAGTAGATAAAATCTTTGATGAAAATTTCACGGTGAAAAACTTATGGACTTTCTTTTCTAAGTCAGATCCCGATAAGAGAGAAAATGACCTTACTAATTACTTCTTAGATATAGTTGACAGAATATTTAAAGCAAGATTTATTGATAAAACCTTTCTCTTTCAATTTTTTATGAGAAGAATAAGAACTCAATTTGCAAAAGATGAATACTTTCCTAAGGTAGTAAAGGATGCTATTATGTCACTTTTATTCTTACTTAATCTTAATTTAATTCCTATGGAGGTGATAGAGATGGAAGAAGAAAGATTATTTGAGCCTGTCTTCAAAAAATTTTCTCCCGCCTTTGACCATTCTCTTAAAAAGGGACTATTTTTATTAGGAGCTTTAACTCAATCCCTTTTAAATGTACAATATATAGAAAGAGGAAGTGAGCCTTTCAGAAAACAGCTCAAAAGTTTAAAAATGGAAGAAAAAGATTTTAAAGGACTTCTTCCCAAGGTAATAAATAAATTACAAGAATATGATTCCTTTGACAAAGGAAAACAAAAATTAGCAGAAGAAATATCTTATTATCTACTTCTTACTGGAGATAACTGGAAGTTCTCTAATGATGAGTTAAACTTTTATTTTGTCTGTGGAATGAATCTTTACAATGAAATAATTCCATATATCTACCCCGATAGAAAATAAATAGGAGGTGTTTTACATGGGTAAACTGAAAAATAGATCTGAAATCCTATTCCTCTATGATATAACTGACGCCAATCCTAATGGGGATCCTATGGATGAGAATAAACCCAGAATAGACGAAGAAACAGGAGTAAATATTGTTACAGACGTAAGATTAAAAAGGACTATAAGGGATTATTTATATGAATACAAAGGCTTAGAAACTTTTGTGAGAGAAGTTAGAGATGAAAAAGGAGAATTAAAAAC
>JBNARO010000013.1:0-48077 GCA_049718665.1 Dictyoglomaceae bacterium | reverse complement strand
AGATGCAGATTTTATGACTGGACAAGCAATTAATATCACAGGTGGAGTATGTATGTGTTAATTTTAAGCGGAGGTTAAAAATTAAAGATGATAAATATGACTTCTAAGAAGAAATGGAATATTTTTGCTCACATTGTTCTTATAATTTTTTCCCTAATAATCCTTCTTCCCCTTATTTGGACCTTAAGAACTTCTCTTGCTCCAGAGGTTATCGCTTACCAATCAAAGATTGTTTTTACTCCTACTTTTGAAAATTACTATGATCTTTTCAATCGCAATAAGTTTGGACGCCATATAGTAAATAGTTTAATTGTTTCTATTTCCTCAACTCTTTTAACAATTCTAATAGCCGCTCCTGGAGCTTATGCGGTAATAAGATACAGACCAGGAGGTTCTATAACTCAATTTCTCATATTGGGAGCGGATCTTCTTCCTCCTATAGTAGTGGTTATTCCACTATTTGTTCTCTTTAGAAGCTTAAATTTAGTTAACACTTTACATGGTCTCATTTTATCTTATCTTGCTTTTAATATTCCATTTATTCTCTGGATGCTTATGGGATATTTTGAAGGAATTCCAAAAGAGTTAGAAGAAGCAGCACTTATTGATGGGGCCAGTAGACTTCAATCTTTTATTAGGGTAATCTTCCCTTTAACTGCCCCAGGAATTATGGCGGGAGCGGTTTTAGGGTTTATTATATGCTGGAATGAGTTTATTTTTGCTTTAGTCCTTTCTGGAGGAAAGACCTCTACTATACCAGTCGCTCTTGCCGCTCTTCAGACCTCTGCTGGAGTAAGAATTGGAAATGTCTCTGCAGGAATAATTATTGCTATATTCCCAATTATCATAATGGGACTTTCTATGCAGAGGTATTTAGTAAAGGGGTTAACTTTTGGGGCCATAAAATAATTTTAAAAGGAGGTAGATACAATGAAATTTTTAATTAGATTTTCTCTCCTTTCTTTAATCCTCCTCTTTCTAATTTTTGGGGTATCTTTCTCTCAGGGGATTACTCTTCATATGCTTATGGAAGATGTCCCTGAGACCCATATAATTAAAGAATTGCTTCCAGACTTTGAGAAAAAGACAGGGATCAAAGTAGAATTTGAAACTATTCTATATTCAGATATGCATCCTAAATTAGTTCCACAGCTTATGAGTCCTCAATCTCAATATGATGTTCTTGAAGTGGATAATTATTGGGCGGGAGAGTTTCCTGCTGCGGGATGGTTGGAACCCTTAGAAGAATATGTAAAAAGAAGCAATTTTGATCTTTCTGTTTATATTCCATCTTCTTTAGAAATGACAGGGTACTATAAAGGAAAACTCTATATGATTCCTATGTACAACTATGCTATGGCTCTTATATATAGAAAAGATATTATGAATGATCCAAAAGTAAGAGCAAAATATAAAGAGATAAAGAAAAAAGAACTTACTCTTCCAAAAACCTTAGATGAATATGTTGACCTTGCTAAATTTATGAAGAAATATGTGGGAATTGATGGTTCTGCAATGCAAGCCCAAAGAGGAGACCCTATAGTAATGGAATGGACAAATTATCTATATGCTCTTGGAGGAAGCTATTACGATAAAAATTGGAAGGCAACTATTAATGATTGGAGGGGTATTAAGGCAACTCAATTATACATAGATTGTTTAAAAAATGCAGCTCCTTTGGGTGCGCTCTCTTTTAACCTTGACGATGCTTTCAGAGTTATGTCCCAGGGTAAAGCTTTTAGTTATATTACCTATTGGTGGATGCTTCCTCAATTGGAGGATCCAAGTAAATCTACAGTTGCTGGAAAAGTTGATATAGCTCCTATTCCGGGAAAGGGTGGATTAAATGGAGGTTGGGGATGGGCTATTCCTAAGAATCTACCTAAGGAGAGAAAAGAAGCTGCATGGAAGTTCATAGAATGGGTTGAATCTTTCGAAATTGCTAAGAAGAGAGCTCTTATGGGAGGAGCTCCTACAAGATACGATGTCTTTAAGGATCCTGAAGTTCTCAAGAAATATCCTTTCTACACTACTGTGATGAAGATTATTGAAAAAGCAAGACCTGTTCCGGAATTTCAATATTCTGCAGAGATGATTGAAATTGTAGGAAGAGAGTTGTCCTTAGCTGCTACAGGAAAGAAGGATATCAAAAAAGCTTTAAATGATGCTGCAAAGGAACTTAATGATTTAGCAATAAAAGCTGGTTTAAGAAGGTGAGGGGAAGTTTATGAGATTTTGGAAAAGAAGCTTTGGGGGGAGATTTCCCTCCCCCCAGAAAAAATTTTCCTATTTCGAAAGAGCAGAAAAGAGAGCGGGATTCTTCTTCCTTCTTCCAAGTCTTTCTGTGCTTTTATTAATTATTGCTATTCCTCTTTTATTCTCTTTATTAGTAAGTTTCTTTAATTATACTTTTATGGAGCCAGGTTTTAGTAAGTTTATAGCTTTTAAAAATTATGTAAAGACTTTTTCTGATCCATATTTTTGGAATTCTCTTTGGGTAACTTTTAAATTTGTATTTTTAGTAGTATCTATAGAATTTTCTATTGGGTTTTTGGTTGCCCTTATGCTAAATAGAAATATTGCTTTTAAAAATGTCTATTATACTATTCTTACTATTCCTATGGTAATGTCGCCTATAGCAGTGGCTTTATTTTGGAAAATGATGTTACATCCAAATTTAGGGATTATAAACTTTATATTAGAAAAAATTGGATTTTCTCCTGTAGACTGGTTAGGAAATGAAGTTAATGCTTTTTGGACAGTTCTCTTTGTAGATATATGGCAACAAGTATCTTTTATGATATTAATGCTTCTTGCAGGACTTGTATCTCTTCCTCAGGATATATTTGAGGCAGCAGAAATTGATGGGACTTCTGAATTACAAAAATTTCTCTATATTACTCTGCCTCTTATGAAACCAGTTATTTTTGCAGCAATAACTTTAAGAATCATTTTTGCTTTTAGAACTTTTGATTTAGTATATGTCCTAACAAGAGGTGGTCCAGGAGTTGCTACTGATGTTTTAAGTTACTACATATATAGACAAACATTTATGGGATTAGATTTAGGAAAAGCATCTGCGGGTTCATATATACTTCTTTCTATAATCATGTTTTTAATAATTATTATCTTTAAGACTATATTTCAAAAAGAGATGGGATCTAAATAATATCAACTTATATATTTCCTTTTAACTTGTAGTTTTTTATTATCTCTTTATATCTTTCTGCTACTTCATCAATGATGCTTTCCCAATCTTTATAAATAGTTCTTTGGGCATTTTCTCCAACTCTTTTTAAGTTTTCTCTATCAGATATAATCTCTTTAATTTTTTTAGCATATAAGATTGGATCATTTTTCGATAAAAATCCATTAAAATTATCAATTATCCCTTCAGAAGCACTTGCTCCTTCAATTAATAACGAAGGACATTTCATAGAAGATGCTTCTTGAACAACAATCCCTGAAGTATCATAAAGAGAAGGAAATAAAAATAGATCTGCCCTTGCGTAGAAAGATTTTAATAACTCTCTGTCTAAAATCTTTCCTGTAAATATTATAAGTTTATCAAGATTAAGTTTCTTGACCAATTCTTTAAAATAACCTTCTTCTTTTCCTGTTCCCACAATAAACATTTTAAAGTTTATTCCCACATCTTTTAGATATTTAAGAGAATATATTAACAATTCTAAATTTTTTTGTGAGATTAATTGCCCTACATACAAAAATACTGTTTCTTTTGAAGTTAGATTATAAATTTCATCTATTTTCTTTTTATATTCTTCTAAATTAGAAGGAGGAATGAAATCACATCCATTAGGAACTATTCCAATTCTTCCTTTGAACCCGTATTCCCTAAGGGTTTGAGCGGTAGCTAAATTTACTGTCCATACTTCATCTACTTGATAGTAAAATTCTACAATAATTCTTGTCCCAATTTTTGCTAAAAGGTCTGATTTCGTTGCAGATTTGAAGTCATCATAATACTTAGTATGAAAGGTAGCAACTATGGGAATTTTCCTTTCTCTTGCAATTTTTAATGCTAAAAGTCCTGAAGAAAAAGGAGAGTGAGCATGAACAATGGAAAAAGGAATTTTTTTTATTTTCTTCATGGCGGAGAGATCAAAAAATGGGATGCCTAATCTATAAGGGGGTCTTAAAATTAAAGGAATTGAAAAATATCTTATCACTTCAAATTCTTCGTCATCTTTATAATTAGGATAAGATGGAGTAATAACATATGTGGTGGCATATTTTTTATTAAGAAAGTAGGCATAATTTCTTACCACATTTGCTACTCCATCCATTATTGGTGGATATGAATCATTAAACTGTCCTATAATTAGCTCCATATTTTTAGTATAATATAAGTATGGAAAGAGAGGAAAGAGTAAAAGAAATTTTGAGAAGGTTAAAAAAGATATATGAGCCAAAAACTGCTTTAATATTTTCTAATCCCTGGGAGCTTCTTGTTGCAACTATTCTTTCCGCTCAGACTACTGATGAAAGGGTGAATATGGTAACACGAGATCTTTTTAAAAAGTATAAAAACATAAAGGATTATGCAGATGCACCTTTGGAAGAATTAGAAAGAGATATAAAGTCAGTAAATTACTATAGAACAAAGGCAAAAAATATAAAATCATGTGCTCAAATAATCTTAGAAAAATATAATGGGAAAGTTCCTGACAGCATGGAAGAATTATTAAAGCTTCCAGGAGTAGCGAGAAAAACTGCTAATGTAGTTCTATCTGCAGGATATGGAAAAAATGAGGGAATAGTTATAGATACTCATGTTTTTAGACTCTCTCATAGATTGGGACTTTCTAATGAAAAAGATAGAGTAAAGCTGGAATTTGATCTCATGAAAATTGTCCCCCACGAGGAATGGGGAAATTTTTCATTCCTTTTAATTGACCATGGAAGAAACACTTGTAAGGCTCAAAAGCCTTTATGCAATGAGTGTGTTTTAGCAGATATTTGTCCCTCAGTATCCTCAAAAATGCTATGACTTTGCTTTCTCCTAAGAAAGGGCTTGAGCTACCATATCTAATAAATCTCTAATATGAAGACCTTGTGGACATTTTGTTTCACATTCTCCACACTTTTGACAATTTTCTGCTCTTTCTTCAGGCTTCATTCCATAATTATAATGCCATCTTGGAGCTTCCCAGCTATTATATCTTACTCCTTCATTATAAAGATAAAAATTCTGAGGAATATTTACTCCATATGGACAGGGCACACAATACATACATTGAGTGCAATCTATAGCCTTTATTCCTAAATATATATCCCTTACTCTTTCGATAAGTTGGAGCTCTTCAGGAGTTAAAATCCCTACTTCTGCTTTGTCAGCAATTTCAATATTCTCCTTAACCTGCTCTAAGGTGCTCATTCCTGAAAGGAGCATAGTTACTTCTGGATGATTCCAAACCCAAAGTAGTGCCCATTCCACAGGAGATCTTTTAATTTTAAAATTCTCCATAAGTTCTCTTGCTTTTTCAGGTGGATTTACTAATCTTCCTCCCCTTAATGGCTCCATAATAATTACCGCAAGGCCTTTACTTCCTGCATACTTTAAGCCTTCTCTTCCCGCTTGATAATTTATATCCATATAGTTATATTGTATCTGACAAAATGTCCAATCATAGGCATCTACAATCTTTTTAAAGGTATCTAAATCATCATGAAAAGAAAATCCTAAATATCTAATCTTTCCCTCTTTTATTTTTTTCTCTGCCCAATCTAAGACTCCTAAATTATATACATTTTGCCATGTTCCCTTAGAGAGAGAATGAAGAAGATAAAAATCTATATGATCTGTATCTAACTTTTTCAATTGTTCATTAAGTAACTTATCAAAATCTTCTTTTGTATGGACTAACCATACAGGAAGTTTTGTGGCAAGATAAGTTTTTTCTCTATATCCTCCTTTTAATGCTTTTCCAACTAAAATCTCACTTTGTCCTCCATGATAACCATACGCGGTATCTACATAATTTACTCCATGATCAATAGCGTATCTAATCATTTCTATTGCTTTTGGCTCATCAATTTTTGATTCATCATTCCCAATAATTGGAAGTCTCATAGCTCCAAATCCTAAAACAGATACATAAAGGTCTAATTTTCCAAATTTCCTATACTTCATTTTCTCTTCGCTCCTTTTTAATTTTTCTTATAAAACAGGTTTTTACATATTATCATACACTATTCACATTGTCAAATTTCGGGAAAATAGTTACATATTTGGTAGAGACAAGTGAATTAGGATTAAACTTTATTCTTATGTTTGGAGAAAATTTTCAAAACAATATTGACTTTTGGAGAAAATTTCTATAGAATTGAGTAGAAAAAGTTAAATAATTTTTAAAGAGAGGAGGCGAGAAGGATTTTTTAGAAAAAATTTTAGTTGGTTTCAAAGGACAAAAATTTTTATTTAAAAGGGAGGGAATAAAATGTTTAAAAAAGTATTATTGATTACTATCTTAACATTAATCACTATAATTGCAATACCTTTACATGCCACTACTGTTGTTAATATGGTTTATTGGCCTGGACCTGAAAGTGAAGCAATGCAAAAGGTGTTAGATTTTTGGAATAACACTGAAGGTAAAAAATTAGGAATAAAGGTCAATATGATCAATTTTAGTCGTGAAGAATTTTGGACAAAACAAGAAACTATTCTATCAAGTAAATCTCCAGAGATTGATATTGCTTTTGTTGCTACATATATCTTAGGAAGATTTGCTCCATACCTTGTTCCTTTAAAAGATGTTAAGATCATACCAAGAATTTTTATAAAATCTACCTTAGAGAGCTTATCCTATAACGGAATGCTTTATGGAATTCCTATGGATGTTAGCAACCATTTCCTTTATTATAGAAAAGACTTAATCTCTAAGTTATTAACAGACTCCACATGGAAAACAAAGTATGAGGAATTAAGTAAAAAATATTTAGGAATAAGACTTTCTCCAAAATCTCCTGACAAATGGACATGGTTAGATTATAAAGCTGCAGCAATATTCTTTACGAAAAAATATAATGAGCTTTCACCAACACAATATGGCACAGTTTTACAAATGAAAAATTTAATTTACAATATAATGATATGGAATGATGTTCTTTGGGCATACGGCGGTACATGGTTTAATAAAGAAGGTAAATTTAATATAGCTACTCCTGAAGCTGTAAAGGCTGTCAATTTATATAAAGAATTATACGAATTAGGTACTACACCGCCAGAATGTATCGCCTATGAATATGCAGAGGCTAATATGACATTCCAGACTGGAAAAGCAGCCTTTATGGTCCAGTGGTCTGCTGCCTATCATGAGTTAACAGATAAAGAGAAATCACCACTAATTTTTGATAAAGTTGAGATTGTTCCTCCTCCTGGACCAAAGCATGCGACACATGTTCATACACTTGGTCTCGCTATAAGTAAATATAGCCAAAACAAGGAAGCTGTTGCTTCATTTCTGAAATTCTTGTCAACTAAAGAAGCTATGAAAATGTATGCTGACGCTGGCGGCATACCCCCAGTAGAGTCTGTTCTTAACGAATTAGCTCTGACTCGACCTGAATTCCCGAAGATTGCTGAGACAGTTAAAAAGTATGGATATGTCGAATTTACAGGTGCAGAGACCATGGCTATTCTTCAAATACTTGCAAATAACTTGACAGCTATATGGACTGGCCAGGTTAGAGCAGAGGATGGATTGAAAAATGCTCAAAAACAAGTAGAGGATTTGCTCAAGAAATAAATATTTATACCCCCCTTCCTAAAGAAGGGGGGTATAGTATGGTTTTAAATAATTTTACATAGGAGGCTAATATGTTTAGAGAAAGGGGCTTTTTTAATAGATATATGTTAATTACTCCACTTGCTGTTTATCTTGTGCTCACCTTAGGGTATCCTTTTATAAAAGCTATAGATATAAGTTTTAAAAATCTTTTTTGGGGCTCAACAAGTACAGAATGGGTTGGATTACGTAATTATATTTCCTTATTAAATTCTAAGAGTTTTTGGTTATCAATGTTATTTAGTTTTAAATTTGCTTCTATTAGCACAGCCTTAGAGATGCTTGTTGGGTTTATTATAGCTTATTTTTTCTACGAAAATTTTAGAGGAAATCGCATTCTCTTAACTTTTTTAGTAATACCTATAATGGTGGCTCCAGTTTTATTTGGACTTATGTCAAGATTATCTTTAAACAGTTTTGTAGGAACTATTCCTTTATATTTACAAATCTTAGGTGTTAAAATAGACTTTTTGAGCTCTCAAAACATTATCTCTACTCTTGTCCTCGTAGATATTCTACAGTGGACACCTTTTATTTTCGCAATTATTTATGCATCTCTTTTAACAGTCCCTAAGGACATTATGGAAGCTTCAATAATTGATGGTGCAGATCGATTTCAAATGTTATTTAGAGTTATAATTCCTATAATATCCCCTTCTATTTTAAGTGCTCTTTTTTTGAGATTTATTGAAGCTTTTAGAACTTTTGATAGTATTTACGCAATTTCAGGAGGAGGACCTGGAGATCTCACAACAACTATTAGTATATTTATATATAAACATGGATTTACTATGGGAATGCAAAGTTATGCAAGTGCTGCAGGAATGCTTTTATTACTTTTTGTGCTGTTACCTACTATAAAACTTACAAAATTTTTCTATATTAATTATTAGGAGGAACATATGAAAAAGCGGAAATTAAAGAAACTCCTAAAAGTTTTGTCTTGGCTTTTCATTATATTAGTGATAATAATATTTAATTTTCCTATAATAAATACTATCATGACCTCATTTAAAAATGATGCACAGATTTCAGCATCACCCCCACTTCTTATTTTTAAACCAACTCTTTTAAACTATAAAAGAATTTTTAGCAGTGCCTATTTTAATTTTCCTAGTTTTCTCATAAATAGTTTGACTATAGCTATTACTACAGGAATCATTACTGTCTTAATTTGCTTTCCTGCTGCCTATGGAATAGTAAGATATAAAATCGGTTCCCAATTTCTTTTTCCATTAACAATTAGTTTAAGATCTTTACCTCTTATTATTTTTGCGGTACCTCTTTACAGTATGTATAGAAATTTAGGACTTGTTGATACACAAGTAGGATTAATAATAATTCACGTTGTTGTCTCTATTCCTATAGCTGTTGTTCTCTTTGTTAGTGCTATACAAACAATCCCTAAGGAGCTAGAAGAAGCAGCTCAAATTGATGGAGCATCTACCTCTCAAATGCTTTTACATATTGTATTCCCCTTAATATTGCCATCGCTGTTTGTTGTGTTTCTTTTTAGTTTCATCTATTCATGGAATGAATTCTTATTTGCTTTAATATTCACAATTAAAAAAGCAGTAACTCTTACTGTAGGTTCTACTTTGTTTATTACATCATGGGGAGTACAGTGGGGCAATATTGCTGCTGCTATTTCTTTATCTATTTTCCCTATTATAATATTTACTTTTTACCTTCAAAAATATCTTGTAGAGGCTCTTATGGCAGGAAGTATAAAAAGTTAGGAGGAAGCTATGAAAAAGGAAGAACTTTTATTAAAACTTAAAAATGGTATTATAGTTTCTTGTCAAGCTCAGCCAGGGGATCCAACTTTTGGAAATGATTGTATTTTAGCTTTTGCTAAGGCAGCATTTATTGGAGGTGCCAGTGGGTTAAGGCTAAATGGCCCCGAAGATATAAAAAAGATTAAAAAAGAAGTTCCCCTTCCTATAATTGGAATCTATAAAGACAGAGATTTAGATTCTGAAGTATATATAACTCCTACTTCAAAACATTTTGAGGAAGTTTTAAAAGCAGGGGCAGATATAATTGCTGTAGATGCGACAAAGAGAAAACATATAGAGGCGGAAAATGGTGCGGAATATATAAAATTTTTGAGAAAAATTTTCCCTGAAGTTATAATTATGGCAGATATATCTGATTATGAGGAGGGAATTTTGGCCTGGAAGGCCTCTGCAGACTTGCTAAGCACCACTCTTTCAGGATATACTCCATACACAAAAGGAAAAAAACTTCCTGACTTTAAATTGGTAAAAGAATTAGCTAAAGTCGTGGATATACCAGTGATATTAGAAGGTGGAGTGTGGACTCCAGAAGATGTAAAATATGCTTTTCAGTGTGGAGCTTATGCTGTGGTCATTGGTACCGCTATTACTCGTCCCCATATTATTACAAAAAGGTTTGTAATGGCGACTAAAAACATTGAGGAGATATATAATGAAGAATGAGGTTTCAGCTCTAAATTTATTAAGGAGTATATATCCCTCTCTTTCTAAAAAAGAAAAAGAAATAGCTAAATATATTATTGAGAACACATCAAAAGTAATTTATTTGTCTATAACGGAGTTATCAGATATTTGTAAAACAGGAGATGCTACTATAATAAGGCTTGCTCAGAAATTGGGGTATCGTGGTTATCAGGAGTTAAAGCTTGCTTTAGCAAGGAGCTTAGTAAGCCCTGAAATAGAACTTTTAGAAGATGTAAAACCTGAAGATGGTCTTATTACTATCATCCAAAAAATTAGGTCAAGGAATGTAAAAGCAATTAACGATACTACAGAGATAGTAGATTTAGAAAATTTATCTAAGGCTATAGATTTAATTGTTAATGCGAGAAAAGTAGAATTTTATGGAGTGGGAGCTTCAGGTATCACCGCTTTAGATGCAAAGTATAAATTCTTAAGAATCGGAATTTTATGTGATGCCTTTGTTGATCCACACCTTCAAGCTATGTCTGCAGCTTGTCTCACAGAGAAAGATGTAGCAGTGGGAATATCTCATTCAGGAGCCACCAAAGATACTGTTGATTCTTTAAGAGTAGCTAAAAATTCTGGAGCAAAAACCATATGTATAACCAATTTTTCTCGTTCTCCCATAACAGAAGTTGCAGATGTAGTCTTACTTACTTCTTCTCCTGAGGCTCCCTTAACCAGTGGAGCTATTAGGTCTAAAATAGCTCAACTTCATGTTTTGGATTTACTTTTTACAGGAGTAGCCATGAAGATTGCTAAAAAGGCGGGAGAATACACTGAGAAAACTGCAAAAGCAGTCCTCGAAAAGCTATATTGAAAAAGGAGAAAAAATATGTTCTTTTTAGGAGTTGACGGAGGACAGACAAAAACCCTATGTATTATAGGAGATGAAAAGGGAAATATCCTTGCTTTGGGAAGGGGAAGAGCACTAATTCACATCCTCTCCCCAGAGGGTCCTCAAATTGCAGAACAAGCCCTTAAAGAGGCAGTAGAATCTTCTTTTTCTACTCTTCATGGAAGTTTTGAAATTGAGGTAGCTTTTTTGGGGCTTACAGGAGTCCCATATTCAGATTCTGAAGAGGCAAGAGTTTTTGAGAAAATAGCCCAAAAAGCGATAAAGGCAAAAAAGATATTTATAGATAGTGATCCCGCTATTGCTTTAGCGGGAGCCTTTTCTGGGGGTCCAGGCATCATAGTTATCGGAGGAACAGGATCGGTATCTTTGGGATATGATGGAGAAAGATATGCAAGGTGTGGAGGCTTTGGATATCTTTTTGGAGACGAGGGGGGAGGGTTTCAGATAGCTCTTCAAGGATTAAAAATTGCTCTTAAATTTGAGGATGGATGTCATCCATATACTGTTATAAGGGAGAAAATTTTAAAGGACTTTAATTTTTCCTCTATAGAAGAAATTGTAAGAAAATATTATGCAGGGAAAATAGAGAGATCAGAAATTGCTCTTATGACAAGAAGTATAAGAGAATCTGCGGAAGAAGGAGATGAGTATGCAAGGGAAATTCTTTTCAATGCAGGATTAGAGCTTTCAAGGCTTTGTGATTGTGTTTATAAAAAGCTAAATTTTAAAGATAAAGTTTTTGTTTCTGGTATGGGAGGAGTTTTTAACATTTCCTTTGTTAAAGAAAGTTTTATGAAAAATTTAGATCCCCAAAAATATATTGTAAAAGAACCAGATTTTCCCAGTATAGTTGGAGCATTAATAAAAGCTTATCAAATGGCTGATATAGAAATAAATGAAGAGATAAAGAAAAATCTTAAAAAACTAAGTATTTAAAGAAAGGAGAAAGAAGTATGAAGGCTGTATATTTTGAAGAAAGTATACCAAGATATTTAATTAGTAAACTTTTTGGGAGAATAAGTCCTTCTTTTTATTATAATGTTTTTTCCTGTATAAGATATGGAGATATTTCTGAACCAAAACTCCCTAATGAGAATTGGGTGAAGATAAAAACCATAATGGGAGGAATATGTGGAAGTGATATAAACTTAATTCGTCTTCATGATAGTCCCTCTACTTCTCCTTTTGCCTCCTTTCCATTTGTTATAGGGCATGAAAACTTAGGAATCATCGTAGAAAAGGGAGAGAATGTAAAGGAATTTAATATAGGGGATAGAGTTATAGCAGATCCTGTCCTTTCTTGCTCTGCACGAGATATTAACCCCTTATGCGACAACTGTCAAAAGGGAAACTTTAGTCAATGTAGGAATTTTACAAAAGGAAGTATATCTCCAGGATTTATGATAGGCTCTTGTAAAGATACTGGTGGAAGTTGGGGAGAATATTATGTTGCCCACAAATCTCAACTCTTCAAAGTTCCTGAAAAGGTTAAAAATGAAAATGCAATCTTAGTGGATGCCTTTTGTTCTGCTCTTCATCCAGTAATTAGGAATTTTCCTAAGGATTCAGATAAAGTTTTAGTAGTAGGTGCGGGAAGTATTGGAATAAATGTAGTTTCCTCTTTAAGAGCCTTAGGAAGTAAGGCAAGAATTATAGTTTTAGCAAGGTATAAATATCAAGGAGAATTTGCAAAACATTATGGAGCTTCTGAAGTTATATATTCTAAAGGATTAAGTAAAAAGGAATTATATAAAAAAGTGGCAGATGAGGTAGGAGGAGAGATGCTTCAGCCCATTTTGGGGAAACCTATTTTAGTAGGAGGTGCAGATGTTGTTTTTGAATGTGTAGGAACCGATGATAGTATAGATGATGCTTTAAGATTCACTAATATGGGTGGGAAATTAGTAATGGTGGGATTAGTTGGGGAAACCAAAAAAGTGGATTGGACCCCATTATGGTTTAAGGAATTAAAAGTATTTGGCACAAATTCCTCTGCAGAAGAGGAATTTAATGGGGAAAAGAAAAGGTGTTACCAGATTGCTTTGGAACTTATGGAAAAGGGATTAGATCTCTCTCCTCTTTTAACCCATACTTTTCCACTAAGGGATTACAAAAAAGCAATAGAAATGAATTTTAAGAGAAGTAAATATGGAATGGTAAAATCTGCTTTTAAATTTGAGGAACCTCAAATTTAAGTTTTAATTTTTCTTCTTCTATAAATTTTATAAAATAGTAGAAGGGATTATTCAGAATATTATCTTCATAAAAGCAATAAATATTTGTTCCATGATTGGGAACAGAAAAGATTGCTAATTTTTTCTTAAAATTCTTATACCTTTCTTTTATAGCGGTAAAAATTGCGTATCTACTCATAGCATGCATTAAATCCACACCGCATCCTACAGGAGGATAATTTTCTAAGTCTTGTGGAATTTCTATTATTTCTCGAGAATCATAATATTCTATTCCTCTATGAAGATGGATAATTCCAATTATAGGAGGAATTTTGGAAGAAAATTCCATTAAAGGAAAGGTAAATTCTTCTGCTTCTACTGAGGGTCCTTTCACTTCTATATTTTCTATAGGAAATACTTCTACTTTTCCGTCAGAAGTTGGAATTACAGGAACAAGATCTTTTGGCGATAAATTTGCCTTATCTACATTATATTTCCCAGAAGCGGTAACAACAAATAAATCCATCAAAGAGTCATATGCCATAAAGGCTCCTTCAGCTTGCCTTGAATATGAAAGAATTGCAGATATAAATCTTCCTAATCTTTCGTCTTTTACAAGACTTCCTATCTTTACAGGTGGAGAAAGGAGTTTTTTATCTCCCAAAAATCTTCCAAGACTAATTATGGAATTAACAACAGGAGAGTTTACCCATTTTTCATAGGAAATTATTTTATCTTCTTTCTTCTTATATCCTCCAACTTCTTTACAAGAGCCAAAGACTCTTAATCTTTTCCCCAGCTCATTAATATCTTTTATTAGAGGACATCCTCCTTCCATAGTTGATAAAATAAAACCTAAGGGTAGAATTTCCTCTTTCCTTAATTTATAAGGAACAATAATATTTTTAAAGGCACCTATTTTTGCCATGAGCATTCTAAATAAGGTTACTTTTCTGTGATAAGGCAAATTCAATATAAAATTATTTTCATCTCTAATAAAGATGACATTTATAAAATTAGGATGGGGGGAAGGTAAGATTTTCAATAATTCTTTTGCAATGGATATTCCAAAAGGAGGATAAACCTCTGGGATTTTTTCTCTAAGAATGTTATAAAAATCTTCATCTTCTTTTTGAGAAGATTGTAGAACAACTTTTGGTAGTTCTCCTAAAAAAACAGGATTCAGTATAATCCCAAAGGGAATTTCAAGACCATTTTTAAAAGATGAGTCCTCTTCATAAATAAATATTTTGCTTCCGAATTCCTTAAAATATTCTGAAAGCTTTTCTGAAAAATCCTTAAAAAATTTATCTATAAGATAAATTTCCTCTTCTCTGAGCTTTGAGTTTACTATATTGATTTTAGGATATATAACAAGACTTGGATTTCTATCCCACCATTTTTTCTTTTGCAATCTATCCTCTCCCTTTCTTGTTCTTAAAAGATTATAAAAGTTTTAAAAGGGTAAGTCAAATCTGTTAGAGACCGGACTAAAGGACTTGCTATTTTTTTTATTTTATGGTAAAATTCAGACCAAAAAGGTAGACGATTAAAAACTAATATTGGGAGGTATTTGCAAAATGGTAAAAGATCCTGTTTGTGGGATGGAAATTGATGAAAGATCAACAAAGTTTTCTACTGAGTATTTAGGAAAAACATATTTCTTTTGCTCTGAAAATTGTAAGTCAAAATTTGAGGCAAATCCTAAGCATTATATCGAAAAGCTAATTCAAGCAACACACATCCGCCACACGCATGATCATCATGCACATCATGCTCATATGGTTGAAGATTTTAAAAAGAGATTTTGGGTATCCCTTATTCTTACTATTCCTATTTTACTCTTATCTCCAACGATTCAAAAGTTCTTAGGACTTGAGAAGTTAAGTTTTGCTGGTAGTCTATATATTCTATTTCTCCTCTCCAGTTTTATTTACTTTTATGGTGGTTTTCCTTTTTTGAAGGGACTAAAGGATGAATTATTTCAAAAACAGCCTGGAATGATGACACTTATTGGAATTGCTATCACTTCTGCCTACTTTTATAGTGGTCTTGTGACTTTTGGTGTTAAAGGAGAAAGTTTCTTTTGGGAGCTTGCAACCTTGATTGATATTATGCTTCTTGGTCATTGGATTGAGATGCGTTCAGTTCTTTCCGCATCTTCCGCTCTTGAGGAACTTGTAAAGCTTCTCCCATCTGAAGTTCACCTGATTAAAGAAGATGAAAGTATAGTTGATATTCCATTAGAAGAACTTAAGCCAGGGGATAAAGTTTTAATTAAACCAGGAGAAAAAATTCCCGCAGATGGCATTGTTCTAAAAGGTGGAACATCTGTAAATGAATCGATGCTTACTGGTGAATCAAAGCCTGTAGAAAAACAGGAGGGAAGTATTGTTATTGGAGGCTCAATTAATGGGGAAGGTTCAATAGTAGTTGAGATTACAAAAACAGGCAAAGATACATATCTTTCCCAGATAATCGAACTTGTTAGGCAGGCTCAAGAAAGTCGTTCAAGAACCCAAGATCTTGCTAATAGAGCTGCCCTTTTTCTAACTTTAATCGCTATCTCTATTGGCTCATTGACCTTTATTATATGGCTTTTATTAGGTAAAAATTTAGCATTTGCTCTTGAGCGAGCTGTAACTGTTATGGTTATAACTTGCCCTCATGCTCTTGGACTTGCAATTCCTCTTGTTGTTGCTGTCTCTACCGCTCTTTCAGCTAAAAACGGGTTTTTAGTGAGAAATAGAATTGCTTTTGAAAAAGCAAAGGACATTCAAGCAATTATTTTTGATAAAACAGGGACTCTTACAAAAGGAAAATTTGGTGTGACTGACATTGTTAAAATTACTGCAAATGAAAAAGAAATACTTTCTATTGCGGGTGCTTTAGAGTCTCATTCAGAGCATCCCATAGCGCAGGGTATTGTTCAGTCTGCAAAGGAAAAAGGTATAAAATTTTCAGGGATTATAAATTTCAAAGCAATTCCTGGGAAAGGGGTAGAAGGATATATAAATGGTGAATTATATCGTGTTGTAAGTCCAGGCTTTCTTGAGGAAAATAAGATTAATGTTAATAATGGAGAAATAAGTAAATTGTTGTCTCAAGGAAAAACTATTGTTTATGTGCTTAAAGATAATGTAGTTCTTGGTGCCATTGCTCTTGCAGATATAATCAGAGAGGAGTCAAAAGAAGCAATAAGAAAGTTAAAATCTCTTGGAATAAAGTGTAGTCTACTTACTGGAGATAACCGTTTTGTAGCAAAATGGGTTGCGGAAGAACTTGGACTTGATAATTATTTTGCAGAAGTTTTGCCTCATCAAAAATCTGAAAAGGTCAAGGAAACTCAATCCCGTGGATTAACTACTGCAATGGTAGGAGATGGAGTTAATGATGCTCCCGCACTTGTCCAAGCAGATGTAGGAATAGCAATTGGTGCGGGAACTGATGTGGCTATTGAGTCTGCGGATATAATTCTTGTTAGAAATGATCCCAGAGATGTAGTAACACTTATTAAGCTTGCAAAATCTACATACAGAAAAATGGTTCAGAATTTACTCTGGGCAACTGGATACAATATTATTGCAATTCCCCTTGCAGCTGGCGTATTTTACTCACTTGGGATTCTTTTAAGTCCCGCTATAGGAGCTGTCTTTATGTCCCTTAGTACAGTTATAGTGGCAATTAATGCAAGGTTGCTAAAGATTTAGTATGGAGGTGAATTATATGGAAAAAAGAGAGTTTAAAGATGGAATAAAACTTTCTATCTTAGGTTTTGGTGGAATCTTAGTAATGAATGAAGATCAGAAGACTGCGAATAGGAGAGTAGCGGAGGCTATAGATAGAGGGATAAATTATTTTGATGTTGCTCCTTCTTATGGAGATGCAGAAGAAAGGTTAGGACCTGCATTGAGAGGAAAAAGAAAAAGTATTTTTCTTGCTTGTAAAACTATGGAAAGAACAAAAGAGGGTGCATGGAAGGAGCTTCATGAATCGTTAAAAAAATTAGAAACAGATTATTTTGATCTCTATCAGCTTCACGCTATGACTACAGAAGAAGATTTTGAGAGAGTTATGGGATCAAATGGGGCTTTAGAAGCATTTTTAAAAGCAAAGGAAGAGGGAATAATAAGATATATAGGATTTTCTGCCCATTCTGTGGAAATAGCATTAAAACTTTTGGAAGCCTTTAATTTTGACTCTATTCTTTTTCCTATAAACTGGGTAGGGTATTTTAATGCTAATTTTGGTCCTCAGGTGGTGGAGAAGGCAAAAGAAAAAGGTACAGCAAGATTAGCAATAAAGGCTATGGCAAAAACTTTAGTTCCTGAAGGACAGGAAAGACCATATAAAAAGGCATGGTATATTCCTGTAGATGAAAGAGATTTAGCGGGGCTTACTTTAAGATTCACTTTATCTCAGCCTGTCACTTCTACTATACCCCCTGGGGAATATAAATTTTTTAAATGGGCATTGGAGGCTGCAGAGAATTTTAAGCCTATTACAGAGGAGGAGATAAACTACCTGCGAGAAAAGGCAAAAGGAATTGAACCTATATTTAAATTGACGGTTTAATATCTCTTCGATATACTTAATAGGGTATAACTAAAGAAAGGAAGGTGATAAATTTTGGAACTTTTTTCAATAATAAAGAAAGAAGAAGAGAAAATAGAGCCAGAGCAGGACGTAATTATAATTGGAGGAGGTCCTGCGGGGCTTACTGCGGGAATATATGCGGGAAGATCGCGCCTAAGGACTCTTCTTATAGAAGAATCTTTATTAGGAGGGCTTGCTGCTTTAACAGCGGTTATTGAGAATTATCCAGGGTTTCCTGAGGGAATAACTGGAGAAGAGCTTTCAAGAAGGTTAGAGGAGCAGGCAAGGAAATTTGGGACTAAGATATTAGAAGCGAGTGTTTTAGAATTAAGACTTAATGGTAATTGGAAGATAGTCGAGACTACAAAGGGAACTTTTAAAGCACCCGCAGTTATTATATGTACAGGTACAAAACCTAAGAAATTAGGGGTGCCTGGAGAAAAAGAATTTTTGGGGAAAGGAGTTTCTTATTGTGCTGTTTGTGATGGAGCGTTTTTTACAGGGAAAAAAGTAGCGGTAGTTGGTGGAGGAGATTCCGCAGTAGAAGAGGCACTATATCTTGCAAGACTTGCAGAAGAAGTAATAATAATTCATAGAAGAGATACTTTAAGAGCAGAAAAAATTACCCAAGAGAAAGCTTTTGCCAATCCTAAAATTAAGTTTTTATGGAGCCACATAGTGAAAGCAATAGAAGGAGAGAAGAAGGTGGAAAGGTTAATATTAGAGGATTTAAAAACCAAAGAGGAGAAAGTTTTACCCATAGATGGTGTATTCATTTATATTGGTCTTTCTCCTCAAACAGAGCTTTATGTTTCTCTTTTGAAATTAGACTCCAATGGGTTTATAATTACAGATGAAAATATGCACACTTCAGTTCCTGGTATTTTTGCAGCAGGAGATATTAGAGCAAAAAGCTTAAGACAGATTGTTACCGCCTTGGCGGATGGTGCTATTGCTGCTAGTGAGGCGGGTAAATATTTAGAAGAAATTAAATTTAAAGGAGGAATCTAAGGATGGCATTGTTAAAAGATGAAGATAAAGAATATTTACAGAATTTGTTTAAGGAAAATCTAAAAGATAAGGTAAAGATAATTCTTTTTAGTGAAAGATCTGCGGGAAGTAAACTTTATGTTCCAGGGAGAATAGAATGTCCTTATTGTCAACAAACAAGGGAGATTTTAGAGGAAATAGCAAGCCTTTCTGACATATTGGAATTGGAAGTGTATGATTTTCTTGCTAATGAAATTCTTGCTAAAAAATATGGAATAGATAAAATACCCGCAATTTTATTCCAAAAGAACGATGAAGTATTAAATGTAAGATTTTTTGGAATACCATCAGGATATGAATTTTCTACTTTGATAGAAGATATTGTGGATATATCTCGAGGAGAAACTCATCTTTCCCAAGCTACTAAAAATTTCTTGCAGACTCTTACAAAACCTGTCCATATTCAAGTATTTGTAACCCCTACTTGTCCCTATTGCCCAAGAGCGGTAAGGCTTGCTCACCAGATGGCTATGGAGAGTAAATTAGTAACTGCTGATATGGTTGAAGCTATTGAATTTCCTCATCTTGCAGAAAAATATCAAGTCTCTGGAGTTCCAAAGAGCATAATAAATGAAATTGTAGAGATAGAAGGAGCGGTCCCTGAAAATATCTTTCTTGAATATGTAAAATCTGCTGTAAAGAGCTAATCTATTTTCCCAAAGAAATAATCTCGAGCCTCACCTACAAGGTATAAGGAACCAGTTATTAAGATTAGATCTTGGGGTGAGGCTTTTTTATATGTATCCTCAAAAGCGGATTGAAAATCTTTATAAAAATATATAGGTTTCCCCTTATCTTTAACATTTTCTCCCAATTCTTCAGGCTTTTTTGTCCTTGGGCTGGGAAGGGGTAGGAAGTGAAAACTATTCACTAAGGGTTCTAAGGTATTTAAAAAGGAATAAGAGTCTTTATCTTTCATCATTCCACAAATTAAAAATAGTCTTTCAAATCTCACATAATCCTCTAAGGTCTCTTTTAATGCAATAGCAGAAGAAAGATTATGAGCTCCATCAAGAACTACTAATGGTTCTTTTTGAATTATTTCGAATCTTCCAGGCCAATTCACTGTTGAAAAACCTTTTTTTATATTTTCTGGTGAGATATTCCAGCAAAGATTAAGATTTAAACTTGTATAAGAAGATACTGCATTTACCAATTGATGAGCTCCCAATAAAGGAATGCTTAATATTTCTTCCTTTCCATTTCCAGAAACAACAAAAATTTGTTCTTTAAGATTAGAAGATACCCTTTTCCAATTATAAACTTCATCTACTTTTATGTATGGAGCTTTTTTACTGAGAGCAACCTCTCTAATGACTTCCCAAGCAGATGGATCTTGAGGTGAACAAACCAGAGGTACTTTCTCCTTTATAATTCCTGCTTTTTCTCTTGCAATTTCAGGTAAAGTATTTCCAAGAATATGCATATGGTCAAAACCTATAGGAGTGATGATAGAAACCAATGGGATAATGGTATTGGTAGCATCTAATCTCCCTCCAAGTCCTACTTCTATTACTACAAAGTCTAATTTCTTTTTGTAAAAATATAAAAAGGCGATAGCGGTTAAAACTTCAAAAAAAGTAGGGGGTCCATATATAGGATGTTCTCCCGCTTTTGCTATAAAAGGTTTTGCCTCTTCTATAATTTCCACAAATTCCTCCTGAGATATCCACCCTTCATGAGTAGATATTCTTTCTCTTATAGTTTGAAGATGAGGAGAGGTATATAGACCTACTCTATATCCTGCTTTTTTTAAAACTGAGAATATCATAGCTGAAGTAGAGCCTTTCCCCTTTGTTCCAGCTACATGAAATACTTTAAGAAACTTATGGGGATTTCCCATTATGTCCAAGAGATAATTCATCCTTTCAAGATAAAACTTCTTTTCTCCATAATTCATTTGATCTAAATGTCTTTCATAATTTATAAAGCTATATAAATAACTCACCGCTTCTTTATAGCTCATTAACTGCCTCCAAAAGTTAATTTTTTACCTTTGGAATTTTAACTTAAAAAACTTTTTTGAGCAATGAAAAAGGAATAAAAATTTCTGAAAAAAGTGCTAAAATATAATTGAAAAAATTTTCTCAAGGAGGAGTAGAGATGGAAGAAGTCAAAGTACCTATTGGAATATCTGCAAGACATATTCATTTGTCTTTTGAGGATAAAGAAAGACTCTTTGGATCAGGATATAAACTTACTCCAAGAAATCCCCTGTCTCAACCTGGGCAATTTGCCTGTGAAGAAGAGGTAGAAGTTATTGGGCCTCGAGGAAGAAGTTTAAAATTAAGGATTTTGGGACCAGAAAGAAAGGCAACCCAAGTAGAACTATCTCTAACTGATGCCATCTATCTTGGATTGCAGCCGCCTGTAAGAGATTCAGGGGATATAGAGGGGACTCCTGGAATTAAAGTTGTTGGTCCCAAGGGGGAAGTGGAACTTCCAAAAGGAGTAATTATTGCATGGAGGCATATTCATACTCCAACCCCTATGGCGAAAGAATTGGGACTTTGTGATAAGCAACTGGTTAAAGTAAAATTGGGAACTGTAAGAGCATTGATTTTTGAGAATGTATTAATAAGAGTAAGAGATGACTTTAGTTGGGAGCTCCATATTGATACTGATGAAGCAAATGCAGCAATGGTTAAAACAGGAGATATTGCAGAGTTAATATTAGAGCCAACGAAGATCACTGCAAATATTTAATTTCTTTTAGGGGGGGAGTAAAAGTTCCCCCCTAAAATTTTTTAAATAATATCTAAATCTATTCTTCCCGCAGAGCCCCAAAATCTTGTTATTATATTTTCCAAGCCCTCAGGCTTTCTCTCAGAAAGCCATAATTTTTTATACATATTAGCAAGCTCTATAAAATCAGAAGTGTTTGCTTCTCCTTTTATCCTATTTATTCCCACCCTTAAAGTTTCTTTCATAAATTCCAAATCTTCAGGAAGATTAGTTTTAGAAACTTTTTCCCATATTTCTTCATATCTTCTTAAAAGACCATCTCTATCAGAAAGATTATCTAATATCTTAAGATAGTAATCTGTCCAATAATCTCCTACAGGTTTTCTTTCTGGAAGAATTCTCCCTATTACTTCTGTATAATATCTGAATATAAAATCTTTAAAAAGTACATGTTTTATTGTTTCTGAAAAAATTGTTTCTCCAAACTCTTTTCTTGCCAAAAGTATTTCTTTGTTTTCTCCTGATAAAGCCATCCATTTATCCTCCCAATTTCCTTCTCCTTCTGCGATTTCCATTCCTGCAAGAATAAGAGGATTCAAGAAGGAAAAAAGGCACTCCTCTCCATCATCTCCCCAGGCAGTGATTAAAAATCCAGGAAGTTTTTCTTCTTTTGCAGGGTTTAAAAAGTTTTTCAGATTTAAAAGAGCAATATCAAAATTAGGATAATATCTTGACCAATTAGAAAGACCAGGGCATGCTAATTCTTTTTCCTTTCTTTCCCCAAACATATTTATTTTATTCTTAAAATATTTCTGAGATTGCCCACTATAATCCCAATTGGCTATCATTACCTCATCCCAAATCTTACTTTTTAAAACTATTTTCCATCTCTCCCTTTCCTCTTCTCTAAGATACATTCCTGTAAGCATATCTCCCCAGACTATAGGTTCTTTTCCCTTTTCTTTAACCATTCTTATCATATTTTTGTGATGCATTTCAAAAAGTTGTGGTCCCTCAAAAACTCCAGTCTTATCTAAGCTTCTTCCTCTGCCAAGAGCCCAAGTTTCATCTCCTCCAATATGGATATATTTTGAAGGGAAAAATTCTAAAACTTCAGAAAGAAGTTCGTAGGCAAAATTTCTTCCCGATTCATTGGAGATATCTAAGCATCCTTCATTAGGTCTGTGCCACTCACTAAATCTTCTAAATTCAGGAAGAACTAATATATTTTCCATATGACCACAGAGTTCTAAGGATGGAAACACTTCTATCCCAAGATTTTTTCCATATTCTATTATCTCTTTAAGCTCTTCTTCCTCTAATCTTCCTCTCAGTTTTCCAATTTGAGGATATTTTCTCCAAGGAAATAGGTCTTCAAAATAAATAGCAAAGTGATTATATTTAAGAACAAAAAGCCATTTTAAAAGTTCTTTAAAGGTCTTTAAATTAGGAACACCACCCCTTGCTATATCCAAATGATAACCTCTAAAAGAAAAACTAAATTCTTCTTCAATAGTCACCTCAGGAAGAATATTTTTATTTTCCATAATAAGTTGAATAATAGTTGCATAACAGATATTTTCATTTCCCCAAATCTCAATTACTCCATCCTTAATTTGAATTCCTATCCCTTCTTTTTCTTTTTTATTTATTCTCCATTTCCCCTTTGGAATATTAAATTCCTTTGAAAGAAATTCTGAAAAGTTCTCAAATCCATCAAAAGGGAACCATTTGCCTGTGAATTCCAATTTTTTAGGTTCAGGGATAATAAAAATTTTCCCTTCCATAACTCTACCTCCTTATATAGATTTTTTTGAGAAAAAGAATATATAATAAAGAAAGTATTATTGATTTCTGGAGGAAATTTATGAGTAGATTTTTAGTAGTATTTCTTATAGGAGTAATTATTGCCCTTATTTTTTCCATGCAGAATAACACATCTATAACCATATATTTTGGTCCCTGGCAATTCCAAGGATCTATTGCTCTTATTTTATTAATAGCTTTTTCCTTAGGATTTATTTTAAGTATAATTTCAGTCGCTCCTACATTAATAAAAAATAGATTTACCATCTCAAAGCAACAAAAAAGAATCCAAGAACTGGAAAAACAGATTTCAGAAGGAAAAGAAGAAATAAAATCTTAAACATCACTTTAGCTCCTTATATTTCTCAGTCTTGGATCAAGAAGGTCTCTCAAGCCATCCCCAAAAAGATTAAAACCTAAAACTAATAAAACTATAGCAAGTCCAGGGAATATTGCGGTCCAAGGAGCAATAATCATAAATCTTCTGGCACTACTTAACATATTTCCCCAAGAAGGATAAGGAGGTTGAACACCTAAGCCCAAAAAGCTTAGAGCAGATTCTAATAAAATCCCTAAGGATAGACATAGGGACATTTGGACAATTATAGGAATAAGAATGTTAGGGAAAATATGCTTAAATAAGATATGAAATTTCCCTCCTCCTATAGCAAAGGCAGATTGAATAAAGTCTAAATTTTTGATACTTAAAACTCCTGCTCGAACTAATCTTGCAAATTGTGGAGTATAAACTATTCCAATAGCAATTATTACATTATAGGTTTTCTCTCCTAATATTCCCATAATAAATATTGCAAGAAGTAGAGGAGGAAAGGAAAAAAGTACATCTACAACTCTCATTAAGAAATTATCCAATTTCCCACCCCAAAAACCTGAAATTACCCCTATGGACACTCCGAAAAGTGAAGCGATAAGAGTTGCAGTAAAACTTATTAGGATAGAGATTCTACTCCCCCACATAATTCTTGAAAGTATATCTCTTCCAAATTCATCAGTTCCTAAGAGATGTTTAAGAGAAGGGGGTTGTAAAACTTCTTCATAATTCATCTCGGTAGGATCATAGGGGGTCCAAAAAATTCCTACTATTGCCATAAGTAAATAAAAAATAATAATTGTTAAACCTGCAAGAGCTATATGGTTTTTTCTAAGTCTTATAAAAAATTTCATTTTTCACCCTCATTCATATCTAATTCTTGGATCTATAAAAGCGTAGAGAATATCAGTTAATAAATTTATAAGAACAAAGAGAAAAGATATAATTAGAACTATTCCCTGAAGAAGAGGATAATCCCGTTGGAAAATTGCATATAAAGCTAATCTTCCCATACCTGGCAATGCAAATACTTCTTCTATAACGATTGCTCCTCCTAAAAGATAGCCTGCATTAAATCCTAAAATCGTAACTATTGGAAGTAATGCATTTCTTAAGGCATGTTTAAATAATACAGCTCTTTGAGAGAGACCTTTTGCCTTTGCTGTTTTAATATAATCCATCTGAAGAACTTCTAAAATACTATTTCGTGTAAATCGCATTACTACTGCTCCTAATCCAAGCCCTATAGCTAAGGATGGTAAGAATAGCATTTTTATATTAAGAAGTGGATTTTTAGAAAAAGGAATAAAATTCCCCATTGGGATTAAGCCTTCAAAAGAAGAAAATAATATAACAAAAAGAGTAGCAAGCCAAAATTGAGGTAAAGAAAGTCCTAAAAGCCCAATAATTCTAATTAAAATATCAATAACAGGATTCTGTTTTAAAGAAGACAGTATTCCTAAGGGGATTCCAATAATTATAGAAAGAAATAAAGAAAAAATTGTCAATTCTAAACTAAGAGGAAGTCTACTTAAAATATCAGGTAATACTGGTCTACTGGTTCTTAAAGAATAACCAAAATCTCCTCTAAGAATTCTTGATAACCACTCTAAGTAAAGAATAGGAATTGGTTTATCTTCTCCAAAAATTCTCTTAAGTTCTTCCATTTGTTGAGGAGTTGCTTCTACTTGTGTTCCTAAAAATAATTCTAAAGCACTTCCTGGAATTAATCTTACTAAGAAGAAAACTAAAATAGACACTCCAAATAAAACAGGGATGATTGATAGTAATCTTTTTAAAATATATTTTCCCATTTATTCTTCCTCCAGAAAGTGAAGGGGGATTTCAGCTGAAATCCCCCTTCACAAGTTTTATATTACTTCTCTATCCATGTTCTTGCAAGATAATATAAAGCTCCATTTCCTACCTGTTTAAACCCTTTTACATAAGGTTTCAATATTTGAGTTTCATAAGGGACATAAAGAAATATTACTGGTGTTTTTTCTGATATAAGAACTTGTAATTTATCATATATAGGTTTTCTTTCTTCATATTTTGTTAATTTTCTTCCTTCCTCTAATAATTTATCTACTTCCTCATCCTTAAACAAGAAATTATTAACTGCCCCTTTACTATGCAATATTCGATATAAAAATCTATCAGGATCTGGATCTCCACCTCTAAGCTCTACCATAGAATCAAAATCTCTTTTCTTCCATCTATCAATGTATATTCCCCATTCAAGAACTTCTAATTCTGGCTTAAGTCCTATTTTCTTTAATTGATTTTGTATAACTTGAGCTACCGCAATTCCTCCTTCGTAAGTTGGTGAGCAAACTATTTTAAAAGAGAAACCATCAGGATATCCTGCTTGAGTTAGTAATTCTTTTGCCTTTTTAAGATTTGGTCTTGAGAAAGGCAAAAGCTTAACATTTTTAGCCCATTTTTTAACAGAAGCAGGGATAGGACCTGATGGCATTGCCATGCCAAATTCAGCAGTAGCAACTATTTCATCTCTGTCTATAGCAAGAGCAATTGCTTGTCTTACTCTTATATCGTTAAATGGCTTCCTCATTGTATTAAATCCAAAAGTTCTTACATTTATTCCTGGTTTTTGCATTATTACAAGATTTGGATCCTTTTTAGCCTGCAAAATAACACTACCATCATTAATTGTAGCCATATCAAGAGCACCCGCTTTTAATCCTGCAAGAAGAGAAGTTTGTTCTGGGATGACTCTGAATATTATTTCATCAAGATACGGAAGTCCCTTTTCAAAATAATCAGGATTTCTTACCAATCTCATGTAATTATCTGGGACCCATTCTGCTAATTTGAATGGTCCAGTACCTACAACATTTCTTTGAAGATTTCCATATTTTTCAACCTCTTCCTTAGGGACAATAGCGCAATTGTTGGAGGAGAGTCCACTTAAGAGAGAAGCAAGAGGTGTAGATAATTTAATCTTAACAGTATATTTATCAACCACTTCAATACTGGATATAGGTTCAATATAGGAACGACCTGGGGATCCTGTTTTAGGATCAAGAATCCTTTCTAAGGTATATTTTACATCCTCTGCGGTAAGTTCCCTACCGTTATGGAATTTAACACCCTTCCTAAGATGAAAGATATACGTCAAATTATCAGGAATTTCCCAAGATGCCGCAAGATCTGGCACAATATTTAACTTATCATCATATTTTACGAGTCTATTATAGAGCAGATCTATCCTTCTAAAAGAAGAAAAGGCTGTTACTATATTAGGGTCTAAACCAACTACTTCCTGATCCACACCAATAGTTAAAGTCCCACCTCTTTTTATTTGTCCAGAGGAAAAAGATAACACAGTAAATAGAATTATCAGAGAAATTACAAGGAACTTTCTCATTTTGTTCACCTCCTTAGTTTTTTTTCATTTTATAAGAGTCTTGAGATATGCCACTTTTTAAAAACTATTATCAGAGAAATTACAAGGAACTTTCTCATTTTGTTCACCTCCTTAGTTTTTTTTCATTTTATAAGAGTCTTGAGATATGCCACTTTTTAAAAACTATAGCGTAATCTACCCCTATTTCCAAACCATGAACTCTTACCATAGATTTGTAAAACCCCTTATATGGGAAATAGGAAAGATTTCCTTTAAAATCCAAGCTTCTTTCCTCTCTAAATATTCTAAATTCCTCTAATGCAGACCACCATTTATTGACCTCTTCTTCCTCTAAAGGAATATATAAATCTGGAGAGAAGTCCTTTAAGTCCTCAAAATTTTCTCCAAAGAGAACGTTCTCAAGGGATAAAGAAAAAGTTGAGATTTTTAATATTCTTTGAATAGATTCTAAAATCAGAAAATGGGTTTTTCTATGAGTAGGATGCCAACTCCCACTCCAATGGGTAATTAAAAAATCTGGTTTCTCTTTAAGAAGAAGAACAGTAATATTATTTATAACAGAGTCCTTTAAAAGATCTTCTTTCTTAATCTGTAGACATTCTGAAGATACTCCTAAAATTTTTTCTGCTTTTTTCATATCCTCATATAAAGGATCCTCTTTATTCCCTGTAAGAGAAATAAATTTTATTTCATGTCCAAAAGGAGAGTATTTAGCAGCAAGTCCTCCTGCCATAAGTTCAGCATCCATAATATGAGCACCAATAGCTAATACTTTCATCTCTTCTTAGGTGGTAGAGATATCTTCCCTCCTAAAACAGGGTATTTTGCTCCTGATGCAGAAGGGACATTATTGGGAACTCCAAATAACATTTCATCTGCTAAAATTGCCCAAGTTACTGCTTCTCTTGCATCATTAGGAATTCCAAAATCTTCATGGGTTTTAACACTAATAGGATAAAGCCTTTTTCTAAGCCATTCTACCATAGTTTTGTTATGAGTTCCTCCACCGCCAAGTATTACTTCTTGAAGTTCATAACCCTTTGGATAGAATTTTTCATAATTATATGCAATAGCAGACACAGTAAAAGCTGTTAGAGTAGCAATGATATCTTCCATGGAAAGCTTCTTTTTTTCTGCCATCTTTAATACTTCTTTGAAAAATTCTTCTCCAAAAAGCTCTCTTCCTGTAGTCTTAGGAGGCTCCTTTTTAATATACGGATGATCCATAAGAATAGAGAGAATTTCCTCATCAACTTTTCCTTTTTTAGCTATACTTCCATCTGGATCATATTCTAATTCTCCATTAGTAAAATATCTTACTGCATAATCAATTAATATATTTCCAGGACCACAATCAAAAGATTTTAGCAAATCCCAAGAAATATCTTTTGGTAAAAAGGTTACATTGGCAATTCCACCAATATTTTGGACCGCCCTATTTATGTTTTCATCCTTAAAAAGAAGATAATCTACATATACACTTAAAGGAGCTCCATGTCCTCCTGCGGAAATATCTGCTGCCCTCAAGTCCATAACGGTAATAGTTTCCAGTCTATCTGCAATAACCGCAGACTCTCCTATTTCCATATGAGCTCCCTGATAATTATTTTCCTCTGATGGAGGATCGTGGTATAAAATAGGTCCTTGAGCAGAGATAGCAAAAAGATCTTCTTTTTTAATATTTAGTTTATTTAATAGCTCTAAAGCAGCTTCAGAAAAAACTTCTCCAATAGCATGATGAAGTCTAACTAAATCCTTCGCTTTAAAAGAATTGGGAGGGTAAACCTGAAAAATTTTCTCTTTAATCTCCTTTGGGTAAGGATATTGATGATAACCTATAAATTTAATTTTTTTCTCTTCTCTTAACCCCTGAACCTCTATTAATGCACAGGAAACTCCATCGCAAGATGTTCCAGACATCATCCCTAAAACTAATCTCTTTTCATCGGGAGAAATATCTTTTATAAACTTCATTCTTCTCTCTCCTTAAGTAGTTAGTTCTACATATAATTGATATCTATCTCCTCTTAAAACAGATTCTACAAATTCTCCAGGTCTTTCATCAGCTAAAAAGGTTAATCTTTGAACATAAAAAACAGGAACATTTTTCCCTATTTTTAATTTTTCCATTTCATAGTTATTAGGCATTCTTACCCAATAAGTTTCCTCAGCTCTTTTAAAAGTAATACCATAAACTTTATTCAAGTATTCATACAAAGAGCCTCTTCCCAATTCCTCTTTATCAATAATTGGAAAAATGTCCGAAGGAAGGTAAGCTACTTGAATTCCCATAGGGGTATCATCAGCAAGTCTCAATCTTTCAAGTTTCCATATTTTTACTTTTTCATTTATTTTTAATTTTTCCTGAACTAAAAAAGATGGAGAAATTAATTCTAAATTTAGGATAATACTATCTGGCTTAAGATTCCTCGCTAACATATCTTGGGTAAAATTGGTAAGTCTCCCTAATCTTTGTTGAACCTGAGGAATGCTTACAAAAGTTCCCTTCCCTTGTTTTCTATATAGTAGCCCTTCCTGAACTAAATCGTTAATAGCCCTTATAACAGTCATTCGTGAAACCTGATATTCTTGCATTAATTCCTGCTCTGATGGGATTTTGCTTCCAGGTGGATAATCTCCTTTTAATATCTTTTCTCTTATACTTTCTCTTAACTTATAATATAAAGGAAGAGGTAAATCCTTTTTCATCTTTCACCTCTTATAATTGTCATGTTGATATGATAATTATAAATAAAAAAATATAATTGGTCAATGTTAAAAGAGAGATTGTCCTAATATCTTCTTGTGATATACTATATATTATTCTCTTTAGTGCAAGTTTGGGAAAAGGGAGGCTGAAAAATGGAAAGCTTAGTTTATTTTCTATCCTTAAGAGCAGAGAATGAGAATCAATCCTTGCTAAGAAGATTAAAAAGATTAACAAAAATTCTTTTAGAAGAAAGATTAGAGAAGGGAGATTTGGTAGCAATTAAACTTCATTTTGGAGAACCAGGGAACCATGCCTTTATAAGGCCTATATTTGTGAGACAAGTAGTAGAAGTGGTAAAGGAAATGGGAGGGAAACCTTTTTTAACTGATGCTAATACCCTATATAAAGGGAAAAGAGCAAATGCGGTAGATCATTTAGAATCTGCTATTTACAATGGTTTTTCTTATTCTTCTGTAGGAGCTCCCATTATTATTGCTGATGGAATATATGGAGATTATTTTAAAGAAGTGGAAGTAAATCTTAAGAATTTTAAAAAAATAAGAATTGCGGGAGGAATTTATGATGCAGATTTTCTTTTAGCTCTTTCTCATGTTAAAGGGCATATTGGAGCAGGTTTTGGAGGAGCAATAAAGAATATAGGAATGGGTGCTGCACCAAGGTCTGGTAAGCAGATGCAACATGCTCAATTTAAGCCTGATCCAAATCCTCAGGTTTGTATAGGATGTGCAAGATGCGTAAAGCATTGTCCTACTTCTGCCTTATCTCTTATTAATAAAAAATCAGTGTTAACAAACCCAGAACTTTGTATTGGTTGTGGAGAATGTGCAGTAGTATGTCCCACTTCTGCTATTAAAATTCTTTGGAACGAATCTGCGGTAGGACTACAAGAAAAAATGGTAGAATTTACTTATGGAATGTTGAAACAAAAGGAATCCAAATATGCTTTTATTAATTTTGTAATGGATATAAGTCCAGATTGTGATTGTGCGGGATGGCACGATGCCAATATTGTTCCTGATGTGGGAATCTTAGGGAGTCATGATATTGTTGCTATAGATCAAGCATCTGTAGATCTTATTAATCAGCAGGTAGGGTTAAAGGAGACTGCTCTTTCAAAGAACTTTAATCCTGGAGAAGATAAATTAAGAGCGATACATCCAGAAATTGATTGGACCGTCCAATTAAGCTATGCAGAGGAGCTTGGATTAGGAAGTAGAAAATATCAGTTAAAAAAGATCTAACAAGATCCACAGTTTTTAGAAGAGAAGGAAGAATTTTTTCTTCCTTCTCTTCTAAAGGAGGGAAAGGTAGAAACCAATTTCTTAATATTTTTGCTTCCACAATAAGGGCAAGAAACATCTTCTTCTTTGAAGATAAGTTTTTCAAAAATTTTCAAGCAATTTTGGCATTGACACTCATAAGTATAGTATAATTTAAATTATGAAGGAAAATATTTTAAAAGAAAAAATCTTTGAAAAAGTAAGGAATTTAAAAGACAATATAAAGAAGGTTATTATTGGAAAGGATGAGGTTATTGATTATGTAATCTGTGCTCTCCTAAGCCAAGGAAATGTTCTTCTTGAGGATGTTCCAGGAGTTGGGAAAACAGTCCTTGCAAAGGCATTGGCAGAGAGTATTAATCTCTCCTTTAAAAGAATTCAGTTTACTCCTGATATGATGCCATCAGATATTTTAGGAACTAATGTTTTCAATCCTAAAACTTTGGAGTTCGAATTTAAGAAAGGTCCAATCTTTACAAATATTCTTCTTGCAGATGAGATAAATAGGACATCTCCAAGGACTCAAGCAGGTCTTTTAGAAGCCATGGATGAAGGAGGAGTAACTATTGATGGGGTTTTTTATCCTCTTCCTAAGCCCTTCTTAGTTATAGCTACCCAAAATCCCAGAGAACATTTTGGGACCTATCCCCTTCCTGAATCTCAATTAGATAGATTTTTTATGTCTCTAACCATGGGATATTTATCCTTAGAAGAAGAAATAGATATGCTTGAGCGGCAAAAAATATCCCATCCTTTGGAAAAATTAACTCCTATCTGGAATAAAGAGGATGTATTGTTTGCGCAAGATTTAGTTAAACATGTCTATGTTCATAAAGATATCTTAGAATACATAACTCAGATTGTTAGAAATACCAGAGAACATCCAAAGGTCTCTCTTGGAGCGGGTCCCAGGGGCTCTATTTCTTTAATGAGATCAAGTCAATCTATGGCAGTTATTAGAGGTAGGGATTATGTGATCCCTGAAGATGTTTTAGATTGTGCGGTTCCAATTTTAGTGCATAGAATAGTTCTTAAGGAGCAAGTGGAGAGTCCTCGCCAAAAGAGGGAAGAAATTATTCGAGAGGTCTTAGAGAGAACAAAAATTCCGAGGGTAAAGCTTCCTTGAGATTTCGTGTGAATTTTACTCTTCTTGGATTTTTCCTTCTCTTAGGGAATATCCTTATTACTCTTATTGGGATAAATGTAGGGTCAAATCCTTTAATCTTTATGTCTTCTTTCATTTATGCTTTATATATCTTTAATTTTTTAGAATTAATCTTTTATCCTTTTTTTCTTGAATTAGAACTTATAGCCCCATTCTTAGTAGAAGAAAATACAGAAGAGGTGGTTGTTTTAAGAATAAAGAATAATTCCTTCTTCCCGCGGAGGAAATTCTATATTTTGTGGGAAGGAGAATATATTCCGGGAGAGATAGGAAAAGAAGAAAAATATTTCATTCTTTCCTGTATATTTAAGAAAAGAGGAATAAAAGAGTTCAAAAATATATGGTTAAAATTTACAGGAACTTTTGGACTTTGCTATATTAAAAGGCATTATCCTTTAAACTCCAAAACTTTAGTTTATCCCACTTTTTATCAGCTTTATAAAGAACTAATTATTCTTGGAGATTCTGGATATAGTGCTTCTACCTTAACTTTATCCTCTCAAGGAGAAGAGTTTCATTCCTTAAGAAAATATATATCTGGTGATCCTCTAAGAATAATTGCATGGAAGGCATCAGCAAAAAGGGGAGAACTTCTCTCAAAGCAGTTTGAAAGGTTATTAAGATTTGAGCCCATATTTTTATTGGATAATTTAGTCCCTGAAATAGATAATATCACTATAGAAGAGTTCGATCAGCTTTTAAGATTTGTGCACTCCTTGGTTTTACCATATATAAAGCAGGGATTAAGGGTAAAAATAAGAACTCTTTATCCAAAAGATATTTTTATTCCCCAAAGTTGGGATGATCTTAAGATCTTTTTGGCTAACTTGGAATTGAAAAAAGGAAAAAATAAAGAAGATATTTGTAATGAAAACTTTGATTTAGTATTTTCTTTGGACTATAAATTTTGGAAGAGCAAAAACTGTTTACAGAAGAGATTCGTTGGAGTAGAATTTCACAAGGAAAATCTTGAGAGTTCTTTATCTATATTTAGAAAAAAAGATAATCCTTACGATTTTTTGAACTTATGGGGTACTAAAAATGAATAAGGCAAGAAAGATAAGATCAGGGATAGAAGACTCTATAATTTTAAGAGGAAGTATATTTTATCTTAACTTAATAGCTATATTTTCAGTATGGTATTTTTTGGAATTATCATTTAATTATATTTTAGGAGTTATTATTTTAACATTTATAGGATACATATTTAGCTACAAAAATAGGTATGGAAGAAATATCATTCTTAAGATATTTATGACCATTGCTATGCTTTATCTTCTTAGGGAGTTTTTCCAAAACCTTCTTTCCCAACCCTATGATCCCAGAGTTCCCTTGGCAACCTTTTTAATAAATCTTAATACTCTTCATAGCTTTGATCTTCCTACAAGATTAGATCTTATCTTTTCCTTTTTTATAAGCCTGATTCTTATAGTAATCTCAGGGGTATTTGCCAGAGAATCTATATTTTTAGCATTTTTCCTTTTCTACTTCTTAGGTTTTATATTAACTTTATCTCTTCTTAATGATTATAGACCTTCCGCGAAATATATATCAGGAATTATTCTCTCCATATCTTTTATAGGATTTCTTTTGTTCCCTTTCATTCCTCGAACTCTTCCCTTTACATTTAGACAGGATATTATGTCCCAAATAATTCAAAGGGTCTCTGCGTTTAGAGGGGAAATAAAAACTTCCAGTGCTAATATTGGGAATTATTATCTTTATCGTCTTCCCCAAGGGAGAAACATTAATCCTCTTCCCTATGATCCTGAAAACTATTTTGGGTTTGCCCCTTTTGTAGATTTAAGACAGAGAGGAATACCCTCTTCTTCCTTAGCTTTTAGGGTTTTAACTTCTTTTCCCACATATCATAGAGGGCTTGCTTTTGACACTTATAATGGATTTGGTTGGTATCAAAGCCTGGAGGAAGAAGTAAAAACTATAACTACAAGTTTACAGCCCTTTCATATTAAAGAAAACTCCTTAGAAGAAGAAAGACTTTTCAGAGCTACATATTTTATAGAGAAGGATACAGGAAACATCATTTTTGCTCCCCAAGGAACTCAAAGATTATATTTTCCCGCTCCTTTTATATATAAAGATATGGAAGATGGGCTAAGGAGTCCCTTTGAAATGCCAAAGAATTTGATCTATACTTCCCTCTATTCTGATACTTTTGTAAGATCTGCAAAGTTATTGTTAAAAGCAAGAATACCAAATAGAAAGAATTTTGAAAGATATCTACAGCTTCCTAAAATATCAGAAAGGGTTAAAAATCTAACTTTTGAGATTACTAAGGATCAGAATACTCCTTGGGAAAAACTTTTGGCTATAGAAAAATATTTAAAAGAAAATTATCCCTACTCATTGGACATTCCACCATTAAGAGAAGATTTAGATGCAGTAGAAGATTTTCTTTTTGTGACAAAGAGAGGATATTGTGAGCAGTTTGCAACTGTCTTTGCTATTATGTCAAGGATCTTAGGAATTCCATCAAGATTTGTAACAGGATTTTCTCCTGGAGAGCTTAATCCATGGACAGGAATGTATGAAGTAAGAATGAAAAATGCCCATGCATGGGTTGAAGTATATCTTGAACCTATGGGATGGATTCCTATAGATCCTACTCCTGAAGGAGATTTTATTGAAGACGCAAAGATAAGAGAAAATTACAACTTTTTGGGATTAATTTTTGATTCTCTTAGTAGTCTTTTGAAAGAAATAATATATTTTCTTTATAACTTATCTTCCATTTCTCTTTTCCTTCTTCTTTCTCTTATATTAATCTTAATGATATATGTCCTTGTAAAAATAATAAGAAGATATGAGTTAAGTAAAGAGGATAGAATATTTATGAAGGTTATGAGGATGCTGAAAAAGGAAAGATTGATTACTTCAGGAGTTTCTCCTTACGAGATGATAAGAAATTTAGGAGACGATGTGAAAGAGTTTGTAAGTATTTATTATGCTTTAAAATTTGCTCCATTAAAGAATGAAGAAAGAAGGGAATATAGAGAAAGATTGATTAAAAAGGGGAAAAAGATATTAAAATCTAAATCTTTCTCCCTGTTCCCAACAAATGGTCAAGGATTAAATAAAGATAGTTAGAAGATATTTTCTCTTTTTTGTAGTCATAACTTTCTATAAGATTTTCTAAATATTTATCAAATTCCTTCCATTTATTTATTAATTTCTCCCAATCTTTCTCTCCTAATTTATCCTTCACTTTTTTTAAATGATAAATACAAAGCTTGTCATATTCTTTAAATTCTCTTAAAAATTCTTCTTCTATCTTTTTCTCTAAGGAACATATGTAGCATTCTTCTTTCCTATAATTTCTCCAATCTACAAAGGATAAGTCCTTTATCTTAGATAATTCAAAGAGATGTTCTTTACAAAGGGATGGAAAAAATTCCTTTGAAAAAGAATTAAATAATTTTAATTTTTCTTCTCTTATTTTTTCACATAAAGGACATTTATTAAAACTCATTTTTAATGCTTCTCCTGCAATCTTAATTTCTTTAAAAATAATATTGAATAGTCCTTATTCCATAAAGGGCTTCCATATAGATATTCAGGATATCTTTTCTTTTTAATAGTATTTTCTTTCTCAATAATTTCCCAGATATCCTTAGGAACTTTTTCTTTTATAATCTCTAAATGAGGAAAACAAAAACTATATGCTTTCTCCTTCCATAGTAAAAATCCTTTTTCAGTTCTTAAAACATCAGGAAGAATAGATATATAAAGCTCTAAAATTTCCCTTTCTTTCTCGCAGAATATACAATTTATCTTTTCAGGCAAAATCTTTTTTCGAAGTAATGGAATAATTACATTTTTAATAATATCCTCAAAGATTATGGATATTCCAAGAGTATCATTGAAATTTAGTAATTGAAGAGTATGTTCAGGGCAAAATCCATTATTTTCCTTTATTTTCTCTCTAAGTTGGGGATCATTTACCATCTCATATAAAAAATTGTCTTCTATCTTCCATAAACTTTTATTGACAAGAAAACATAAAGGACATCCTTCCCATAAGAATGCCTCTTCCCAGGCTATATGAGCAAAATTTTTACCTATATTTTTATTCTTCTTAAAGAACATTAATTTATAGTATATATTCCTCAATATAAATTTGCCACTTGATTTTAAATTGAAAAAAGTATATAAAGATTATGTAAGGAAAACAAATAAACAGAAAGTTGAGATCCTTAAAATAGGAGGTGAACTTCTGTAAAAAATCCTTTAGGTCTCTAATTTTGTTGAAAAACTTTTAGGTGGGGAGGTTTTAAAAATGAAAAAGTTAGTTCTTTTTATTGTATTGTTTCTCCTCCTTTCTTTATTGAATAGTTCTACTACTTTCTCGCAGATACTTCCTACTTTACCCCGTCATGAAACTCTGATTGTAGATGCTCTTCACGGGAGATTAGCAAATCCTAAGGACTTTAATTTCTGGAAACCTGGAGTCCTGGTTGGAAATGGAACTCATCAGATGCTTCTTGATGCACTTTGGTACCTTGATCCTCAAACAGGGAAAATTATTAATGCTTTAGCAGAAGAAGCACCCTCTTATGATAAAGATTTCAAAAAAATGACTGTGAAATTGAGGAAGGGTATTTACTGGAGTGATGAGAAACCCTTTACTGCAGACGATGTAGTCTTTACTGTAGAGTATCTAAAGAAAAATCCTGGAATGAACTACAGTGCTCAGTTTAATAAATTTGTATCTAAGGTTTATAAGACTGATGATTATACTGTAGTATTTGAACTAACTACTTCAGCTCCCGCATTTCATCATATATTTACATCCTTAGTATATTCTACATGCTATATTATGCCAAAGCATATATTTGAAAAGGTAGAAGATCCATTAAAATTTGAGTTTAACCCGCCTGTTTCTCTTGGACCCTATGTACTCAAGGGATACGATCCCGCAGGATATTGGTGGCTTTTTGAAAGAAGAAAAGACTGGAATAGAACCAGTGTAGGAAAATTATATGGAATGCCAAGACCTAAGTATGTATTATTTATCTACTATGGTCCAGATGAAAAGAAAGTTATAGCTCAATCAAAACATGAGTTAGACCTAATTTTTGATTTGACTCCAGAAGCATGGGAAGTTTTGAGAAAGAGTAATCCCTTCTCCAGAGTATGGTATAAAGACTTCCCATGGGCATGGATGGATGATGTAAGAGCAAGAATCTTGGCAATGAATTTGGAAAAATTCCCATATAATAATAAAGATGTGAGATGGGCATTAACCTTAGCTATAGATATTGTTGATGTGGTAACTTCTGGATTTGATGGAATTTCAAGGGTTAACCCATTGTTTATGTGTGCTACTCAATCTCTTCTAAAGGAATACTATATTCCTCTTGAGAGTTGGCTGAAAGAATTTGCTTTAGAAGATGGATTTAAGCCTTGGGATCCTACTGTTCCATATAGAATTGCAGATTATGCTAAGAAGAAGGGCTATAAGATAAAGGGAGAACCAAGAGAAATTTTTGGAATTGGTTGGTGGAAATATGCTCCAGAAGAAGCAGAAAAACTTTTAATAAAGAATGGATTTAAGAAAGTCGGAGGAAAATGGCAGCTTCCCGATGGAAAACCATGGAAAATTACTATAACTGCACCCGCAGGGTTTGAAATTCATGCTACAAGACTTGCTTTTGCAGTTGCAGATCAGTGGAGAAAGTTTGGTATAGATACCACTGTGGAAACTGTAGAGGCAGGACCGTTCTGGACTAAATGGAACCTTGGAGATTTTGAGGTAGGTTCCTATTGGCAAGTTCCTGCTACAGATGTATATCCTTTCTTACAAAACTATCATTCTAGGTTCTACAAACCTACCGGAGAAGTAGCTACTGTAAACCAAATCCGATGGAAGAGCAAGAAAGTAGATGAGATTCTTGATAAATTAGCTGTATTGCCACCAGAAGATCCAAAGGCTGTTGAGCTGGTTAAAGATTTTCTTAAGCTATTTGTGGAAGAAAATCCACATCCTGTAACAATAATAAACTTAAAGTTCTCTGCACAGGATCATTACTATTGGACAAACTTCCCATCTGCTGATAATCCTTATATGGCTCCTGTATGGTGGTGGGGTCAATTTAAGTTTATCCTACCCCATATAAGATCTACTGGAAGAAAATAGATAGTATAATAACACAAAATACCCCATCCTCTTACATAGAGGATGGGGTATTTTTATGAGGAGGTCTGTAAAAAATGAATCTCTTAAAAAGATATATATTACCAAGATTAATACAATATTTTGTAGTAATTTTTATTGGAATAACTATAGTTTTTTTAGTTCCACGTTTTACCCCACTTGATCCTGTAGTTTCTGTTTTAAATAGAATGACCTCTTATGGTGCCCAATATTTAGATCCCGAATCTTTAGAAAAATTAAGAATCACAATGATGGAACTTTATGGATTAAAAGGGGGTATTTTAGAACAATATTTTAAATTCTGGGGAAGACTTTTTAGAGGAGATTTTGGTCCTTCTCTTTCTATTTTCCCAACCCCTGTAATTTCTATTATAAAAAATTCTCTTCCTTGGACAGCAGGACTTCTTATTATAGCTGCTTTTCTTTCCTGGAGTATTGGAAATATCTTAGGAGGGCTAGCGGGATATTATAGTGAGAAAAAATGGGCAAAAGCTTTATCTATAGTAGCAATGAGTATTTACCCCATTCCTTATTATATTATGGCATTAATCTTAATTATCCTTTTTGCTTATATATTTCCTTTCTTCCCTATTGTAGGGGGTTATAGTATAGGGATAACACCCTCTTTTTCTCTTACTTTCATATTAAATCTTATTAAACATGCCTTTCTTCCAGCTTTAGCCCTTATAATTGTGGGAATTGGCTGGTGGTTTTTAAGTATGAGATCTTTGACGTCCACTGTAAATGCTGAAGATTATGTAGTTTATGCTGAAATCATGGGGATTCCCAGAAGGAAAATTCTCTTTCAATATGTAATGAAAAACAGTATGCTACCTCAAATTACAAATCTTGCTCTTCAGATTGGTGGAATTTTTAGTGGGTCCTTAGTTACAGAGAGCGTCTTTTCTTATCCAGGGTTAGGTCAAGTATTATATATGGCAATAAATAATGGAGATTTTAATCTTATGATGGGGATAACAGTATTTTCTATTGTGGGTATTTCCACAACAGCCCTACTTATTGATCTTTTGTATCCCCTCTTTGATCCCAGGGTAAGATATAGATAGGGAGGAAGAAGAATGTTTACTATTTTTAAAGATCTATACAGAAATGATAAAAAATTTGCCTTTGGTTTTACAGTAATTTCCTTTTTAATCTTCTTAACTATTCTTTCCTTCTTTTCCCCATATGATCCTAAGCTTTGGAATGCGGTTCCTAAAAATTTGCCTCCTTCTTGGGGACATCCTCTAGGTACGAACTCTGTAGGGCAAGATATATTTTGGAATATAACCCATGCCATTAAAAATTCCCTTTCCTTAGGGTTTTTGACTGCACTTATTTCTATATCAATAGGGACCTTAGTAGGACTCACCGCAGGATATAGAGGAGGAACCTTAGATAGAGTTTTAATGTCTATAAATGATAGTTTTATAGTCCTACCAAGTCTTCCTATCTTAATTCTTCTTTCTACTATGTTGAAAGAAAGATTGAGTGTTGGTCTGATAGCTGTAATTCTTTCTTTATTTTCGTGGCCTTGGGGTGGAAGACAAGTAAGAGCTATAGTTTTAAGCTTGAGAGAAAGAGAATTTACATATACTGCTAATTTTTCTGGTATGGGAACTATGAAAGTAGTATTAAGAGAACATCTACCATTTGTGATTCCATGGGTTATGGCAAACTTTATAAATACAATCCTTTGGGCTATTGGAATGGAAACAACATTGTCTATATTTGGTCTTTCCAGCTTAGAAACTCCCACTATTGGAACAACTATTTATTGGGCTGTTCAATATCAAGCTATATTTAGAGGTATATGGTGGTGGATTTTAACTCCTGTAGTTTTGGCAGTAGTTCTATTTATTTCCCTTTATATGTTGTCAGTAAGTATTAGTAATTTCTTAGATCCAAGGACAAGACTGCAAAGGATGAGAATGGAGGAAGGGGAGGTTCAAGCATAAATGAATATTATATTAAAAGTAGAAGATTTAAAGGCTTATTATGTAGCTTCTTTGTATGGAATAAAGAGAAATGTTAGAGCAGTGGATGGGGTTTCTTTGAATATAAAGGAAAATGAAATTTTTGGTATTGCAGGAGAATCAGGATGTGGGAAAAGTACTCTTCTTAAAGTATTGGTAGGAATGATAAAACCCCCTTTAATGGTCTTTAACGGCAAAGTAATTTATAGTCTTGGAGAGGAAGATATAGATATTATTTCTATTCCAAAAGAAAATTTAGATTCCATAAGATGGAAAATAATGTCCTATATTCCTCAAGGTTCTATGAGTGTTCTTAATCCCACAAGGAAAATTATTAAAACCTTTGAAGATATAATAAAAACTCATGGAGGTGATATAAGTAATAAAACATGTAGAGAACTCACAGAAGAACATATTAGAGCCTTAGGACTTCCCTCAGAGATTTTAAATTCATATCCCCATCAACTCTCTGGAGGAATGAGACAAAGAGTTACTATTGCTCTTGCTACCATATTAAAACCTAAAATTATTTTTGCTGATGAAGCTACCACTGCATTAGATGTAGTAGTTCAAAGGGGAGTAATTCAACTTTTGAAAAGAGTTCAGTCAGAATATGAAAATACCTTAGTAATAGTGACCCATGATATGGCAGTTCATGCTAATATTGCAGATAGAGTTGCCATTATGTATGCTGGAAAGATTGTTGAGGTAGGGAAGACGGAAGATATATTTAAGTCTCCAAAACATCCCTATACTAAATATCTTATTGAATCTCTACCTAAAATTGGAGACAAATCTCCGCGAGAGAGTGTACCTGGCGCTCCTCCTTCTCTTCTAAATCCTCCTCCTGGATGTAGATTTCATCCCCGATGTCCTTATGTAATGAAGAATTGCAAGGAAGAGGTACCAAAGTTAATGGAAATAGAAGATGGACATAATGTAGCTTGTTTCCTCTACTTAAGGGAGGTAGAAAAATCATGAAAAATGAAAAACTCCTTTCTATAGAAAATTTAACAAAAGTTTTTATAATTGGTGGAAGATTTTTTGGGACGAAGCTTGTAGCAGTAAATAAAGAAAGCTTTGATATGCCTTTAGAAAATCCTGAGATTCTTACTATAGCAGGTGAAAGTGGATGTGGAAAGACTACCTTGGCTCGCATGATTTTGGGAATTATAGAACCTACCTCTGGAAAGATATTTTACAAAAATAAAGATATTATAAAGATATCTTCAAAAGAAGAGAAATTAATCTTTATGAAAGAAGTACAACCCATATTTCAAAATCCCTTTGAGTCTTTTAACCCCTTAAAAAAAGTAGATTCTTATTTATTAGAAACTGCTGTAAATTTTGGAATAAGTAAGGACAAGAAAGAAGCATATGATATTATCGATAGAAAATTACAGGCTGTGGGGCTAAGCTTAAAGGAGATAGAAAAAAGATATCCTCATGAACTTTCAGGAGGTCAACTTCAAAGGGTGTCTATAGCCAGAGCCCTTATTACTAATCCATCTTTACTTGTTGCTGACGAACCCGTATCAATGGTTGATGCTTCTTTAAGAATGTCCATTGTAAACCTTTTTAAGGAATTAAAAGAAAAATATAAGGTATCTGTTATTTATATAACTCACGATCTTGCCACTGCATATTATATAAGTGATAGAATAGCTATAATGTATAGGGGAAATATAATAGAATTTGGACCTGTAGATAAAGTAATGCTTTCTCCATTACACCCTTATACAAAATTACTTATCGAATCTGTTCCTGAGCCTGATGTTGAGAGAAGATGGAGAGGTGAGATAAAGCTTTCTGCTATAGAAGTAAAAGAGTTTACAAAATTGGGATGTAAATTTTCAGAAAGATGTCCTGATGCAGAAGATATATGTCATAAAGTAGAGCCTGAGAAAATTTTTGTAGATGAACGCTTTGTAATGTGTCATAAATATGATAAAAATAAGTAAAAATTAAGAGGAGGTAAAAAGATGGTAAAAATTGCTATTATTGGTGCTGGAAGTGTGGCTTTCTCGATGAGACTTCTTCAAGATTTAAATGTATTTAAAGGACTTTCAGGAAGTACTGTTACCTTTATGGATATTGACGAGGAAAGATTAGATCTTGTTTATAATCTTGCTCAAAGGTATATAAAAGAAACAGGAACAGTTTTGAAATTAGAAAAGACTACAGATAGGAAAAAAGCTATTGATGGTGCAGATTTTGTAATAAATACTGTTAAAGTTGGTGGATATCATAATATGGAGAAGGAAAGAGAAATTGCTGAAAGTCTTGGATATTATAGAGGAGTAGGGGATAAAGTAAGTGATTATTATGGTGGATTTTATGCTTATGAACAATTAAATTTCTTTTTAGAATTAGCAAGGGATGTGGAAAAGATTAGCCCTAATGCTTGGTTTTTGCAAGTATCTAATCCAGTATTTGAGGGGACAAATTTAGTTTTAAGGGAGACAAATTTAAAAGTAGTGGGGTTCTGTCATGGATATTTGGAGATTCATGATCTTATTAAAGCTCTTAATTTAAATTCTGAAGAAGTAGAAGAGCAAGTGGCAGGTTTTAATCATTGTATATTCCTTACAAAATTTAAGTATAAAGGAAAAGATGCGTATCCTTTAATTGATGAGTGGATAGAGAAAAAAGCTCCTGAACTTTGGAATTCTTATGATTATATGATTTCACCTTGGAAATATACTCAGCTTTCTCCTGCTGCTGTAGAGATGTATAGATTATATGGACTCTTCCCCATAGGAGATACTCCAAGAAGTGTTTCTCCTTGGTGGTTCCATATTGATTTAAATGAGAAGAAAAAATGGTTTCCTGCAGGAGGTCCTGACTCAGAAATTGGATGGACCATGTATCTCTATGGGCTAAAATTAAGATTAGAAGTTATGCAAAAGATAGCAGAGGATCCCAATGCATTAGTGACAAAGGAATTTCCAGCAGTAGAGAGCATGGAATCTATAATTCCCTTTGTGGATGCTATAGTGAATAATAATAGAAGAAGATTAGTAATAAATGTTCCTAACAATGGAACAATAAAGGGGATTCCAGATGATGTAATTGTAGAGATTCCTGTATATGTAGATAAAAATGGAATAGAAAGGGAGAAAATTGAAAAAATTCCTTCCCGTTTAATGCTTTATGTATTAATCCCTCGCTGGCTTAGAATGGAAAGGGTACTACAAGCATTTAGGGAAGGAGACAGAATGAGTTTAATTTTAATGACCATGGATGACCCAAGAACAAAGAGCTTTGAACAGGCAAAAAATTTAGTGGAAACTATCCTTTCCCAACCTTGGAATGATAAAGCAAATAAACATTACAGATAAAAATGGGGGTGGTTTTTTCCGCCCCTTTTCAATATCGTTAAGGTCTCCTTTAAGGCGGAATTAAGAATGAATCTTAGAGAAATTGCATGGGATATTATCAAATCATCTTTGGAGGTTGTTAATCCTAAGTTAGCAGTAAAAAATTACCTTTCTTATGATAAAAAAGAAAGAAAAATAAAAGTAAAAGATAGAGAATTTGAGATAAAAGGAGATGTATATCTTCTTTCTGTAGGAAAAGCAGGTTTTTCTATGGCTGAAGGGGCATTAGAGGTTTTAGGTTACTTACTTAAAAAGGGATATGTGGTAGTTCCTTATGGATATGAAGGAAAATTAAAGGGAAACATAGAGATTCTTTACTCTTCTCATCCTATTCCTGACGAAAATGGGGAAAGATCTGCAAAAATAATTCTTAATTTTGTGGAGGGTCTAAAGGAAAATGATATATTGATCTTTCTTCTTTCAGGAGGAGGATCCGCCCTTCTTTCCTTGCCAAAAGAAGGAATTACTCTTAAAGATAAAATAGAGACTACAAAGCTCCTTCTTTCTTGCTCTGCAAGAATTCAAGAGATAAATACAGTAAGAAAGCATTTAAGTAAGATTAAAGGTGGTCAGCTTGCAGAAAGGTGTAAAGGAACAATAATAACTTTGGTTGTTTCTGATGTTCTTGGAAATTCATTAGATAGTATTGCTTCAGGTCCTACCGTTCCAGATCCTACCACTTATCAAGATGCTTTTAATATCTTTAAAAAATATGATTTATGGGAAAAGATTCCAGAGAGGGTGAGGGAACTTGTAAAGAAAGGAATTTTAGGAGGAATTCCAGAGACACCCAAAATAGTTCCTGAAAGACATTTTACAACAATAATTTTATCCAATAGGAATTGTATAGAAAAAGCAATAGAAAGGGCAAAAAAGTTGGGATTTAATACTCTCTTTCTTACAGGATTTTTAGAAGGAGAGGCAAAGGAGGTAGCAAAGGTTATTGCTGGAATTGTTAAGGAGATAAAATTTTCCCAAAATCCTATCTTACTACCTTGTGCTTTGATCTTTGGGGGAGAAACTACTGTCACTTTAAAAGGGAATGGTTTAGGAGGAAGAAATCAAGAACTTGCTCTTTCTTTTGCTATAGAGATTCAAGGAATAGATAATGTGCTTTTAACTTCTTTTGCTACCGATGGAAGAGATGGTCCAACAGATTCTGCGGGAGCTTTTGCTGATGGAAATACAGTAAGAAAAGCAGAAAGCTTAGGAATGGATCCTGTGTCTTATCTTTTAAATAATGATTCCTATCACTTTTTTGAAAAACTTAATGATTTGATAAAAACAGGACCAACCCATACTAATGTGAATGATGTAGTTATAGTCCTAATGAAGTGATATTATTCTTTTCCCCTTTCCAATATTTATAGAACTTTTTATAGCTTCTGTTATATATTTTCTTGCTTTAACAAATGCATGATAATAATCGTAATTCATAGCTAAAAAGGTAGCCATAGCAGAAGAGAAAGTGCAGCCTGTTCCATGCACTTCTCTTTCAGCGTTTATTTTTTTACAGGTTTCTACGTAAAATTTATCATTTTCAAGCAAAATATCTATAGCATCCTCCCCTTCTAAATGTCCTCCTTTTATAATAACTGCTTTTGCTCCAAGCTCTCTAAGATTTTGGGCAGAATTTTTCATATCGTCTATATCTTTTATTTTCATTCCCGAAAGGATTTCTGCTTCAGGTATATTAGGAGTGATTAGATCACATTGAGAAATAAGAATTTTTAAATCTTCTAAAGCGGACTCTTCAAGAAGAAACGTTCCAGAAGATGGATATATTACAGGATCAAGAACAATATTTTTAAGATTGTATTTTTTGATAGTGTCATAAACAATATTAATAATCTCCTTCGAATAAAGAACTCCAATTTTTACCGCATCTATCTTGCAGTCTAAGAGTATAGTCTCAAGATTTTCCTTTACAACTTTTTTGTCTATTTTATACACCTTATAAACCTTTTGAGTATCTTGAATAGTTAAGCAGGTAGGAACACAAAGGGCAAAACCTCCAAGGGAGTGAATAGTTTTTAAATCTCGAAGAATCCCTGCCCCTCCTGAGGGATCATATCCCGCTATTACAAGAACTTTTTTAATATTATCTACTGTTTTTGATGGCACAAAGCTCACCACACATAGAACATACATCTTTTAAATTTTCTCTATATCTTCTTGCCTTATCAGGGTCTATAGAGCACTCAATCATTCTCTCCCAGTTTAAATCTTTTCTTGCCTTTGACATCTCAAAGTCTTTATTTAATGCACTTTTAAATCCCCTTACAAGATTTGCACTATGGGCTGCAATTTTAAAAGCAATTATCCCTTCTTTTACATCTTCTACATCAGGAAGTCTTAGATGTTCTGCGGGAGTTACATAGCACAGAAAATCTGCTCCGCTTAAGGCTGAGATTAAAGCTCCCATACTTCCCGCTATATGGTCATATCCTGCGGAAATATCTGTAGTAAGAGGTCCAAGAACATATAAAGGAGCATCATCGCATAATTTTTTTATAATTTTCACATTAGCTGGGATTTCATCTGCTCTCATATGTCCTGGTCCCTCTATAATAACTTGTACTCCATAATCTCTTGCCCTCTTTGCAAGTTTACTTACAACTATAGTTTCTTCTATTTGCAAAGGATCAGTGGAGTCAAAAATACACCCTGGTCTTAAAGCATCTCCTATACTTATTACCGCATCGTACTTTTTTAAAATCTTTAAAACGTCATCAAAATATTCATAATATGGATTTTCCTCATTATTTTCTACCATCCATTTGTAAATCATAGATCCACCACGAGAGACAATTTTTAAAATTCTTTGAGAGTTCTTTATCTTCTCTATGAGTTCTCTATTCAATCCCGCATGGATGGTCACAAAATCTATTCCCATTCCCACATGTTCTTCTAAAACTTCGAGAAAATCTCGAGGCTTTGCTTTTGTAAAATTTCTAACTCTTACGAAAAGATCATAAACGGGAACACTCCCTACAACAAAACTAAAGTCTTTTAAGAGTTTTTCTTTAAAGGATCTTGCATATTTCCCACAGGAAAGATCCATAACCGATTCTACTCCGTACTTTTCACAGAGTTCTGCTTTTTTAAGCTCCATATCAAAAGAAGAATAGTCTGCAGTAACTCCTATATTTGCATTTATTTTAACAGTACAATCCTTTCCGATAGCAAAATATTTGTCTCTTTTCCTACCTTTATTGGCGGGAATTACTGTTTTCCCAGAAGCTATATTAGAAATTAGTTTCTCGATAGAGATCTCCTCATTTTTTAGGGAGAGTTCCATTTCAATAGTTTTAATTCCTTCTTTTGCTTTCTCAAGAATTGTCTTTTCCATCTTTATATCCCTCCAATATTTTGAAAATTTTTTCTATCTTCCCTTTTATATTCTCCGAAGATACAATCTCGCTTACCATTGCAACACATTTTCCTCCTGCAGAAAGAACTAAGGGAAGATTTGACTCTTTTATCCCACCTATAGCAACAATAGGAATATCTATACTTGAAATTGCCCAAGTTAAAATCTCAAGTCCTATAGGAGGAAGAGGATTTTCCTTAGTATAGCTTTCAAATATAGGGCCAAGTCCTAAATAATCTGCTTTTTCTTCGTAAGCTCTTATAACCTGCTCTTTGTTATGAACTGTGACACCAATTATATAGCTTTCTCCTAAGAATTCTCTTGCAGCAGAAACTGGATAATCATCTTGTCCTAAATGAACACCATCCGCCTCTACTATTTTACATAAATCTAAATGGTCATTTATTATTAAAAGAGCATTATATTGAGAAGTAAGATCCCTTAATGAAAGGGCTTCTCTATATTTTTCTCTTAAGCTTTTCTTCTTTTCCCTATATTGGATAATTTTAACTCCCGCAGAAAGCATCTCTTTTACTACATCAATGTTTTTCCTCCCTAAGGAGAGGCTTTCACAGGTTATGCAGTAAAGATTTGGCTTTTTAAAGTAAGACAGTTTTTCATTTTTCATTGGAAAGCACCATCCTTAATACCTCATCACATTGCATACTGGAGACCGCTATCACTTTAGGAGCATAGGGGTGAAACTTTGAGTTATCACTGACAAAATCCCCCACTATGGATACGTTTTTTAGCCTTTTTATAACTATATTTTCAGAATCGCCATAACCACATACTCCTGATGCCATGACAA
>JBNARO010000012.1:0-52416 GCA_049718665.1 Dictyoglomaceae bacterium | reverse complement strand
ATGGTCTGCTACAATTCTATTTATTTCTTCTGGCATATTTTTATTAAAACTTCTAAGCCCTGCTTCTACATGAGCTAATTTTATATGGAGTTTTGAAGAAGCTAAAGCTCCCGCCAAGGTAGAGTTTGTATCCCCATAGACTATAACTAAGTCTGGCTTTTCTTTTAAAAGAACTTCTTCTATAGCTATTAGCATCTTACCAGTTTGCTTACCATGGGAATCTGAGCCTATACCAAGATTGTAATCTGGCTCTGGAATTTCAAGCTCCTTAAAGAAAATACTACTCATATTATCATCATAATGTTGCCCTGTGTGAACAATAATTTCTCTAAGTCCTTCTTCTCTTAACACTTTAGAAAGAGGTACAAGCTTTATAAACTGAGGTCTTGCCCCTACTATAGAGACTATTTTAAAAGAATCATTGTATCTTTCAAGCATCATCTTCATCTTTTCTTGAGTATAATACAATTCCACCTTTGGTCATTCTATTCAAAACATCCTTCATTTTCTTATACTCATCCTCGGTATAAAGATGAGGCTCTAAACGAGGAATATCAACAGTCTTTTTAACTATAGCATAAGCATCATTACGGACTTCACCTTTATAAACCACTAAAAGATCAACATCACTTCCTACTGTATAATTCCCTTTCGCATAGGAGCCAAAAAGTATAACAAGTACAATGGGAAGACTATCCTCTAACTCTTTAATCCTTTCTGAGATAATTTTGATGACCTCTTCTTTACTAAATTTGGGATAAAAGATCTTCACAGTATTGGAAGATCCTCTCTGCATAGTCAATAAGCCTTTTTGCTTCCTCCTTAGTGTAAAGACTTTTGGGAGAACCCGAAGGGTGAGCATTAGGATATCTCGTAGGGATATAAGCTTTATCAAGTTCCAATGCCTTATTAATCAAATCTTCTGAAACAGGGTATCGTATGGAAAGTTCTTTCAAGAGGTCCGCAACAGAATGTCCCCAAGCCTCAGCTCCCATTTTTTGAAAAACAGCCTTAACTGCCTTCTCTGCAGCCTGCTGAGAAGAAAAACAGGCCCAATTATAAAAACCATGTTCAAGGTCATGTTTGGCATGTTCTAAATCTCCTTTTGCTTCATCCATCCAATCTTTACTCCTCTCCAATTAAAAATTCCTCCCTAAATTACTTTTTAGTTAAGTATTTTAGCACTATTATTCTATCACGATTAATTCTTACAAATCTATTATTCAAGTTCCATGAAAGTTACTATATCAAGAATTTGAGATTTAAGCTCTCCAGTCAAAAGAAGGTACTTTCACTTCTTGATTTATAAAGCCTACTTGAGATCTCTGTTTCAGTTTTGTAGGTGGGAATAAAAACTTTAAGTATTTTTTCAATCTCTTCTTTATTCCTCTTCTCAGCAGAAGTTTTTAATTCTTGAAGTTTTTTTTCAAAAATATTTTTATCAAAGTCATAAGAGTTTATAATTCTATAAATCTTAGGATGGGAGGTCTTTTCCACTATTTCTTCCTTCTCCCATAACTCTTCCTTCAATTTCTCTCCTGGACGTGGACCTGTAAACTTTATCTCTATATCATCTAAGGAATAACCTGAAAGCTCAATAAAATTTTTTGCAAGATCCAGAATCTTTATAGGTTTTCCCATATCAAGGGCAAAAAGCTCTCCCCCATCTCCCATTGCTCCTGCTTGAAGCACTAAACCTACCGCTTCTGGTATAGTCATAAAGAATCTTTCCATATCAGGATGAGTTACTGTTATAGGACCTCCATCTTCTAACTGTTTTTTAAAAACTTCTAAAACACTTCCTCTACTTCCTATTACATTTCCAAATCTCACTCCTATAAGTTTTGTTTTACTATGGGTGTTATAATACCGTATAAGAAGTTCTCCTAATCTTTTTGTTGCTCCCATAATATTTGCTGGATATACTGCTTTATCTGTAGAGATGAATATAAACTTGTGAACACCATATTTTATAGAAGCATCTATTACATTTATAGTACCAAACACATTATTAAAAACTGCTTCATCAGGATTTTCTTCCATCAAAGGTACATGTTTATGGGCTGCGGTATGGAAAACAATTTCTGGTTTTTCTTGAGAAAATATATAGAAAATCCTATCTCTATCTTTTATATCTGCAATATAGGATTTTAATTGCAAATTGGGGAAATTCCTTTTAAGCTCTAATTCTATATTAAATATACTATTTTCTCCCCTTCCAAGAAGAATAAGCTTTTTAGGATTATATCCCGCAACTTGTCTACAAATCTCAGAACCTATAGACCCTCCCGCTCCTGTAACGAGAATTACCTTTTCTTTTATATATTCTCTTATCCTTTCAGAATCCAAATTTATAACTTCTCTTTCTAAAAGATCCTCTATCTTCACATTTCTTATTTTACTTATACTTACGGTTCCATCTATAAGCTCCCATATTCCTGGAAGAGTTTTCACAGGAAGTCTTAATTTTGATGCCATACTTACAATTTTATTTATTAAAGAAGGAGGTGCGGAGGGAATAGTTATTATGATTTCAGATATTTGCTTCTCTCTTGCAATTTCAATAAGAGAAGAAATAGGACCAAGGACCTTTACTCCATGAATATTCTTTTTTATCTTCTTTGGATCATCATCAAGAAAACCTACTACATCATATTTTAACTCTTTATGAGCCATAATTTCCCTTAGTATTTTCTCACCCGCATCTCCCGCACCAATGAGAAGTACCCTTTTAATAGGAGAGGCAAAATGATTTTTACCCTTTTTTATATTTTCATAAAGCCAACGAGTAATTGCTCGAAAAGAGAAAAGAATAATAAGGGTAGTTACATAAGAAAGAGGGAGAATAGAACGAGGAAGACCTCCTATAGGAAAGATTATATGTGTAAGGAAAAAGGAAAATTTTTCTAATGTTATTGTAAGAGTTAAATCTTTTAAAGCTTTAAGGCTAAAATATTCCCAAAGGGATTCCTGAATTTTAAAGAGGAAATAAAAGAAAAGAAAAAGGGGAATTTCCCTGAGAAGAATAGAAAAAATCATATCTGAATATTTTGGGCTTATAGAGAGATCAAATCTTAGGAGAAAGGAGAGATAAACTGCAAGAGAAAAGCCAAGTATATCAATCAAAATATGGAAGAGAAAATCTCTCTGCCACCTAAGAAATCTCTCTAATAACATCTTATTCTCCTTACAATGTTTTCTTTTAAATATTATAACACGATATCTTTAGATGGGTGTGATTTAGATCACATGTCAAGAAAATACTATTTGTGAGAGAAAAATGGTAACTATTAGAGATGTAGCTAAAAAGGCGGGAGTATCAGTAATGACTGTTTCTCGGGTAATAAATGGGAAAAGAAATGTGAAAGAAAGCACCCGAGAGAAAGTTTTGAAAGCAATAGAAGAATTAGGATATGTTCCTAATTCTATAGCTCGGAGTTTAATTTTGAAAAAAACCTCTCTTTACTACAGTTGCAAGAGGGGTTGAGGATACTGCTATATCAAAGCACTTTACTGTTATTTTATGTAATACTGATGAAGACCCTGAAAAAGAAATAATGTATGTAGAAGTCTAAGACTGTTTGAAAATTTACAAAACAAGTATTTTAGGACTTAAATTACTAATAAAACTTTCTAAGAAATTTTTTGAGAAAAAGGAAGAGACAAAAGAAAAAATTCCTGAAGGATTCAAGCCAGTAATAAGGAACAGAATAGAAGGGGTATTTGGGAATATAAAGCAAGCATTAGTCCGCTATGAAAGTACAAAGAGAAAAAATTTAGCAAGATTATATTCTCTTTCCAAATATGTTATTTTTACCCTTATTTAAGCTCTCTTTTTAATTAATATTACGATTTTTTTAAACAGCCTCTCTGTTTCTCTTGACAATAATTTTTATCTGATGATAAACTCCTAAAAAATATTTAGGAGAAATCAAACATGAAAGTATTTATAGACACCGATTGTGGGGTAGATGATGCTATAGCTTTAATAATGGGTTCTAAAAGAGAGGATATTGAAATTTTAGGAATAAGCACAGTCTCAGGTAATGTCCACGTTGATCAGGCAACAGAGAATGTATTAAAAATTCTTACTTTTTTAGACAAAGATATTCCTGTTTTTAAAGGAGCAACAAAACCTTTGGTTCAAAAATTAGTTACTGCAGAAGCATTTCATGGTCCTGAGGGGTTAGGTAGAGCAAAATTTCCCAAACCAAATAAAAGGGAAGAAAAAATAAGAGCACCAGAAGGTTTATATGAGATTGCAAGGGAAAATAAGGGATTAAACTTAATAACCTTGGGCCCTTTGACCAATATTGCTATAGCTCTGAATCTATATCCTGATCTTAAAAATTATCTTGGAAATGTATATATTATGGGAGGAGCTATAGAAACAGGAAATATAACAAGGTTTGCAGAATTTAATTTATACACAGATCCTGAGGCAAGCGAAGTTGTCCTTAGTTCTGGTCTTGATATAACTCTTTTAACTTGGGATGCTACTATAAAGGCACCTTTTTTTGAAGAGGAACTTTTAGAAATTATTCCTAGAAAAGATGAATTGTCAAAGATATTTTGGGATCTTATTGGAAATAGCATAGATTATATTGAAAAAATATTGGGAATGAGAGCGACTCTATTTCCTGATCCTTTGTGTATGGTAACTTCCTGGGATAAAAAATTAATAAAAAGGATGGTTCTTGGAAAAATAAAGATGGAGTTAAATTATAATACTATGAGAGGAGCAAGCATTCTAACGGAAGGAGAAGATGTGAAGATTATAATGGATGTGGATAAGGAAGTTTTTAAAAAGTATTTAATAAATACTTTTAATTAATAAGGGAGGGATTTTTGTGAAGAAGTTTCTGAGTTTATCTTTAATCTTTTTATTTCTAGTTCTTGCTTTATCCTTAGGTTCCTCTGTGGCTCAAAAGAAGCTAAAAGTAGTATTATACCTCAATGGAACCTTGGGAGATAAGTCCTTTTTTGATTCCGCTGCAAGAGGAGTAAAGATGGCTGAAAGAGATTTTAAGATCAATGTAAAGATTATCGAAGGAGGATATGATCCTGCGAAATGGGAGCCTGATTTGATGGAGATTTCTCAAGGAGACTGGGATATTATTATTGTAGGAACATGGCAGATGGCAGAAATTTTAACAAAAGTTGCTCCTAAATTCCCCAACAAAAAATATTTTATCTTTGACACGACTGTAGATTACTCCAAGGCAAGGCTAGATAATGTATATTCTATTCTTTATAAACAAAATGAGGGTTCTTTCTTGGTAGGTGCTTTAGCTGCATTAATAACCTCTTCTAACATGCCCCTAGCAAATAAAGAAAAAATCATTGGATTCCTTGGAGGAATGGATATACCCGTTATAAATGATTTTAAAGTAGGATATATCCAGGGAGCAAAACATATTGATCCAAAGGTAACAGTGTTAGTCTCATATGCGGGTTCCTTCGCTGATCCCGCAAAAGGGAAAGAGCTATCTTTGGCGATGTATGCTCAAGGTGCAGATATCATTTTCAATGTTGCAGGATCTACTGGATTAGGACTTTTAGATGCAGCTAAGGAGAAGAAAAGATATGCCATCGGGGTGGATTCTGACCAATATCTAATGTTTAAAGATAGTGATCCTGAGAAAGCAAGCTATATTGTAACCTCTATGTTAAAGAATGTGGATAAGTCCCTCTACAGGGGAATAAAATTACATCTCGAAGGGAAGCTGAAATATGGAAGAGCAGAGGCTCTTGGAATTGCAGAAGGTGGGGTAGGAGTTGCTGATAACGAGAATTATAGAAAGCTTGTTCCATCTCAATTTAGATATAAGATAAAGATGCTCGAAAAAGCGATTCTTGATGGAAAAATTAAAGTAGATACTGTATTCTAAAATTTTAGGGGGGATCTTCCCCCCTTCCTCTATATTTTTTAATATTTTTTAGAGGTTAGACGCTCTTTTATGGAAAAGATATTAGAGTTAAAGAATATAACAAAGATATATCCTAATGGGGTTGTGGCTAATAGAAGAGTGAACTTAAGTATAGAGAGAAATACCATTCATGCAATTGTAGGAGAAAATGGTGCAGGAAAATCTACATTGATGAAAGTTATTTTTGGATATGAAAGACCCCAAGAAGGGGAAATTTATTTTAAAGGAAAGAGGGTCCACATTAGAAGTCCATATGATGCTATAAACTTAGGAATTGGGATGGTTCATCAACACTTTACATTAGCAAAAAATCTTACCACTTGGGAAAATTTATTCTTAGGTATAGAGCCTAAAAAAAATGGAATATTTATTGATGATAGAGAAGCCATTAAGAAAACTAAGGAATTATCAGAGAAATATGGATTAAGAATACCAGAAAACGAGAAAATATTAGATTTACCATTAGGAGTAAGACAAAGAGTGGAGATTTTAAAACTATTATTAAGAAACGTAGAAGTTCTTATTTTAGATGAACCTACCTCGGTTTTAACTCCGCAAGAGACAGACCTTCTTTTTGATGTTTTAAGAGGTCTAAAAAAGGATGGAAAAACTATTATTTTCATATCTCACAAATTAAAAGAGGTAAAAGAAATTGCGGATAAAATAACCATAATGAGAGATGGAACTATTGTAGATACAAGGGATAATAAGGATTTAACTGAGGAAGAGATTGCATATCTTATGGTAGGAAGAAAGATATCCTTTGAAAAATTTCCACCATCCCCTAAAAAAGGCGAGCCTATCTTGGCAGTTAGAAATCTTAACTACACAAATAGTGATGGGATTCCTGTTTTAAAAAATGTATCCTTTGAAGTAAGAGCAGGCGAAATTGTAGGAATTGCTGGTATAGAAGGGAATGGACAAACAGAATTGGAAGAGATTCTTTCGGGGTTAAGAAGAGGAGCAAAGGGGGAAGTTTTAGCTTTTAATGAGAACATATTAAACTTAAGTCCCAGAGAAATAAGGGAAAGAGGAATCTCTCTAATACCAGAAGATAGGATGAAACATGGAGTGGCAGAGAAAGCAAAAATTAGCGAGAATTTAATCTCTGACAGATACTATAAAAATCCATTCTCTTTTGGAATAAGATTGAATATTTCATATATAAGAGAATATTCTCAAGAACTTATAAAGAGATTTAAAATTGTTGTACTCTCAGAAAAAGCAGAAGTGTCTTCTCTCTCTGGTGGGAATATACAAAAAGTAGTAGTAGCAAGAGAATTATCTTCAAACCCAAGAATAATTATTTCTGCACAGCCTACTCGTGGAATTGATGTAGGATCAGAGGAATTTATCCATGAAGAATTAAGAAAAGCAAGAGATTCTGGGGCAGGAATTTTGTTAATATCCGCAGATCTAGAAGAGGTTTTAAAACTTTCTGATAGAATTCTTGTAATGTATAATGGAGAGATATACGCAGAGTTTGATAATACTGAGAAATTATCTCCTTATGACCTTTCTCCATACATGTTGGGGTTAAAGAGAAAGGAGAAAGCGTGATGGAAAAATTTCTTCTTCAAAATTTTAGAATAATAAGAATATTAATAAGTATTATTATAGGACTTTTGCTTGCCGCTTCTCTAATTTTTATCTTCAGTAAGGACGCTCTTTTCTCCATAAAGCTTCTCCTTTTTGGCCCTTTATTAAGTAAAGCAAGATTTGGAAATGTTATAGAAACCGCAACTCCAATTCTTCTTTGTGGTCTTGCCATTGCTATTCCTTTTCGGGCAGGTCAATTCTATATTGGTGCTGAAGGATCTTTATACCTTGGTGCAGCTTTAGGGACTGCCTTTGCAGTATCTACAAGAATGCCCTCTATATTTCACATTCCATTAACTTTAATTGTGGCAGGTATTTCGGGTGGTTTATGGAGCTTTTTTCCTGCATTTCTAAAAGCAAAATGGAGGGTAAATGAGCTAGTCTCATCTTTAATGCTTAACTACATTGCCTATTTTTTAGGTCTCTACCTTATTAATTTTCACTTTAGGGATAAATCTGCAGGATATCTAGTCTCATATCAACTTCCAGAGTCTGCGTGGTTCCAACAATTTATTCCTGGAACCAGAATCCACTGGGGAATTATCTTAGCTCTCATTATCACTTTTCTTATCTATTATTTCTTATTCTTCACTACAAAGGGATATGAAATTAGAATGACAGGATTAAACAGGGATTTTGCACAATACTCTGGAATAAATATTAACAAAGTAATCATTCTATCAATCTCCTTAGCAGGACTTCTTTCAGGAATAGCAGGGATTTCTGAAGTTATGGGAATTCACAGAAGATTTAATTGGCAGATGAGTCCTGGATATGGGTGGGATGGGGTTATTGTGGCTATTATTGGAAGAAACCACCCCTTAGCAATAATACTATCTTCTTTATTTATTGCATATTTAAGAGTAAGTGGACAAGTTTTAAACATTCAATCAGATATTCCCTACGAGTTAATAACTACAATGCAAGCATTAATTATTCTTTTAATTACCGCAGAAGCCTTCTTAGAAGGAATAAGATTTAAACTTATATTAAAAGAAGCGGGGATAAGAAAATGACTCAGTTATTACATAGTTTAACCTCTCTAGAGTTTTATTTTACTATTCTTAGAGTGATGACTCCTATTCTTTTCCCAACTATTTCTGCTGCTATATCTTCTATAAGCGGTTCCATAAATATATCCTTAGAAGGAACCATGTTAATGTCTGCTTTGACAGGAGTCATTGTAAGTGCTTTAATAAAAAATCTAATCTTAGCATTTTTAGCAGGGATCCTTGTAGGAATAATATATGCGAGTATTTTAGCTTATTTCCACTTAAGGTTAAAAACAGATATTGTTCTTGCAGGGATAGCACTAAATCTTTTTGCATCAGGATTTACTGTTTTTCTTTTATACCTTATATCTGGTGATAAAGGGACCTCCAGTTCCTTGACAAGTTTAGTTTTTCCATCTATTCATATTCCCATATTAAAGGATATACCTATTTTAGGAAAGATTTTCTCTGGTCATAATATATTAACTTATCTTTCTTTAATCTCTGTACTTATTTTTTATCTTCTCATCTTTAAGACACCATTGGGATTAAGAATAAGAGCGGTAGGAGAAAATCCAGAATCTGCTGAGTCTGTAGGAGTAAATGTAGCAAGAATAAAGTTTATCGCATTGATTCTTTCAGGAATATTTGCAAGTCTTGGGGGACTTTATCTTTCTATGGGGTATGTCTCTTGGTTTGGAAGAGATATGACTGCGGGAAGAGGGTTTATTGCTCTTGCAGCAGCAAGTCTTGGAAGAAATATGCCCTTAGGAGTCTTTCTTTCTTCTCTTCTATTTGGTGCGGTTATGACTCTTGCTATATATTTAGCATCGGTCCAACTTCCCTCAGAATTTATTCAAATGATTCCATATATTGCTACAATAATATTTCTTACGATATATTCTATACAAACATATAGAGGTGAGGAAAAATGAAGAAAAAAATAATTTTAGATTGTGATCCTGGACATGATGATATGGTAGCTATTATGTTAGCGGTTTCTCATCCTGATATAGATCTTCTTGGAATTACTACTGTTGCGGGAAATCAGGTAGGTGAAAAAACTTTCCAAAATGCTCTTAAGATTTTAACTCTTATAAGAGAATATAATATTCCTGTTGCCCGAGGATTTGATAAACCTCTATTAAGGGAACTTACTACCGCTCCTTCTATTCATGGAGTATCAGGACTTGATGGTGCAGATCTGCCACTATCTGAAATCAAAGGTTTAGAGGTTCATGCAGTAGATTTCATCATTGATACATTGAAAAATTCAAAGGAAAAGATATATCTTGTTCCTACAGGACCATTGACAAATATTGCTGTCGCCTTGTTTAAAGAGCCAAAAATAAAAGAAAAGATTGAAAGAATTGTTCTGATGGGAGGAGCGGTCTTTGATTCTAATATTACTCCATCCGCAGAATTTAATATATATGTAGATCCTGAATCTGCAAAAATTGTATTTGAATCTGGAGTTCCTATAACTATGATTGGACTCGATGTAACTAATAAAGCTCTTTTTACTTTTGATGATATAGAAAAATTGAGAAAAGGTGGGAGAATAAGTAAAATTGTAGCAGATCTTCTTAAATTTTTTGCTAATGCTAATAAAGAATTCTTTGGATTTAATGGAGCACCACTGCATGATGCAGTAGCAGTAGCAGAAGTTATAGATCCCACTATTGTGAAGAAAAGGAAATTTTATGTGGAAATTGAAACGAAGAGTGAATTAACCCGAGGAAGGACAGTGGTAGATTATTACAATGTATTAAAAAAGGAACCTAATGTAGAGGTTGCAGTAGAAATAGATCTTGAAAGATTTAAAGATTTAATATTTTCTGCATTAAAAACTCTTGATGAGAGGTGTTCTTAAATAATGCTTATTGAGAATACTACTATTATAAATTTTGAAGATCTCACTGTATTAGAGGGAAAAGACGTATTAATAGAAGGGGAAAGAATAGTAAAAATTGGAGAAAACCTTTTGAGAGAAGGAGAGGTTATAGATGGGAGTAATTTCTATCTTATCCCAGGACTTGTAAACTTGCATTCTCACACCGCTATGAGTCTTCTTCGAGGAATTGCAGAGGATGTAAGTATAAAGGACTGGTTCAATAAGCACATATGGATATATGAAGCAAATTTACAAGAGAAAGATGTATATTTTGGAACTCTTTTAGGAGCTTATGAGATGCTTCTCAATGGAGTGACCACTGTATTTGATCATTACTTTTACATGGACCATGCTTTTGAAGCTTATGAAGAGATAGGAATTAGAGCTGACTTATCTTGGACTCTTTTTGGAACAGGGGAAGGTCATGAAGAAAATTTTAAAAAAGCTATGAAATTTTATGAGAAATATTCTGGAAAAAGTTCAAGAATTACTTTATCCTTAGGGCCACATTCCCCTTATATATGCCCTGAAGAGTTTTTAAAGGAAATAGCAAAATTAAGTGCAAAAGAAAATCTTAAGATTCATATCCATGTATCTGAAGAAAAATGGCAGGTAGAAAAAAGTCTAAAAGAGAAAGGGAGAACCCCTATAAAATATTTATATGATTTAGGTATTGTTAAGGAAAATACCATTTTAGCTCATGCTTATTTTGCTACTAATGAAGAACTAAAAATAATAAAAGAAACAAATTCCTTTGTTGCCCATTGTCCTAAGACATATATGAGATTTGGAATAATAAATAATTTCCTACCTAAGGCTTTAAGAGAAAAAATAAATGTGGGAATCGGAACTGATGGACCCGCATCCAATTCTAATTTATCAGTACTAGAATCTGCAAGAGACTCTGCTCTTCTTGGAAAACTTTCTGAGCAAAATGCAGAGGTTGTAAAAGTAGAAGAAGTTTTGCCTCTCTTAACAAGGGGAGCAAAAGCTATAAGAAAAGATTTGGGAGAGATAAAGGAAGGATATATTGCAGATTTAGTATTAATAAAGAAAAATGCTCCAGAACTTCAGCCTGAAAATAACATTTTTGCGAATATTTTATATTCTCTTTCTGAAAGAGAGGTAGATACAGTAATGGTTAATGGAAGGATTGTGGTAAAAAATGGGACTCTTCTAACGGTAGATATAAAAGAACTTTTAAAAGAAATTAAAGAAATATCAGAAAGATTAAGAAAAAGGGTTCGAGAAAAACCAATTCAAATCTTTGGAGAGGAATAACATGCCTTTTCATATAAAAGCAGAGGAAAAAGATATATCTTCCCATGTGATTTTAGTTGGAGATCCTGGAAGAGCTCAGAAAATTGGTGAGAAATTCTTAAGAGAGTCAAAATTAGTAAATACTTATAGAGCTTTATATGTGTATTCAGGATATTATAAAGATAAAAAGATAACAGTAGCAACTACAGGAATGGGAGCACCATCTACCGCTATTGTTTTAGAAGAAATTATAAAACTTGGGGGAAGAATATTTATAAGGGTAGGTTCTGCGGGAGGAATGAGCCCAGAAATTGAGGTGGGAGATATTGTAATCGCAACAGGAAGTATAAGAGAAGATGGAACAACTCTTCATTACCTTCCGAAAGAATTTCCCGCAGTTCCTGATTTTGATGTATTAAAAACATTAGTAGAAGTTGCAAAAGAAAAAACAGAAAGAGTATTTTATGGAATAACTTTATCTACTGATGTATTTTATATCCCAAAGACTGAGGAAGAAAAAATATTATTATCTAAAGTGGGAGTTAAAGCGGTAGAGATGGAAAGTGGATGTGTATTTATAGTCTCTCAAAGAAGAGGAGTAAAAGCGGGAGCTCTGTTTTCCATAGATGGAAATGTATTAAAAGGAATTATTAAACCCCCCTCCCAAGAAGAATTATTTAGAAAAGGAGAAGAGCTTTCTATCGAGATTGCTTTAGAAAGCCTTTATAGATTATAAATTATCTTCAGTTAATAATTCCTCAAAAACTTTTCTATAAAGATTTAATTTTTCTTCGCTTTCTGCTTCAAATCTCATAACTATTACTGGCTCTGTATTACTAGCACGAGCCAATGCCCATCCATCAGAAAATTCTATTCTAACCCCATCAATAGTTATTACCTTTTTTACATCTTTATAAATTTCAGGATATTTCTTCTCTAATTGAGGTAGTATATTTTTAATTACTTCAAATTTCTTCTCATCAGGACAGTGAATCCTAATTTCAGGAGATACATAAACCTTAGGAAGATCTAAAAGAAGCTGAGAGAATTTAAAATTAGGATTTCTTAATTTTTCTCTCGCATAAATTTCAGTAAGTCTTAAAGTAGAATATAATGCATCATCATATCCATAATATCTATCATTAAAGAATATATGCCCACTCATTTCTCCCGCCAAAAGGGCATTTTCCTCTCTTAATCTCTTTTTAATTAATGAATGACCTACTGGCGAAAGAATGGGAATTCCTCCCAATTTTTCTATCCCATCAAACAATGTTTTTGAGCATTTAACCTCTCCAATAATTTTCCCAGAGGGATGGTCTCTTAAAATATCCTTTCCAAAAATATATGTTAGCTTATCTCCATATACTACCTCTCCATTCTCATCGATAATTCCAATCCTATCAGCATCTCCATCATAGGCAACTCCAAAATCTGCCTTCTCTTTTAAGACTGTTTCTTTTAATACTGTTAATGTTTCTACAATGGTGGGATCAGGATGATGATTTGGGAAATTTCCATCAGGTTCTGAGAATAAATCTATCACATCAACACCAAGTTTTCTTAAAACTTCTGGAATAACAAGTCCTCCACATCCATTTCCAGAATCTATAACAATTTTCAATGTTTTTTCTTTCAACTCCTTAATAGGTCCTTTACTAAATTCCTTCACAAGATAATCTTTATATACAGAAAGAATATCAAAATTTTCTACATTCCCTTTCTTTAATCCATCTTCTCTTTTATACTCTCTTGCAATCTTATAAATTTCTTGAATTTCCTCCCCATAAATAGTTTCTTTTCCTATGCAAATCTTCATACCATTAAATTGTGGAGGATTATGACTTCCTGTAATCATTATTCCTCCATCCACAGGAAGATTAAATAAAGAGAAGTATAAAACAGGTGTAGGAATTAGTCCTAAGAATATCACATCTATACCTTGAGATGTAATTCCATCAATTAATGCTTTTGAAAACTTTTCTGAAGAAAGTCTCGCATCATGTCCAATAGATACTTTTAAATTCTCTTTTTTGATCTTTTCTTTTAGTTTTATTCCATATGCTCTTCCAATAAGATTTACTACATCTTCTGTTAAGTTCTTCCCTACTTCTCCTCTTATATCATACATTCTGAAAATATTTCTATCTAAATTTAAACTCATATTGAGATTCCTCCTTTCTTTAAATATTATTGTAATCTAAGCCATAATTCTTTTCAAATTAATCATTATCTTTAGTTGAATATTAAAAATTTTTAAAAATTATTGTTCATATAATATGATATACTTTATACTTAAAAGAACAAAATTAGGGAGGTCAAAAATATGCCATTAGTAAGCACAAAGGAAATGTTCAAAAAAGCCTATGGTAAATACGCAATAGGTGCTTTCAACGTAAATAATATGGAAATTCTTCAGGGAGTTATAGAAGCTGCAAAAGAAGAAAAGGCTCCTTTAATCCTACAGATTTCAAAGGGTGCAAGAAACTATGCAAAACTTGTTTACTTAATGAAACTTGTAGAAGCTGCTATGGAGGATGCCCCTGATATTCCTATTTGTGTTCATTTAGATCATGGGGATTCTTTTGAACTTTGTAAAGAAGTCATTGATGCGGGATTTACATCAGTAATGATAGATGGCTCTCATTTACCTTTTGAAGAAAATATTGCTATAACAAAGAAAGTAGTAGATTATGCTCACCCTCGAGGAGTAGTTGTTGAAGGTGAGTTAGGGAAATTAAAGGGAATTGAAGAACATGTAGTATCACAAGAGGCAATTTATACTGACCCTGATGAGGCAGTAGAATTTGTAGAAAGGACTGGAGTGGACTCCTTAGCTATAGCTATTGGGACAAGCCATGGGGCATATAAGTTTAAGGGAGAACCAAGATTGGATTTTGAAAGATTAGAAGCAATTGCAAAAAAACTTCCTGGTTTTCCATTAGTTCTTCACGGTGCATCCTCTGTTCTTCAGGACCTTGTAGAGAAAGCAAATAAGTATGGTGCTAAGCTTAGTGGGGCAAAGGGTGTTCCAGAAGAAATGATAAGAAAAGCAACTACTATGGGAATATGCAAAGTTAATATTGACACAGATTTAAGACTTGCAATGACTGCTACATTAAGAGAACAATTTGCGTTGCACCCTGAAGAATTTGACCCAAGAAAATATTTAGGACCTGCAAGAACCGCTATTAAAGAGGTAGTAAAACATAAATTAAGAAATGTTTTAGGATGTAGTGGAAAAGCAGAAGAAATTCTTGAAAGTATTAAAAGTAGTTAATCATTTAAGGGAGGGGATTTTCCCCTCCTTCTAAATTTTTAAGTTTTTGTAAACTTTCCCAAAGTCCTTTCATTTTTCTATTAGAATCATTCACTTCTAAAACTATAGTTCCATCAAAATTTCTCAATTCTTCCCAGTATAGAGAAAAATCAATAATACCCTCTCCTAAGGGTAGGTGTTCATCTTCTCTTCCATGATTATCATGAATATGAATATGAGAAATAAAAGGCTTTAGTTCATTCCATGTTTTTGCTAAACCATCCTTAGATACCATAGCATGACCAAAATCAAAACATACACTAAGTTTCCCCTTAAAGGAGAGAACAAATTTTTTAAAATGGGAAACTTTTAAAAATAGATCCTTTTTATCTAACGCAGTATTTTCTATTGCAATTTTTATGTTATATTTCTCTCCTAAGTTTATTATTTTTTCAAGGGCTCTTATTAATCTTCTTTTTGCCAGAAGAATAACTAAAAAATGTCTTGCAGGAACTAATCCAGGATGGACTACTACTAATTTTACTCCACATCTTCTTGCATATTCCAAAGCCTTAAAGGTACTTTCAATACTGCTTTCATATATTAGGTCATTAAGACTGGCAAGATTAATATCTATCATGGGAAGATGCATTGTAAGAAAAATATTATATTTTTCTGCTTTTTTTCTAATTTTTTCTGGATCTTGGGCGCCTAACCCCTTTAAAATTACTGAAAGGTCTCCAAAAAGCTCTACTACTTCTGCCCCTTTTTCCTTTGCAATATCCAGAGCTTTTAAAGGCAATACTCTTTTTAAAGATGTAAGAGAAAAACCAACTTTTCCCATTTTATTTTTTAAACTTTTTAGATTATAATAAGTTATATAGAAATGTGTCAAATATTCCAGAATTTTTGTGATAAAAGTCGCTGGATGAGGAGGGTAATGGGATGAAAAAATTTCTCTTTGTAGTTATCATATTAGTATTGATTTTAAATATCTCTTTTTCTCAAGCCACAATAGAGAATTTGGATGCAAAATCCTTGGGAATGGGAGGAACTTTTGTTACCTTGAATAGTAATGGAGAGGCTTACTTTTTCAATCCCGCAACCTTAGTTTTGAAAAAATTTCCTCAACTTTCTTTATCTATTGAATATCCATGGAAAGAAAATCCCAATTTAATAATAAATTATTTTTATCCATCTACCTCCTTTTTCGCTCTAACGGTAGATCTTGTTTATAATAAAAATAATAATTCTTATTTTTTTGAAAATTGGAAAACCGCATTGGCGTTTCCTTTAACCTCTCGCATATTTTTTGGGACAAGTTTCCAATATATTGAAGGAGAAAAAGATATAATAAAGGGAAATGTAGGATTTTTATTAGATCTTTGGGGAAATATTAAGGCGGGAATTGTAGGATATGGATTTACTATACAAAGATTTTCTGATAAAGAATTTTTAGTCACATTACCCCAAGGATATGCTGTTGGATTAAGTCTAAAACCTTTAGAAGGGACAAGTCTTTTTATAGATTTTGTAGATGTAGAAAAGTATGGAAAAGAAAATAATTGGAATTACTTAAGATTTGGATTAGAACACTGGATAGGAAATTTCTTAGCTCTAAGATGGGGATCTATGGGAGATATTACAAATCCATCAAATTATACATTAGGTTTAGGATTAAGACTAAATATTCTTCAGATAGATTTTGCAACTCTTTTAGCTCCTTTTATAAATCCTGAAGAAAGTCAAAATCAGCAATACAAATTAACAGGAAGTATTAGATTTTAATATTCAATTCCCCATCGGGCAGAAATCCCTTTTTTATAAGGATGCTTAATTTCTTTCATTTCCGTCACAAGATCCGCTATAGATATAATCTCTTCAGGCATCTTTCTGCCTGTTAGTATTATTTCCATAGAAGGAGGTTTATTATTTAGAACTTCTATCACCTCTTCTAAAGGAATAAGTTTAAAATATATAGCTAAGCTTATTTCATCCAATATAATAATGTCAAATTCTTGATTTTTAATTTTTTGTTTAACTTTTTCCCATCCTATGCTTACTATTTTTTTATCTAATTCTGTAGGACCTTCTGGTCCAATGAAACATTCTCCACAATTAACACATGGAATAATATTATCTCTTATAGCAGAAGAAAACTTACAATCTCTTCCAAATTGCCAGAAAGTAAAATTAGGAAGATATTTTGTAGAAAAAAGCTCTCCTGTATAACTATTTCCTTTTACGAATTGAACAAAAAGGACAGAAAGACCATGTCCAACACTTCTTAACGCTTGTCCTAAGGCAGAAGTGGTTTTTCCCTTTCCATCTCCTGTATATACTGCAATAATCCCTTTCGAAAGTCCCACAGAAAAATTATACTATTATAGACATACATAGTAAACTCTATGAATATTTTCTATAGATTTTAGTTCATTTAATACCTTAGGTGGAACAGGATTATCCACTATAAGTACCATAACTGCTTCTTTACCTATCTCTTTCCTTCCCACTTGCATTGCAGCAATATTTATATCTTCTTTTCCTAATACTGTTCCTACCTTCCCTATTATTCCAGGTTTATCAGTATGGAAGGCAATAAGAAGATAAGGAGCCAAATTAAGATCAATATAATAGTCTTGAATTTTTACTATTCTTTCTTGTCCTCTACTTACTGTTCCTGAAAGTTCCAATACTCCCTTTTCTGTTTTTAGTTGAAGCTTTATAAGACTTCTATAAACCTCTGTATCTTGAGTTCTTACTTCTTTTATTCGTAGTTTTCTTTCCTTAGCTAAGGTAAGGGCATTAATAAGATTTACAGAATCCATCAGAATAGGTTCTAAAAACCCTTTTACCACTGCAGAAGCAAGAGATGTTTCTATTTTTTGAGACAATTCTCCACAAACCTGAATCTCTAATTCTTCTGGATAAGAGTCTGTAAGTTGAGCCATAAATTTTCCGAGTTTTTCTCCCAATTTTACATAAGGTAATATTTCTTCACTGATTACAATAGGAAGATTTACCGCATTTAATACAGGCTCTCCTTTAAAATATTTTATTATCTCCTCTGCTACAATTAATGCTACCTTTTCTTGAGCCTCCTGGGTAGATGCTCCTAAATGGGGAGTTAAAACCACATTATCTAAAGTAAGTAAGGGATTATTTGGACTTAAAGGTTCTTCCCTAAACACATCTAAGGCACATCCCGCAATTCTCCCCTCTTTTAAGGCATTATAAAGAGCATTTTCATCTACAAGTTTCCCTCTTGCAGAATTAATCAAAAAAGAGGTAGGCTTCATTAAATTAAGCTCTCTTTCTCCTATAAGATTTTCTGTTTCAGGAGTCAAAGGAAGATGCAAAGAGACATAGTCAGAGATTTTCAAGAGTTCATCCATATTATTCAAAAGTTCCACTTCCAATTCTTTTGCTCTTTCTACAGGAATAAAAGGATCATATGCTACAACTTTCATCTTAAAAGCTTTTGCCCTTTTTGCTACTTCTGATCCAATTCTTCCAAGCCCAATCAATCCCAGGGTTTTTCCATAAAGCTCATGCCCTATAAATTTCTTCCTTTCCCATTTTCCTTCTTTTAAAGAGTAAAAGGCTTGAGGAATTTTTCTACTTAAACTTAGAATTAAAGCCATAGTATGTTCTGCTGCTGCAATAGTATTTCCTTCTGGTGCATTGATAACTAAAATTCCCTTTCTTGTAGCATATTCTACATCAATATTATCTACCCCTACTCCAGCTCTTCCTATAACCTTTAATTTTTTCCCTTCCTCAATTATTTCTTTAGTTACTTTTGTCTCTGATCTAACTACTAAACCAGAATACTCTGGAATAATCTTTAATAACTCTTCCCTTAATATCCCAGGTTTATAATCAACTTGGAAATATTCTTTTAGCTTTTCTAATCCTTGCTCTGCAATAGGATCAGATACTAAGATTTTTTCCATAATTTTATCCCTCCTAACTTACCAAGAAGACTTTTTCTGCAGATTCCACAGCCTTTCCTCTGACTCCTTGGTATCCCATTCTCTCTAATACTATTTCTAAGGAAGATAATGTTACAAGAATATCTGAAGGCTCAATATATCCCACATGACCAATTCTAAAGATTTTACCCTTTAATTCTCCCTGCCCTCCTGCTAAAACCACACCAAATTCCTGTCTTAATTTTTTTCTTAATTCATCAGGATTAATATTAGAAGGTGGAACTACTGCGGTTACAGTATTTGATGCATATTTTTCCTCTGCAAGAAGTTTAAATATTCCTAAGGAATTTATTCCACTTCTTACCGCATTTCCTAACATAACATGCCTCTTAAAATTATTTTCTAAGCCTCGTGAGAGAATATTATCCAAAGCCTTTCTTAGAGCAAAAATTTGGGATACTGCGGGAGTGAAGGGAGTTGCTCCCTCTTCTAAGAACTTCTTCGCCATCTTAAGGTCCCAATAAAATCTGGGAAGTTTTGCTTTTTCTAAATATTCCCACGCCAGTGGACTAACAGTAATCATACTAAGACCCGGTGGAGTCTCTAAAGCCTTTTGAGAGGCAGAAACTACCACATCTATATTCAATTCATCTGTAGGAAGATCGATGGCACCAATAGAACTTATAGCATCCACAATTAACAACATTCCTTTACTTTTTACTATAGGTGCGAGTTCTCTTAGATTCAATGTAACACCAGTAGACGTTTCATTATGAGTTAAAAATACCCCTCTTGCATCAGGATTTTCCTTAAGAACTTTTTCCAGTTCATCAGGCTCTATTCCTTTTCCTGGAGAAGTTTTAATACTTACTACATTAAGCCCAAAAACACTACATATCTTTGCATATCTTTCTCCAAATACACCACATACTCCAACAACTACTTTGTCTCCAGGGGAGAAGAAGTTTACTACTGATGCCTCCATAGCACCAGTTCCTGATGCTGTAAGAATAAATATGTCATTATTTGTTTTAAATACCTTCTTCAAAAGGTCTGTGGTCTCTGAAATTAGTTTTGCAAACTCTTGCCCCCTATGATTAATCATTTCTCTTGCCATTTCCCTTAGAACATCATTAGGAACAGGAGTAGGCCCTGGGATCATAAGATAGGTTTTAGGCATAGAACTCTACCTCCTATACATTTTACTTAATTCATAATATAAGCTTACATTTTCTTTAATCTTTTCTAATTCCTCCTCTTTTACAGTACGAATAATTGCTCCTGGAACTCCCAAAACTAAGGAATTTTTAGGAATTTTCTTCCCTTGAGGGACTAATGCTCCCGCACCAATAATACATCCTTCTTCTATTTCCGCTCCATCTAATATTACTGCTCTCATTCCAATGAGGCAATTATTCCCAACTTTACATCCATGAAGAATGGCAGAATGTCCTATAATTACATTTTCCCCTACTTCTACTGGAAATCCCTTATCTACATGGATAATTACTCCTTCTTGAACATTAGTAAAAGCCCCAATGCGAATTCCATCTAAATCACCTCTTAATACTGCAAAGGGCCAAACACTTACTCCTTTTTCTAAAACAACATCTCCAATAATTACTGATTCTTCAGAAACGTAAGTATCTTCTGAAATTTTTGGGGTTCTTCCTTGAAACTCTTTAATCAATATTATCACTCCCTTCTATAAAACAAAAAGGACGTATCCTTCCTTTTAAGGACCGTCCCTCTCTTTCGCCATTGAAATTCTCTTCTTGAGTTTATATTCTATATAAATCTCAAATAGGTTGCAAGGTTTTTAATGAAAGTTTAATATAATATTCAAAAAAAGAAGGGAGTGTTTTTATGTTAGAGGGAAAGAAAATTGCAATTTTTAATGTAGCAAATAAGAGAAGTATTGCATGGGCAATTGCTCAGTCTATTATAAAATTTGGGGGAGAAGCTATAATTGGATACCAAAATGAAAGATTTAAAGATAATGTAGAGGAATTAGTAAAGGAACTTCCTAAAAAACCTCTTTTAGTTCAATGTGATGTTTCAGAAGATGAGAATATAGAAAAAGTTGCAGAAGAAATTGAGAGAACTGTAGGAAAGATTGATGGATTTGTCCATTCTATAGCCTACGCTCCCACAGAAGCCTTAAAAGCTCCTTTTATTGAAACTTCTAAGGAAGCTTTTAGAATTGCTATGGAGATAAGTGTATATTCCTTTGTCGCCATGACAAGAATATTTCGTAGAATAATAAATCCTTCTGGAAGTATTATTACTTTAACATATTACGGTGCAGAAAAGGTGGTCCCTAATTATAATGTAATGGGAGTAGCGAAATCCGCATTAGAATCTTCTGTAAGGTATTTAGCCTATGAATTAGGAAAGGATAATATAAGAGTAAATGCAATTTCTGCTGGTCCATTAAACACCTTAGCAGCAAGGGGGATTTCAGGATTTACAAATATATTGGAATATCATAAGGAGAGAGCTCCTCTAAAGAGAAATATAGAGCATAGAGAAGTTGGTGATACTGCAAGCTTCTTACTTAGTGATCTTTCTTCTGGAATTACAGGAGAAGTCATCTACGTAGATGCGGGATATAACATAATGGGTATTTAATTTTTAAAAAGGGAGGATAAGAAATGGAGAGGATTGGTGTAGCCCTTTTAGGGGCGGGAAGAATGGGACAGGAACATGCAAAAAATCTTAGCTCACTTCCTAATGTTAAAGTTGTTGTGGTAGCTGATCCTATATTAGAATCTGCTAAGAAAGCACAGATTTTAGCAAAGGCTGAGAAAGTTTCTGATGATCCTGAATCTGCAATCTTAGATCCAAATGTGGAAGCGGTAATAATTGTGACGCCTACAAATACTCATGCCCACTATATTAAATTATCTGCAAAGAATAAAAGAGCAATTTTTTGTGAAAAACCTGTAGCATTGGAGCTTCCAGAAACAGAGGATGCTATAAAAATTGTTGAAGAGATGAATGTTCCTTTTCAAATTGGATTTCAGAGAAGGTATGATCCAGCATATTCCAAGGCAAAGGAACTTATTGAAGAGGGAAGATTAGGAAAATTAGAGCAGTTTTCAAGCTTAACCAGGGATCCCGCTCCTCCTTCAATGGAGTATTTAAAAGTTAGTGGTGGAATATTTGTGGATATGGCAATTCATGATTTTGATATTGCAAGATTTTTAATAGGAGAAATAGAAGAGATTATGGCATGGGGAAATGTATTAATTGATCAAAGAATTGCAGAATTGGGAGATGTAGATACCGCAATAACTTTATTAAAATTCAAGGATGGTGCTTTAGGAGTGGTAGAAAATTCAAGAAGAGCAGTGTATGGATATGATATTAGAGTAGAGGTTCATGGAGAAAAAGGGAAAATAGTTTTAGAAGATCTTCCTAAAACTCATCTCTGGTATCATAGTGATAAAGGTTTTTCTGCAGATCAATATTACTTCTTCATGGATAGATTTAAAGAAGCGTATCGTCTTGAAATAGAAGCATTTTTTAAAGCAATCTCTGAAGGGAAAAAACCTACCCCAGGGCCAAAAGACGCTATTGAATCCTTGAAAATCTCCTTAGCAGCTAAGAAAAGCTTTATGGAAAAAAGAGCTATAAAAATAGAAGAGATAAAATAGAAGGAAGCTCCCTGAGAATTTCAGGGAGCTCTTTTTACTTTCCCATTTTTCTAAGATTTTCTAAGCATAATTTTACACTTTCCCAGAGAGAAATACCAGGAGTTTCATACTCTACTATATACCACTCTGTTTCTCCAGAGGTTTCGCATAGTTTAAAAATTTCTTTCCATCTTACAATTCCTTCTCCAATACTTCTGGCAGAAAAGGGATATTCTTTCAAATGTATAGTTTTTACTCTTTTAGGATATTTCTTTAATATTTCCACAGGATCAACGCCCGCATGCATAGCATTTCCAGTATCTAATTGCATAACTACATCTTTATCAACTTTTTCAAAAAATATATCCCAAGCAATTTCTCCATTTATTTTTTGAAACTCTATGGAATGATTATGATATCCTACTCTCATCCCATAAGGTTTTACCTTTTCTGATATCTCATTAAATAGTTCTATTACTCTTAACCACCCATCTTTTGTCTTTGTATATTCCTCTGGAAGAGATGGAACTATTAAATACTTGTTATTCAAAATAGTATTAAATTCTATAGTTCTTTTTAACTCATCTCCCATTAACTTATCTATCCCTATATGAGTCCCTGCAACCTTTAACCCATATTTATCTAAAATTCCTTTAAGTTCTTTTTCAGATTTTCCATAATATCCTGCAAATTCTACTCCTTCGTATCCTATCTCAGAAACTTTTTTAATAGTTCCTTCAAAATCCTTTACACATTCCTCTCTTACAGAATAAAGTTGTAAAGCAATCGGAATTCTTCTCATAATTTCCTCCTTATTAAACAACATCTTTAATTTTTGAAGAAGATTCCTTTTTAGATATTAACATATGATCATCTGTAACTACAACAATAATATTTTCTTCATCTATAATCACCATTTCTTTTTTAGAGTAATTTAAAACAAGAGAATTTTTTATATTTACTGCTTTTACCTTACCTGAAATATAATTTCCATTCTCATCCTTAGGAGAGATGTTATAGATTGATTCCCAACTCCCTATATCACTCCAAGAGAAATCCGCATAAACTACATATATATTTTCTGCTTTTTCCAATATTCCCTTATCAACAGATATACTTCTAATATCTCTATAAATTTCCTCAACTTTTTCTTCGAAGGAATCTTCCCCTATATATTTTTTCAATTTACTGATTTTTTCAAACTCTTCAGGAAGATATTTTAAAAATGCGTTCTTTATCGCTTTATTCTTCCATATAAAAATTCCTGTATTCCAAAGAAAATTTCCCTTAGTAATATATTCCCTTGCTTTTTTCCCTTCAGGCTTTTCATGAAAAGAAATTACCTTAAAGATATCTTCTTCTACTTTCTTACCAAGCTCTATATATCCATATCCTGTTTCAGGATAAGTTGGCTTTACACCTAAGGTTATAAGGGCATCATTTTTCTTAGAAAAATCTATAGCTTTTTTTATTATTTCTTCAAATTTCTCTATTTCAGGAATTACATGATCTGCTGGAAAAATTACCATTATGTCATCATCTTCCAAGAATAAAGAAGAAAGAGCAATAGCGGGAGCAGTGTTTCTTCCTATAATTTCATAAATCTTTTTTGCAGAGAATTTACTAACATATTTTTTATGCTTAATATTTACCACCATATAAATATCATTGGAAATCCTTTTAGCTCTTTCATAAGTGTTCTTAATAAGAGTTTCATCACTAAAAAAGTTTAAAAAAGGTTTTGGCTTATTATCAGTGCTTAAAGGCCATAATCTTTTCCCACCCCCACCCGCTATGATAACTACTTTAACATCCATTTTTTACCTCTCAAGATACTTTTTTCTCAATTATAACCTTGAAATAAATCTTTTAAAAGGTTATATTATAAAAAAGCTTTAAAGGAGATTTTAAAAATGGATAAAGATACTGTTGCCTTCAGAACCCTTTCCCTTGGAAGTTATATTGTCCGAGGAGAATTAGATATCTCTGCAAGAGCCCAAAAAGATGTGGAGACTCTAAAATCTCTTAGCGAATTAATAGAATTATTATATGGATGGGTAAAGAAAGAAAATTTATTGAACTATCTTTCTTCTGAGGAAAAAGAATCCTTTTCTAAACCCTTGGGAAAATGGGCTGATATAGAGCTTGTTAAATCTATATGGAAAACTGAATCTCTTGGTACTCTGCTTTGGGCATTATCATTAATTCCCGAAATACCACCTTATGACAATCTTTTTCTTCCTGAAAGACTTATTGAAAAGCTTACCCTTTTTCAACCAAAAGAACATTTCTTAGAAAGAGTAAAATTAAGGTCAATAGAAGAGATAAAAAGAGAAAGGGATATTGCGGAACATTGGTTTTGGAGATTACAGATATTTGATATGGAAAAAAGAAATGAACCCCTTTCAGAAAGTATATCTTTTAAAGATATAATAAGTTCTGTAGCAGAAAAAGCATACCTTGATGGTTATATTCCAAAACCAATTGATGGCGATTTTCCTATTTTAGGAAAGCCTTTTAGAGAATTAACCTTAGATGAATACATGACAATTTCTTACATAATTATTGAAAGATATACCACATTAAATTGGCTTTGCGGATATTCAGAGGAATGAAAACTACGCCACAGGCTCAACAGACCTTTCAGAGATTCACTACAAGCCTCGCTTCAACTTTTCAATCCCCTTCAACCTTAGATTTCACAGAAACTTGATTATTCATCAAAGCCCCTGATACCTTCTAAAGCCCCCCAAGTACTTTGTAGGGAGCTTTACTCCCTACTTTTCCTTGAGATCAGAGACTTACTCAGTCTCTACAAGCACTTGTAGAGTCTCCTATAGCCCCTTGATACCTGTGGCAATTCTATGTTAACATAAAAATTCCTAAAAAGCAAATTTTGTATTTTGCTAATAGGAATTAAGAGATGGATAACATTGAACCACTTCCTAAGAATATATGAAAAAGGAGGAAGAGCATGGAGGATAGATTTTTAGGAGAAGCACTAACTTTTGATGATGTTTTATTAGTTCCTGATTATAGTGAGGTTTCACCGAAGGAAGTTTCTGTAGACACATACCTCACAGAAAAGATTCATCTAAATATCCCCATATTAAGCTCTGCTATGGATACAGTAACGGAAGCAAGAATGGCAATAGCTATGGCAAGAGAAGGAGGATTGGGAGTGATTCATAGAAATCTATCTATTTGGAAGCAAGCTGAGGAGGTAGATAAGGTAAAAAGATCAGAACATGGGATGATAACAGATCCTATATATCTTACTCCTGACCAAACTGTAGGAACCGCTCTTTCTTTAATGGCAAAATATCATATCTCCGGACTTCCTGTGGTTGAAAATAATGGGAAGCTTGTGGGTATTGTTACCAATAGAGATTTAAGATTTGAAACAGACATGAATAAAAAAGTCTCTGAAATTATGACAAAGGAAAACCTTATAGTAGCTCAAGTGGGAGTTACTATAAAGGATGCTCAAGAAATATTACAAAAGTATAAGATTGAAAAACTGCCTATTGTAGATAAAGATTTTCGTTTGAAAGGATTAATAACTATTAAAGATATTCAAAAGATGCGTCAATATCCTAATTCTGCCAAGGATGAGAAGGGAAGACTATTAGTAGGAGCAGCAATTGGAGTAGGAGAAGAGGCAATTGAGAGAGCAAAAGCATTATTAGAAGCAGAGGCAGATGTTATTGTTGTAGATACCGCTCATGGACATTCAAAGAGAGTATTGGAAACTGTAAGAGAGCTTAAAAAATTATGTAAAGGAAAAGCGGTTATAGTTGCGGGGAATGTAGCTACTTATAAGGGAACAAAAGCTCTTATTGAGGCTGGTGCAGATGTAGTAAAAGTAGGAATTGGACCAGGATCCATTTGTACAACAAGAGTAATTGCAGGGGTTGGCGTGCCACAGTTTACAGCAATTCTTGAATGCGCAAGAGCTGGGAAAGAGTATAATGTCCCTATTATTGCTGATGGAGGAATAAAATATTCAGGAGATATTGTAAAAGCCTTAGCAGCAGGTGCCCATGCTGTTATGATAGGAAGTCTCTTAGCAGGGACGGAGGAAAGTCCGGGAGAAATAGAAATATATCAAGGAAGAAGCTTTAAGGTTTATAGAGGAATGGGTTCTCTTTCTGCTATGAAGGAGGGAAGTAGTGATAGATATTTTCAAGAAGGCTCTGATAAATTGGTTCCAGAAGGGATAGAAGGAAGAGTTCCTTACAGGGGGCCTGTTTCTGAAGTATTATTTCAATTAGTTGGTGGACTTAGAGCGGGAATGGGATATTGTGGAGCAAGAAATTTAGAGGAATTAAGGACGAAAACAAAGTTCATAAAAATTACTAATGCGGGACTTAGGGAAAGCCATCCTCATGATGTGATAATTACTAAGGAAGCTCCTAATTATAGCGTATCTTCTTGGGGTAATCCATAAAAACTTTTAGATAAAAAGGCTTTTAGCTCAGGAAGAGGAGTATTAGGGAATTGTAAGAGTTTACTTTCTATCTTTATCCCTGATTCTAACTTAGAAAAGGCAATCAGGGAATGAGAAAGCCTTTGGATAAATATTTGTAATTTTAAAACATCAAAATCTATAACATAGATATAGAAATGTCCCATCCCATGAGCTAACATATCTGTGGGTCTTATAAATCTCTTTAATAATTGGGCTAATTTTTGCTTTACTACATCCTTTTCTTTCAAATTCAAAGTATTATCTGGGAATTCATATTCTATATGTCCCAAAACAAAAGGAATTTCTTTTTCTCCCGCTTTTTCCATAGATTGCCAAACAAGAGGAAAGAAAAACGGAAGAAATAGTGTTCCTGTAATAGGATCAACTACTGAAAAGTCTCTTGGGAAATCTATAGTAAAAGTAGTTCCCTTACCCACTTTGCTCTCTACACTTATCTTTCCTTTATGAGCCTCTACAATACTCTTAACTATGGAAAGCCCTAATCCTATCCCACTCTTTTTCTTGATTAAAGAACTATCCGCTCTATAAAATCTATTAAAGATATAGGGAAGATGCTCAGGAGAAATTCCTTCCCCTTGATCAGAAACCTCAACTATAACATTTTTAACTTTATCTTGAATAGATAAGGTAATATTTCCACCATTAGGAGAATATTTTACTGCATTATCTATAAGGTTGTGAAATACTTGAGCTAACCTATCTTGGTCTCCTGATATTAATACAGGAAATCCTGGAAAAGAAAAGATAAAACTATGTTTTGTAGTTTGAGCTTGAAAGAATAGTGCTCTTTCTTTTATTATATTCTTGAGATCTACAATCTCCCTTTTAATTTCTATCCTTCCCGCTTCTAATTTCGAAAGGTCTAAGAGATCGTTTATAAGGTTTGTTAATCTTTCTGCTTCTTGATTTATAATTTTAAGATAATTTTTAGACTTTTCTTCATTAACTGTTTGAGTTAATAAAAGCTCACTGTATCCTTTTATGGCGGTTAAAGGAGTTCTTAATTCATGAGATACATTAGCAACAAACTCAGATTTTAGCCTATCTAATTCCTTAGATAGACTTATATCCCTTACCGCTAATATATAATCTAAAATTTTTGAATTTTCCCACAATGCAGAAAGATTACATCCTAAGGTCATCTCTTTTCTGTTTGGAGGAAATATTTTCATTTCATATTGTAAATAGGGAAGCTTCTGATTAACTAACTTATCTAAAGGACAATCTACACATAGTATGTTCCCCTTTAGGTCTTTACACTTTAATGTTTCTTTACAATTTTTCTCCACGTCTTCTGGAGTAAGAGAGAAGATATTTTGGGCAGCAGGATTCAACATTTTTAGATTCTTTTTACTATCTAAAATAACAAGACCATCAGCAATATTTTCAAGAATTCTTTGCATTCTTTCTTTTTCAGTATTTACTGTATTGTATAAAAGAGCTTTATTTAAAGCAATAGATGCCTCATTAGCAAAATTTATTACTAATTCTAAATCGTAAGGAGTAAATGGCTTTTTATAAACACTATTAACAATTTCCAATGCTCCCATCACTTCATCATTAATTTTTAAAGGAGCACAAATTACAGAACTTGTTTTAAATCCAGTAATTTCATCAAAATGAGGAGAAAATCTTTTATCCTTTAAAGCATTATTTACAATTATTCCTTCTCCCTTTTCCACAACCCATCCCGCAATTCCTTCTCCTATTTTCAATCTTTTTCCTACCAATTGTTCTTCCTTCTCCCCTTTCACCTTTTCAAAGATAAGCTCTCCTGTCTCTTTATCTTTTAAAAATATTGTTCCTCCATCAGCCCCCAAAAGATTTATTGCAGAATCTAATATAGATGAAAGAACCTCACCAAGATCAAGAGAGGAATTAACAATCTGAGTTATTTTATAAAATGTCTCACTCTCTTTTATTTTTAACTGCAATTTTAAGGTTTCTCTTGCTACATAATTTAAAAAAAGAGATAATACTATAGAAAGTCCACCTAATTCTGCAACTCTAAATAGGGCAGAACTTAATATGACTTGATCTCTTTGAATTATTCCAAAGTATAAAAAGATAAGGGTAACAAGAATAGCAGAAGAGATAGATGTTTTAAAATCATATCTTAATGTGGCAGAGATAATTGGAAAAAGAAGGAATAAATATAAATTACTTAATACTCCCCCAGTAATATATACTAAGGAGGCTATTAATATAGTATCAATAGCGGAAAAGACCTGATGCTTGTATATAAAGGGATAAGAATATACTGGGAAAAAAGTTGTAAATAAGATATAGACAGAATAAATAAGGAGAAGAATGTCAAACAGATCAGGATCATAAGTAGGAATAACTTTAAGTTTTATAAGAATAAGAGCGGTAAAAATAAATATTGCCCTTATTAAAGATATAACCTTTTCTCTTCTTACATTCTCCTCAATATTTCTCATTCTTTTTCTCCTAAAAGATTTTCAACTTTTTCTATTAATTCTTTTAAAGTAAAGGGTTTTGTAAGATAATCATCTGCACCCATTCCATATCCAATTTTCTGGTCCAATTCACTGGATCTTGCAGAAAGAATTAAAATTAATGTATTTAAAGAAGGATTTTCCTTTATCTGATCGCATATAGTATAACCATCAATATCTGGAAGCATTATATCTAAGATAATTAAATCAGGTCTTTCATTTTTTACTAACTCCAATGCTTCCTTTCCTGTTCCCGCTTCCAATAACTCATATTTGCCTAAAAAACCTAAGGTCTCCACTACCAAATTTCTCACATTAGGCTCATCATCTACAACTAAAATCTTCTTCATTTTTTCTACCCCTTATTTAAAAAATCTTTAATATATTTTACTACAAAATTTGTATTAGTTGTGATAGAATACAATAAAAAAATACGAGGTGAATGGTATGAATTTAAGAGAAAAAGTAGAAAATAAACTCAAAGAAATCATTGACCCTGAAATAGGGTTGGATCTTGTCACATTAAATACTATTGAGAATTTAGAAGTAAATGAAGATGGTAATGTAAAAGTAGTTTTTAGACCTACAACTCCCTTCTGTCCTCTTGGAGTTCAACTTGCTCTTTCTATAAAGAAATCCTTAAAAGAAATAGAGGGAGTAAAAAATGTAGATGTAGAAGTGGTAGATTTTATATATGCAGAACAGACCAATGAACTTCTTAAGAATGTCTAAGAGAAGGATAAATTTCTTTTGCTATCCATTCTTCTAAAAGTTTTTTTCTATCTATCTCTTCGATAAAAATTGAAGGTTTAGAAAAGGAAGAGAAGGCTCTATGAGAACGAGTTAAAATTGTAGTCAAGAAAAGTTCTCTTTTTGCGCGAGTAATGGCAACATAAAAAAGCCTTCTCTCCTCTTCTAACCCTTTTTGTATGTTTCTATGACTTGGAAATTCTCCTTGAACTAATCTCATAATAAATACTACTTCCCATTCTAACCCTTTTGCCTGATGTATAGTAGAGAGGGCTAAAATATCTTTTTCCTCTTCATCTTCAATAAGCTTTTCTCCTCCGTAAGTATATAAAGATAATTCGCTTAAAAATCTCTCCAAATCATCATATCTTTCTGCTAATAAAATCAGTTGCTCTACATCCTTCGACCTTTCATAGTAATCCACATAATGCCTCTTTAAATAATCAGCATAATAATTTTGGAAAAAGAAATTTAAAGCTCCCGCAATATCTTTTTCCCAAGGGATCTTTTTTAAAGTATCCCAAATTCTTTTTATCTCCTTAACTCCATCTAAGGCTCTTGATTTTAGGGGGGCTAAAAATATTCTCTCAAAGGATTTAGTCTCAGAAATAATCTCTGAAAGTTTCTTACCATATGCCCTCCCAATACCTGGAAATAATTTAAAAAATCTTTGAGCAGAAATTTGATCCAAAGGGTTATATAAAACCTTAAGGAGGGATAACATATCTTTAATATGGGCTTGTTCAAAGAATCTCAGCCCACCTCTTACCTCAAAGGGTATTCCTTGCCTTGTTAATTCCATTTGAAGAGACATAGATTGATAATTTGCCCTAAAAAGAACTCCCATTTCTTTATAGGGAATTCCCTCTCTATGAATCTCCTTTACCATTTCTGCTATAAATCTCGCCTCTTCCTCTTCATCCATTGCCCAAACCAATTTAGGCTTTGGACCAGATCTTGCCAAAGCCTTTATTTCTTTAAAATATTGAAACTTGTTGTTTTTTATCACCTCATTAGCAAGGGTTGCAATTTCAGGAGTACTCCTATAATTGCTTACAAGGTAAAATATCTTTGTATTTTCAAAAATTCCAGGAAATTTTAGCATGTTCTCAATAGTAGCACCTCTAAAGGAATATATGCTTTGAGAGTCATCCCCTACTACTAATATATTCTTGTTGTTCTTTCTAAGAAGTCTTATAATTTCCCCTTGAAGCCAGTTAGTATCTTGATATTCGTCCACAAGGATCCAGAGAAATTGTTCATCTAAAATTTCTCTTATTCTTTCCCTTTCCAATAGGAGCCTATACCAAAACCATAATAGATCATCATAATCCATAATATTTAGCTTTCTCTTTGTCTTTTCATAAAGATTATTTACTTCTTCCACAAGATCTAAAGGAAGATAGGGAGCTTTTTCCTTTAAAACTTCTCCCCATCTTTTTCCTGTGTTTACTTTATAGCTAAAAACTTCTTGTAATATCTCACTATTTAACTCTTTATCAGGAGCAATTTCTTCTATACAATCTTTTATTAAATCTCTACTGTCTTCCCTATCCAGTATATTATAATTTTCATCTAATCCTAATTCCTTTATATATTTCCTTAAGACTCTATTTCCAACATGATGAAAAGTTCCTCCTAATATATCAGGCTTTCCGTGAACAAGTTTCATTACCCTATTTAGCATCTCTTTTGCTGCATGATTTGTAAAGGTGAGAAGAAGAATACAAGAAGGAGAAACTCCACACGCTAAAAGATATGCTACCCTATATACAATGGTTCTTGTTTTTCCCGAACCTGGACCTGCCAAAACTAAACAAGGTCCATCTCCTTCCAAAACTACTTTTTCTTGTTCAGGATTAAGTTCTTTTTTAATCTTTTCTAAGAATTCTTTATTTCCTTTCATAGCTTAAAATTATACTATAATATATCGTAAGGAAAAAGCTTAAAAAATTGGAGGGCACCTATGAAATTTTTAGTTATTCTTTTAATAATTTTAGGATTAATCACCTTGGTAGAAGGGCAAGAAAAAATAGTAAAACTTCCAGAACCAAGATATAAAAGCAACGTTTCTATAGAAGAAGCACTACTAAAAAGAAGGTCTATAAGAAATTATAAGAATGAGCCTTTAACTCTTTTTGAAATATCTCAAATTTTATGGTCTGCTCAAGGAATTACAGATAAAAAAATGGGATTTAGAACAACTCCATCTGCGGGAGCACTTTATCCTTTAGAAATTTATGTGGTAGCAGGAAAAGTGAAAGATTTAGAAGCGGGAGTTTATAAATATAGACCTGAAACTCATGATATCATCTTAGTATTAAAAGGAGATAAAAGGAAAGAACTTTATAACGCCTCCTTGAGACAAGAGTGGGTTAGAGATGCTCCTCTAATTATCGTTATCTCTGCAATATTTGAAAGGACTACAGTAAAATATGGAGAAAGAGGAATAAGATATGTATACATGGAAGCGGGACACTGTGCTCAAAATATATATCTTCAATGTGTATCTTTAAATCTTGGAACAGTTTCAGTGGGAGCTTTTCATGATGAAGAAGTAAAGAAAATTCTTAATTTAGAGAGAAAGGAATTTCCATTATACTTAATGCCAGTGGGGAGGAAATAAAATTACATGAAATCTTTAACATAAATTTTCTTCTATAAACTTTTTAAACTTTTCGTACTCTTCTTTGGAAAAAGCAAAAGTTTCTTTTATTATTTTATTTAGCCTATCAATAATTTCTCTCAGTTGATAATATAAATAAGAATTAATGCTTCCCTTTTTTACTTCATCTTCCATATTATCTAAAACTTCCTTGAGATTAAGAGCCTTTCTATATGGTCTATCTTCAGAAAGAGCAGTAAATATATCTGCTATAGTTACAATTTGAGCTTCAAGAGGTATTTCATCATCTTTTATATGAAAAGGATATCCCTTTCCATCAAGACGCTCATGATGATAAGAGGACCAATCCCTAATAGTCTCCAAACCTTTTAGGTTATCTAATATTCTATAGGTATTATATGGATGGCTTCTCAATATAATCCACTCATTTTTATTTAAAGTTCCCTCTTTCTCCAAAATTTCCAAAGGAATAGCTAATTTTCCAATATCATGTAATAAACCTGAAATTTTTAAAAATTTTATATCCTTTTCTGGAAAACCTAAATATTGCCCCAAAACTTCTGATATTCTTGCGACAGTTCTTGAATGGATGGAAGTAAATTGACTTTTAAAATCAATAGTTCTTGCTAAAACTTCTGACAGTTTTTCAAACTCTTTAATACTTAGTTTTTTATCTTCTTTTTTAACCACCTTTTTGACAATTATATTAGGAATATAATTAGAGGCAAGATCTAACCAAAAAAATTCTTTATCTACTAAACTATAAAAGGCTTCCACTAAATATGGGATAAACATCTTCCCAGAATTTTCTCTTATAGTTTTTACAATTCTTCCTGTCTGATTTAATATATGCTCACCTTTATGAATAAGCACTTCAATTCTATCTGCTAAATGAAGAATATGGCTCTCTATAGGAACTTCCTCACCATTAAATTCCTCTCCTCTCCCATTATCCCATATTAAATGATGATATTTAATATAGTTTGCGGGAACTTCTAAACAAGAAAAATCCTTTAACAAATAATAGGTAATAAAAGAATGAGAATGGGGATTTTTAGAAATAAAATCAAACTCAAATTCCCTTGCTGATGTGATGTCTTTATACGAGAGAAGTCCAAAGTCATGAAGCATTCCCGCTAAGATAATATTATATATTTTATCCTGAGAAAATCCTAACTCTTTTGCAATACTATAGGAAATATAAGCTACTCTTTGTGAGTGGGAGACAATCTCTGGGATTACCAGATCCATAGTACTTGATAAAGAAAAAACTATATCAAATAAAGATAAAGCAAGCTCTCTATCTCTATCTGGCAACATACTTTGCAAAATAATAATATAGATTCTTCTTCTTGTCAAAAAATATGTTATACTACATACAAAAAATCTTTAAGGAGGTACGAAATTAATGTCTATAGGTTTTTCTGATAAATCCAGGTTAACTATGGGAAAATTGGAACAGGGCTTTTAATGCTTCTTATAGGATTTATGGGAATTGTCTTATCAATTACTCTCAAGACCTTTTATTACTATCTTTTTCTACCCTTAAGTATATGGATAGTGCTTGATTTTGTTTCTATACTTTTGGGAAAAATGAAAGATATTAATGGAAATATAATTTGGAAATGGTGATCTAAACAAGGTAAAATCCTGCTTCTTGACTTTTTGTTAAAGTTTTGTTATAATTTTATATAGTTTTTAAAGTTATTTTTTATTTTTTATTAACAAATGAGGTGGAGCTCATGGCTAAAAGGAAAAGAAGGTGGTGGAATAAATTTTTTACATTAATGATTATACCTCATGATTCCTCGCGTCTACGGACTCATAAGATACATATAACCACCATAGCAGTTATTATCGTTATTATCGTTGGAATTATCACAGGATCTTTAGTATTATATAAAATATCATCAACTAAATTTACAAAAGTGAAACACCTTGAGGTTTTAGAAGAAATAACTGAGCAACAAAAAGTTCAACTTAAAGAGTTAGATAATCTAAGAAAAAAAATTAAAGAATTGGAAGATATAGAGAAAAAACTAAAACAAATTTTAGGAATAAAAGGGGAAATCCCAACCCCTAAAGAAAAAATTAGTGCTACCCCTCTAAACTTAAAAACCTATAAAGACTTAGAAACTTTTGATACTCAAAGAAAAATCTTGGAAATGAAAGCAATATTGGAAGAAAAAGAAGAAGCATTGGCTTATATAGAAAAAGAGATAAATAGAAGAAAATCCCTTTTAGCAGTAACTCCATCCCGCTGGCCTACTTTTGGACTTATTACCTCTGGTTATGGATGGAGAATTCATCCCATATTTAGAAGAAAGGCTTTCCATGAAGGTATTGATATAGTATCTTTCTGGGGTGCCCCTGTGTATGCCACTGCTGATGGCTTTGTAACCTATGCGGGATGGAAGAGTGGCTATGGGAAAATAATAGAGATAAACCATGGAAGAGGAATATCTACCGCATATGCTCATCTCTCTTCTATAAGAGTAAAAGTAGGAAGTTATGTAAAAAAGGGACAACTTATAGGTTTAGTGGGAAGTACAGGGACAAGTATAGGTCCCCATCTTCATTATGAAGTAAGGAAAAATGGTGTTGCAGTAAATCCTGTACCTTATCTTAATGTGGATATTATAAAAATTGGCTATTTAAAATAAGGAGGGAACTATGTTTGGAAAAAAGAATAAACCTGAAATTGTGGATACAATCATAGGTCCAAAAGTAGAGATCCAAGGGAAAATTATATCAGAGGCATCTTTAAGGATTGATGGAAAAGTTATTGGAGATATTGAATCAAAACAGCAAGTTATAATAGGAAATACAGGCTATGTAGAAGGGAATATAAAATGTCAGAAGTTAACAGTTATGGGGAAAATTAAGGGGAATGTAGTTTCTTATGAAAACATTGAAATATTATCTTCGGGAAGATTAGAGGGAGATCTGAAACACGGAGGAAAATTTTCTATTGAAGAAGGAGGAATATTTTTAGGAAAAAGTGAACTTTTAGAGGAGAAAATGCTTCCAGAGGAGCAAAACTCTTAGGAGTTTTTAAGTCAGAAGAAATTTTCAAATTTAAATTTCTCTTTACAAATTAGTTTCAATATGGTATTATTTAACCCAAGGGTTTAGTGTATGGTCCCTACGCCCCTAAAAAAATATTTAGGAGGTGAAGGTATGAAAAATTTAAGGGGCAAAAATTTTTTGGTGATTCTTTTGAGTGCCTTTGTGCTTCTTTCCCTTCTCCTTCCTGTAAACTCCATAGCATAGGTTACCATACCTCGTGATGAAACTGTTTATGCTATAGGAGCTCAATGGGGCCCACCTACAACATGGAACCTTTATGGAACCGCAACAGTCTCTGGAACAAATGAACTTCTCTACTTACCTTTATTCTTCTATAGCAATGCAAAAGATATGTGGCTTCCCGCTATTGGAGAAACATATAAAATAGTGAATAAAACTACTTTAAGAGTAAAAATTAGACCAGAAGCAAAATGGAGCGATGGGAAGCCAATTACCGCTTATGATGTGGTATATACTTTTGAATTAACAAAGAAAATAGGCACAGGACCCGGAGCGGGATGGGATACTTATATTGCTAGTGTTAAAGCAGTAGATGATAAAACTGTAGAATTTAATGTAAAGACCCCAAATCCCAACTACTTCTCCTTTATTGGATATGCCCTTGGGACACGCGTGGTACCAAAACATGTTTATGAAGATATAGAAAAGAAAGGAACTACTGCAGTAAGAGAGTTTGTAAATGGAGAACCAGCAAAACAAGTAGTATCTGGACCATATAAATTATATTTTGCTGATGCCAATAATGTAATATATGAAAGAATAGAAAATTGGTGGGGTAAGGAAATATTTGGACTTCCAAAACCTAAATATATTGCTCATGTAATATACAAAGACAATCCAAGTGCAAACCTTGCTTTTGAAAAAGGAGACGCAGATTGGGCAGGCACCTTTATTCCAGCAGTATATGAGCTCTGGGAGAAGAAAGGACTACCAATAAGAACATGGTTTAAATCCAAGCCATATTATATGCCTGATGGTGTCGTTTTCCTATATATTAGCTATAAGAATAAGGAATTAGCAGATCCTATCTTAAGGAAAGCTATAGCATATGCAGTTCCTTATGAAGAAATGTTAGAAAAAGCATATTTTGGATATAGCCCTCAAGCCCATCCATCCTTTGTAATAGATGTCTTTGAAATCTACAAGCAATGGATAGACTATGAGTATGCTAAGTATCTATGGGGAACTAAAGATGGAAAAGTTCCAACAGATTTAAAGAAGGCAAATAGTATATTAGATAAAGCGGGATATAAGAGAGGACCAGATGGAATAAGAATAACTCCAGATGGAAAGAAACTTGGGGGATATACAATCTCTGTTCCCTATGGATGGACCGATTGGATGATGATGTGTGAAATGATAGCAAAGAATTTAAGAGAGATTGGAATAGATGTTAAGACAGAATTTCCAGATTTTTCAGTATGGGCAGAGAGAATGACCACAGGAAACTTTGATTTTATCATTTCTTGGGATGCAGGTCCTGGTTATGACCATCCATGGAATACTTATAGATTTGTTACAGATATAAGATTAACCCTCCCCTTCGGACAAAGTTCTTGGGCTGGGAATTGGGAAAGATATAATAATTCAGAAGTCTTAAAACTCTTAGATGGAATTCCTGCAACCTTAGATACTGCAAGAAGAAAGGCATTAATATTTAAACTCCAAAGAATTCTCCAAAGAGATCTCCCTGCAATTCCACTATTCTATGGAGCTCATTGGTATGAATTCAATGAGAGTAAGTGGGTAGGTTGGCCAAGAGAGGAAAATCCATGGTGGTATCCAGCTTCAGTTTGGTCTACAAATAGCCTTCCTGTCCTCTTTGGTATTGCAAAGAAAGGTGAAACTCCTATAGTACCAAAATGGCTTGCACCAGTGGATAAGGGCGGAATTTTAATTCCCACTTCTCTCATTTGGAATGACTTAATGAAAGCAAAAACTAAATAAAAATTTGAAGTAAGGAGGATTTAGAAATGAGGGACCATACACTAAACCCTTTCTTGAAGTATTTAGGAAGAAGATTTCTCTTTCTTTTAATTACTTACTTTATTGCATTATCTATAGTTTTTATTCTTCCTCGCGCAATTCCTGGAAATCCATTAGCAAGCCTCTTAGGCAGAATTTCTCAACAAGCTCAAGTTAACCCAGAGTATATAAGAAGTGTAGAAAAAACATTGATGGAGGAATTTGGGCTTGGAAAACCTGTAATTGTTCAATATTTTGAATTCATATCAAAAGCTTTAAGAGGGGATTTAGGAACTTCTATTTCTTCCTATCCCAAGAAAACTCTTGACTTAATTATACCTGTTATTCCTTGGACCTTAGCTCTTCTTATTCCCTCTATTCTTATTGCATGGATAATTGGAAATACTCTTGGAGCTTTTGCAGGATACAGAAGGGGATCATTGGTAGATAAAATTGCTTTAAATACCTCTCTAATAGTAGGACAAATTCCTTATTATTGGCTTGGTATGCTTCTTATATACATTTTCACAGTAAAAATTCCTATTTTCCCAGGACAAGGAGGATATACTCAAGGAACTATCCCCAGTTTTAGTTTTAAGTTTATATTAGATGTTCTTTCTCATTATATTCTTCCATCCCTATCTATAATAATTTCTGCCATTGGAGGATGGGCAATTGGGACAAGAATGTTAGTAGTAAATGAATTGGATGCGGACTATGTAAGTTTTAGTGAGCATTTAGGAGTAAAAAGTAATACAATTTTTAGATATGTATTTAGAAATTCTCTTCTTCCTCAAGTCACAGGACTTGCATTAAGCCTTGGCGGTGCCCTTGGTGGTGCGCTTATCACTGAGATTATTTTTAATTATCCTGGAACAGGATATCTACTCTTTAGAGCTTTAAGTACCTTAGATTATCCTTTGATTCAGGGAATATTTGTAATTTTAATTGCGTCTATATATCTCGCTAATTTTCTTGTAGATTTTGTCTATGCTATAATAGACCCAAGAATTAGATTAGGACAAGGAGAGAGTTAAAAATGTTTGGAACTATTTTTGAACCATTATTAAGAAATAAAAAGTTTATTACAGGAATTTCTATTTTTCTTATTATAGTTCTTATGGGTATTTTAGGACCTTTTTTTTATCCTAAAGATCCTACAGCCTTTGCGGGAGCCATGGAATCTCCTCCTTCTAAGGAATTCCCTTTGGGAACAGATACCTACGGAGGGGACCTTTTGGCAAAACTTTTAAATGGAATAAGAACCTCCCTTTACATTGGTTTCTTAACTGCAGTAATAGCAATGACTATTGGACTTCTTATTGGTTCCATTTCCGCAGTAAAAGGTGGGGTAGTAGACGATATTTTAATGTCTTTTACTAATGTAGTTTTAACCATACCTAACATCCTTTTAGCAATATTAGTAGCTACGTATTTAAGAGTTAGGAGTGCAGAAGTAGTAGCAATCCTTTTAGGAGTTTTAGGATGGCCATGGTTTGCTCGAGCCATTAGGGCACAGCTTCTTTCTTTAATCAATAGAGAATATGTTTATTTATCTCGTCTTGCTGGATATACTGATGTACAACTTGCTTTTGAAGATCTTCTTCCTGGAATTGCCACCTATGCCCTTATGGCATTTATCTTGTTTATAAATGGCGGAATTTTAGGAGAAGCTGGATTAAGTTTAATTGGATTAGGTCCTACCTCTGGAGTATCCTTAGGACTAATCCTTCAGTGGGCAGTTTTAATGGAAGCGGTAAGGAGAGGTTTATGGTGGTGGTTTATTCCCCCAGGAGTTATAATTGTTGCATTAACTTCCTCCCTTTTAATTGTAACTACAACGATGGACGAAGTATTTAATCCAAGGCTGAGAGAGAGGTGAAAAAATGGGCGAAGCAATTTTAAAACTATTAGATGTGAAAGCTTATTATACTATTGAGAAAAACTTTGTAAAAGCAGTAGATGGGGTATCCTTGGAAATAAGAGATGAGATATTGGGTATAGTAGGAGAAAGTGGGTCTGGAAAATCTACTTTAACTAATGTAATGCTTATGAGCATAAAAAGACCATTAACTTTTATAGGGGGAGAGGTTAAATTATATTCCAATGGGAATGAAATAGATTTAACATCTATGAGTAGAGAAGAACTCCAGAAAAAAGTCTGGGGGAAAGAGACTTCTATCATTCCTCAATCCGCAATGAATGCCCTCATGCCCACAAAAAGAATTAGAAGTTACATATTAGATGTAATAAAATCTCATTTTGATGAGATAAATGAAGAAGAAGTAATTAAAAAAGCTATGAATAGATTTGAGGAGATAGGAATATCAAAAGATGTTATAAATAGATATCCCTTTGAGCTTTCTGGTGGAATGAAACAGAGAGCGGTAATTGCAGTAGCAACTCTACTTAATCCAAGACTTCTTATAGCAGATGAACCAACCTCCGCCTTAGATGTAGCAACTCAAAAAATGGTACTAAAGACTATTAAAGATCTTAAAGACAGGAAAATAGTAAAAAGCATTGTATTCATAACTCATGATATAGCTACTGTAAGACAAATCGCTGATAGAATGGTAGTAATGTATGCAGGGAAAATTATGGAAGAAGGAACCATAGATGAGATAATAAATGAACCTCTACATCCTTATACAAGAGGACTTCTTTATTCTGTAGTTACACCAGAACCCGAAGTAAAAAAGAGAGGAATTACTCATATTCCAGGAACACCTCCAAATTTAATGAATCCTCCATCAGGATGTAGATTCCATCCTCGCTGTCCCAATAGAATGGAAATATGTAGCCAAGAGGAGCCTTTACTAAAAACGATAAATCAGAGAAAAGTTGCCTGTTTTTTATATGAGAAGAGGTGATAAAAAATGACACTATTAGAAGTAAAGAATTTAAATAAGATTTATGAGACAGGTTTTCTTAGGAAAAAGTATATTCATGCTGTTAAAAATGTTTCCTTCAATATGGAAGAGGGAGAGATAGTATCCTTAGTTGGAGAAAGTGGATCTGGCAAAACTACCACTGCAAAGATTATATTAGGTTTGGTAAAGCCTACTTCAGGTGAAATTTTGATTGAAGGGAAAAGACTCCAAGATTATTTTTCCAATATAGAAAGCATAAGGGAACTTAGAAGAAAAGTTCATGCGGTATTCCAAGACCCCTTTGCCAGTTATAACCCATTCTATCTCATTGATAGGGTCCTTCATCAGGCTATAAAGCTTATAGGATTTGATCCTGCAAGTTCTAAAGCCAAAGAATTAATGGAAGAAGCACTAAGGAATGTAGGCTTAGATCCAAAAACTATCCTTGGAAAATATCCTCATCAACTTTCTGGTGGAGAAAAACAAAGAATTATGATTGCTCGCTGTTGGTTATTAATGCCTAAATTGATAATAGCAGATGAGCCAGTTTCCATGATTGATGCATCAACTCGTGGTGGGATTATAAAACTTTTTGAAAAGTTAAGAAAAGTTCAAAATACTTCTATATTATTTATAACTCATGATATGGGTTTAGCATACTATATCTCTGATAGGATTCTTATAATGTATTTAGGAGAGATTATAGAAGAAGGAACACCGGAGGAAATCATATCTCATCCTAAGCATGAATATACAAAGAGATTAATTGGAAGTATTCCTACTCTATACAAGAAGTGGGAAGATTTGGAAAAAGTTAAAGTTTAAAGGCTGGGAATAATCCCAGCCTTTTTAATTTTATCTAAACCTTCTTCCTTCAGAATTAGTTAAATTTTGGCATAAAAATTTACACAAAAAAGATTTTAGCTTTTATTGAAAACTCTTTTAAAACCTGTTTTTATTACAATAAGAAGGGAGAAGAGAAGATGAAAGTAAAGGAGGTAGTTTTAAAAAATAAAACAGGTTTACATGCTCGTCCTGCTGCTATTTTTGTCCAGTCTGCTAATAAATTTAAGAGTAAGATAACCCTAAAAGCTAATGGAAAAGAGGCTGACGCAAAAAGTATCTTAAAAGTTCTAACATTGGGAGCAAATCAAGGAACTAAAGTCATAATAGAAGCAGAAGGTGAGGATGAGGATGAAGCTTTAAAGACTCTTTCTGAACTTATAGAGTCAGGTTTAGGAGAAGAGAATGGGGAAGCGTGATAGAAAAGAAAAAATTTTAAAGCTACTTTTAGAATCGTCTCAGCCTATAAAGGTAGAAGAGATTGCTGAGAAGACAAGATATAGTTTATCTACTATTAGGAGAGAATTGAGAAATCTTGAAGATTATCTATATCCTTATGGTATTGAGTTAAAAACTATTCCTTATAAAGGAGTATGCCTAACAAATTTTAGTGGGAAATCATATAATGAAATTTTTTCTATAATCAGCCTGCAGGAGAAAATATCTATTAAAGAAAGGCAAAGACTTATGGTTCTTGATCTTCTCCTTTCTCATGAAAAAATAACCTTAGAAAATTGGGAAGAAAAGTTTAAGGTCAGTCATCCCACAGTTATTAAGGACTTTAAGGAAGTTAAAAAGTGGATAATAAAACATAATCTTTCTATAATAGCAAAGCCTCATTATGGAATTAAGGTGGAAGGAGAAGAAAGATTTAAAAGACAAGCTCTTTTGGATTTAATTTTAGAAAATTTATCTGAGGAAGAGAAAGGGAAATTATTAAATGAAGTATTATCAAGCTATAAAGTTCCTCCGCCGTGGGGAGAAGTTTTTCCTATTTCCTTTTTGGGAGCTATCAATTTCTTTAATGAGATAGAAAGGCAATGGGACATAAAATTTACTGATGATAGCTTTCTCCAATTATTATTAATAACAGGAATAACAGTTAATAGAATAATACAGAGATTTAGGATAGAAACAATTAACTTAGAGGATTTTGATCTTTCTCCCCCATATAAAATTCTTGAAGATTTTTATAAGATAAACTTTTGTGAAGAAGAGCGAAGGTTTTTAAATTTATATATTTTTTCTTCCGAATTGGAATCGGGAAAATCTCTTCTTAAAGAAGATAAAAAATTGAAAAATATTTTAGAAAAAGAGATTTTCAGTTCTTATTCTTTTAGAAATAATACTTTAAAATTATTTCTCTTCCACTTACAGAATGCTATCTTTAAAATCAGGAATGATATTACTATACATAATCCTATGTTGGAGAAAATAAAAAGAAATTATCCTATTTTGTATCACATTTCTTCAGAATTATCAGAACTATTATCACAAAGATTAAATATTAACATTCCAGAGGAGGAAAAGGGTTATATTACTTTACATTTAGTTAGAATTTTAGAAAAATTAGCTAAAAAGAAGAAAATTATTGTAATATGCCCATCAGGAGTTTTAACTGCAAATATCTTAGCAGAAAAGATTAAAAAAATTCTTGATAAGGTAGAGATTGTAGGAATAACTTCTGTAAGAGATCTTCCTAAAATTCCTCATAAAGGTTTTATATATGTTAGCACTATTCCCCTTTCTGACTTCAAATCACCATATCTCTTAATCTCTCCTTTCTTTTCTCAAGAAGAGGGAGAGAAATTAAAAAAGTATATTTATGATTTTTATAAGGAAAAAGTATCTATTAATGTTTTTGAAATAAAAGATGAAAATGAATTAACTTTATATATATCTGAGACTTTTAAAATAATTCCTATAAGAGATAAAATATATTGGATTTTTTCCAAAGAAGAACCTTGTGAAGAGAAATTTTTCCTATTTAAGAACTTGAAAAGCAAATCTTTCTATATATATCTTAATCTTTTTGATCCTTTTAAAACTATATGGTTTTCTCAAGAGATTCTCTTTCATCTATCTCTCAAAAAATTAAATAAAATAAATAAAGATTATTTAGCTGGTTTATTCTACTCTATGGAAAGAGGTATTGAGAAATGAGAATATTAAAGGGTATTTCTGCTTCTTCGGGGATAGCTATTGGAAAAATCTTTGTTTGGGAGAAAAAAGAGGAAGATTTTTATTACAGAGGGAAAGAGGCAAAATTTTTATGGAATAAGGCAAAGGAAACATTAAAAAGAGACTTGGAGAGCAAATTAAATAATTTAAGAGAAGTAGAAAGAGAGCTTGCTTCTTTTTATCTCCTATTATTAGATGACCCATCTTTTGAGAAATATTTATATAAAAAGATAGAAGAAGGCTTAGATCTCAAAAACTCTTTAGAAGAAACTACTGAAAAATTTAAGAGAGAATTTTTAAGCTTAGATATCTATTTTCGAACCAGAGCCCAAGATATAGAAGCTCTTAAGGAGGAAATATTAAGGATCATTAGAGGAGAGAATTATCCTAATTTGGAAGAGCCTTCTATCTTAGTTTCACAAGAAATAACTCCTTGGCAATTAATTAATCTTCCTAAGGAAAATCTTCTGGGTATTGTTAGTAGTAGAGGAGGGATTCTTTCTCACCTTTCTATAATTGCCAGAAATTTAAATTTACCTTTTATTATGGGGATAGATATTTCAGAAATAAAAGAAGAGAAATTAGGAATTTTGGATGGAGAAAAAGGGATTTTAATATTAGACCCTACACCTTCAGAGATTGAAAAATATCAAAAGTTATATGAACAACTCAAGAAAATTCAAAAAGAAGCGAAAATTTTTAAGAATTATATTCCTAAAAAAGAAAATGGTGAAAGATTAATTATAGCAGGAAATATTGGAAACTTAGAAGATGCATATTTAGCCTTAGAACAAGGTGCCATGGGAATTGGACTTTTTAGAACAGAATTTTTGTTTTTAGAAAGAGATAATCCTCCCTCAGAAGAAGAACAATATGAAGTTTACAAAAAAGTAGGAGATTTATTCCCAGAATATCCAGTCATTATAAGAACCTTGGATATTGGTGGTGATAAATATCTTCCCTATATTCAATTTGAAAAAGAAGAAAATCCATTTTTAGGACTTCGGGGAATAAGGTGGTCTCTGCATGAAAAAGAACTTTTCAAAATTCAACTGAAAGCAATATTAAGAGCAAGCTATAAAAACAATATTCATGTAATGTTTCCTATGATAGACCTTGAAGAGGAAGTAATAGAAGCCAAAAAAATTATCGAGGAAGTGGTAAAAGAATTGGAAAGAGAAGGGAAAGAATATAAAATTCCCCCAGTAGGAATAATGATAGAAACTCCTATCTCTATTTTAAATATGAAAAAATTAGCTCCTTTAGTGGACTTTTTCAGTCTTGGAACTAATGATCTTTTTCAATATACCTTTGCAGTAGATAGAACTAATGAAAGGGTTTCTTATCTTTATAGACCATACCATCCTTCCTTTTGGAAATTGATAAAAGATGCTATTGATTCTGCTCATAAATTTGGAAAATGGATAGGTATTTGCGGAGAATTAGGAGGAGATTTAAAAGCTTTTTTCCTTCTTTATTCATTAGATATAGACGAAATAAGTACCGCTCCTTTAAAGGTTCCTCTGCTTAAATTTTTAAGTTCAAGAGTTCCTAAAATTGATATTTCCTTTGATTCTTTGGGAGAGGAAGAGTTAGCAGAAATCTTAGAAAAGAATTATCAAAGGATTTTGGAGGAGTTATAAATAGTAAAGTTTTGGAAAGATATTCCCTATCTAATATTAGTTTTACTTGATTGAAGATTAAAAAGTTTTCTTTTAATTATAATAACATGAAAGGAGCCTAAAATGGGGAAGAAAAATTTTATTCAATCTATAAAAGGAACGCTATCAGTTAACGATTTGGGATTCACTTTATCTCACGAACATTTAATATGCTCTCCTCCTTTATGGATGGCAGAAAAGGATCCTGATTTAGTTCTTGACGATGAGAATAAAGCTATAGAAGAGTTAAATCTTTTTTACCAGGCAGGAGGAAGAAGTATTGTAGAGGCTTCCCCTATAGATTATGGGAGGAATGTTCATGCTCTAAAAAGAATTTCAGAAAAGACCCCTGTAAACATAATCTTTACTACAGGATTTAACAAGGGGAGTTATTTCCCAACTTGGGTTAACGACTTAAGTTACGAAGAGATTGCAGAAAAATTAATAAAAGAAATTAAAGATGGGGTAGAAAATTTAGGAGTTAAGCCTGGATTATTAAAGGCAGGAACCTCCTATAATAGGATAACTTCTCAGGAGGAAAAAGTATTGAAGGCTGTCGCAAAAGCTCATAGAGAAACTGGAGCTCCTATTTGGCTTCATACTGAGATAGGTACTATGGGGTTGGAACAACTTAATATCTTAGAAAAAATGGGAGTTAATTTAGAATGTATAGCTATTGGACATTCTGATAGAAATCCTGACTTGTGGTATCATCTGAAAATTTTGGAAAGAGGTGCTTTTGTACAATTTGATTCCATAGGAAAAATAAAATATCATCCTGATTCTTTAAGAATAGAGCTTATAAAAAGAATATGTGACAAAGGTTATATAAATAAATTACTTATTTCAGGGGACATGGCAAGAAAATCTTACTTTAAAGCTTATGGCGGAGGTCCTGGCTTGGAATTTATAATTAAAAAATTTGTCCCCCGAATGTTAGAAGAAGGTTTTACAGAGGAAGAAATAAATATAATATTTGTAAAGAATCCTTCTTATTTTCTTTCCTTTACTAATCCTTATTAAAGGGAGAAGGGATTATGAAAAAATATGCTTTAGAAATCTCATGGAAAGAAGCAGAAAAGATTATTAAAGAGTCTCTTCTTATATTACCCTTAGGTTCTTTAGAACAACATGGACCTCACTTACCCTTAGGAGTAGATACTTTTATAGCAGAAGAAATTGCTAAAAGAGTGGCAATAAAGATAGAAAATTCTATAATACTTCCTACTATTCCCATATCTTACTCCTGGGTATGGAGAGATTTTCCAGGAACTATAACTATAAGAGAAAAAACATTGGAAGAACTTATTAAAGATATTGCGAGATCTATCTACAGGCATGAACCAAAAGCATTAATTATTATTAATGGTCATTTAGCAAATAATTCTGCATTAAAATATGCTATAAGAGATTTATATGATGAAATTTCTCTCCGGATATATTATTTCTCTTATCCTGGAATTGAAAAATTTCCTCAAGATTCTCAAAGATGGTATAATGATGTTCATGCAGAAGAAATTGAAACATCTATAATGTTAGCCATCAAACCTGACTTAGTGGATCTTTCAAAGGCAGAAATAGAATATCCTACGAAACCTAAATCTTACGGAAGATCTGCCCTCTCCTTAGGAACTTTAAGTAAGTCTGGAATTTTTGGAAATCCCAAAGTTGCATCAAAAGAAAAGGGAGAAAGATATTTGGAGATTATAGTGGAAGAAATTCTTTCTACTTTGAAGGAAGAAAATATTTTATAGGAGGAGGTGAGAAATTGGTAACTAATTCTCCTCTTAAAATAATCGCAGCATGTGGATTAGGCACTGGTACTGCACTTTATCTTAAAATGACTATAGAAGAAATTCTAAAGAAAGCGGGAATATCTGCTATAGTAGAGACTGCAGATGCTAGCATAGCCCCTACCATAGATGCAGATATTATTGTTACAGGACCTGATCTTGCTGAAAACTTTAGGAAAAGAGCTAAAGCAAAAGAAATTGTATCAGTAAATAACTATGGAAATAAGACTGAAATTTCAGAAAAACTTTTAGAAGCGGTGAAAAAAATAAGAGGTGAGTAAAGTGTTAAATCTTTTAGAAGCCTTAGGAGAAAGAATAGAAATAGTACAAAAGGTTAACTCTTGGGAAGAAGCGGTAAAAATTGGGGGAAAACTTTTAGAAAAAGATAATATCATAGATTCAAAGTATATTGATAAAATGATTGAAGTATGCAAAGAATTAGGACCTTATATTGCAATTGCCCCTGGAATTGCCATACCTCATGCTCGTCCAGAGGATGGAGCAAAATCCTTTGGAATATCTTTCTTGATAATTAAAGAGGGGATAAATTTTGGATCCCATAATGATCCTGTTTATCTTGTAATTTCCTTTGCCACTCCAGATAAAGAATCCCATTTAAAATTTCTACAAGAATTAGCAGAAATTCTTCAAGATTCTGAAAATATAACAAAATCTTTTGTAAACCTCAAAAGCAAAGAGGAAGTAAAAAATTATCTGGAGGGCATTTTAAAAATTAAAGCTTAATAAGGGGGTTTAAAAATGAGTATTCTTGAGTTTATTCAAAAATTGATGCAGGAACCTTCCCTTTTCTTAGGTTTGATTGCTTTATTAGGTTTTCTATTCCTTAGGGAAAGGATAGAAAGAACCATTTCAGGAACTTTAAAAACTGCTATAGGTCTTCTTATTCTTTTGGCTGGTGTAAATTTAATGGTTCAATCCTTGATTCCTTTAGGAGATTTAGCAGGGAAAGCCTTAGGACTCCCTCCATTAAAAATTGAAATTGGAACAAATAAAATAATTACTGAACTTGGAACTCAAATTGGTTTAGTAATGCTCTTTGCCTTTCTTATTAACGTTCTCCTTGCAAGAATAACACCTTTAAAATATATCTATTTAACAGGACATTTAATCTTTTGGAATGCAGTAATATTTGTTACAGCTTTTAAATATATGCTAAAGTTAGATGGAGCAAGCTTAGTAATTGTATCCAGTATCTTTGTGGGACTATATCAAACATTACAACCTTGGTATACTCATAAGTTCGACCTTTTTGTGAATGAAAATAGTGGTTTTGTACTGGGACATTCCTCTTCTCTGCCTGTTTTAGTTACTTCTCTTCTTACACGAACCTTTTCTTCTAATGGAAAGAAAAAGGCAAAAAGTATGGAAGAATTAACATTCCCAAAAGCTTTAGAGTGGTTAAGAGAGCCAATGCTCCTTATGGCAGCAACATTTATCATAATTTATGTTATTATGGCTATTGCTAATTATAGTTATGTGGTAGATGTAGCAACAAAAGCAGGAAAGCATCCAATATTATGGATCATTCTTCAGGCGCTTAACTTTGCAGCAGGTTTTTCCATTTTAATGGTAGGGGTAAGAATGATTATTGCAGAATTGATACCTGCTTTTAAAGGTATTGCAGAAAAAATTGTCCCAGGAGCTACCCCTGCATTGGATTGTCCTCTTTTCTTCCCTTATGGACAAGTTTCTATGGCATATGGTGGATTAATTGGAATGTTTGCTATGGTTCTTACGTCTCTTATCTTTGCAGGCTTTAAATATCAATATTTCATATTTGCTCCTACCATGTCTGCTTGGTTCCATGGAGCTACTGCGGGTGTGTATGGAAATAAATATTGGGGAATTCCTGGAGCAATATTAGGTGGAATTGTTGCAGGGGTTCTTATGGGAGTAGGACAAGCTCTTATGTGGCCCATAATTGGTTTTGCTATTGGTGATTTCTTTAGCTGGGCATCAGATAGTGATTATGTACTTTTGCCATTACTCATAGCGTTAGTAGCAAAAATTTTAGGAAGATTATAATATAAAAGGGAGGAAGTATTTAACTTCCTCCCTTTTATCATTTTTGACATTTGGTGGTGACCTCAAATGAAAATAAAAACTTTTCTTATTTTAATTCTTATTTTCCTTGTTTTCTTATCTCCTATTTTTTCCATCACAGAGGAGGAACTAAAGAAAGCAAGAGAAGAGATGGTAGAACTTATAAAGTCAAGAGGAGTAAAAGATGAAAAAGTTTTAAAGGCAATGTTAAAAGTTCCAAGACATCTTTTTGTAGATAAAAGTTTGTGGGAATCTGCTTATGCAGATCATCCTCTACCTATAGGATATGGTCAAACCATATCTCAACCATATATAGTGGCATTGATGACTTCCGCTTTAAAGCTAAAGGAAAACGAGAAAGTCTTAGAGATCGGAACAGGATCTGGATATCAGGCTGCAATATTAGCAGAGATAACAAAGAAAGTATATACAGTGGAAATCATAAAAGATCTTGCAGACAAGGCAAGAGAAAGATTAAGATCTCTTGGATATACTTATGTAAAGGTAAAATGGGATGATGGATACAATGGATGGGAGGAATATGCTCCTTATGATGCTATAATTGTAACTTGTGCTCCTGATCATGTTCCTCCTCCATTGATAAAACAATTGAAAGAGGGAGGAAGAATGGTTATCCCTGTGGGACCTCCTGGAATGTACCAAACTCTGTGGCTTATAGAGAAAAAGGATGGAAAATTAAAATTCACTGATTTAGGAGGAGTAATTTTTGTTCCCTTAGTGAGAAGAAAGTAAGAGACCAGAAAGAATATAAAGAATGCCTGCTAAAATTATAACAAAGGAAAAGCCAAAAGATATGGAAATTAACGAAGAAGAGAAAGAGCTAATCACAGAAGAGAATCCATTTATAGCATAAACCCAAGGAATAATATCAGAAGAATATTTTTTCGAAATTTCTAAACCTGTAGGAAAGGGAATTCCCATAAGAAATCCTAAAAATCCCACAAATAAAATACTAATTAAAATTCTTATAAAGAAATTAAAGGAAAGAGTATTTTCCATAATAATGGATAAAATACATGGAGAAAGAATTATTAAAATTCCTAAGAGAAAGAGAGTATAAGGGAAATACTTCATTAGTTTCTTTGAAAGAATACTTCCAAAACCAGAGAAGAAAAGTAAAGAGAAAAGAATAACAGAAAAGGAATATATAGGCTGACCTAAATAAAGAATAAATTTTTGCATTAATGGGATCTCTACAAAAAGATAAGAAAGCCCAATAAAAGTAAAATAGAGGAAAATTTTAAATATTTTCTTTTCCTTAGGGAAAGATATCCTTCTCCATATTAAAGGAAGAAGGATTAAAATAAAGGAGAGAATTATAGCAAAGAAAAGAATAAACCAAACAATAAGAAAGCCTGCTCCTCCAAAAGGTTGCCAGGTTTTTCCCCAGTTTTCCAAAATTTTAGGAATTTGAGAGGTTTTAAAGAAATGGAAGAAAAAAGGTTTATTGTCAGTAGGAGCATCTACCTTGAAAGGATAATTTTTAATAAAATCTCCTTTTTCTTCCAAAAATTCTTTAATATTTTTATAATAAATCTCTTCAGGTAAAATACTAAATTGATTTATTTCGTCTTCTTTTATATCAAAATAATAAACTAAATCAAAGGCTTTGTCTTCAAGAAATCTTCTGATTTTTTTAATTTCCTCATAAGTAAAAGGAATCTTTTTGACAAGAAAAGTCATAGTATTTAAGCTTCTATATGCTAATATATGTTTTTCTATATCCTTTATTCCTAAATCTTTTAAGGCATAATATATCGTAATAAATAAACGAAGTTCCTCTGTAGGAGGTCTTTGAAGCCATCTTGTAAAGCATAATATTCCAGAAGGAGAGAGAAGCGAAAAAGAAGATTTTATGGAGTCTTTTGTATATAGGTAATTTTCATTTAAAGAATAGGCTCCTGCTGTTATCACATGAAAGGACTCTTGAAGGGAAAATAAAATCAAATCAAATTTCTCTCCAGTTCTTTTTAGAAATACTCTTGGACTTTCGCAAATTATCTTAACATTATTTATATCTAAGAAATTTTTCTTAAGAATCCCATATATAAAAGGGTTATCAGTAACTCCTATAATTTCTCTTGCATTCTTTTCCTTTGATAAGACTATATCTAAGCCTCCTCCAGGCTCAATAATCAAAACTTTCGGATAAGTAAATAAAATAAAGCTTCCTGCTTGAGGTAGATAATCTGTAAATTCATCTTCTTTTATTATCCCCTTAATATTCTCACCATCTATAGTAAATCCTAAATTGTAAGGAATTTTCCCCATAAATTTATAACTTAATCCTGGAGCATATCTTATGGTAGGGCTTTCAATTATATCAATTCGAGAAAAAGCATTCCTTTTTGTTTCTAATATTTTAGTTTGAGGATACCTCTTAACTTGTTCCAAATCCTTATATGGAGAAAACTTTATGGGGATTTCCCAAAAGGGCAAGAGTATAAGAAAGAAGACAATTAAACTTATTCCAAGAAATCTTGAGAACTTTTTATCCCAAGATAAAAAAATAAATCCTAAAAGAGAAAGAATAATCAAAAATATAAGACTTAAAAATTCATTAACCTTTGAGAGGACTAAATTTAATAAGATTATTCCCAATCCACCACCTAAGAAAGTAAAACCATAAAGTTTTCCTGAAATTTCAGGAAAAATAGAGAGGGAGGAGACTATAGAAAGTCCTACAAAAAAGAAAGGGACAAGAAGAGAAAGAAAATTTATAATCCATAAAAGAATTTGTTCAAAATGCCAAGGAAGAAGATAGGGATCAAAGGTAAAAGTATTATTAATAAAATAAGAAGAAAGAATACTTATAGAAAAAAGTAATGAAGAAACTCTTAATCTTCTTATCCCTTTTTCTTTATTGGAATCTCTTTGAAGAGATAAAAAAGTTCCGCTGGCACCGCTTCCTAAAAGAGCAAGCCCAATTACCAAAAATGCCCAATGATATCCCTGCGATATAGAAAAAAACCTTGTAAGAAAAAGAGAAAGATAAAGCTGACTTGCAGAGATTAATAATATTCCTATAAAAAGAAATTTATTACTTAACATTATTCACCTACAAATAGCCAACCTCTCCAGCTCATTTAGG
>JBNARO010000011.1:0-54179 GCA_049718665.1 Dictyoglomaceae bacterium | reverse complement strand
TTTTTTGAACAGTCTCAAGAAGGATTGACAAGTCAGATTTTAATTATTATATTACAAGTAAAACATTTATGGAGGTGATATGATTTATGTGGAAAAAATTAAGGTCTCAATGGATGTCCTTGAGTTTATTTTTAGTTCTCCTTTCTCTTATTGTTTTTTCCTCCTCCGCTTACACAGTCAACATCAATAAAAATGGCTGGTTAGATCAAGTAGCATTTGTTCCAGAGAAGGACTTAGCAAAAGCTGTAGAAATGATGTCTAAAGGCGATATAGATATATATTTCAATGAGATCAGTGATCCTCAACTTTTTAGAAGAGTTAAAGAAGATCCAAATCTAACTTATGGTACATCTTTTGGACTTTACTATGAATTAACTTTTAATCCAGTAGGACCTACATATAAGGACGGTAGATTAAATCCCTTCAGTAATAAGAAAATAAGAGAAGCAATGAATCTTGTAATTGATAGACAGTATATTGTAGATGAAATTATGGGAGGGCTTGGAGAAGTAAAACTTTTACCTTTAAATAAGGGATTCCCAGAATATGAAAGATATAAAGATACCATTGAAAAATTAGAAATGACATATAAATATAACTTTGAAAAGGGCAAAAGCATCATTGCCTCTGAAATGAAAAAAATGGGAGCAGAGCTTAAAGGAGGAAAATGGTATTACAAAGATAAGCCAGTAACTGTTAAATTTATTATAAGAACAGAGGATAGGAGAAAGTTAATAGGAGATTATGTCTCTACCCAACTTGAGAAATTAGGATTTACAGTAGAAAGAATGTATAAAACTTCTCGTGAAGCTTCACCTTTGTGGGTAAGAGGAGATCCTGCAGAAGGTCAATGGGATATTTATACAGGTGGATGGATTACAACTGTTCTCGCAAGAGATATGTCAGATAATTTCCAATTCTTCTATCTACCAGATTCTTCTATGTCCTATTCTCCTCTTTGGAGAGCATATAAACCAGATAAAGAATTTAGAGATATTGCAAATAAACTTGCTCAAAGAACATTTAAGAGCTTAGCAGAAAGAAATTACTTAATGAGGAAAGCTCTAGAGCTTTGCTTAAAAGATTCTGTAAGAATATTCCTTATTGATCAAAAGGCAGCTTGGGCGAGAAGAAAGAATATAGATATTGCTGTAGATTATGCAGGAGGGAACTCTGCAAGAGTATGGCCATATACTCTAAGGATTGCGGGAAAAGAGGGCGGAAGTGTTAAAGCAGGAATGGCTGAAGTTATCATAGATCCATGGAACCCTGTAGCGGGATCAAACTGGGTATATGATACTATATTCTGGGAAGCTACTTTTGGAAGAACCTGGATCTATCATCCATATACTGGACTTCCAATTCTTCTTGGAATACAGAGTGCTGAACTTACTGTAAATACTGAAGTTCCTACTTTTCCAAATAAAGATTCTGATTGGTTAAAGTTTAAGAAAGTAAAAACTATTACAGTACCCTCTGATGCATGGTATGGTTGGGATGTAAAGAAACAAACCATGATTACTGCGGGAGAAGCAGGAGTTAAAACTGCAAAGGTCAAAGTAGTAGTTAATTATGGCGATGTCATAGGAAAGGAGAAATATCATGACGGTTCTGTTCAAAGCCTTGCAGATTACATTGTAGAATTTATTTTACCTTTTGAGAGGGCAAGCAAAGATAGCAAACTTTATGATGAAGCATATGTTGATACTTTTAACTCTTGGAGAGAGTCTTTTGTAGCATGGAAGATTAAGAGTGAACATCCATTAGTTATTGAATACTATACTAATTATGCAGAACTTGATGCAGAACTTACTGCTCTGTGGCCTGTAACCTCTGTTTTATTCCCATGGCACGTTTCTGCTATAGGAATCAGGGCAGAAGAAGAAGGAAAACTTGCCTTCTCTGCAGATAAAGCAGAAGCAAAGAAGGTAGAATGGATGAATTATATTGGTGGACCAAGCCTTGCAGTATTAAAAGACATACTTGATAGGTCTCAAAAAGATGGATATATCCCATTTGAAAACTTTGTAAAGAAATATGTATCAGAGAGTGTAGCAAAAGAAAGATATGAAAATCTTGTAAAATGGTATAATAGGTTTAAGCACTTCTGGGTAAGTAATGGTCCTTACTACTTAGAGAAAGCAGATACAGTAGCTCATACAGTTCTCTTAAAGAATGCAAAATTCTTAAAATAAAGTAGTATAATATTACCCCAGGGGGAAAATCTCCCTGGGGTTCTTTATTTGGTAAAAATCAAGTTTATACAAAAGGAGGTTGAGTTCCATAGAAGGACTATTTAAAATTTTAAGATACTTTGGTAAAAGAGCCATAGTTTTATTTATAACAGTTGTTATCTCTGTTTATTTAACTATTGTAATTGCCAATGCGGGAGGATATGTAGACAAGATAGCAGAAACAGAGATAAGAATGAACGTAGCTATGCATGTAAAGGATGATCCAACGCTGAGGGGATATACTGAAGAGCAAAAACTCAATATCATAGAAAGTAGAGTGAGAAATGAGTTAAAGAGAAGAGGCTTAGATAAACCCTTCTTTATAAGAAGTCTTTATCACCTTAAAAATGCTATAGTATTGAACTTAGGAACTGCAATGTATATGACCAGTGACAGTGGCTCTATGCAAGTTAAAAATATAATTCTTGAACGACTTCCTCTTACTATATTACTTTTTACTACTGCAACTGTTATCAGTTTCTTTTTGAACTTATACCTTGGTCTTAAATTATCACGAAAGTATGGCTCATTTTGGGATAAACTAGTTGTATATCTTTCTCCCACCTCTGTAATTCCTGGATGGTTTTATGGAATCTTTCTTATCATGATCTTTTATTCATGGCTTCATATTCTTCCTCCTGGAGGATTCGTAGATTTTCCACCTCCTCCAACTACTTTGGGGTATATTTTGAATGTACTTAAACATATGATCCTTCCTTTATCTGCATGGATCATAAGTCCACTTTTCTTAGGAATTTATAGTGAAAGAAATTTCTTTCTTATTTTCTCTACAGAAGATTATGTAGAGGTAGCAAAAGCCAAAGGACTTCCTGCAAAAGATATCGAAAGAAAATATATTTTACGTCCTGCCTTACCACCAATTATTACAAGTTTTGCATTAACAGTAATTAGTTCATGGATGGGAGCTATTGTTACCGAATCTATTTTTAACTGGCCAGGTTTAGGAATGGTTCTTGCTCGTGCTATTGGTTTATTTGACGCCCCTGTAATTGTAGGAGTAACAGTTATATATGCGTACCTTTTAGCAGGAACTGTGTTAATATTAGATTTTATCTATGCGCTTATTGATCCAAGAGTAAGAATATGAGGTGAGAAGGATGAATGAAATGGAATTTACCTCCAGCTATAGTTTGAAGGGAATAATAAAAGAGGTTTTGAGGTATAAAACTGGAATTTTTTCTTTACTGATTTTTGCTTTCTTTATCGCTTTAACTCTCTATGCAGTCATTACGCTTCCTTATGATAAGGCTATATCTTTATGGAATAATAGTCAGGCTTGGCTAAAAAACCCAAGAAATGCTATTCCTATTTGGTGGGGATTCTTTACAGGAAAGAATCTTCCTCAAAATATAGATCTTACTGAAAAAGATGTAAAAGTAATCTCTCAAAACCCTAAAAAGATTGAATTAATTTATCCTTTTACCTTTAATTATGATGACTTTCCATCTGAATTTAATATATTTTTTAAAAGCACTTTTAAAAATCAGCCACCTTTTATCAGAATTTTTTGGGAGAAACCAAATGGAGATAAAATCTTCCTTATAGAACATCAATTGAGGGGAGAAGAAGATACTTTATACTTAGGAAACGAAACTTCCATTGAAGATAAGCTTACGGAATATTTGACTTCAAAATTAGGTTTTTACCCTCCATATCCTATAACTGTGGTAAGAGGTCTTTTTGTGGACATATCTGGCAATTTAAACATTGAAAAGGGCGAGTATAAGCTATATATTGAAGCTGAATTTAAAAATAAAGAAGATATTATTGAGGCAGAACCTATCATATATGGGAAAGTCTATGGTATAGCTGGAACAGATCATTTAAGAAGACCCTTAGATTTAGCTCTCTTATGGGGAACTCCTCTTGACCTTTCCTTTGGTTTAGGTGCATCTATTAGTATAACTCTTTTGCATTTAATTCTTGCTACCATAAGTGGATGGTTTGGAGGAAAAGTAGATTCGTTGATCCAAAGATTTACTGAAATCTATATGGTACTTCCATTCCTTCCTCTTATGATAATGATCTCTATATTCTACAAGCTTACTATTTGGAAGCTCCTTATCGTGCTTATATTCCTAAGTATTTTTGGTTCAGCTGTAAAAACTCAAAGAGCGTTAGTTCTTCAGGTGAAGAGTCTCCCATATATAGAGGCTGCAAAAGCTTATGGTGCCAGTGATTGGAGGATCGTATTCTTATATATAATTCCTAAAATACTTCCTCCTGTTATTCCCAGCCTTATAATATCTATCCCTGCATATGTATTTTTAGAAGCAATTCTATCTCTTTTTGGAGTTCTTGATCCTACTCAGCCTACTTGGGGAAGGATTATAGAAGATGCCTTTCAAAATGGAGCTTTATATAAAGGATATTACTACTGGGTCCTTGAACCATCTTTTCTTTTGATCTTAACTGCTATATCCTTCTCATTATTAGGATTTGTTATTGATAGAATTGTAAATCCAAAACTAAAGGAAATATAGGAGTGCAGTAAGATGGAGGAAGTTCTTTTAAAACTAAATAATTTTACCCTTTCATATAAGACAAGAAAGGGAAGTTTAGAAGCTGCAAGAAATGTAAGTTTTGAACTAAGAAAAGGTGAAACTTTAGCCATTGTAGGAGAATCAGGTTGTGGGAAAAGCTCATTAGCAAGAGGAATTATTAGGCTTTTTCCAAGAAATTTAGAAAAAGTCTCTGGAGAGGTTTATTTAGATGGTAAAGAAGTATTATCTTTGGATGAAGAAACTTTTAGAAAAGACGTTCGATGGTCCAAAATTTCTATGGTATTTCAAGGAGCTATGAACTCTCTTAATCCTGTTTTGAAAGTAGTTTATCAAGTAGCAGAGCCTTTAATAGTCCATATGGGAATGGATAAAGAGTCTGCTTATAAGAGAGCAAAAGAAATTCTTAACTTAGTTGGAATATCTGAGTCTTTTGCAGAAAGATATCCCTTTGAGCTTTCAGGAGGTATGAAACAAAGAGTTGTTATTGCGATGGCATTGATAACAAACCCTCAGATTGTAATTCTCGATGAACCAACTTCAGCTTTAGATATTATAACGCAGGCTAATATTATGAATCTTCTTAAAGTGCTTAAGAGGGAACTTGGTTTGAGTTATATCTTTATAACTCATGACATAGCAACTACAAGTGAATTAGCAGATAGGATAGCGATTATGTATGCTGGTGAAATTGTAGAAATTAGTCCAGCAGAAGAATTTTATAATAAGCCAGCTCATGGATACACTATGATGCTTCTTAATAGTGTCCCTACATTGAGAACGGATAAAAGGTTAAAATCTATTCCTGGCGCTCCTCCAAGTCTGGTTAATCCACCTGCAGGTTGTAGATTTCATCCCAGATGTCAATATGTAATGGAAATATGTAAGACCAAAGAACCTCCTATGTTTAAAAAAGGAGAAGAACACTTTGCAAAATGTTATATAGGTGAGAGCCATGAATAATAATGAAACTTTACTTAAAGTTGAAAATTTAAAAGTATGGTTCGAGATCAGAAAAAGATTACTTTCCTATCCATTATATGTAAAAGCAGTGGATGGAATAAACTTTGAATTAAAAAAAGGAGAATCTATATCCCTTGTTGGAGAGAGTGGAAGTGGAAAGACTACCCTTGGAAAAACTCTTCTTAGGCTATATGAACCTACTTCAGGAAAAATCTATTTTGAAGGAAAAGATATTACAAATTTAGATTCTAAAGACCTTAAGTGGTACAGAAGAGAGACTGGACTTGTCCAACAGGACCCTTTTGGGGCACTCCCGCCTCATTTCACCATATATAGAATTCTTGAGGAACCCCTTTTAATTAATAAAATTGGGAGCCCAAAAGAGAGAAGAGATATAATATTTAAAGCTTTAGAAGCTGTAAGATTGACGCCTGTTGAAGATTTTGCTCTTAAATATCCTCATATGCTCTCTGGTGGACAGATGCAAAGAGTTGTAATAGCAAGAGCTTTAATAATGAATCCAAAACTTGTAGTTGCTGACGAACCTGTATCAATGCTTGATGCTTCAGTAAGAATTGAGATTTTGGAACTTCTAAAAGAATTACAAGATAAGTTTCATATGAGTCTTATCTATATAACTCATGATTTAGCGACGGTAAGAATGTTTTCCCATTGGATCTTCATAATGTATGCTGGAAATCTTGTAGAAAGAGCAAGTACTTCTGAGATTCTTAATAATCCTCTCCATCCATATACAAAAGCTCTTCTTTCTGCTATTCCAGATCCAGATCCCGAGAATAGGAAAAGATTAAGAAATGTTCCCGCCGGTGAACCGCCAAATTTAATTAATCCTCCTTCTGGATGTAGATTTGCACCAAGATGCTCCTACGCTATGGAAATTTGTAATAATGAACCCCCAGAGATAGAGGTTTCACCTAATCATTGGGTGAAATGCTGGTTATTTAAAAGCTGAGAAATGAAAGGGAGAGTTTTTGTTTTAAGACTCTCCCTTTTTGTTTTTTCTTAATCTATCTAAAACGATTCTATACCCGTCTGCTCCATAGTATAGAAACTTTTTAACTCTACTTATTGTTGCAGAACTTGTCCCTGTGACTTTTGCAATCTCTTCATAAGATTTTCCTTCATCTAGCATCTTTGCTACTATTAGTCTTTGAGCTAACTCTCTAATTTCATTTATAGTACAAATATCTTCCAGAAATCTTAAAACTTCCTCCTCTGTTTCTAAAAGCAAGATAGCTCGAACCAAGTCCTTTATACTTTCATCTACCCATCTGGGTTCATAGCTCAAATATTTCACCTCCAATTTTCTTAAGAATCTCTAAAAAGTTAGGAAAAGAGATATCAATACTTTCTCTTTCTACTATAGTATCTCCTTCTGCCAAAAGTCCTGCAATTGTGAAGGACATTGCTATACGATGGTCATTAAAAGTGTTAATTTCTGCTCCTTTCAAGGAGACAGGTCCTTCGACAATAAAACCATCTTTTAATTCTTTCACTTTTCCTCCCATCCTTTTTAAATTCTCTAAGATTCCTTGAATTCTATCAGATTCTTTAACCCTTAATTCTTCTACATTTCTAAAATAACTTTTTCCCCTCGCTTGAGTTGCAACTATTGCCAATATAGGGATTTCATCAATTAATCTTGGAACAATTGCTCCTTCTATAATAAATCCATCTAACTCTGAACTTTCAACTAAAATATCTCCAACCCTTTCTTTTCCCCAATATTCTTCCTTTAAAATAGATATTTTAGCACCAGAATTTTTTAGAACTTCTAACATTCCTATTCTTGTGGGATTTAACCCAACATTTTTTAGAATTATTTTTGAATTTGGAATTAATAAGGCTCCTGCTATTATAAAGCTTGCAGAAGAAAAATCTCCAGGGATATAAAAATCCTTTGAAGAGAAACTCTCTATTCCATGAGTAGTCAATTCTAATTCTTCTCTTTTTAAAGGTAAATTTAAATACTCAAAAATCAACTCTGTATGGTCTCGAGATAAAGAGGGTTCTATTATTTTTGTCTCCCCTTCCGCTAAAAGTCCAGCAAGAAGAAGAGATGACTTTACTTGAGCACTGGCAACAGGCATTTTATATATTATTCCTTTTAGCCTTCCCCCTTTTATAGCAATGGGCAAAAATTCTCCCTCTTTTCTTCCTATAAAAATTGCTCCCATTTGAGAGAGAGGCTGAACTACCCTTTTCATTGGTCTTCTTCTCAAAGAATTATCTCCTGTTATTACTGCAAATATTTTCTCTTGCCCTGCTAAAACTCCTAAAAGAAGTCTTACTGTTGTTCCAGAATTTCCAGCATCTAAGACATCGTCAGGCTCTAAGAGTCCCCTAAGTCCCCTACCCTCTACATATACTACTTTATCCTTGATCTCTATATTAACCCCTAATTTTCTCAAAGAATTCATCGTAGAAAGACAATCTTGAGCAAATAAAAAGTTTACAATTTTAGAATTACCTTCTGCCAAAGAAGAAAAAATAAGAGCTCTATGAGATATAGATTTATCACCAGGAACTTCAACTTCTCCTTTTAAACCACTGCTTTTTCTAACAATTACTTTTCTCATCACTCACCTCAATTATCAATCTTTTATTTCTTGAGTTTTCAAAGATCTTTTCTAACTCTTCCCATTCTCCCTTTTGTATATCCTTATAGCAAACTTCAAAAATCCTTCGAAATTCTTTCAAAGAATCCAAAACATTTTTCTTGTTTTCCTTAATTATGTCTATCCATAACTTAGAGGGACTTTTAGATAGACGAGTAGTATCCTTAAAACCTGAGCCAACAAATTCTGGAAAGTTTGATAAGACTGTCAAAGATAAGATATAAGAAATAATCTGAGGAAGGTGACTGGTAAAAGAAAGAATTTTATCGTGCTCTTCCGGAGAAATAATATAAGGTCTTGCAGAAATAAAACTAATTAGATTGCTAAACTTCTCTATTTTTTGTTGAGAAACTTTTGATGCGGGTGTTAAAAAATATATTTTATTCTGAAAAAGAGTAGATTCAGCTTCCTTATAACCTGATTTTTCTTTACCAGCAAGAGGATGTCCTCCAATAAATATTTTTTTAAGGAATTCATCCTTTTCTACATAATTTATAATATTTCTCTTAACACTGGCAGTATCAGTTAATATCTGATTTTCATTTAAAAGACTTTTTAATTTTTCTATAACTTCTACAACTTCAGACGGAAATACAGAAATAAAGATAACTTCACTTTTTTTAATCTCTTCTGAAAGTTTCTCTAATTCTATTGCTCCTTTATCTATTATTCCTCTGCCTATTAATTCATCAATTGCGGATTTATCAATATCTACTCCCCAAATATAGAAATTTTTCTCTTTAAAAGCTAAAGCTAAGGAGGTCCCAATAAGCCCTAAACCTATAATTCCTATCTTCATATATTTTTTCCTAAAGCTTTTGCAAGATTTTTAAGATCCTTCATAAGATTTTCAAAAGTAGGAAAGTTTAGAGACTGAGGTCCATCAGATAAGGCTCTCTCAGGATTTGGATGAACTTCTATAATCAATCCATCTGCTCCACATGCAACTGCAGCTTTTGCCATACTGGGAACTAATTTATAACTCCCTGTTCCATGACTGGGATCAACAAAAACAGGTAAATGAGTTCTCTCTTTTAAAGCAGGAACTATAGCTAAATCCAACGTATTTCTTGAGAAGTCAGAGAAGGTTCTAATTCCTCTTTCACAAAGAATAACTTCATTATTTCCGCCCAATAATATATATTCTGCAGCAAAAAGAAATTCTTCTAAGGTAGCAGAGGGACCTCTTTTTAAAAGTACTGGTTTCCTAATTTGTCCTACTTCTTTTAATAAAGTAAAATTCTGCATATTTCTTGCTCCTATTTGTACAATATCTATGTAATCCAATGCTTTTTCTAAATCTCTCGGATCCATTATTTCTGTTATCACAGGAATATTAAATTCCTCTTTGACTTCACGAAGGAGCTTCAATCCATCTATTCCTAAACCCTGAAAACTATATGGAGAAGTTCTTGGCTTAAAAGCTCCTCCCCTTAATATTTTTGCTCCATTTTCCTTTACAAATTTAGCAGTTTCCCATAATTGTTCTCTACTTTCTACCGCACATGGTCCTGCTATAACAACTATAGTATTTCCACCTATTTCTATATCATTTATATAAATCTTAGTGCCTTCAGGTCTTAAGTCCCTAAGAGTTAATTTATATGGTGTTAGAATTGGGATAACTTTTTCCACAAAAGGAAAAACTTCCAATTGTTCCATTATTAGAACTTTTTCTTCCATTCTTTTTTCACCTATTGCTCCTATTACAGTTCTTGTTTCTCCTCGAGATATATGAGCTCCATAGTTGAATTCCTTTAATTTATCTACTACTCTCTGTATATCTTCATCAGTAGCATTTGGTCTTAATACTATTATCATTTTTTCAATCCTCCTTTTTATCTATAACTTCTTTTACAATCTTAAGGGGCACATTATCTGTCACAAAAACCTCTCCAATTTTTGAGGGAAGAACAAACCTAATCTTTTTAGATATAGCTTTCTTATCTCTCATTATATACGGAAGAAGACAAGAAAATTTGTAAGAAAAGGTTAAGTCAAATCCAAATTTCAAAAGAACTTCTTTTAACTTAAGATAAGTCTCTTTTGAGCAATAATTAAGGAGATAAGAAATTTTAGTGGCTAATAACATTCCTATAGCAACCGCCTCTCCATGTAAAAACTTTTTAAATCTTCCTCTTGCTTCAATAGCATGTCCTATAGTATGTCCAAAATTAAGAATCATTCTCAGGTCTTTTTCCCTCTCGTCTTTCTCCACAATGTATTTTTTGCATAAAAGACTTTCTTTTATTATATATAAAAGAGATCTTTCTTCTCGTGCTAAAACCTTTTCATGGTTTTTATCTAAAAAGTCAAATAACTCTTTATTTAAAATAACTCCATATTTAATAATCTCTGCTAATCCACTTTTAAACTCTCTCTCAGGTAATGTCTCTAATGTCTTTATATCAATAAAGACAGCCTTTGGATGATAAAAGGCACCTATAAGATTTTTCCCTTCTGGTATATTAATTCCCACCTTTCCACCTATGGAGCTATCTACTTGAGAAAGAAGAGTCGTAGGGATTTGAAAATAATCTATACCTCTTAAATATGTAGCAGCAATAAAACCAGTAAGATCCCCAATAACTCCTCCTCCTAAGGCAACTAAGACACTTTTTCTATCAGCATTAGATTGGGCAAGAACTCTTTGAATTCTTATAAACTCTTTAAAAGACTTCGATCTTTCTCCAGGTTGAGTAAATATAAATTCAGGCTTAATTCCATTAATTTCCAAGCTTTCTTTAATTTTTTCACCAAATTGCCAAGCAAGAAAAGGGTGGGTTACAATGAAAACGGATGTGTAAGGCTGGAAAAAAGGATGTATAGAAGGGAGAAAATCTTTTCCTATAAATATAGGATAGTCATTTTGAGGGATATTTACTTTTATCTCTTCCATAATCTCTCCTCAAGATACTTTTTATAGTTTTTATAATTTTCTCTTATCTCTTCTATATGATCTCCTGAAAATTTTTTTAAGAATTCATTTGCAATTACCCAAGATACCATGGCTTCTGCTATGATTCCTGCAGTAGGAACTATACAAACATCACTTCGCTCATAGAAGCTTTCTCTTAGCTTTTTGCCTTTCAAGTCAAAGGAAAGAAGTGGTTTTTTCAATGTAGGAATAGGCTTTACTGCTCCTCTTATAAATATATATTCACCATTAGAAATTCCACCTTCTATTCCCCCAGCATAATTTGTTTTTCTCTTAATCTTCCCTTTTTCTTCTATAAAAGAGTCTAAAACTTCAGATCCTTTCTTCTTTGAACTCAAAAAAGCCTCTCCAATTTCTACTCCTTTTACTGATGGGATACTTATAATCGCTTGAGCTAAAAGTCCATCTAACCTCCTGTCCCAATGGACATAACTTCCAAGTCCTGGTGGAATATTCTTTGCCAAAACTATAAAAGTTCCTCCCAATGTATCTCCTTCTCCTTTTACTCTATCTATTAATCTTTTTACTTCCTCCTCTGTGTTTTTATTGATCCATCTTAAATCCGAATTTTCAACCCTCTCCTTTATTTCTTCCCAAGAAAGGTTATCAAATTTATCTTCTATTCCCCCTATGGATTCTGTGTAGCTTAAGGTTTCTATTTCAAATTCTTTTAGAAGCATCTTTGCAAAAACACCCACTGCAACTCTTATAGCTGTTTCCCTGGCACTTGCCCTCTCCAGGACATTCCTAATATCATCAAAGTGATATTTTAAAGCACCAGAAAAATCTGCATGACCTGGACGAGGTATAGTTATCGGATCTATCTTTATCTCCTCTGTAATACTCATAACTTCTTTCCAATTTTCAAAATCTCTATTTATAATTCTCAAAGTTATAGGTGATCCTAAGGTATATCCTCCCCTAACTCCAGAGAGAATTTCTACCTCATCTTTCTCAATCTTCATTCTTCCTCCTCTTCCATAGGTTCTCTGTCTTTTTTCTAATTCTTTATTTATTTCCTCCAGGGATATTTTTACTCCTGCAGGGAACCCCTCAATAATTGCGGAAAGACAGGGACCATGAGATTCTCCAGCAGTTAGGAATCGCATAAATATTTCTCTCCTTCTTTCTTTAATAATTCAAAGGAAGGCATAATACCAAACCAATTTCTCCATGCATATATACCTTGGTAAATAAGCATATCTAAACCATTTTTCCAAGGAATTTTCATTTTTTCCGCTTGTAATATTAAAGGAGTTTTATAGGGATTGTAAATTATATCATATACAAAATATATCTTTCCTTTTAAAAAAGACTCTATCTTAAAAGGAGAACTTTCTCCATCTAATCCTAAGGAGGTAGTATTTATAATTACAAAAGGATATTTTGAAAGATATTCCTTCTCTCCCCAGGGAATAAATTCTATTTTGACATGAGGATAATAACTTTCCAAATCCTTGATAAGATTCTCTCCCTTCTCTTTTGTCCTGTTAGTAATATAAATTTCTTTGGCACCATACTCACAAATAGAAAAACCAATAGCTCTTCCTGCCCCTCCTGCTCCTAAGATAAAATAAGGAATATCCTTTGGAAGGTTCAAATCCTCTAATGTCTTAAGAAAACCAAGAACATCAGTATTATCTCCATACCATTTTCCATCCTTTATGGTTATAGTATTTACTGCTTTAACTCTTTGAGCCAGTGGAGATATTTCATCAAGATAGGGAATTATAAGCTCTTTATAGGGAATGGTAACATTTAATCCATATAGAGGAAGATACTTTAATCCCTCTATAGCCTTTTGAAAATTTTCTAATGGGATAGGAATGTTTATATAGATAGCAGGAATATTCATGTGTTTAAAGGCAAAATTGTGAAGAACATAAGAAAGAGAATGTTTTAAGGGATAACCTATAAGACCTAAAATTTTGGTATCTTGTGAAACCATGACACCCTTTTCCTTTTATAATTTGTGGATTAATTTACCAAAAAAATGGAGTGTTGTCAAATGAGAGAGACTGCTCGTGAGGCACTTGATATAGATATAGGTATTACTGCCTGTGTATTGAAAAAGAAATGCCTCCTTGTGGTAGAACAAGAAAAGAAAATTAGTCCTGATATTTGAGGGATGATAAAAGTGATTACAGGTCAGAAGATTTGAGTTCTTGTGAGATTTGGAAAACCTTAAAAACTTTAGTAGAGAATTAGGAATTGCGGTAATAGGAAACGCAATCGTCAAAGAAAATGGATTGAAAAACAGAGCCTTCCTCTTTGATGCTGGCAAGGAGATTGGCTTTCAGGACAAGATTCATCCGAAACGAGTTGAGAAATCATTCGGAATAAATCCTGGTAATAAGCTGAGCGTCTTCGAAGTTAAAGGAGTAAAAGTCTGTAGATTTGCGGGAATAAAGGGAACTGAAATCGCTTTCAACCCAGTGATCAGTTTCAAGAAGACCGAGCTACGGGAGAAAGTTACAGATATTGCTTATACTTCACAATGTCTTTCGATAACGGATATGCGGTAGTGAAGGCTAGTGGCTTTGGCTACACTCTCACCAGTGCTCAGGCAGTGGGCAGGAGTCTAATTGCAACCTTCGATGGAATACTTGCAAAAGCGAGCAGATTTGACAGGAATGTAGGAGCTTACGAAGAGTTGTTAAAACGGTGAGTTAGTAAGGGGGAGATTTAAAAAAGTTTATTATTAAAATACAAAAAAACAGCTTCTAAGGCTAATAAATAGCTATTAATTCCAAAGCCTGATATTTGTCCTAAACATATGGGGGCTATAACTGAGTGATGTCTAAATTCTTCTCTTCTGTAAATATTACTTATATGCACCTCAATCACTGGCTTACCAAAGGAAGATAAAGCATCTCTTAAAGAATAACTATAATGGGTCAAAGCTCCTGGGTTTATAATTATAGCATCTGCCCAATCTCTATACTCTTGAATCCAATCAATAAGTTGCCCTTCAAAGTTGGATTGCTTTATCTCTACTTCTATCTCTTTTTCCTTTGCTTTTTGTAATATTAAATTGTTAAGGATTTGAAAATCTATTTTCCCATAAATATTTGGTTCTCTTATTCCTAAAAGATTCAAATTGGGACCATGTAAAACCAATACTTTAATCATCCTTTACCCTCTTAATAATCTCAAAAGTTATCTCGTCTATATTTTTATTGTCTACTTCGACAACAATATCTGCACAAGATTCATATAAAGGTAGTCTTTTTTTCCATAAATTGTACAATTCTTCTTTTCCTTTTTTCAAAAGAGGCCTCTTCTCATATTCTTTTATATCTTCTAAATGTTTCATCAAATTTTCAAATTCTCCCTTTAGATATATTACTTTACTTTTTTCTTTAAGAATTCTTCTATTTTCTTCTTTAAGGACAACCCCTCCTCCTGTGGAAAGAACCATCTTAGGATAAAGTAAGAAAACTTCTTTTAAAGACTCTGTTTCAATATTTCTAAAATACTCTTCCCCTTTTTCTCTAAATATATCTGAAATATTTTTTTTCAATTTTCTTTCAATATACTCGTCCAAATCTAAAAAAGGAATATCAAAAAAAAGGGAAATCTTCTTCCCTATACTTGTTTTTCCACTCCCCATAAAACCAACAAGAGAAAGGGAAGATTTCATCTACTGAATATATACATTCCCCAAATAATAAAGATACTTAATAGAAAGAATATTGATACAATTATAGCTACAATCTTTATAATCTTTTCCTGTTTTTTCTTATTCATTTTTCTTTTACCTTTTAGCCTTCCGAATTATAGTTTTCTTTTGTATCATAGCAATCATTATAATGGGGACAACGGACACAACATCCTAATTTGTGATTTAAACATTCGTTATAATAGGGACAATCTTCACAACAAAACATTAAAAACCTCCTAATTTTAATCCTCTACAGCAAAGAGAGGATTAGAGTCATAAGCTACTCTTTTCTCTTCTTCAAGAGCTTTTCTTATATGCTTTGGAAGAGAAAACATCATCTTATGGGTTTCCCCATCATAAAATCTTAACCCTTCTATTTTCCTTTCTTCTAATCTTTGGTCAATTTCCTTTTCTTTAATTTCTTTTGGATTTATTTTATCACTACTAAAAATAAAACTCCAGATGAAATCATAAGCAGGGACATATGCTTGATAGGAAAAAACATTATTAAACACCTTTTTTAATGTAGAATACATGGTAGAATGAAATTGAAGTTTTAAATGATGAGAAGTCCCTGCCTGCATTACAAAAATGCCATCAGAATTTAAATGTTTTTTTACAATATTAAAAAATTCGTAAGTAAAAAGTTTTACTGCGGGACTTCCCAACATAGGTTCAGAAAGATCACTAATAATTACATCGAATTTTTCATCGGTCTCTTCTAAATAAGCTCGTGCATCTCTAAAAAGTAAGGTTACTCTCTTATCGTTAAAAGAACCCTTATGCCATTCTGAGAGAAACTCTTGAGAATATCTTACCACTTGCTCATCAATATCAACCATTATTGCTTTTTTAACCTCTTCGTATCTTAATACTTCTCGTAAAGTTGCCCCTTCTCCTCCTCCTAATATCATCACTCTCTGGGGAGATGGATGTAAAATAAGAGCGGGATGAACTAAAGCCTCATGATAAATAAACTCGTCCCTCTCAGTGGATTGAATTCTTCCATCCAATACTAAACATTTACCATAAAAAGGACTTTCTACAATCTCCATCTTTTGGTAGGGAGTTTCAACAGTAAAAATAAATCTATCTATACCATGCCAGTGAATTTCACTGGGGTGGTTTTTTTCAATTAACCAATACGCATTCATTTTTTATCCACCTATTATTATTTTTGAAGACCAGTCAACCTACCTTTTCTTTACCAGCCTTGTAAGAGAACTGATCCGCATCTAAAGGTAGAACTCCTCTTTTTGCCTCAAAAGTCATTACTTGTTCTGCCTGTAATTCATTATTTAAATACTCAAAAGCCTTCCAGGGATCTACATGGTCTCCACAAGTAAATAAATCTGCTGCTACAAATCCGTACTCTGGCCAAGTATGAATAGCAAGATGAGACTCAGAAATTACGACTACTCCACTTATACCGTAAGGATTGAACTGATGAAATACTACTTCTACTACTTCTGCCCCAGCCAGAATAGCAGCTTTTGTCATGATTTCTTTAATTTTTGTTAAATCATTTAAAATCTCCCTGTTGCAATTATACATTTCTGCAAGAATATGTCTCCCCAGAGACTTCCCAGTCATTTTCACTTTGATCTCGCCCCCTTTCTAAAATTTTTACGAAAGAGATTTTATCATTAACTCTCAGATTTGGCAAGAGATTTTATAGAAAAAATTGGAATTTTTCGATGTTAATTAGAAAATTTTGACATTTATAAAGCTTAATCTCTTCATTTCTAATTTTTTTGAGATTTTTATATGTTTTTCGAAAATTTACTTTTATAAAGAGAATTATAGATAGGTCCTTTTGAAGTAAGCTTACTTTCAAAAAGAGTTATTTCTTCTGCCAAAAATTCTAAATAGGGAATATCAATTTTCCACTCCTTTTCCCATCTAAATTTATCTTTTACCCTACCTAAGGTTAAGTGTGGAGAAAATTCTTTTTCTTCTCTTTGAAATCCTAATTTTACAATTTTATCTTCAAGCCTTTGGAACAAAGTTTTCATTTCTCTCTTACCATTTTCAATACCTATCCAAATAACCCTTGGATTTTTAAAGCTTGGGAAAGCCCCTAATTCATTAAAAGATATACTAAAGGGGAAAAACTCGCAAGATACTTCATCCATGATTCTTTGTATATCAGGAATTTTATTTTCCTCTGTCTCCCCTAAGAAACGAATAGTAAAATGAAGATTTTCCAATTCTACCCATTTAACTCCATAAGTAATATATTTTGCCAGCTCTTCTTTATATTTATTCAATATTTCTTTTATCTCAAAGGGTAAATCTATAGCAATAAATAATCTCTTCATTTTTTCTACTCCTCAAAGAGGATCTTCCAGTATTGCAAGAAATAAACTGCTCCAGAATATAAGGTAAAAAATAAAGCAGAGAATAAAAGAATCTCTTTTCCTGGAAGTTCAAAAATGTAAAACAAAATACTAAAATCCTGAAGAAAAGTTTTAATTTTTCCCTCTTTCAAAGCTGAGAGAACTATATCCCTTTGAGCCAAGATAGTTCTCAATCCTGTAATGGCAAATTCTCTTACAAGAATAATAATTGGAATAAAGGGAGAAATTTCTCTTTTTTCTACAAAAACAATTAAAATGCTTAACACTAAAATCTTATCTGCTAATGGATCCAAAAATTTTCCTAAATTGGAAATTTGATTAAAAGTTCTTGCTACTTTTCCATCTAAATAATCGGTAAACATTGCAGTAAAAAATAATATGCCAGCAACAATATTAAATTTCCCAAAAAGTAAAAGAATCACAATGGGAAAGGTCAAAAATATTCTTAAAATCGTTAAATAGTTAGGAATTAAACCCTTCTTCCCCATAGGTCATAAATACCTGCCTTTACAATTTTTACTCTTATTTTATCACCAATATTAAACTTTTTAGAGTCCTTAATAATAATCCATGGATCTACCTCTGGAGCTTCTCTCCAACTTCTTGCAAGGTAAAAATCATTTGATTTTCCCTCAATAAAAGCATCAAATTCTTTTCCTAATAAAGCCATATTTAGTTTTTTAGAAATTTTTTGCTGCACTTTCATTAATATATCTATCCTTTCTTTCCTTATTTTTTCATCTACTTGATTTGCTAAGTTATATGCTCTTGTTCCCTTTTCAGGATAAAAAGGGAAAACTCCAACTCTTTCAAAGGGATATTTTTCAATGAAGTCCAGTAATTCCTGAAACTCTTCTTCTCTTTCTCCAGGAAAACCTAATATAAAAGTTGTTCTTAAAACACTTTCAGAGAAAGTTTCTCTAATTCTTAGCCACAGATCAGTCACCTGCTCTTTTGTATAATTTCTTCCCATAGTTTTTAAAATATTATTATTAACGTGTTGAAGAGGAATTTCAAAATATGGGATGATTTTTTCTGAATTCTTAATATAATTTAACATCTCTTGGTTTAATCTTGCGGGATGAGAATAAAGTATTCTTATTCTAAAATCCTTTGGAATTTTATCTATAATTTTTAAAAGCTCTAAAAGAGAAGGTTTACCATAAAGATCCTCTCCATATCTTGTAGTATCTTGAGCAATTAAATTTATTTCCTTTACCCCTTCATTTACCAAATTTTTTATTTCCATTTCAATGTGTTCTATTGGTCTACTTCTTAAGGGACCTCTAATAAAAGGAATAGTACAATAGCTACAGAAATTACTACACCCCTCTGCTATTTTCACATAAGCCCAATGTTTTGGCGTGATTCTAAACCTTTTATGCACAGGGGTATGAAGAAAGCATGAAGCAGGCTTTGAAAAAACTTTTTGGGAATTTAAACCTTCAAGGTAGACACTAAAATTTTCATATTCTCCAGGTCCTATAAAAAGATCTACAAAGGGAAATTTTTCTTTCAACTCATCTTTAAATCTTTCTACATAACAACCACAAACTACAATTCTTTTTCCAAGATTTTTAAATCTTTCAAGATCTATGATATTCTCCTCTGTTTCTTTACAAGCAGGGGATATAAAGGCACAGGTATTTATAAGTATCAAATCTGCATTTTCTTCAAAGGGAGTAAAATCATATCCTTTATCTTTAAGCATTCCCATTAATATCTCAGTATCTACTAAATTTTTGGCACAACCTAAGGAAATAATCCTTGCTTTCTTCATGGCACTCTTTTTATTATTACCTCTCCTTTCTTTCCTGGTACTCCTAAACTTCTTTCATTATAAAATATTTCAATTCCTCCAGCATTTCCTATATGTAGATTGAGGTAGGGATAAGTCCAAGTCTTAATATCTCCTTCTTTCAAGATTCCTTCAAATATTATTTTGTTCTCATAAATAGCTCTTATCCATGTTCTTTCAAAGGCAACAACTTTTATAGTCGGTGTTAATATAGTCTCCTTCTGAGAGGGAATAGTGGGAATTATTGGTGTATAAGTAGATAAAGGCTGTGGAATAACTGTAGGTTTTGTTGTAGTTTTATAAGTAATATAAAAGGAAGATAAGATTATAATACCCACAATTATATAAATTACAAATACAAAACTTCTTTCTTTTTTCTCTTCTCTTTTAATCTCTTCTTGGATAGGTTTTTCATATTGCTGATTATACAAATCCAGAACTAATTTTTCATCAATTTTTAAATATCGTGCATAATTTTTAAGAATTCCCTTTTTGTAAATATCTGCAAGATCAATCTCATCAAATTTATCTGCCTCAAGAGCTTCTAAATAGCGAGAGCTTATTTTTAGATCCTTTGCAATTTTTTTTAAATCTTTATTTTGAAATTCCCTTTCTTTTCTTAATAATTCTCCAAGAGTTTCCATTTTTAATCCTCAAAAATTTTCAATTGTCTTTCATCTTCAATTATAAAATATTTATAGAAGTTTTCAGAAATACCATAAAGTAAAGGTCTTCCTACAGTATCTTTCCTTCCAACAACTTTTATAAGTCCTTTTTCTAAAAGCTGATAAATCACTCTATCACTTTTTACTCCTCTTAAAGCTTCAATTTCTGCTTTTGTTATAGGCTGATGATAGGCAATAATTGCTAAAGTTTCAAGAGCAGATTTACTTAATTTTTCTCTCTTTTCCTCTAAAAATCTTGATATTAAGGAAGCCACTTCAGGAGATGTCCCAAATTCATATTTTCCATTAATCTTATATAAGTTTATCCCTCTATCTTTATATTCCTCTTCTAAAATTTCTAAGATTTCTATGACTTCTCTTTCATCAATTTTTAACCATTTAGAAATTTCAGAGGGAGTCATAGGCTTATCAGATATAAAAAGTAGACTCTCTATTTGTTTTTTTAGAAAATTTTTATACTCCTGCATATTCTAAATTTTTCTCTAAAATAATTTCATCTAAGAAGTCTTTTTGATAAACTTTAATTTTCCCTTGATTTACTAATTCACATAAAGCAAGAAAATAATAAATTATTTCTAATTTAGATGAATTTTTTACTATTTCAGAAAAGGATATTCTTTCTTTAATAAAGTTTAAAATTTCTTTCATTTTTTCTTCAATACTATATGTTTCTCTCTGATAATTAAAAAGAGGCTGTTTATATTCCTTAGCTTTTAGCCAAGAAAAATAAACTTGTGTGATATTAATCTTTTCGTTTTCATTTAATACAAATGCCTTCTTTCTATTTCTCCAAAAAATTTTAATTCCCTTTTCCTCTTGGTTTTCTAAGTATCTTTTTAATTCTCTCCATTTACCTGCAGAAATAACAAATTTTTCTTCTTTTTCCTCTAATTTGACAGATGGCTTAGAAAAAAAGTATTTCAATTTTAATTCTAAAACATCAACTACTGTATCTAAGAAGTAAGTAGTAAGTTCTAAATCCTTCCATTTTTCCTTTCCTAAACTTTGATATTGAGCTATAAGTTTACTTAATGGAAAGATTTGAGAATCAATCTCTTTATTAATAATCTCTTTTATTTGAGAAAAGGGGTTAACTATTACTTCCAAATCTTTACCCCCATCGCCTCTCTAACTAAGTCCATGGTTTTTTGAGCCTCTTCTCTTGCCTTTTTATTCCCTTCGTATATAATATCCCACACTTCATCAGGATGCTTAACATAATATCTTCTCTTTTCTCTGGAAGGAGCTAAAAATTCATTAAGCTTTACAAAGAGCTTCATTTTGCAATCCACACAACCAATTTCCGCTGTTCTACAGCTATTAGCAATATTCTCTGTTTCTTCTTTGTTAAATATCTTATGATATGAAAAAACAGGACAAACCTCAGGATGTCCTAGATCATTTCTTCTTACCCGTGCAGGATCAGTTACCATATTCCTCACAATCTTTTTAAGTTCTTCTTCCTCTACATCAAGAGGAATAGTATTGCCATAGCTTTTGTGCATCTTTCTCCCATCAGTTCCTACTAAGGCTGGAACTTCAGAGAGTTTTGCTTGAGGCTCAGGGAATATAGGTCTGTAGAAATAATTGAAACGACGAGCTATCTCTCGGGTTAGCTCCAGATGGGGCAATTGGTCCTCACCTACAGGAACAGTGTCTGCTCTATATATAAGGATATCTGCTGCTTGAAGAACAGGATATCCCAAAAATCCATAAGTAAAAAGATCTCTTCCTTCCATTTCTCTCAGCTGTTCTTTATATGTAGGATTTCTTTCAAGCCAAGGTAGTGGAACAAACATAGAAAGAAGGAGAAAAAGTTCACTATGTTCTAAAATATCCGATTGCCTAAAAATTACACTTTTATTAGGATTAATTCCCACAGACAGCCAATCACATGCCATCTGGAATATATTATCCTTTAAAACTTCAGTTTCTCTGTAATGAGTAGTAAGAGCATGCCAATCTGCGATTTCAAAAAAGCATTCATAAGAATTTTGCAACTTTACCCAATTTTCTAAGACTCCTAATCTATGACCTAAATGTAATTTTCCTGTAGGTCTCATTCCACTTAGAACTCTTCCTTCCTTCATTTAGATCCTCCATTCCTACTATAAAGTTTTTAACAAAATTATATTAAAAAAGCCCTAAAAGATAAATAAAAAAAATAAGGACAGGTTTAATGATTCTAAGCAAGAGTCCTGTAGAGATGAGAAGTATTAATATAAAAAATCCATAAATCTTTAGAAAATCAAAATAATGTCTATAAGAATAGGGAAGTAATGATTCTAAAATATGAGAACCATCTAAGGGTGGTATGGGAATTAAATTGAAAATTCCAAGATATAGATTTAAGATGGCTAATTCAATAGCAAAATTTATAAAACTTGAAGAGAGATTAAGGTCAATTCTCCAAAAAATACTTAATAAAAATGCAAATATTATGTTGGATAAAGGACCTGCAAGGGAAACTAAAATCACACTTTTTCTTCCTCTTCTTAGGTTATAGAAATTTACTGGAACAGGTTTTGCCCATCCAAAACGGAAAAAAATTAACATTAAAAAACCTATGGGATCTATATGAGCGATAGGATTTAAAGTTAATCTTCCAGAAAGTCGAGGAGTTGGATCTCCTTCCCACTCTGCTACTTTTCCATGGAAAAACTCATGAATGGTAACAGCAAATAATATTGCAGTTATTCTCCATATAAACTCCTGAAGATTGCTTATATTAAAAAGCATAAACCCTCCTATGTAATAATTTTTAAGATTAAAGGCTTTTTGATTTGCTCTTTTCCAATCTCATAGGCATTTTTAAAAATCTCCTGAGCTATAGAGAGTTTTTCAGGATCATTGGCATAGAAGGTAACTATAGGCTCATTTTTTTGGACTTTGTCCCCTAATTTCTTATGTAATTTTACACCTACCGAAAGATCAATAACATCATCCTTTTTATCTCTCCCTGCCCCTAATGCCATTACACTTCTTGCAATAAGATAGGCATCTAATTTAGTTATATATCCCTCTTCTCTTGAAAAAATTTCCTTTTGAATTTTTGCTTGAGGAAATAATTTATAATTATCAATTACCTCCTCATTTCCTCCTTGAGCTGATATCAGTTCCCTAAATTTCCTTAACGCAGAACCATTTTCCAATAGTTTTACTAAATTTTCTCTAATCTTATTTTCATCTTTCTCTTTTCCAGATAATAAAACTGCTTGAGTGCCAAGAGTAATAACCAATTCTCTTAAATCCTGAGGACCATTCCCTTTTAGGGTTTCTATTGCTTCTATAACTTCTAAAGAATTTCCTACCATATTTCCTAAGGGTTCATCCATATTAGATATTACTGCAGATATTTTTTTATTTAACTTCTTTCCAATATTTACCATTAACTCAGCCAATTTTTCTGCCATTTCAAAAGTGGGCATAAAAGCTCCTCTTCCTGTTTTAACATCTAAAACTATAACATCAGAACCTCCAGCAATCTTTTTACTCATAACACTACTAGCAATTAGGGGAATACAATCTACAGTCCCTGTTACATCTCTTAATGCATAGATTTTTTTATCTGCAGGAACTAAATTTTCTGTTTGTCCTACAATAGAAATTCCAATATTTTTAACTTGATTTACAAATTCATCAAAGGAAAGATTTGTTCTAAATCCTGGGATAGATTCTAATTTATCTATAGTTCCTCCAGTATGCCCTAAGCTTCTTCCTGACATCTTAGCAATAGGAAGACCATAAGCTGAAATTAATGGAGCAAATACCAATGTAGTTTTATCCCCTACACCACCAGTACTATGTTTATCCACTTTTATCCCTGGTATACAAGACAAGTCTACTACTTTTCCACTATAAGCCATCTTTTCTGTTAAAATAGATGTCTCTTCAACATCCATCCCTCGAAAATAAATTGCCATTAATAAAGCGGATATTTGATAGTCTGGAATTTCATTTGCCAAGTATTTATCAATTACAAATTTAATCTCTTCTCTACTCAGTTTTTCTCCATTTCTTTTCTTTATTATAATATCTACCATTCTCATAATATACTCACCTCATATTAGTTCTTTTAAAAAGCTTTCTCCATCTAAATTATTTTCTATTTTAAAATAATCTGCAATAGTTTTTCCAAGATTGGAAAAAGTAGGCAATATCCCTAAGGATTTTACTTGGGAAAAACCTTTTGAATATATCAATAAAGGAACATATTCTCTGGAATGGTCAGTACTTTCTGTTGTAGGATCACATCCATGATCTGCAGTAATTATTAGCCAATCCTCTTTTTCCAATAGAGAAATAATATTAGGTAAAAAGGAATCAAACTCCTCCAAAGCTCTTGCAAAACCTTCTATATTATTTCTATGCCCATAAACCATATCAAAATCTACAAGATTCACAAAAATTATTCCCTCTTTTAAAATACTCCAAGCTTTAATAATATTTTCCATTCCCTCTCTATTATTATTTTGATGCAAACTATAAGTTAGACCTCTTCCTGCAAAAATATCTTCAATCTTTCCTATCCCAATCACATCCTTTCTATTCTCTTTCAGAAAATCCAGTAGAGTTTTTCGAGGAGGTGGTAGAGAAAAATCTTTCCTTCTTGGAGTTCTATAAAAATTTCCCTTTTCCCCCAAAAAGGGTCTTGCAATAACCCTTGCTACAGCATGCTCTCCCTGAAGAATATTTCTTGCAATTTCACACATTCTGTAAAGCTCTTCTACAGGGATGACTTCTTCGTGAGCTGCTATCTGAAAAACACTATCAGCAGAAGTATAAACTATAGGATAGCCTGTTTTTATATGTTCTTCACCTAATCTTTGTATAATCTCTGTTCCTGAGGCAGGATAATTTCCTAAGACCTTTCTTCCTATTTCTCTTTCAAATCTTTCTATAATCTCTTTTGGAAATCCATGGGGATATGTTGGGAAAGGTTTATCTAAGATTAATCCTGCAATCTCCCAATGACCTGTAGTAGTATCTTTCCCTGGAGATTTTTCTGCCATTTTGCCAAAATAAGCTAAGGGTCTATCTTGAGGTTTTACCCCTAAGATAGGATAAATATTAGAAAGACCCAATTTTTCTAAATTTGGTAGATTCAAACCACCTATTGCTTTTGCAATATTTGCTAAGGTATTGCTTCCTTTATCATTGAATTTATAAGCATCGGGAAGTTCACCTATCCCTACACCATCTAAAACAATTAATATAACTCTCTTCATTTTTTCCTCCTTGATAAAGGATGAGTTTTTTCATAAACCTCGTGTAATCTATTTGAGGTAATATGAGTATAAATCTGAGTAGTAGAGATGTTAGAGTGTCCTAAAAGTTCCTGAACCACCCTAATATCTGCACCGTGAGAAAGCAAGTGAGTAGCAAAAGTATGTCTAAAGACATGGGGAGATACTTTCTTAGGTAAGTTTAAGATCTTAGCATAACGATTTATTATTAACCATACACCCTGTCTTGTAATTCTTTTTCCCTTTCTATTTAAAAACAATGCTTTCTCATCTTTCTCTGGCTTAAAATAATCTCTAACAGCCAAATATTTATCTATACTTTCTTGAGCGTATTCTCCCATAGGAACAATTCTTTCTTTTCCTCCTTTTCCAAAGCACCTTATAAATCCTCTATTTAGATCTATGTTATCTATGTCTAAGCTCACAAGTTCTGAAACTCTAAGTCCTGTAGCATATAAAGTTTCTAATATAGCTTGATCTCTCCTCCCTAATGGAGTGTTCGGATTTGGAAGCTCAAGAAAATCCAAAACTTCCTCTTCCTCCAAGAAGGAAGGGAGATATTGAGGAATCCTTGGTAATGTAATAAAATTTGCATAATTTCTTTTTACATATCCTTCTCTCGTTAAAAATTTAAAAAAAGTCCTAATAGCAGAAATTTTCCGAGATATGGATCTGGGAGTATATTGAAAGTATAAATTTGATAAGTATTCCTGCCATATTTTCCTATCAAAATTAGATAAGGGAAAATTCTTCTTTTCTAAAAATTTTATAAAGTCTTCTAAGTCCTTTCTATAAGCTAAAAAGGTATTTAATGCCAAATTCTTCTCATATTTCAGGTAGAAAAGAAAATCTTCTAATATCGCCCTCATAATTTTTCTCTTATCTTATAAATTAATATTCCTAAGGCTACAGATAAATTTAGAGATTCCACATTTCCAAATCTTGGTATCTTTACTAATATATCACAGTTTTCCCTTACTAATCTATGCAGTCCCTTTCCTTCACTCCCAATGACCAATGCTAAAGGGAATTTATATTCCACTTGATTATATAAAAATTCTGTATTTAAATCTGCACCTACTACAAACCATCCTTCATCTTTCAAATTCCTTAAAAATTGAGAGATATTAGAAACCCTTACAACAGGAAGATAACTTAAAGCACCAGCAGATACTTTAAAAACTGTTGGCGAGATTGATGCAGATCTTACTTTTGGTATAACAACAGCCTTAGCTCCTCCAAATTCTGATGTTCTTATAGCAGTTCCTAAATTTTGGGGATCCTCAATGTGATCTAATACTACAATAAAGTCTCTTGAAAAATCTATAGAACACGAGATTTCTTCCCACTCATAATATCTTACAGGAGAAATAAAGGCTAAAATTCCTTGGGATTTTCCCTCACTCTCTTTCTCAATCCACTCCTTTTCCACAAATTGAATAGGTATTCCCTTTTCTTTTGCTAAATTTATAATATTAAAAACCCTCTTATCTTTATGAATATTCTTGTAAATAAGGATCTTATTAATATTCACACTACCTTTTAAAGCAGAAAGAACAGGATTTTTCCCATAGATTTTATCTTCCATCTTCCCTCTCCTTTGATAGAAGAGCTATTGCTAAAACAGCTATTCCTTCCTTCCTACCTATAAATCCTAAACCTTCATTGGTAGTTGCCTTTATATTAATTTGTTCAGGAAGAATAAAAAGATGACGAGAAAGATTTGAAATGATTTCATCCCTATAAGGTAATATCTTGGGTTCTTCTGCAATAATTACTACATCTATATTCTCTATGGAAAATTTTCTTTCCTTTACCTTTTTCATAACTTCATCTAAAAGGATAATACTCTTTATGTTTTCATACTTCTCATCATTATTAGGGAAGAAAAACCCAATATCAGGAAAACCTAACGCTCCTAATAAAGCATCCATAATCGCGTGGACAAGTACATCTCCATCAGAATGTCCCTTCAGGCCTTTAGAATAGGGAATTTCTACTCCTCCTAAAAAAAGTTTTCTTTCTTCAGAAAAAGGGTGAATATCATATCCAAGCCCTATTCTTAAAATCCTTTTTGTTTCCACCATCTAATAACTTCTAAATCCTCCTTTGTAGTTATTTTTATATTCCAAGGTTCCCCTTCTATTACATATACAGGAAAATTCAACCTTTCCACTAATATGCTATCATCAGTCCCATAGAAATTATCTTTTCTTGCCTTTTCATGAGCTTCTAAAATTAGTTGGAATTCAAAAAATTGTGGAGTTTGAATCTGCCATAATCTTTCCCTTGGGAGGGTTTCTTTTACTTTTCCGGAAGAATCTACTAATTTAATAGTATCCTTCACTGGTAATCCTGTAACAACAGCTTTTTTCCTTAATCCTTCTTTTATTACTCTTTTTACTAATTCTTCTGAAGCTAATGGTCTTGCAGAATCATGAATCAAGACAAAGTCATAAGAAGACACAGACTTAAGAGCATTATAGACAGAATCCTGTCTTTCTTTTCCTCCTTCTACTATGTTTTTGACTTTTTTAAATCCCCACTTTCCAATAAAATCTCTTAATAAATCTCTTTTCTCCTTATCACTTACTAATATAATATCACTTATTTCCTCTACATTTTCCAATGCTAAAAGGGGGTAATATATTACTGGTTTTCCCAATAAATCTTGTAAAAGCTTATCTTCACCCCCAAATCTTTTGCTCTTTCCTGCTGCCAATAAAATTCCCAAAATTCTTTTATCCAAGCTTCCTATCCTCCCTAACCCTTGCAAAAATAATTCTTCCTGCAGCAGTTTGAAAAACACTGGTAACGACAACTTTTATAGTAGAACCTATATATTTCCTCCCATTTTCTACTACAACCATAGTACCATCTTCTAAATACCCTACTCCCTGACCCACTTCTTTTCCTTCTTTTAAAATATTTAGCTGTAACTCTTCTCCAGGAAGGTAAATAGGCTTTAAAGCATTTGCTAATTCATTTATGTTAAGAACAACAATCCCTTCGATTTTTGCCAATTTGTTTAATCCGTAATCATTTGTAACTATCTTTCCATTTATAGTCTTTGCCAACTTAACCAGTTTTGAATCTACACTATGTATATTAGGAAAGTCCTTCTCTACAATTACCACTTGATCTCCTAAATCTCTTCTTATTTTACTCAAGTTATCTAAACCATACCTTCCCCGATTCTTCTTTAAAGATTCAGAAGAGTCTGCCAACTGCTGAAGCTCTTTAAGAACAAACCTGGGAATAACAATCTTTCCTTCAATAAAATTTGTTTTCAAAATATCTACAATTCTTCCATCAATAATGACACTGGTATCTAAAATCTTTACCGAAGGAAAATTAAAAATATCAGAAAATAATCTCCGCCTAATATAGAAATAATAGAAACCTATAATAAAAATGAAAATAAGGCTTAAAACTAAAAAGAAAGAAATCTGTCTATTTCCACCAAACATTAACCAAAAAGAGATAAGAACTAATCCAAAAAAGGGGAAAATATTTGTTGCTACTAATAATTTAAATTCTCTCTTCATAAAAAATCATTCCTCCAATAAAATAAAACATGAATAAAATTATATGATTAAAACAGATTTTTGAAGTCTAAGTAGCCCTTCTTTAATTCTCCTTGCTCTCACCTCCCCTATTCCCTCAATACTATCAAGATCTTCTAAACTACTTTCAAGAATTCGAGAAAGATTTTCAAAACGCTTAATAAGATTTTCCATAACATTTGTAGGGATAAAAGATAATCTACTCAATAATCTATATCCACGAGGAATAACAGGAATATTAAGATCAATTTCCTCTTTTGTATATCCGATAATTTCTCCAGCTAAGAAGGAAAAAGTCTGAAAATCTCCTTTAAAATTGTCTAAAAGATTCTTGTAGACAGCTTCATAGTCCTCATCAATTCTTGAATAATCCTTTACAATCAAAAGACCTTCCTCTAATACTCCTGTCAATAGAGTTTCTAACTGAAGTTCTATTAACCTTCCCTCAGAACCCAATTCAATAAGATAATTTTCTACTTCCTTTCCTATAGCCAATAACATTCCTATTCTATGTAAAAATAAGAGAACTTCCGATAAAGTAACCTGGTTTTCTAATTCTAAAGTATTTAATCTTTGGAGAAGACCATCATAAATATTTCTATATCTTTCTAAGGTCTGTAATGCTTGAGTTGCCTTTGCCAAAATTTCTTCTACATCCCTTAAAACATATTTCCAGTCATTTTGATATAGAGTAATAGTATCCTTTCTCTGAGATACACTTATAACTAACTGCCCTGTTTGTCTTGCAACCCTTTCTGCAGTAGCATGTCTTGCACCTGTCTCTTGAGATGGAATATTAGAATCTGGTAACAAGATAACATTAGCAAAAAGAATTTTTTTACAATCTTTACTAAGGATAATAGCTCCATCCATTTTTGAAAGCTCATAAAGCTTATTAGGAGAAAAATCAATATTTAGAGGAAAACCCCCATTCATTATAGATTTTATTTTTTCTAAATCTCCTATTACAATAAGAGCCCCTGTCTTTGCTTTTAATATCTGCTCCAAAGCTTCCCTTAACTGAGTTCCAGGAGCAACAGTTTTTATAGCATTAATTGCAAATTTTTTTAATTCTGCCATTTATTCCCCCATACAATCTTTATTCCTTCATAAATACTAGAAACAGGATATAATTTAATATCTTCAAAATTAGAAAAAGTCTTACTCTTAGGTAGAATTACTTTCTTAAAACCAAGTTTTTGCGACTCTTTTATTCTCTTCTCAATATTTCCAACAGAACGAACTTCTCCACCTAACCCTATTTCTCCAATGGCTACCATATCTTCAGGAAATACAATATCATAATATGAAGAAATAATAGAAAAAGCAACACCTAAATCTACAGCAGGTTCATTTATTCTGATTCCTCCAACTACATTAAAGAAAACATCTTTATCTTGCAATTTAAGATTTAATTTCTTTTCAAGAATAGCAAGGATTAGTGCCAATTTATTTATATCTATTCCGATACTGATTCTTCTTGGAAAAGCAGTATTACTTTTACTTATTAAAGACTGAAGCTCTACTAAAATAGGTTTTGTCCCTTCCAGAATTGGAACTACTAAAGATCCAGGAATATTTTTGTTTCTTTCCTCTAATAATTTTTTTGATATATCCGAAATTTCTACTAAGCCTATATCTCTCATTTCATAAAGAGCAAGATCATTAGTAGGACCAAATCTATTTTTAATAGCTCTAAGAACTCTTAAATCTTGATATCTATCGCCTTCTAAGTATAAAACTACGTCAACTAAATGCTCTAAGGTTTTTGGCCCTGCAATATCTCCCTCCTTTGTTATATGTCCTACAAGGAATATAGCAGTATCGGTTTTTTTTGCAAAATTCATGAGTTTTGTGGTGCATTCTCTAACCTGAACAATACCCCCTGGGGATGTAGAAAAAGAATTAGAATAAATAGTCTGAATGGAATCTATGATAACCAAGGAAAATTTTTCAGAATCTAATACTTCTAAAATATTTTCCAGTTCATTTTCAGAAAGAAACTTTACTGGAGGAACTTTTGTTGAAATTCTTTCTGCTCTAAATTTTACTTGTGATAAAGATTCCTCAGCTGAGACATAAAGAACAGGATAATCCCTTTCCTGTAGGGAAAAGGCTAATTGAAGAAGCAAAGTAGATTTTCCAATGCCAGGTTCTCCAGCTAAGAGAAGTAAAGATCCAGGAACAATTCCCCCTCCTAATAAATTATCAAACTCTCTTATTCCGCTTACTATTCTTTTGGACTCTTCAGAAGTAATATCTTCAAGAGAAAAGAGCTTAACTTTTTTTTCTTTTTCTTCTTTAACAACAATATTATCTTCTCTTACTTCAATAAATGAACCAAAAGAGCCACAATTAGGACATTTTCCAAACCATCCTATAGATTCATATCCACATATCTGACATACATACTTTATTTTTAATTTTACCATTCACTTCTCTTTATTTTCATCTATTAACCACTAAGGTTGCATTCTTAAAGTCTATCTTGTTATTTTCTTTATCTAATTCAGCCCTAATTACATCTCCTTCCTTAAATCTTCCTTCAAGAAGTAATTCCGCTAATGGGTCTTCTATGTAATTTTGAATAGTTCTCTTTAGTGGCCTTGCACCATAGAATGGGTTGTACCCTTTCTCTACCAAGAAGTTTTTAACCTCCTCATCTACTTCAAGCACAATTTTCTTCTCTAATAATCTTCCCGCAACAGGTTTTAAGAGAAGTTCTACAATTTTCTTTAAATCTTCTTTACTTAATGGATGGAAGAATACAATTTCATCTAAACGGTTCAAAAATTCTGGACGGAAGTATTTCTTAATTTCACTCATAATAAGCTCTTTAATCTTTTCAAAAGATTTTTCTCTATCTTCCTTAGACGCAAAGCCAATAGTAGATTCTTGCTTGAAATATTCTGCTCCAAAATTGGAAGTTAATATCAAAATAGTATTCTTAAAATCTATTCTTCTTCCATGCCCATCAGTCAGCTGTCCATCATCCATTATCTGTAGTAATACATTAAATATATCTGAATGAGCCTTTTCAATCTCATCGAAAAGTATGACAGAATATGGTCTTCTATGGACCTTTTCTGTTAATTGTCCACCCTCTTCGTATCCTACATAGCCTGGAGGAGCACCTATTAATCTTGAGACACTATGTTTCTCCATATATTCAGACATATCAAGGCGTATGAGGGCATTTTCATTCCCAAATAGATATTCTGCTAAAGCTCTTGCCAGCTCAGTCTTGCCGACACCAGTAGGACCTAAGAATAGGAATACTCCAATAGGACGTTTTGGATCTTTAAGTCCAGAGCGAGATCTTCTGATAGCCTTCGATACTACTCTTACTGCTTCATCTTGAGATATAATCCTCTTATGCAATTCTTCTTCCATTCTTAATAATCTTTCTCTTTCTTCCATGAGAAGTTGTGCCACAGGAATTCCTGTCCATGCAGAGACAACCTGTGCTACATCTTCAGGGGTTACTACTCTTTCAGAGAAAGAAGAGGCATCCAAGAAGTTTCTGAGATATTCTTCTAACTTTCTTTCTTCGTCTCTTAATTGTGCTGCTTTCTCAAAATTCTGATTTTTTATCGCGATTTCTTTCTGTTCTCTTATTCTTTCAAGTTCTCTCTCTAAATTACTATGAGTTGAAGACTTTGGCCTTGTTAATCTTACTCTTGCAGATGCTTCATCAATAATATCAATAGCTTTATCAGGAAGGAAACGATCATTTATATATCTTACAGAAAGTTTAACAGCTTCCTCTATGGTCTCATCAGGTATTCTAACATGATGAAAGTTTTCATATTTCTCCCTGAGTCCCTTAAGAATTTCTATTGTTTCCTCATATGTGGGTTCTAATACTCTAACAGGTTGAAATCTTCTTTCTAAAGCACCGTCCTTTTCAATATATTTTCTATACTCTGTAGGAGTTGTAGCACCAATAAGTTGTATCTCTCCCTTTGCAAGAGACGGTTTCAATATATTCGCTGCATCTACTGCTCCTTCTGCAGCACCAGCTCCTACTAATGTATGAATTTCATCAATAAACAGAATAACATCTTTTGCCATTTTTACTTCTTCAATAATTCTCTGCATTCTCTCCTCAAACTCTCCTCTATATTTTGTTCCCGCAATTATTGTTCCCATATCTAACGCAATAATTCTCTTATTAAGAAGAGCCTCAGGAACATCATTCATAATAATCTTCTGTGCTAAACCCTCAACAATTGCAGTCTTTCCTACACCAGGCTCTCCAACCAGTACAGGATTATTCTTTGTTCTTCTACTAAGAATTTGTATTATTCTCTCTAATTCCTTCTCTCTCCCAATTATTGGGTCTAATTTACCTTGTCTTGCTAATTGAGTTAAATCTCTTCCAAATTCGTCTAAGGTAGCAGTAACAGTCCTTCTCTTTCGAGGAGCAGAAAGAGCCCTATTTCTTAATCTATTAGGTTCTATGGATTCGCCTAATATCTTAAGAATTTCTATGGTTACATCTTCTAATCTAACTCCCATTCCTTCTAACACATGAGCAGCTACCCCTTCTCCTTCTTTTAAAAGACCTAAGAGAAGATGCTCAGTGCCAATATAGTTATGATTTAATTCTTGAGCAGATTCAGAAGCATATTCTAAGACCTTTTTTGCTCGGGAAGTAAAGGGAAGTGCACCATAAGAGGTACCATCTCCACGTCCAATAAGACGTTCAATCTCTGCCCTCAGGTAATTAAGATCTAGTCCTAAATTTATTAGAGCTTGAGCGGCAACTCCCCCTTCCTCACGAATCAGTCCTAATAAAATATGTTCTGTTCCTACCGTAGAATAATTTAAGCGACGAGCCTCTTCCTGCGCTAACAGAAGCACCCTATATGCTCTTTGTGTTAGTTTGTCCATCATAATTAATGCACCTCCTTACAGACACTTCCCTATTCTATTTTATAACTTTTAAAAACATCTCGCAATAAATTTGCTCTTAAGATATCTTTCTCTTGAGAATTTATCTCTTTTTTATATCTCAATTGAATATGAACTGGATGAATGAAAATAGAGATAATGTCTAATAATCTTAAAGGAATAGATACGATATTTAATGAAGAGCCCAATCTAATATTAAACAATAATTCTAAACTCCCCTTAAAACTTAAGAGTTTACTATGTTTTATAAGTCCTAAGGACTTTCCAACTATATCTTCGATATATATTCTTTTTTCTTCCATCAAAAATTTTCTAGCTTCTTCTTCCTTTTTTACTATTTTTTCCACTATTTTTGTTATTCTCGAAAAAAGTTGGTCTTCAGAAGATAAACCCTCATTTATAGAAATTTCATAGAGATTTCCCACAGAGTAATCCTCCTCTTCATATACACCTTTGACATAAACTTTCGAAGACTTTAAAGACCTTATAATATTAGAAAGCTCCCCCTTTTGATATAACCCAGGAAGATGAACCCAAAAGGTAACTTTTAATCCAAGCCCAAGGTTATTTAAAAGAGAAGTTAAATAACCCATTTTAGGATCAAAAGCAAAATCAAAATATTCTGACATTTTATCTTCCAGTTCATATAATTGAGATAATATATTTTCAAACTCAAAACCTGAAAGAATTTTCTGAAACTGGAAATGACTATCTTCATTTATCAGTATACTCAGATCTCCCATTTTATTTATCAGTATACCTTTCCCTTCTCCTACAGGTTCTTTATCAAGAATCCCTTTTTCCCAAAAGGACTGTTTAAATTGAGGAGAGGTTTTATCAAAATGAATAAAATTAAAATTCTCTAAGAATCCATCATTTCTCAATAACCACTCTACTTTATTTAGAAAAGTCCTTCTCTTTACACTTCCTGCTTGATTTGGAAAAGGAAAATCCGCCACATTTCTCATTAGGCGGATTTTCGTCCTTACAAAAATGTCTCTATATTGATTATCTTCCTTAAGCCAACCTAAGTATTTATATAATATGTTTTCCATACTTCAACCTTTCCCAAGCTTCCTTAAATAATCTCTAATCTTTGCCGCTTTCTCATAATCTTCCTCTTCAATAGCTTTTGAAAGTAAAATTCTATTTCTTATAATTTCATCCCTTTTAGTGCCTGATGATTTTGGAACTTTGCCTTTATATTTTTTCTTTCCATGGATCTTTTCTATAATATTAATTAAGTCGTCTTTAAAAACTTTATAACAATTTGCGCAGCCTACCTCTTTTGTCTCTTCTACTTCTTCCCATTTTTTTCCACAATAGGGACAACTTTCGCTCTCTCCAAAGAAATTTCTTTCGATCATTTCTATTAACTCTTTAAAAGTATCTTTTAAGAACTTTTGATAATAATCTTTAAAGCAATCTCTACATAGAGAGAGCCTTTCCTTTTTATTTCCATCATTTATTTCTATAATAAGATCTACTTGCTTTTTACCACAATTTTGACACAACATCTTAGCTTATTTTATTAAGGAAATACTTGTGAATTCTTAAATCATCAGTAAGTTCAGGATGAAAAGTGAGACCTAATATATTCCCCTCTTCTACAAAAACAGGTTTTTCTTGAAAAACCGCATGAACTTTAACCTTTTCTCCTACTTTTGTTATCTGAGGGGCTCTAATAAATACTGCCTCATAGGGCTTATCTCCTAAAATAGGAATGGATAGATAAGTAATAAAACTTTCCCTCTGGCGACCATAAGCATTACGAGAGACAATAATATCTAAAATACCTAAGGAATTCTGAGTAGGGTAATTTTCAATATGCTTTGCAAGCAAAATTAGTCCAGCACAAGTAGAAAGCACAGGTAATCCACTTTTGATTTTTTCTTTAAGATATTCAAAAATCTCCATAGTTTTTAAGATATGCAAGAAGGTAGTACTTTCTCCTCCAGGCATTATTAATCCATCTATAATATCTAAATCTTTTGCCTTTTTTACTAATATATTTTCTACCCCTAATTTCTCCAAGACCGCTTTATGTTCTTCTACAGATCCTTGAAGTGCTAAAATTCCAATTTTCATAGCAATTACCAACCCCTAACTTGTAATAATTCTTTTTCTGAAAGTTGTCTTATATCAATTCCAGGCATAGGCTCGCCTAAATCCTCAGATATTTCTGCAAGAACCTCTGGGTCATTATAATAAGTTACAGCTAAAACTATTGCTCTTGCTCTTTTTCTTGGATCCTTTGATTTAAATATTCCAGAACCTACAAATACCCCATCTGCTCCTAAATGCATCATTAATGCAGCATCAGCAGGTGTTGCAATACCGCCAGCTGCAAAATTTACTACAGGAAGTCTTCCTAATTTCTTTGTTTCTATAAGAATTTCCAAAGGAGCTCCTAATTCCTTTGCCTTAGTAACCAATTCCTCATCAGGAAGAAGAGCTAAAGCTCTTATTTCATCCATTATTTGTCTCATATGTCTTACTGCCTCCACTACATTTCCTGTTCCTGCCTCTCCTTTTGTCCTAATCATAGCCGCACCTTCCGCAATTCTTCTTAAAGCCTCTCCCAAATCTCTTGCCCCACATACAAAAGGAACTTTAAAGAGATGTTTATTTATATGATATTTTTCATCAGCAGGAGTAAGAACTTCACTTTCATCAATAAAATCTACACCTAAAGCCTCCAATATCTGTGCTTCCACAAAATGTCCAATTCTTACCTTTGCCATTACAGGGATACTAACTGTGGACATTATCTCTTTTATCTTCTTTGGATCTGCCATTCTTGCTACTCCACCTTGAGCTCTAATATCTGCTGGAACTCTTTCCAAAGCCATTACAGCTACCGCACCAGCCTCTTCTGCAATTTCTGCCTGTTCAGCATTGGTAACATCCATTATTACCCCACCTTTTAACATTTGAGCAAGTCCTCTTTTTATTTTATCAGTTCCTACTATTATTTCCATAAAATTACCTCCTTTCTAATTTGATTATACACCATATACTCCTTTTATTTAATTTTGTCAAAAAATTTTTTTAGCTTTGATCATGAAGATATTGATAAATCCTTTCTCCTAACTTCTTCGGAATTCCAGGTATATTTAAAAATTCTTCTTTTGGTGCTTTTTTTATCTCATCAAGGGAATTAAATTTTTCCAATAAAATCCTTAATCTTTTCTTTCCTACCCCAGGTATATTCAAAATTTTACTGTCCACAATTTTCTTTGTTCTTAATTTTCTATGATAACTTAAAGCAAACCTATGAGCCTCGTCTCTCACTCTTTGTAAAAGATGAAGGGCAGGAGAATCTTTGTTTAATTTAAATGGTTCGCTCCTATTTGGAATATAAATTTCTTCCTCCTTTTTAGCTAAAGCTATTATAAGCTTTGGCTTTATATTTAATCTTTCAAATACTTCCAGAACCGCATTAAGTTGTCCCTTCCCTCCATCTATTAAAATAATATCAGAAATTTCATCTTCGGTATCTTTAAGCCTTCTTTCCATTATCTCTTGAAGCATCAAATAATCATTAGGCTCTTCCGAAACAAATTTAATTTTATATCTCCTGTATTTTTCTTTATAAGGTAGTCCTTTATAGAAAACTACTCGAGAACCAACCGCTTCTTTCCCTTGAAGATTTGATACATCATAACCTTCTATCCATAATGGAATATTTTCTAAATTAAATACCTTTTGAAGCTCTAACAATTCATTCCATATTTTATCCTTTTTTATTTCAATAATATTTAAGTCTTTTAATGCCATATCTAATAAATCTACTTCTTCTCCTTGAGGCTCTCTTATAGAAACTTTATAACCCTTCCTTTTTGATAAAAATTCTTCTATCTCAATTTTCTCTTCGTCTAAATCTACAGGAACAATTACTATATCAGGGATTTCTCTTTGAGAATAATATTGGGTCAAAAAACCCGATAATATTTCTTTTTTATCATAAGCTAATGGAATTTTTAAAGTATGTATCCTTTTCTCTATCAATTTCCCATCTCTTATTAAATATATAAGAACTTTTGCTATATCTTCTTCCACATAAAGTTGAATAAGATCTTTATCTTCTTTATTAAAGGAGACAATCTTTTGTTTTTCACCAAGATTTTGAAGATATTTTATCTGATCTCTATATTTTATAGCCTTCTCAAATTCTAAATTTGAAACTGCAAGATTCATCTTTTCTATTAAGTTATCTATTAGCTCCTGATATTTCCCTTCTAAGAACAGAAGGACTTCATTAACAATTTTTCTATATTCTTCTTGAGAGAGATATCCCTGACATGGGGCAGAACATCTTTTAAGATCATAATAAATACACGGTCTTTTAGGGGCTCTTTTTGGTAGATCCCAGGAGCAACTCCTAAGATTAAAAATCTTTTTCACCAAGGAAATAGTTTCTCTTACAGTGCTACTCTGAGGGAAAGGTCCAAAATATCTTGCAGAATCTTCTTCAATCCTTCTTGCCATTATTAACCGAGGGAAAGGTTCATTTAATGTTAATTTTAATAAAGGATATTGCTTATCATCTCTCAGCTGAACATTAAAGATAGGTCTATGTTTTTTTATAAGAATAGCTTCTAATATAAAAGCTTCTGTCTCAGAATCTGTAATTATATAATCCAAATCCTCAGCCTTTCTAAGAAGAAGTATATTTTTAGATGAATCCTCTTTAAAATAAGAAAGAACTCTCTTCCTTAAAGACTTTGATTTCCCAATATAAATAATTTTCCCTTGGGCATCTTTAAAGAGATATACACCAGGTGCCTCTGGGAGTAAATTTGCTTTTTCATATAAATTATTTGCTATTTTTTCTATCATTTTTTGCTTAAATTTTATATACGTCAAAAGCAAAAGTCAAGAAACCCAATTTTTGAACATCCTCTCCTTATTGCTTTCAGAAGATTTCTGGGGTATATTTTAAATAAAATTTAAAAAGAATTACTTATAAAAAATAAGGAGAGTTTGAGATGATAAGAGAGAAGATTCAAAAAATATTAGAAGATGCTCTTTTAAAGTTAAAGAAAAGAGAACTGAATGTTGACGAGATAGATATTATAATCGAGGTTCCAAAACAAAAGGAATTTGGAGATTATGCTACTCCTATTCCATTGTTAATAGCTCAGAAAAACAAAAAACCTCCTCGTGAAGTAGCACAGGAATTAGTTGACAATCTGTCAACGAAAGATATTTTTGAAAAAATTGAGATTGCAGGACCTGGTTTTATAAATTTCTTTGTTTCTCACAAAACTCTTTTAGAGATTATAAATTACATTAGAAAAGATTTAGATAACTTTGTGAGAATCCCTGAGAGTCATAAGAAGATACAAGTAGAATTTGGAAGTATTAATCCTACAGGACCCATGCATATTGCTCATGCTCGAGGAGTAGTAATTGGGGATTCCTTAGCGAATCTTTTTAAAAGAGTAGGTTGGAAAGTTGAAAAGGAGTTTTACATAAATGACGCTGGAAATCAAATAGATCTATTAGGAGAATCCTTATATGCAAGATATTTAGAATTACAAGGAATGGAATGTGAATTCCCAAAAGAGGGATATAGGGGAGAATATTTAAAGGATTTAGCCAGGGAATTATTAGAGAAAAAAGACAAGATTGATAAAATGGATGAAAAAGAAAAAAAAGAATTCTTTAAAGAATATGCTCTCAAAAAGATGTTAGAAAATATTAAAGAAACTCTTTATAACTTTGGGGTAGAATATGATTGTTGGTTCAGTGAAAGAACTTTACATAAAGAAGGGAAGTTAAAAGAAGTATTAGAAATTCTTGAAAGAAATGGATATATTTATAAAAAAGATTCCGCCATATGGTTTTCATCAACAAAATTTGGAGACGAAAAAGATAGAGTTTTAATAAAAAGTGACGGATCTCCTACTTATTTTTTAGCAGATATTGCTTATCATTTAAATAAAATTGAAAGAGGATTTGATTGGATAATAGATGTATGGGGCGCAGACCATCATGCTCATGTTCAAAGGATGAAGGGGTCTTTGCAAGCTCTTGGGTATTCTTCTGATATTTTAGAGGTAATCTTAGTCCAGATGGTAAGATTGCTTCGAGGAAAAGAAGAGGTGAAAATCTCTAAAAGGACAGGAGATTTCATAACCTTAGAAGAGGTACAGGAGGAGGTGGGGAAGGACCCTATAAGATTTTTCTTTTTATTAAGAAGTGCGGAAAGTCAGTTGGATTTTGATATTGAATTAGCTCAAAAACAAACCTTAGATAATCCTGTATACTACGTTCAATATGCTCATGCTCGTTGTTGTAGTATATTAAGACAGGCAGAAGAAAGAGGAATAGATTTAAAAGATTTAGATTTGGCAAATTTAAATTTATTAAAGACTGAAAAAGAAAAAGAGCTTCTACTTATTCTTATGAGATATCCAGAAAGATTAAGAGATATAACACGGACTTTAGAGATACATCTCCTGCCGCATTACCTTTTAAATCTCGCTACAGCCTTTCATGCCTTTTATGACTCTTGTAGAGTATTGTCAGAAAATAAAGATTTAACATTAGCAAGGCTCAATTTGGTAGACAGTGTTAGAATAATTATTAAAGATGGGTTAAGTATTTTAGGAGTTTCCTCTCCAGAAAAAATGTAAAAAGGAGGAATAAAAAATGAAAGTAAGATGGTATGGACATGCCTGTTTCTTATTTACAAGTAAAGACGGAATAAAAATTCTGACAGATCCCTTTGATAAATCTGTAGGGTACCCTATTCCTGAGGTAGAGCCTAATATTGTTACTATAAGTCATGAACATTTTGACCACAATGCAGTAAGTCTTTTAAAAGGAAAATTTACGACTTTAAAAGGAAAAGTAGAGAAAGAAGAGTTGGGGATAAAAATTAAAAGTATAAGTTCTTACCATGATGAATCCTTAGGTTCTAAGCGGGGGGAAAACTATATCTTCGTTTTTTCAATAGATGGGTTAATTATTGCCCATTTAGGAGATTTAGGTCATATTTTAACAAAGGAAAACATGGAAAAATTAGGGGAAATAGATATTCTTTGCATTCCAGTGGGAGGAGTTTATACTGTGGATGCAAAACAGGCAGTAGAAATAATAGAAAAGGTTAATCCCAAAATTGTAATTCCTATGCATTATAAGACCTCCCATTTAAAGTTTGATTTGGCAACTGTAGATAATTTTCTTTCCCTTGTAAAGTATCCTGTTAAAAGATATTCAGAAAAAGAAATAGAGATTACTAAAGAGAATTTACCTACGTCCACAGAAGTATGGGTTTTATCATATTAAATTTTTAAGGAGGGCGAAATGACAAGAAAAGAGGCTTTAGAATTAGTTAAAAATTATATTAAAAACAATAATCTATTGAAACATATGTTAGCAGTAGAAGCCATCATGAGAGCTCTTGCAAGATATTTTAAAGAAGATGAAGAAATTTGGGGGTTAACAGGTTTACTCCATGATATTGATTATGAACTTACAGAAAAACAACCTGAAAAGCATAGTCTTTTATCCGAAGAAATATTAAGACCTTATAATTTACCTAAGGAGGTTATTTCTGCTATTAAATCCCACAATGAGATCCATGGGCTTCCCAGAGATACTTTATTAGCGAAAGCATTATATGCTGTAGATCCTCTTACAGGATTAATTGTTGCTTCTGCATTGGTTCATCCTGATAAAAAATTAGCCCCCTTAGACACAGAATTTATCCTTAAAAGGTTTAAAGAGAAAAGTTTTGCAAGAGGAGCTAACCGGGAGCAAATAAAATCTTGTGAGGAATTTGGTCTAAGCTTGAATGAATTTATAAGTATAGGTTTGGACGCGATGAAAAGTATTTCTCATGAATTAAATTTATAAGGGACTATTATAAGTAGGTTGAAAAATTCTTTTAAAAATGATAAAATATTAAAATTATATTAAATTTATAAAGGAGGCGAATAAGTGTCTACAAGAAATTTAACAAGAATAGCAATATATGCTAGCATATACATTGCTTTGACCTTAATTTTTAGTGCCATAAGTTATGGTCCCATACAATTTAGAATATCAGAATTTCTTACAGTATTTCCTTTCATAGATCCCATATCTATTATAGGATTATTTATAGGATGTTTCATAGCAAATTTTTTCAGTCCTACAGGATGGATCGATGTTATCTTTGGAAGTCTTTTCACTTTAATTGCGGGATATTTAACATATAAAATGCCAAAGATATATTTAGCTCCTATTCCTCCCATTGTAGTAAACGCTCTTGGTGTAAGTCTATATCTTCATGTTTTCTTTAAACTTCCTTATTGGTTAAATGTTCTTTATATTGCTATAGGAGAAGCGGTGGTAACTTATTTGATTGGTCTTCCTATCTTAATTTATATTGATAGAAATCCATACATTAAAGAGAAAATTTTGGGGGTAGGAGTAAGAAAATGAAGAGTATAAGTATAGAGGAAGAACTTTCAATATTAATGGATAATACTGTGGAAGTAATACCTGAGAATGGATTAGAAGAAAAACTGCGAAAAGCAAGAGAAGAGAAAAGACCTCTAAGAGTAAAATTAGGAGCAGATCCTTCTGCCCCAGATTTACATTTAGGACATGCTGTAGTTTTAAGAAAGATGAGACAATTTCAAGAACTAGGACATCAAGTAATTTTTATAATTGGTGATTTTACTGCAAGAATTGGAGATCCATCTGGAAGATCTGAAACAAGAAAGCCTTTATCTCCTGAACAAGTCAGGAAAAATGCATTAACATATCAGGAACAGGTAGGGAAAATTTTGGATATATCTAAGGCAGAAATTAGATACCAAGAAGAATGGTTTGGAAAAATGAAATTGGAGGATGTAATAAATCTTCTTTCTAAATATACTGTAGCGAGAATCTTGGAAAGGGATGATTTTGCATTAAGATTTAAAGAAAATAAGCCCATATTTCTTCATGAAATTTTATATCCCCTATTACAAGCCTACGATTCTGTAGCTATAAAGGCAGATATTGAGTTAGGAGGAACAGATCAAAAATTTAACCTTTTAGTAGGAAGAGAAATTCAGAAAGAGTTTGGACAAGAACCTCAAGTTGCTATGCTTATGCCAATTTTAGAAGGTCTTGATGGAAAACAAAAAATGAGTAAGAGTCTTGGAAACTATATTGGACTTACAGAATCTCCTAATAATATGTATGGAAAAGTTATGTCAATACCTGACGAGTTAATAATAAGATATTTCCAATTAGCAACAGATTTACCCAAAAAAGAAATTGAAGAAATAGAAAAGGGATTGAGAGAGGGTATTTTACATCCTCGAGATATAAAGGCAAGACTGGCAAGGGAAATTGTAAGAATGTATCATGGAGAAGAGGAAAGTAAAAAAGCAGAAGAGGAATTTGAAAGGATCTTTAGACAGAAGGAATTACCTGAAAATGTAGAAGAGTATGTTTTAAATGAGAAAAAAGTCTGGATCGTAAGACTTTTAAATCTCGTAGGAGCAGTAAAAAGTAATAGTGAGGCAAGAAGATTGATATCCCAGGGAGCAGTAGAAATTGATGGTAAAAAGATTTTAGACTCTAATTTAGAAATAGAAATAGAGAAACCTATAATATTAAGAGTTGGAAAACACTTTTTTAGAAAAATTATACCACAATGAGGAGAAAGATTTTATTGGTAATATTAACCATCAATTTCTTAGTAGGAAATAGTAAAGGAACACTTAGTAAATTTTGTTTTGATCCCTCAAGGTTGATAAAGGCTCCTCAAGAAATAGTAATTATAGATGGAAATAAAAAACCTATAAAGATTAAGACAAAAGCAACTTTTGTTTGGGAAGTGATTAAAGAAAGAAATATAAAAATAAACAAAAAGGATAGAATAACTCCTCCTCCCAGAACCCCTATTACTCCATATGTGAAAACAATAAAGATAGATAGAGTAGAAGAAAAAATCATAAAAAAATATGTTACAGAAAAACCAGAAGTAATTTTTAAAGTCGAATATGGGAAGATTTATAAAGAAACTATGAGAGAAAGAGGAAAAGAAGGTAAAATTGAAGAAGAATGGTATTTATTATATGTTAATGGAAAATTAGAAAAGAAAGTTTTAAAAAGTAGTAAAGTCTTAGTCAAAAAAGAACCAATTATCTTTGAAATATCAACTCCTATTTTGAAAAATCTTAAAATTAGATCTGCAACTTTTAGATCAAAAAAATTGTTAACTATGACTGCTACTGCATACCACCCATGGGAAGGAGGGGGGGTAGATGATGTAACCGCTCTTGGATGGAAAGCAGAAAAAGGAATAATAGCGGTAGATCCAAGAGTAATCCCATTGAAAACACCTTTATATATTCCAAAATATGGTTTTGCTATTGCAGGAGATACTGGAGGAGCCATCAAAGGATACAAGATTGATCTTCTTTACCCCTCAAGAAGAGAGGTTTTGAATTTTGGGAAAAGAAAGGTAGCAGTTTACATATTAGAAAGAATTAATTGAAATGAATTTGACAGATAAAGAAACCTTAATTAATATTCTCAAGAAAAATAATATTTTTTTGAAAAAAAACTTAGGACAAAATTTCTTAGTTAACAAAAATATTATAGAAGAGATATTATTTTCTGGGGAGATAAAAGAGTCTGATGTAATATTAGAAATAGGAGCAGGATTTGGAACATTGACTGTAGAGTTAGCAAAATATTCAAAAAAAGTAATTGCTGTTGAAATAGACAAAAGATTTGAGAAAATTTTAAGGGAAAATACAAGAAACTTTAATAATGTGGAAATAATAATAGGGGACATTTTAAAGATAAATTTGGCTTCACTTATAGCTCCTCCTTATAAAATTTTTGGAAATTTACCCTATTATATATCTGGAACCTTTCTTGGAGAATATTTAAAAAAAGGACCATATGCTGATTTAATGGTCCTTATGCTTCAAAAAGAAATGGCAGAAAGGATCACATCAAAGCCAGGAAGCAAAAAATTTAGCCCCTTATCCATTCTATTAGAGTTAACATATGAGGTAGAAGTGGTCTGTTCTGTTCCTTCTCATTTTTTCTTTCCTATTCCAGAGGTAGATTCTCTTTTATTGAAGTTTAAATATTCTCCAAAGTTTGAAAGAATAAAAAATCTCTCTTTATTTTTTAATCTTATAAAATCCTCCTTTAAGTATAGAAGAAAATATTTGCTAAATAATTTAAAAAAAGAATTTCCTAATCTTCCATGGAGAGAAGTTTTTGAAAGGTTAAATATAAATTTTAAAGAGAGAGCAGAGAATTTATCCTTAGAAAAATACATTGAACTAAGCAATTTAATTGAAGAGTATGATAAAAATTCACTCTTACGCTAAGATAACTTTATTCCTTGATGTAATTAGTAGGAGACCTGATCATTATCACAATGTGAAGATTGTCCTTCAAAATATTGATTTATCAGACTTTTTATTAATAAAGTCCCTACCCTACCCTCACTTTATCTTAAGATCCAATTATTCTATCCCCTTGGAAGAAAATCTAATATATAAAGCCTATAAAACTTTTATTAAAAAGACTGGGGAAAAAACAGGTTGTTATATTTATCACTTAAAAAGAATTCCCATTCAAGGAGGACTTGGTGGAGGAAGTTCTAATGCAGGAAGTATCTTATATGCATTAAATTTAATAACGAAAGCAGGACTAAAAAGAGAAGAACTTTCTTCTCTGGGAATAAAATTAGGATCTGATATTCCTTTCTTTTTATATGGTGGGACTTCTTTAGTAGAAGGAAGGGGAGAAAGGGTAACAAAACTTCCCAGTTTATCAGATTATTTTGTGCTTTTGATTACTCCATTTTTTGGTATAAAAACTAAAGAAATATATTCTCAAATTGACTCTAAAAATTTAGGCTATCATTTGGATTGGGATGAGGTGATTGAGAAGATAAAAATTGGAGAGATCCCAAAAGTTTATAATTTCTTTGAAGATATAGTCTTTAAAAGATATCCTTTATTAAGAGGTATAAAAGAGATTTTACAAGAATTTACACCTTTAGTTTCTCTTTCTGGCACAGGCTCTTCTATTTTTGCTCTTTTTAAAGAGCAAGATAGTTTATCTATAGCAAAAAATAAAATTTCTATATATTACCCAGAGGGGATTAAAATAAGAGTGTGCAGGTTTGTAAACAAAGGATTTTTAATAAAGGGGTGAAAAAATGATTAGTTTGAAAGAGGTCAAGGATGCCCTTGAAAGAATATCTCCTTTTATTCATAAGACTCCATTAACTTTCTCCCAAACCTTTAGTGATATGACCCAAAAAGAGGTTTTTCTAAAGTATGAAAATTTTCAGAAAACAGGCTCTTTTAAGATAAGAGGCGCTATTAATTTTATCAGTCAACTGAATAAAAATATCAAGGGAGTAATTGCCTCTTCTGCAGGAAATCATGCTCAAGGAGTTGCTTATGCATCTAAATTATTCTCTATTCCTGCAACCATCGTTATGCCTGAAAATACTCCATTAGTTAAAATCCTTTCCACAAAAAGTTACTCAGCTAACGTAGTTCTTTATGGTGCTTTTTATGATGAAGCTTATCAGTACGCCTTAAAAATAGCAAAAGATGAGAATTTAGTTTTTGTCCATCCCTTTGACGATCCTCAAATCATTGCGGGACAAGGAACTATAGGTTTAGAAATTATTAATGACCTTTCTGATTTAGAAGCAGTTTTGGTACCTATTGGTGGAGGGGGACTTTCTGCAGGAATATGTATAGCTATAAAAGAGCAAAACCCAAAAGTAAAGATTTATGGAGTTCAAAGTTGTGCCTTTCCTACTTATTATGAGGATTTTAAAAACAAGACCATAGATAACAAACCTTGTTCTACTATTGCTGAAGGAATTGCAGTTAAAAAACCTGGAGAAATTACGAAAAAAATTCTTGAGAAATATTTAGATGATATATTTTTAGTAGACGAAATGGAGATTGCTCAAGGCATTCTTTTCCTTTTAGAGAGAGCAAAAACCTTGGTAGAGGGAGCGGGAGCGGTAACTCTTTCAGCATTGTTAAAAAATTATCAAAATATTAAAGAGAAAAAGATAGTGTTAATACTAAGTGGAGGAAATATTGATGTAAGTCTCCTTTCAAGAATTCTTGAATATGGATTAATTCATTCAGGAAGATTAGTTCATTTAAAGATTGAAGTCTTAGATACTCCTGGAAGACTCTCTAAAATTTTAGAAATTATTGCAGAGGAAAAAGCGAATATAAATACTATTCATCAGGATAGAGCAAATCCCTTATTTCCTATTGGAAAAAGCACCGTAGAAATTGCATTAGAGACAAAAGACTTTCAACAGATAGATAGGATTGTTGATAAAATAAAAAAAGAAGGTTATCCTATAGAAATATTAGAGAAAGAGGAGTAATAGAATGGAGCAAGAAATCTTAAGAATGCTAAAAGAAATTACGGAAGCCAGTGGAGTTTCAGGCTATGAAAAAGAGATAAGAGAAGTAATTAAGAAATATGTAAGCTCATATGGAGAAATTATGGAAGATAGATTAGGAAGTTTAATTATTAAAAAGAAGGGAGAAAAAGAAACTCCTAAAATAATGCTTTCTGCCCATATGGATGAGATTGGGTTTATAGTGAAAAGTATTACAAAAGATGGATTTTTAAAATTTATTCCCTTAGGTGGATGGTGGGATCAGGTATTATTATCTCAGAGGGTTATAGTAAAGACAGCAAAAGGAGATATTTTAGGAGTTATTGGATCAAAGCCACCGCATATATTAACAGAGGAAGAAAGAAAAAAAATGGTAGAGAAAAAAGACATGTATATTGATATTGGAGCAAAAAGTGAAGAAGAAGCAAAAAAAATGGGAGTTGCACCTGGAGATCCTATTATCCCATATAGTGAATTTACTCCCCTTTCTAATCCTAAATTTCTTTTAGGAAAAGCATGGGATGATAGGGTAGGATGTGCCTTAGCCATAGAGATTCTTAAAGAATTAAAAGATATCTCTCATCCTAATTGTGTATATGTAAGTTTTACTGTCCAAGAAGAAGTGGGCTTAAGAGGAGCAACTACAAGTTCTTATCTAATAAATCCTGATGTGGGAATTGTTTTAGAATCTGATATTGCTACCGATGTTCCGGGAATAGAACAAGAAAAACCTATATCCTTAGGAAACGGTCCATCGTTAATTCTCTACGATGCTACTATGATTCCCAATGTTAATCTTAGAAGATTATTTATTGAAACTGCTGAATCCTTAAATATACCTTTACAATTTTCTGCATTAGAAAGAGGAGGAACCGATGGAGGAAGAATTCATATAAATGCTAAAGGAGTTCCTTCTATAGTTATAGGAATTCCTGCAAGATATATTCATTCCCATGCTAGTATTATCCATTTAGAGGACTTTTTATCTGCCAAAAAATTGATTGTGGAGGTGATTAAAAGGTTAGACGAGAAGACAGTTAGTAAGCTATGAGAGAAAAAAGAGCTAAAGCTTTAGCATTACTCTCTGGAGGATTAGATAGCACCTTAGCGGTATGGTTAATATTAAAACAAGGAATTGAAGTTATTGGAGTAAACTTTACCACTCCTTTCTTTAGTCCTAAAAAGGCAATAGAGTCTGCTAAGTTTTTAAATATTCCTTTAGAAATTGTTGATATAACGGATGAATATCTAAATATACTTAAAAATCCAAAATATGGATATGGGAAAAATTTAAATCCCTGCATTGATTGTCATGCCTTTATGATTAGAAAGACCCTTGAATTAATGAAAAAATATAATGCGGATTTTATAATCACTGGAGAAGTATTGGGAGAAAGACCGATGTCCCAAAACAAGAATTCTTTAAATATTGTAGCAAAATATTCAGGAGCAGAAGATTACGTATTAAGGCCTCTTTCTGCAAAACTTCTTCCTCCCACAAAGCCTGAAAGAGAAAAATGGGTGGATAGAGAAAAACTTTTAGACATTCAAGGAAGATCCAGGAAAAGACAGCTGGAACTTGCAAAAGAAATAGGATTAGAAAATATACCAACCCCCGCTGGAGGATGTCTCCTTACTGAGCCTATTTTTTCTAAAAAACTTTTGGATCTACTTAAAAATAAAGAGGATGTTACAAGAAGGGATTTAGAACTTTTAAAAATAGGAAGGCATTTTCGCTTGCCTTCTAATGTGAAAGTAATAGTAGGAAGAAATAAAGATGAAAATGATAAGCTATTAAATTATTTTGGAGAAAAGGACACTTTGTTTAAAGCAAAGGATCCCAGTGCAGTAGTATTAGTTCCTGATATTACTATAGAAGATGAAGAAAACAAAAAACTGGTTGCAAGAATCTCTGCATATTATAGTGACCATAGAAAGGACTTAGAGATTCCAGTTTTATATAAAACTTTCTTAAGAGAGGAAATAATAATAGTGAAAGAGCTTTTAAAAGAAGAATTAGATTTCTTAAAGTATAATATCGCATGCAGGTAATATTATCTCATAATTATTTAGATTTTGATGCTTTAGCTTCTTTATATGCGGGAAAGAAGCTTTTCCCTCAAGCATGGGTAGTTCCCAGTAGAAGCATGGAGAGAAAAGTATATGAATTTTATTCTCTATATAAAGACTTTTTAAAATTTCAAGATAGGCTTCCAGAAAAAGTAGAAAAAGTTATTCTTGTTGACAATCATTGGCTAAATAGAATAGAAAGGGATTTTCAAAAAATATTTGAGGGAGAAAAAAGACCATACGTAGAAATATATGACCATCATAAGTCTGGAGATATAAAGGGAGATAAAGAGTATATAGAAGAAGTGGGAGCTACTACAACAATATTAGTAGAACTAATAATCAAAAACAATATCCCTATAGATCCCATCGAGGCTACTATTTTTGCCTTAGGAATATATCAGGATACAGGAGGATTTACTTTCTCCACTACTACTTCTCGAGATCTTAAAGTAGCAGGATATCTTTTAGAAAGGGGAGCAAATTTAAGTATTATAAATTACTACAATAGAGAGAGATTAACTGATGAACAAAGAAATCTTTTGAATGATCTAATGCAAAATGCGAGAGAGGAAGAAATAAGTGGATATAAAATTTTATGGGCTCCATTAGAAAGAGATAAATATATAGAAGGGCTTTCTATTTTAGCTCATACATTATTGGATGAGAAAAATGCGGACGCTTTATTTATTCTCCTAAAAATAAAGGAAAGGATATATCTAATGGGAAGATCAAGAACTATTAAGATAAATCTATTAGAAGTTCTAAAAGATTTTAATCCAGGGGGACATCCTACCGCTTCCACAGTAGTTTTAACAAATAGGGATCTAAATGAAATAGAAAATTACCTAAGAGAAAGGCTTAAAAAATTACTACCTTATAATCTTTTGGCGAAAAATATAATGTCCTATCCTGTAGAAACTATCTCCCCTGATATTACCATATCTGAAGCTCATAAAATTATGATCCGATATGGGTATGGAGGACTTTGTGTAGTAGAAAATGGGAAATTAGTAGGGATTATCAGTAGAAGAGACGTAGAAAAAGCTATAAACATGAAATTATCAAAAAGGAAAGTGAAATCTTTTATGTCAAAGCCTGTAATCACAGTAGATCCTGATACTCCTTTATCCTTTATTGAGGAATTATTTGTAGAAAAAGATATTGGAAGAGTACCTGTAGTAAAGGATGGGAGAATTTTAGGAATAATAACACGACAAGATATATTAAAGTTTCATTTTTTGAGAAATCACCTCCCTTTACCCTTAGGAAATATTGCCATATTAAACGAAGAGATTCTTAGAAATTCTCCTTGGTGGGAAATATTACAAAATATAAAAGAAATTTCCTCCCAATTAAACGTTTCAGTATATGCTATAGGAGGATTTGTAAGGGATTTATTATTAAAATATCCCAATATGGATTTGGATGTTACAATAGAGGGAGATATAAAGCCTTTTCTTAACAGCCTTATAGGTAAATTAAAGGGGAAAATTAGAATTCATGAAGAGTTTGGAACTGCGGAGATTTTATTAGAAGATGGGAGAAAAATTGATATTGCATCTACAAGACAGGAGTATTATGAAAAGCCAGGAGCACTACCCCAGGTAGAAAGAACATCTTTTTGGTTAGACCTGAAGAGAAGGGATTTTACCATAAATACTTTAGCTCTTTCTCTTAATCCTGATAGATGGTTAGAAATTATAGACCTTTATGGTGGACTTGAGGATTTATCAAGGAAGGAATTAAGAGTACTTCACAATTTAAGTTTTATTGAAGACCCATCCAGAGTCTTAAGGGGAATAAGATTAGAGAAAAGACTCGATTTTTCCTTTGAAGAGAAAACCTTTACTCTCTTAAAAGATGCTATTTCTCAAGGATTCTTAAAAAAATTAAGTAGAGAAAGAGTAAAAGAAGAAATATTATTAGTATTAAGAGAACCAGAACCTGAAAAAGTATGGAGAAGATTGGAAGAATTAGAAGCCCTTTCCTATCTTCTTCCTGTTAAAAATTTACCTACAGATTTTGAAGAAATAAATAAAAAACTTAGAAAAGAAAAGAATTTGGATTCTACTTCTCTTCAAATACTAAATCTTTTAAGTGAAGTAGAAAAAGAAAAAGCTATAAATTGGTTAAAAGAATATCACTTTTCTCATAAAATTATTCTTTTATTAAACAATTATTTTGAATACAAAGATAAAGAGTTAGATGAGGAAACTATAAAAAAGCTGATTGATCTTCCATTAGAATTAATATTCTTCTTATGTTTGAAGTCTAAGGATCCAAAGAAAGTCCAAATTTTATTAAAGATAAAAGAATTGAAAGAAAAGAAAATTCCTTATTTAAAAGGGAAAGACATTATAAATATGGGAATAAAACCAGGAAAAATTGTGGGAGAAATTTTGAAAAACCTGTTTATAGAGCATTTAAAGGGAAGTATTAAAAGTAAAGAAGATGAAATAGAATACCTCAAGAAAATTATAAATCTTCAATAATTTCTCCATTATACTTGTAAATAGTTCCCAATCTTTTTGCCATACCAAAACTTGTTAATATTTCATAAGGAATAGTATTTGCCCAAGAAGAAAGTTTTTCTGCATCTACATTTAAATCTCCACTTCTTCCCATGAGAGTAGCTAAATCCCCCACTTTTATAGAAGGATCAGAAGAAATATCTATTGAAAACTGATCCATAGAAATTCTCCCAATAACTGGAAAAATTTTATTCTTTATAATCACCTGAGATTTATTGGAAAACTCTCTTCTATACCCATCTGCATATCCTACAGGAATTAAAGCAATTTTTGTAGGGGATGTAGTAATATAAGTGTGGTTATATCCAATTCCCCAATCTTCTGGCACTTCTTTTATGAGAGTAATTCTTGCTTTTACAGACATTATAGGCTTTAAATCCCTCATTCCATATCCATAAAGAGCAATTCCAGGTCTTACTCCATGATAATGAAATCTTGGAAAGTTAAAAACTCCACCAGAATTAGCAAAATGACAAAAACCACTCCAGCCTAATTCTTGTAGCTTTTTATATATTCTTTCAAAAATCTCTCCTTGCCTTTCATTATAGGGATCAAATTTGTCTTCTGAACTTGATAGGTGAGAGGATAATCCTTCAAATTTTAAGTTTGGATAATCTTCTTTTATTTTTAAAACTTCATCTATATCTTTTTCCATTATTCCCTCTCTTCCCATTCCTGTATCAATTCCTAAATGAAAAGAAAATTCTATATTTTTATAAGAAGTATATTCCCCTAAGGCTGATAAAAATTCTAAGGAAGATATAACAGGAATAAGATTATATTTTACTAAATAGGGGATAGAATCCAAAAATTGGGGGGAAAGAATAATAATAGTATTTTTTATTCCATACCTTCGAAGTTCTATTCCTTCTTCTATGGTTGCTACCGCAAATTTTTTAATTCCTTTTCTACTTAAAAATTTACTAATTATTTTTGCTCCATGCCCATAAGCATCTGCTTTAACTACAGGAATAATCTCTACATCTTTTCCTATTTTGTCTTTAATAATGGAAAGATTATGTTCAAGATTAGATAGGTCAATTTCCTTCCATGCTAACTTACTTATCATCAAGATTCTTTCAATCTGAGAAGTCTTGCAAAATTTCCTCTTTCTAATTCCTCTAACTTTGTAGTTATATATTTTACTGTCTCCTCAATCTGGGGAATAAGCTTGTATTCTAAAGCATTTACTCTTCTTTTTGTTCTTTCAATCTCTTCAGAAAGAGCTAAAAGCTCCCTCTCTTTATTTGCCAACGCTATTAAACCTTCTAAAAGTTCTTCCCATCTTAATGTTAATTCATCTAAGGTTTCAGGGGTAGATAAGAGACTATATTTAGGAAGGTAAATATTTTCTACAGTTATTATAGGGATGGAAATATTCATTTCTTTTATTATCTTCTCTCTTAAAGTAGTTTCTCCTTCATTTATTAGGATCAAATCTTTCCACTGAAAAGAAGGTATCCTTAAATAAATAAAACTCCCAAGAGATAGGAAGGAAAAAAATTTTTCAGATATTTCCTCTCTTAATAATTTATAATTTCTCACCTCTTCCATGAATTTCTGTATTAATCCTTCTAATTTATCCTCAAGAAGTTTATGCCCTCTTTTTGCTACAGCAAGTCTTCTCTTAAGTCTTAATAGCTCCATTCTATTTGGATTTACTTTTAAAGGCATATTATTCCTTCCCCCAGAATTCTTCTAAATATTCAGGTCTTATTCTCTTTAGTGAACTTCTTGGCAATAGATGTAAAAGCTTCCAACCTAAATCTAAAGTTTCAAATATACTCCTATTTTCATATTCTCCTTGTTTAATAAACTTTTCTTCAAACTCCTGAGCAAACTTCAAGAATAGCATATCTTCCTCTGTTAATGCCGCTTCTCCTAAAACTACTGCTAATTCTTTCGCTTCTAAACCTCGAGAGTATGCTGCATAGAGCTGATTAGAAAGATCTCCATGATCCTTTCTAGTCCTTCCTTCTCCTATTCCTCCTCTCATAAGTCGAGATAGAGACTGCAAAACATCAATAGGAGGATAAATTCCTCTTCTATGAAGTTCTCTGCTTAGGAAGATCTGTCCTTCAGTTATATAACCTGTGAGATCTGGTATGGGATGAGTTCTGTCATCTTCTGGCATAGTAAGAATAGGAATTAGAGTTATGGAACCCTTTTTCCCTTTTATTCTTCCTGCTCTTTCGTATAAAGTAGCTAAATCTGTATAAAGATATCCTGGATATCCTCTCCTTCCTGGAACCTCTTTTCTTGCTGCAGAAATCTCTCTCAGTGCCTCTGCATAATTGGTCATATCGCTAAGAATAACTAATACATGCATATCTAAATCAAAAGCTAAATATTCAGCACAGCTTAAAGCGAATCTTGGAGTAGCAATTCTTTCAATCACAGGATCATCTGCAAGATTTATGAATAACACTGACCTTTCTAAAGCTCCTGTCTTTCTAAATTCTTCAATGAAAAAGTTAGCTTCTTCAAAGGTAATACCAAGAGCTCCAAAAACTACTGCAAATTTTTCCTCCTCATTTAATAAACGAGCTTGTCTTGCAATTTGAGCTGCTAAGGTAGCATGAGGAAGTCCTGCTGCTGAGAATATAGGCAGTTTTTGTCCTCTTACCAGAG
>JBNARO010000010.1:0-54362 GCA_049718665.1 Dictyoglomaceae bacterium | reverse complement strand
AAATCTTCATTTAAAAATAAAGCTCTTGAAATGGTCCTTGCAATTTGCGCTACTTCTAATGTATGAGTAAGTCTTGTTCTGTAATGGTCTCCTTCAGGAGCAAGAAAAACCTGAGTTTTATGTTTTAATCTTCTAAAAGCCTTCGAGTGAATAATCCTATCTCTATCTCTTTGAAAACATGTCCTAATGGAGCATTCTTCTTCTGGAATTAATCTTCCTTTAGAATTAACACTAAGGGTAGCATATGGAGAAAGAAATTTCCTTTCTTTTTCTTCCAACTGTTCTCTTATTAGCATCTTAAAGGGGGGAAGATTTTTCTCCCCCCTTTTAATCACCTCTCTAAACTGTTCTATCTACATATGCCATTTGTTTTTGATGTTTCAATGTAGCATGAGCTGCTGCAAGTCTTGCAATAGGCACTCTAAATGGTGAACAACTTACATAGTCTAAACCAATAAGATAGCAGAATTCTATAGAATCTGGATCTCCACCATGTTCTCCACAAATACCAATCTTTAGATCTGGTCGTGTCTTTCTTCCTCTTTCTACCGCTATTTTCATTAATTCTCCAACACCTTCTCTATCTAAACGTTCGAAGGGATCATGTTCTAAGTATCCTTTATCTCTATATCTTCCTAAGAATTTACCTTCTGCATCATCTCTACTAAAAGCAAAGGTCATTTGAGTTAAGTCGTTAGTCCCAAAAGAGAAAAACTCAGCTGTTTCTGCTAATTTATCTGCAATAATAGCTGCTCTTGGAACTTCTATCATAGTTCCAACTTTGTAATCAATATTAATACCATTCTTCTCGATAACTTCTTTTGCTATTCTATGAATTAAATCTCCAAGAACTCTCATTTCAGACTCTAACGCTACCACTGGAATCATTATCTCTGGCTTTACAGGAAGACCCTCTTTAGCTACTGCAACTGCTGCTTCCATTATTGCTCTTACCTGCATCTCAAATATCTCAGGATATATCATTCCTAATCTACAACCTCTAAATCCCATCATAGGGTTGAATTCATGAAGTCTTTTTACTACAGCAAGTAGTTTCTCTTTTTCTTCTAATTCTTTTCCAGTAATTCCTTTAGCTTTCATTAATTCAACTTCCACTGTAAGATCAATCAATGGTGGTAAAAATTCATGGAGTGGTGGATCTATCAAACGGATTGTAACTGGTTTCCCTTGCATTGCTTTGAATAATCCAATAAAGTCTTCTCTTTGAACTGGAAGAAGCTTATCTAATGCTTTTTTCCTCTCCTCTTCAGTTTCTGCAAGAATCATTTCTTGGACCAGTGGCAATCTATTTCCAAGGAACATATGTTCTGTTCTTGCAAGTCCTATACCTTCTGCACCATATTCAAAAGCCTTTTGAGCGTCTTCAGGGGTATCAGCGTTTGCCCTTACTCCAATCTTTCTTACCTTATCTGCCCAGGATAATAACTCCTTAAGTTCTTCGCTTAAAGCAGGTGGGATCATTGGAACTTCTCCTAAAATTACTTCTCCTGTGGAACCATCAATAGTAATAACATCTTCTTTCTTCACTACTATGTCACCTACTCTAAACTCTTCCTTACTAAGATCTATACGAATAGCTTCACATCCAACTACCGCAGGTTTACCCATTCCTCTTGCTACTACTGCAGCATGGCTGGTCATTCCACCTCTACTTGTTAAAACTCCCTGAGAGGCTGCTAATCCACCAATGTCATCTGGAGTTGTTTCAGGTCTCACAAGAATAATTTTTTCTCCTTCTTTTCCTCTCTTCTCTGCTTCTCTTGAAGAGAATACAACTTTACCACAAGCAGCTCCAGGAGATGCGGGAAGTCCTTTAGCTATAACTTTTTTAGGAGCGTTTGGGTCAATTTGAGCATGTAATAATTGGTTTATTTGTTCTGGAGAAACTCTTAAAATAGCTTCTTCTTTTGTTATCAAACCTTCTTTTGCCATGTCCACTGCAATTTTTACTGCAGCTCTTGCAGTTCTCTTTGCATTCCTTGTTTGAAGCATATAAAGCTTTCCTCTTTCAATGGTAAATTCAATATCTTGAACATCCCTATAGTATTTCTCTAATAAATCTCTAACTTCTAATAGTTGTTTATAAACTTCCGGCATTTCTTCTGCTAACTTTGATATAGGTTGAGGCGTCCTAATACCAGCTACCACATCTTCACCTTGAGCATTGGTTAAATACTCACCATAGAATTCTTTTTCTCCAGTAGAAGGGTTTCTTGTAAAGGCTACACCTGTTCCACTATCGTCTCCCATATTTCCAAAAACCATGGTTACAATATTTACAGCAGTTCCTAAGGTATCAGGAATATTATGAAGTTCTCTATATTTTATAGCCCTTTCATTATTCCAAGAATCAAACACTGCTCTTATAGCAAGTTCTAATTGAGTATATGGATCCTGTGGAAAGTCTTTTCCAGTCTCTTTCTTTACCAATTCTTTATAATCTTTTACAACTTTCTTTAAAGATTCAGCAGTAAGTTCACTATCTAATTTGACTCCCTGCTCTTTTTTATAATGGTCTAAAATCTCTTCAAATTTTTCATGAGGTATTCCAAGAACCACATTTCCAAACATCTGAATAAATCTACGATAGGAATCATAAGCAAATCTTTCGTTATTACTTACTTTTGCTAATCCCTCTACTGTTTCATCATTAAGTCCAAGATTAAGAATAGTATCCATCATTCCAGGCATAGAAATTGGAGCTCCAGAACGAACAGAGACTAAAAGAGGATTAGAAGGATCAGCAAATTTCTTTCCTACTTTTTCTTCTATTTTTTTCATAGCTTGAAGGACTTCATCCATAAGCCCTTCAGGTAAATTTCTCCCAAGTTCTTGATATTCCTTACAGACCTCAGTAGTGATAATGAAACCAGGCGGAACAGGAAGTCCCGCTTTAGTCATATCAGCAAGTCCTGCACCTTTTCCACCAAATAGGTTTCTATTTTTACCATCTGCTTCGTCAAATAGATATACTCTCTTTTTTTCCATCCTTTCTCCTCCCAACTTTTTATTTTTATATATCTTTTCAAATTATATCATAAAGACGGTAAAATTTACTTTAATAAAATTTTAAACTTTTACTATCTTACTCCAATCAGCAATCTCCCAAAAAATATTTTTAAGCGAAGATATTAGAGATAATCTATTTTCCCTTTCCTCTATAACTGGCGACATAACTAAAACTTTATCGAAGAAATTATTTATACTCTCAACTAAATCTATTATGTCTTCACTTTTCAGAAATTTCAAATAGTTCCCTTCTTCAAGATCTTTTAAAAATTTTTCCTTCACCTCTAAAAATTTAGAATAAAGTTTTACTTCCTCATTAATTTTTAAGAATTCCTCCTTCAATTTCTCTAAAGGAATAAAATCTTTTGGAATTATTCTTGCTAAACGATTAGCAGAAAGATAAACTTTTTCATATAAATCTAGGTTTTTCTGTAACTCGAGTAAAGCCTCAAGTCTTCTCTTTACTTTTAATATAGAATCAAATCCCAAGGCCAATACTCCATTTATTAAATCTATAGGATAATTCCTTTCCAATAGGAAGTTCCTTAATCTTTGAGAAAAAAATTCCTCAGCTTTACTCCAAACTTTCTCTTTTTCATCTTTAAATTCATAAATTTCCCAACAATAATCAAAAACTTTTTTTAAACTTATGTTGTTATATTCCTCTTCCCACAAAATTTTTATAAGCCCATTAGTTAATCTTCTTAAGCCAATAGGATCTTCAGAGCCTGTGGGGAAAAGATCTAATTTAAAATATCCTGTGAGACTATCCATTCTATCTGCAATTCCTAAAATATTAGATAATAAATTGGAAGAAACATTATCTTCTAATGTTCTTGGTAGAAAATATTCACCCAAAATCCTTGCAACCTCATCTTTTTCTCCAGAAATTCTTGCATAAATTTCTCCCATAATTCCATGTAACTCTGGGTATTCACTTACCATAAGAGTTCCTAAGTCTGCTTTATATAACTCCACAGCCCTTTCTAAAACCTTTTTATCTTCTTCGCTTAGATCAAAATCTTTTTCCAAAGCTAAGACTAATTTTTTTACTCTTCCTACTTTATCTTTTATAGATCCTAATTTTTCGTGAAATATAATTCCTTCAAGCTTTTTTACATAATTCTCTAAGGGTTCCTTTTTATCCTCGTTAAAGTAGTATTCAGCATCAGATAGTCTTGCCTTTAATACTTTTTCATTTCCTTCTTTAACTATATCTATATCTTTATCTGTTCCATTTCTAATTCCTATGAAATAATTTACTAATTTTCCCTTAGAGTCTTTCAGTGGAAAATATCTTTGCTTTTTTTCCATAGTAACTTTTAATACAATCTCAGGAAGAGAAAGAAACTTCTCATCAAATTCTCCTAAGAAGGCAGTAGGATATTCCACAAGAAAGGTTACTTCTTCCAATAATTCAGGGGAATAATCTAAAATAAATCCTTTTTTATTTGCTAATTCTTGAGCTTGTCTTAAAATTTCTTCTCTTCTTTTCTCTTGATCTATAATAATAAAGTTTTTTTCAAGAATATCAAAATATTCCTTAGGATTTTTTATCTGTATCTTCTTTTCAGGTAAAAATCTTGGAGTATAGGAAAAATTAGAAGCTCTTACTTTTGCTATCTCTAAATCAACTACTTCATCCCCGTAAAGAATCAATAACCACTTTATTGGTCTTCCAAAGATGAAGTCTATGTCTCCCCATCTCATCATTTTAGGAAATTTGACTCTTGATATAACATCTTTAACTACATCTGGAATCAAATCTTTTGTGGGTTTTCCCTGAATTTTTCTTTTCAAAAAAACATAGAAACCTTTATCAGTATCTTTTATAAAAAGATCATCAATGCTTGCTCCATACTGCTGAGAAAACCTTATTGCAGGTTCTAACCATTTCCCATCCTTGTATGCTACTTTCTCTGCGGGTCCTCTTATCTCTTCTTCCTGTGTCTTTTGAGACTCTTCTAACTCCTCTACATAGATTACTAATCTCCTCGGAGTAGCGTATACTTTTAAGTTTTTATAAGAAAGAAATTTAGACATTAAAGTCTTTTTTGTTAACTCTTCCAATTGAGAGAGAGCGGGTCTTAAAAAATTTGCTGGCATCTCTTCTGTTCCAATCTCTACTAATAAATCCCTACCCAATTTTTTCTTCCTCCTTCCAACAATTCTTCTTTAGAAGTGGAAATCCTAAGTTTTCACGGCTTTTTAAATAATTTTCTGCAGATTTGTAGGCAAGCCTTCTTATTCTTGATATATATTGAGCTCGTTGAACTACACTTATAGCACCTCTGGCATCTAATAGATTAAATACATGAGAACATTTTAATACATAGTCATAAGCAGGGAAAGTCAAACCAAGATTTAAAAGTCTCTCTGCCTCTTCTTCATATTGATTAAAGAGAAGTCTTAATCTTTCAACATCTGCCAAGGAGAAGTTATAATGACAATGTTCAACTTCTCCTTGGAGATGAATATCACCATAAGTAATATCTCCCTGCCATATAATGTCTTTAAAATCATCTACTCCTTGAATATACATGGCAATTCTTTCAAGACCATATGTAATCTCAGCAGAAACTGGGAAAAGATCAAATCCTCCACACTGTTGAAAATATGTAAACTGAGTAATCTCCATACCATCCAACCAAACTTCCCAACCTATTCCCCACGCTCCCAAAGTAGGAGATTCCCAATTATCTTCTACAAAACGAATATCATGTTTTTCAATATCTATTCCGAGGTATTTTAAACTATCAAGATAAATTTCCTGAACCCTATGAGGGGAAGGTTTTAATATTACTTGGTATTGATAATAATGTTGCCATCTATTAGGATTTTCCCCATATCTTCCATCAGTAGGACGACGAGAAGGTTCCACATAGGCAACTCTCCAAGGTTCTGGGCCTAATACTCTAAAGAAGGTTGCAGGATTCATGGTTCCTGCCCCTACTTCTATATCATAGGGTTGTTGAATTACGCATCCTTGTTTATGCCAAAATTCATTTAATTTAAAGATTATCTCTTGAAAAGTCAACATAAAAATTCCCCCTATAAGATGTTATTCTCATACTCTTTAATTAATTTCTCGAATTCCTCTTTTAAAATATTCAAACTCACCACTTGAGACAAAGTCAAAGTTAATATTTTATTTATACTCTCTAAAGTATCTAAGGAAATTGCTACTCCATAAAAAGAACAATTTTTACAGTAAACTTTATTCTCTGAAACATTTAACCGTATTATATCCTCTTTTTCCAATAATTTATCACATTTACCACAAATTGGGGAGAATTTATTTATAAGTCCTTGGGATTGAAGAAATTTAATAAAAAAAATTTCTTTAATATGTTCTGGGTTTTTTTCTCTTATCAATTTTAAAGTATCTAAAAGCATTTGAAAAAGATTTTCATCAGGATTTTCCCAAGAGGTGTTTTTCTCTATAATATTAACAATGCCTACCACAGAATTCAACTTTTTTAAATCTGTTCTAATATCCCAATAGATATCTTCAACTTCCCAATTTATTAACCAATCTAAATTTTTCCTTATCACAAAATATCCCTTTCCCCATGTAAATGGTTCTACTTTCCCTCTTAGCCTATTTTTAATTTTCAAAGCTCCAGGAGCTATTGCATTATATTTTCCTTTACTTCTTCCATATAGAGTTAGAAGAAGATTAGCATCTTCTATTCTTTGGTACCTCAAGATGATAGCTTCTTCAAAATAATATCTACTCATTTAACTCCTGCAGAATTTTAATACTTTGAGAAGTACCTAAACGTTCTGCTCCCGCATTTATCATTTGAAGAGCCTGTTCTAAGGTTCTAATACCTCCTGATGCTTTAATTTTTAATTTATCTTGAGCAATTTCTTTAAGCAGTGCAATATCTCTAACTTCTGCCCCCTTTGGACCAAACCCTGTAGAGGTTTTTACAAAATGAGCTCCTTCTTCTTTTATAATATTAGTAATGTAAATTTTCTCTTCGTCAGTCAGATAACAAGTTTCAATGATTATTTTAACAATTCTTCCTTGAGCTGCAGACACCACTTTTCTTACATCTTCTCTTAAGACCTTCTCATTTCTATCCTTTAATGCACCAATATTAATAACTACATCAAATTCTTCCGCTCCTTTTTTAAGAAGATCTTCTACTTGAAACGCCTTAGAAGATGGGGAATTTAACCCATGAGGAAAATCAATTACAGTGCAAATTTTTATTCCTGAATCTCTAAGAATCTTATATGCTAAAGGGACAAAATAGGGCTGGATACAGACTGCCATGAAGTTATAATTTAAAGCCTCTCTACAGAATTCTTCTATTTCTTTTGAAGAAGCATCAGGTCTTAACAATGTATGGTCTATCATTTTTGCTAAAGTTTTTCTATCCATATTAAAAATCCTCCTTATTGATATCCTAATTCTCTTAATACTTCAGGTTTCTTTCTCCATTTTTCCTTTACCTTTACCCATAGATCTAAATAAACTTGTTTCTTAAAATAATCCTCCAACTCCATACGAGCAAGAGTACCAATTTTTTTAAGCATATTTCCATCTCTTCCTATAATTATAGATTTTTGAGTGGGTCTTTCCACCAAGATAGTAGCCCTTATGTAAATCAAGTTTCCATTCTTTCTTTCAGAAATCTCCTCCACATATACCGCAGTGGAGTGAGGAACTTCTTGATAGGTTAAGTGAATAATCTTTTCTCTAATGACCTCAGAGACAAAAAATTTATCAGTTTGATCTGATATCATATCAGGAGGGTAAAGGAATTCTCCATATGGGGATATTTCAATGATTTTTTCCAAGAGCTCATCCTTGTTAGTCCCAAAAAGGGCAGAAATTTTTACAATACTATCTTCTGATATTCCCAAATTTTTTAACTCTTCTACTCTTTCCTCTAATTTCCCTTTGGATACTAAGTCTATCTTATTCAAGACAACTAAATAAGGCTTTTTCTCCTCCTTTATTAGATCCAACAAAACAATATCCTCTTTTTCCAAATCTTTGGAAGAATCAATAAGGATCAAAAGAATATCAGAATCTTTCAAAGTATCTTTTATAACATTAATCATATATTCCCCTAAGAGATGTTTTGGTTCATACCAACCAGGAGTGTCAAGGAAGATTAGTTGAGCTCTATTTTCTAAAGTTAATACTCCTAAGATTCTTTGTCTTGTGGTTTGAGGTTTATCAGCAATAATAGAAATTTTTTCCCCTACCAAAAGATTAATAAGAGTAGATTTTCCTACATTAGGCTTTCCTAAGATACCCACATATGCCAATTTTGTAGTAATTTCCATAGTTTTAACCTCTCTTTAAAGAAAAATTTAAAGGCAAAAGTTCTTTTACTTTCCAAGAATTAAACTCATCCTTCCTTGGATCATATAGAACAATCTCTAAATCGATAGAAAACTCAGCCATTACTTGTCTACAACTTCCACAAGGGAAAAGACCCTCTCCATTTACTCCCACTATAGCCATTTTAAGAAAATCTCTTTCTCCTTCACTCACTGCTTTAAAAATAGCAACCCTCTCTGCACAAATAGTAAGTCCATAGGATGCATTTTCTATATTTGTCCCTAAGAATATTTTACCTGACTTTGTTAAGAGAGCAGCTCCAACAGGGAAATTAGAATAGGGGGAATAAGAAAATTCTAAAGCGCTTTTCGCCATTTTCCAAAGTTCTCTATTATCCATGTTTTTTCTCCTTTAAGACAGCCTTAATAAATCCTAAAAATAAAGGATGAGGATTTAAAGGTCTAGATTTGTATTCGGGATGAAACTGAGTAGCAATGAAGAAAGGATGGTCTTTTAATTCTATAATCTCAATTAATTCACCATTCGGAGAAAGTCCTGAAAATACCATCCCATGGGTCTCTAAGATATCCCTAAAATCATTGTTAACTTCATATCTATGCCTATGTCTTTCATAAATCAGCTCCTTCTGATAACATTGATATGCTAAAGAATTTTTATTAATAATACATGGATATGCACCTAATCTCATGGTCCCACCTTTTGCCTTTACCTCTCTTTGATGAGGCATAAGATCAATTACAGGATAAGAAGTATTTTCATCAAACTCTCTACTGTTGGCACCTTTCAGACCAATACTACGAGCAAATTCTATGACTGCACATTGAAGCCCAAGACATAGTCCCAAAAAAGGAATATTATTTTTTCGTGCCCATCTTATTCCTTCAATCATACCTTCTATTCCTCTGGCTCCAAATCCACCAGGAACTAACAATCCTTCTGTTCCTTTTAAAGCTTCATTTACATTATCAGAATTTACTTTATCAGACTCTACCCATCTAAGATTCAATTTAACTCCTAAATGTCTCGTAGAATGTTTTAACGCTTGAACTATACTAAGATAAGCATCAGGAAGGGTAGTATATTTCCCCAAAATAGTAATATTTACTTCTCCATCTAAAGGTTTATTTACCATCTCTCTCCATTCTTTTAAATCACTTTCTCTATTATCTAAGCCCAATAGCTCACATACTAAATTTCCCATTCCTTCTTCTTCAAAATGTAAAGGAATAGAATATATATCTTCTACATCTACCCCACTAATTACTGCCTCGGGTTCTACATCGGTAAATAATGCTATTTTTTCTCTTATACTCTTGGGAAGTTTTTCTTTTGCTCTACAAAGGATAATATCTGGCTGAATCCCAATACTTCTAAGTTCTTTTACACTATGCTGAGTAGGCTTTGTTTTTAGTTCTCCTGTAGGAAACAAAGATGGGACTAAAGTCACATGGATATATATTAAGTTCTGCTTACCTACATTTTTTCTGAATTGTCTTACCGCTTCTAAAAAAGGAAGACCTTCTATGTCTCCTACTGTTCCTCCAATCTCTACTAAAACCACATCTGCTTTTGTTTCTTCTGCAACTCTTAAAATACTTGCTTTTATTTCTTCAGTAATATGAGGAATAATCTGGACAGTAGAGCCTAGATATCTGCCTTCTCTCTCCTTCATTATTACATTTGAATATATTTTACCAGTGGTAACGTTATTAATAGCAGAGAGATTTACATCTAAAAATCTCTCATAATGCCCTAAATCTAAATCTGTTTCTGCACCATCCTCTGTTACAAAGACTTCTCCATGTTGATAAGGATTCATCGTCCCTGCATCTACATTTATATATGGATCAAATTTTAGTGCAGTGACAGAAAAACCCTTACTCTTTAAAATTCTCCCTAAGGAAGCAGTAGTTAAACCTTTACCTAAGGAAGATATAACACCACCAGTAATAACTATATACTTAGTCATTTACCACCTCAGAACTGTTATTTTCTTCTAATTCTTTATTACATGTAATTTTAATTTTTTCAATTCTCTGCCTTCTCATATTTTCTATTTTAATACTTAAATTTCCCAATCTTATTTCTTCCCCTCTTAAAGGAACTCTTCCTAATATATCCAAAACTAAGCCTCCTACAGTATCATATTCTGTTTCAGGAAGTTTCTCTTTCCAGTATTCTTCTAAAAGCTCATTTAACTCATAGATATTCATTTTAGCATCGACCAAAATAGTATTCCTATCAATAAAAGAGAACATTCTCTCTTCTCTATCATATTCATCTTCTATCTCTCCAACTAATTCTTCTAAAAGGTCTTCTAAAGTTACTAATCCTGCTGTTCCTCCATATTCGTCTACTACAATTGCCATATGAGCTTTCCTTTTTCTCATTTCATTAAAAAGATCACTAATTTTCATATTCTCAGGAACATACATTACTTCTCTTATGAGATCTTTTAAACCCTTATTTAGGTTTTTCTCTGCTAAAGCTCTTAACACATCCTTTGCATGTATTATCCCTACAATATTATCAATAGTTCCTTCATAAACAGGCAAGCGAGAATGTCCTTCCTCAATTATCTTTTTCCAGACCTCCTCTAAAGAATCATCAATACTTACACACACCATATCAATTCTTGGAACCATAACCTCATGGACTTCTGTATCAGTAAATTCTATAACATTATTTATAAATTCTTTCTCTTCCTTTTCAATTATACCTTCCTTTTCTCCCATATTAACTAAGGTTATAAATTCCTCAATAGTAGCAAAAGGAGAGATATTTTCAGAGGTTTGTCCCAAGATATGATAAAAAATACTACTGAAAAGTAAGAATATTTGAGTTACTGGTTTAAATATAATATAAATAGGATAGAAAAGATAGAAAAAAGAAAGAGAAAATCTTTCTTTATATTTAAGGCCAAAAGTTTTCGGAATCATTTCTCCAAAGATTACAATAAAGAATGTAGATAAGCCAGTAGCTATAGATATGCCATAGTTTTGAGTATAATTCAAAGTGAGCTTAGTAACTAAGGAAGCGATAAGAATGTTTACAATATTATTGGCAATAAGTATAGTAGCTAAAACCTCTTGGGTATTTTCTAATAATTTTAAAAGCTTCTCTGCCCTCTTATCCCCTCCTTGAGCTAAGTGATGAAGCTTTATTTTAGTAGAAGAAACTAAGGAGGTTTCTAAGGCTGAGAAAAAAGCTGAAAAGGAAAGAAGAATAAAAAGGAGAAGAAAAATCAGATACCTTCACACTCCTTTGAATAATATTTCAAAAAAAGAAATTATATGAGGAAGAAATATTAAAACTCCTGAGATAGCAGCTAAAAGAGCTAAAATAAAAACTGCAGAAGCACATAAATCTTTAATAATCTTTATGCTCGGCGAAAACTCGTCATAATAAGAATCCAACGCCTTTTCTATAGCAGTATTAAAAAACTCTGCACTTAATACTAATCCAATCCATAATAAAACAAATAAAAACTCCACCTGGGATATCTTAAAGACAAAACTTGCAATAATGGCCAATATCCCTATTATAAATTGAATTTTAATATTTCTCTCATATCTTAAGCCCCATGATATCCCTTCGATAGAAAATTTAAGACTTTCGCTAAAATTTCTTGTTTTCATAGGTGTATCCAATATTTTAACAAATTTTGAGTTTCCTTCTCCATTTCTTCTCTTTCCAAAGAAGTTTCATGATCATATCCCAATATATGTAATACACCATGCAACGAGAGAAAGGCTATCTCATTCAATAAAGACTTATTATTTTCAATACTTTGCTTTTCAGCAGAAGGTATAGAAATATATATCTCTCCGATAATTCTACCTCTTGGATCTTTCCCCAAATTAAAAGATAAAACATCTGTAGGGTTATCTTTATTTCTATATTTTTTGTTCAATTCTCTTATTTTCTCATCATCTACAAAAACTATAGAAATATCATAATTTATTGGAGAAAGTCCTTTTCTCTTTAAAACTTCCTTTAAAAACCTCTTCAACTTCTCATTCTCTTTTTTATTCAATCTTTCCTCAATATTAAATATTTCTAAGCTCACCTTGTTCCTTCTCCCATTTATCATAAGCTATAACAATCTTCTTTACCAGATCATGCCTCACTATATCTTCCTCGGTGAGTTCTACAAATCCAATTTCATCAATATCCCTTAAGATTTTCCACGCCTGTAGAAGCCCAGATTTTTGATTCTTTTCTAAATCAATTTGGGTAATATCTCCAGTTATTACCATTTTACTTCCAGAACCAAATCTTGTAAGAAACATCTTCATCTGCAAAGGGGTAGTATTTTGTGCCTCATCTAATAAGACAAAAGCATCCTTAAAGGTTCTGCCTCTCATATAAGCAAGAGGAACAACCTCTAACAATTTCTTTTCTAAAAGTTTCTCCAACCTTTCATATCCTAAAAACTCCTCTAAAAAGTCATATAAGGGCTTTAAATATGGATTGGTCTTCTGTTGCAAATCTCCTGGCAGAAACCCTAATTTTTCTCCTGCTTCTACCACTGGTCTTGTTAAAATTATCTTTTTTACTCTCCCCTCTTTTAAGAATATTAGTCCCGCTACAATTGCAAGATAACTTTTACCTGTTCCTGCAGGACCTATGACAAAGACAATATCCTTTTTCTCCAAAGCTTCAATATATCTTTTTTGACCTGGAGAAGAAACTCTTACTAACTTTTTCTCTAATACTAATATTTTACTTCCTGTCCTATTGTCAATCTTAGTATTGTCATTTATATATCCTGTAATATAATCTACCACTTTGTTAACCCACTCTGCAGAGCCTTGAAGTATTACCTTATCTTCGTCCCAAAGTATCTCTATTTGATATTCATTTTGCCAGTCCTTTACTTCTTCTATCAACCTTCTTCCTCTTTCTATTATTAAAAAGCCCTTAGGTAAAATAATCTCAGTTCTTGTTAGAGGTTGTTCCATCTTTAATTTATTTAAGTCTTATTTTTTCCTTTTTGCTTGTGCTCTTTTACGATTTCTCTTTTCACTGGGCTTCTCATAATATTCATGCCTACGAATATCTGCCAAAACTCCATCTTCCTGAAGCTTTTTCTTAAATCTCTTTAAAGCGCTGTCTAAACTTTCATCTTTTCCTACTCTTACTTCTGTCATAACTTTCCCTCCTTTCTTTAAAATAACTTTAAGTTTTAACAGTTAAAATATCCCTCACCCTTTCTCCAAAGACCCTTTCCTTATTAATCTCTTTTAAATAAACTTTTACAAAATCTCCTTTATTCACAGAAGTATCATGAAAAACTATTCTTAAATAATTATCTGTTAATCCCTCTGCTAACCCATGCTCAACTTCTTCCACTAAAACTTCCATTTCCCTTCCTATAAATCTCTCTGCATATTTTTTCCATAATTCTTCGCTTAAAGAAATTAGTAATTTTTTCCTCTCCTCGACTATATCAGGTGGAAGAGGCTTTTCTTTTTCTGCTAAAGTCCCAGGTCTTGGAGAAAAGGGAAACACATGAAGTTTCATAAATCCAATTTTTTTTATAAAATTAACAGTGTTTTCAAAATTAATATCATTTTCCCCAGGATAACCTACAATGATATCCGTAGCAATGGCAATATCTGGGACTCTTTTTCTTAATTCTTGGATTATCTCATAATAGTATGAAGTATTATATCTTCTTCGCATCTTCTTCAATATTTCATCATCTCCACTTTGAAGAGGTATATGCCAGTGTCTACATATTTTTTCTTCTGATGCTAATTCTATTAAAGATGGTGTAATATCCATAGGTTCTATAGAGCTTAAACGAATTCTTTTTAACTCAGGATATTGAATAAGCTTTTGAAGAAGCTTTGAAAGAGCATCTCTATCCTGAAAGTCGTGCCCATAGGCTCCTAATCTTACTCCAGTAATAACAATTTCTTTATACCCTAAATTTATAAGGTTTTCTATTTCCCATATAACTAAATCTAATGGCTTACTTCTTTCTTTTCCTCTTAAGTATGGAACAATGCAATAACTACAGAACTGATTACATCCATCTTGAATTTTTACTAAAGCCCTGGTTCTTTCTTGAGGCAAAGGAGGAATAAAAGAAAATTCATCACCATTAAAAAATTCCCATTTTTCTTTGTTAGTCAAAAGAATATCTATATCAAGATTAGGAATAGAATCCTTCATTCTTTCTGGATAACATCCTGCAAGAACTATTTTAGAATTTGGAAACTTGTTTCTTAAAAATTTTATAAGACGTCTTGCCTTTCTCTCAGCTACATGAGTGACAGCACAACTATTGATAAAAATATAATCAGTCTCAACCCCAAAAGGTTTTACTTCCCATCCTTCTTTCTGAGCTAAGCTTTTTAATTTTTCTGTTTCATATTGATTAACTTTACAACCAAAAGTGTAGAAACTTATACTTTTTATATCCAAGGATTTACTCTAAACCTAAACCTCCCTTCTCATATAAAACCAGAGAAAGAGCAACAATTGTTGCTGTTTCAACCTTTAATATTCTCGGTCCCATATTAAAAAAAATACCTCCATATTCTTTTAAAAGCTCAATTTCTCTTTCCGAAAAACTTCCTTCAGGACCTATAAATAAATATATTTTCTCATTTATATTATCAATAACTTTTTTTAAAGTTAAATTTGCCTTCTCCCAAGCTACTAAAATATTACCCTTCCCTTTTATATTATTTAAAAAATCTTCCAGCCTTTGAACAGGATATAATTCTGGGACTCTTCTTCTCTCACTTTGCTTCACTGCTTCTTCAACAATTTTTTTCCATCTTTTATATTTTTTTTCTAAACGATCCTTTTCTAAGTTTACTATACTTCTTTCTGTTTGTAAAGGAAAAAAGCCACTAACCCCTAATTCTGTTCCTTTCTCAAGAATCCATTCCCATTTATCAAGTTTTGGCAAACTTTGGCATAAAAATAATTCAAACTTTATTTCAGGGTCTTTTTCTACTTCTGAGATAATTTCAAAAATTGCTCTCTCTCCTTGAACTTCTTTTAACTTTGTTAAGTATAAACATCCATTAGGAGCTTTCAAAACTATTTCTTCTCCTATTCTATATCTTAAAACTCTTATTAGATGAAAAACCTCATCCTTATTTTCTAAAACTAAAAAATTTGGAGATAAAAACTTATCCGCAAAAAATAGAGGAGTCATTACTATTTTTCAAAGATTTCGCTCAATTTCTCTGACAGTACCTTCCCCATTAGTTCTACAAGGCTTAAAATTCTTTCATATTTCATCCTTTTTGGTCCAATCATTCCAAGGGTTCCAATAACGTTTTCTTTAAGAGAATAAACTGTAGTAACAACACTACAATCACTTAATTCTGAAATCCCAATCTCATTTCCAATAAGTATTGTTAAACCATGATTTAAAAAAGCAGAAAATAATAATGAAGCAAGCGTTTTTTCCTCCTCTAAGACACTTAACAAGTCTTTAACTTTATTTATGTCTTGGAATTCTAAGTGTTTAAATATTCGAGATATACCTGCAATAAAAACTCCCTCTTCTTTTTCTTTCTCTAATACTTCCCATAATAACTGCTCCAAACCCTGATAAATTTCGAGAGGAATACTCTGCGGAATCTTCTTCTCTAACAATAGCCAATAAACCTTTTGAAGTTCTTTATTTGAAAAACTTCTATTAAGTTTTTCTTTAATATAGTAAAGTTCAAATTCTTGCAAGGGATTTGACAATTTAATAATTCTTTCTTTAACTATTCCTGTAGATGTGGTCATTATCAAAGAAACCACATTTTCTTTCAATTCAACTAACTCTATCTTTTTTAGAAAAGTAGAATTCAATTGGGGGAAGAGAACAACTCCTATAAATGCAGTTCTCTGAGATAGGACCTCTGCTACTTGTTGTAATAAATTTTCCCAACTTAAGGGACAGAGAAAAGAATAAGTTATATATTCTATATCTTCTGGGGTTGGAGGCTCAATGTCCATAAGAAAGTCTACATAAAACCTATAACCTCTATCTGATGGTATCCTTCCCGCAGAAGTATGAGGCTGAATTAAATATCCTGCTTCCTCCAAATCTGCCATTTCATTACGTATAGTGGCAGGACTCCAACCCAAATGATACTTTTTGGCTAATACTCTTGAGCTTACCGGTTGGGCAGATTCTATATAATCTTTAACTGTTATTCTCAAAATTTTTTGTTTTCTTTCATCTAACACTTTTAGCACTCCTCATTAGGGACTGCTAAACCATATATAGGTTATCATTTAAAAATTTTTATGTCAAGTTTGCTTACTTCTATAAGGAACAGGAATATATTGAACTGATGGTCTTCCTGTTTGAGTTTGAGGATATAGGCTCATCAAAGCATAAATTTCAGGAGGAAGTCCTACTTTTACTGGCAATCCAATTTTTTGTGCTTCTTCTAAAGTTATAGGATAATCATGAGTCCATTTCCCACTTGCTAATATTTCAGCAATTTCTATTGCTTTTTCTTCAGGCATATTATCCTTTAAAAGTTCAAAAACTGCCTCCTTAACTTGCTTGATTGCCTTTTGGGCGATGTCTCCTAAGATTAAAGTTTTATCATCCACCTTATCTACACCTTTCTTCTCAATAGCAGATAAGATAGAAACAGCTGGATATTCTCCTATTTGAGGATCTACAGGACCCAAAACCGCATTCTCATCCATAACAATCTCGTCTGCTGCAAGAGCAATAAATGTTCCACCAGACATAGCATAATGAGGAATAAATACAGTAACTTTCCCTTTATGTTGATTAAGAGCATGTGCAATTTGTTCTGCAGCTAATACTAATCCTCCAGGAGTATGCAAGACTAAATCTATAGGCATATCATCAGGAGTAAGTCTTATAGCACGAAGAACCTCCTCAGAATCTTCTATATTGATGTATCTTGCAATGGGAACTCCTAAAAAATTCATTGCTTCTTGACGATGAATTAAAGTGATGACTCGAGAACCTCTCTTTCTTTCTAAAGACTGAATAATTCTATATCTTTCTGCCTCAATTATTCTTTGCCTAATTACAGGAGAGATTGCTGAGATTAAGAATATTATCCAGAAAATATCCCAAAAACTCATAATTTAAACCCCCTTTAAAAGTAATAAAAATGGTATCTTCTATACCTTCTTAACTTTGGTGCTATTATCAATCCAAAGACAAATCCTCCAATATGAGCCCACCAAGCAACTCCTCCTGTTATTTCATAAAGAGCTAAAGAAAACATACCTGAGAAAAATTGTATTAAAAACCAAAGGATTAAGAAAAAGCTTGCGGGAATGTATATAAACTCTATAAAAAAACCTAAAAAAGCTAAGGTAAGAATTCTTGCTCCTGGAAAATAAATTAAGTATGCTCCCAAAACTCCTGCTATAGCCCCGCTTGCTCCAATCGTAGGAATAAGTTTATTATAGCTAAAAAAACCCTGAATGATATTTGCAACTATTCCTGCACTTAAATAAAAAAACAGATATCTAAAGTGTCCCATACTATCTTCTACATTATCTCCAAAGATCCAAAGAAAAAGCATATTTCCCAAAATATGTGCCCAACCACCATGAAGAAATAAAGAAGAAAATAATGTTAATACACTTGATGGTAGCAAACTTATTTCAAAAAACCTTTGAGGAATAAATCCAAACTTCCAAAAAATATACTCTCTATAGTTTCCTGGTAGACTTAATTCCCAAAAGAATATAGTAAAATTGATAATAATTAAAACTATATTTATTAAAGGATATCTTTTTGAAGGAATATTATCTTTTAAAGGAATCATTTTTCTACCTTTATAAGACTGCAATAGCCTCTATTTCAATATCAACTCCCCGAGGCAATCTTGATACCTCAATAGTTGATCTTGCAGGAGGATTTTCAGTAAAATAAGAAGAATATACCTCATTCATAGAAGAAAAGTCATCCATATTCTTTAAAAAAACTGTAGTTTTTACTACATTGTTTAAAGAAACTCCAAGACTTTCTAATATTCCCTTTATATTTTCCAAAACTCTTTTTGTTTGTTCCTTTATGTCTCCTTCCACTACCCTTCCTGTATTTGGATCAATAGGAATCTGTCCTGAGATAAACACAAAATTCCCCACCTTAACTGCCTGAGAATAAGGACCAATAGCTTTAGGCGCTTTATCAGTAGAAATTATCTCTTTCACTCTATCTCCTCCCCTCTCATTATTTTTTCTAAAAGACTTTTTGCCTTTAAGAAAGCTTGAGCTCTATGGCTTATTTTATTCTTTTCTTCAGAAGATAACTCTCCAAAGGTACGATTGTATGGAGGATAATAAAATATAGGATCATATCCAAAACCATTGTTCCCTTTCGGTTCCCAATATATAAAACCTTTAACTCTTCCCTCTATAAAAATTGGTTCTTCTTTCTTATGGGGTAATACAATAGCTAAAGTGCAAATAAATTCTGCGGTTCTCTCATCCCAAGGAACATTTTTCATTTTTTCTATGATTATTTTCATTTTCTCTGAAAAAGGAATACCTCCACCAAACCTTGCAGAATGTATACCCGGTGCGGAATTTAAAAATTTAATTTCAAGTCCAGAATCTTCCCCTACTGAAGGAAATCCTGTCCTTTCAGAGATAAATAGTGCTTTTGTATATGCATTTTCTTTATAACTTTCCCCTTTTTCTTCAGGAAGCTTATATATAGAAAAATCCTTAGGGGATAATAAAAATTCCTTTAATTCAGGAAGAAGTTCTTTTATTTCTTTTATTTTATTATCATTTAAAGTAGCTAATATAATTTTTCTCATGATACCCCTAAAATTCTTTTTTGAATCTCAATTATTTGTGAAATTCCTTTTTGAGCTAATCTTAACATTTTCTGCAATTGTTCCATAGTAAAGGGAGTCTTTTCTGCAGTCCCTTGAATTTCTACAATCTTGAAACTTTCTGTCATGACTACATTAAAATCAACCTCTGCTCTCATATCCTCCTGAGCCATAAGATCTAAGAGTATCTCTCCATCCACAATCCCTACAGAAACTGCAGCTAAAAATTCTTTTATAGGAACCTCTTTAATAACTCCTTCTTTTTTTAGTTTATTTAAGGCATCTACTAATGCCACAAAAGCCCCTGAAATTGCAGCAGTTCTCGTTCCTCCATCTGCTTGGATTACATCAGCATCAATCCATATAGTTCTTTCTCCAATCTTTGTCAAATCTATTACCGCTCTTAGAGATCTTCCAATAAGTCTTTGAATCTCCTGAGATCTACCATTTATTACTCCCTTTGTCACATCTCTTACCTTTCTTTCAGGGGTAGATCCAGGAAGCATGCCATATTCTGCAGTAAGCCAACCTTGATTTGTTCCTTTTAAAAAAGGAGGAACTTTATCTTCTACAGAAACAGAACATAAAACCTTTGTTTCTCCCATTTCTATTAAAACAGAGCCTAATGGATATTTAAGATAGTTTCTTATAATTTTAATTGGTCTTAAATCCTCATTTGTCCTTTTATCTATCCGTATCATATTTTTTCCCTTTCTCGCCGAGTTTTTTAAGTATTTTATTATACTCTTCCTCACTTACAAAACCAACTAAAAGATAACAATTTTCAGAAGGAGAATATATGTATTCTGGGAAAAGAAAAAATTCTTTAATTTCTCCAGTACTTCCTACATGAAGTCGCGGTCCTGTGCATCTAATAATTTTTTCTCCAATTTTAATATGTTGATGATTATAATAAGAAACAGGTAAATTCTTGGTTATATATTCTCTTACCCTTTTTTCTATGAAAGAGATATCTAATAAAGGTTTTTCCTTTAAAGAGATCACAAATCCATGTTTTACATCACTATGAGCCTCTATTAACCTTGAATATCCATATTCTTCCAATATGAGTCCTGTCAGGTCTTCTGCAGTGTGAGCTTGCAATCGGTAGGGCAAAGATTTAAAGACAATATCTACTATCTCTTGAGGCTCTGGACCAAATATATTAGGGCGAACTATTATAACTTCTTCTCCAATGCCTATTAAAATATCTGCATTTCTTTTTAAATAGGGATAAATAACTTCAAAGTGTTCCACCACAACTTTTTTATCTTTGTCTAAAGCTCTAAGAATTGCCTCTGCTAAAAGATAAATGGGGGTAAAAGCCATTTCAAATCTTATATCTACATGGTAGATAAATTCATAAAAGGAATTTCTCTCAAAATCTTCCAAAAGGGGAAGAGGTCTTCTATATACTCCCTCATCATCATTGGTTAAATTTAAGCCTGGGAAAATTCCCCTTATAAGTAAAGATTTTCCAGAACCACTGTCGCCTATTATTCCAATCAATTTATCAAAAGGAGAAAGAAAACTATGTAAAATAATATTTCCCAGAAGAATTAATCTTGCTTCTCCCCGTGGAGCATAATATACTGCCTGGTTTAAAAGAATTTTTTCCGTTATCATGGCTCAAAAAAATCTTCCCCCTGAGAATCTATTGCTACCATTGCAGGGAAATTTATGAGTTCAAGATAATATATCGCTTCAGGTCCTAAGTCTTCATAGGCTACTATTTCTGCCCTTTTAATTCTTTCTGATAAATAAGCTCCTGCCCCTCCAACAGTTACAAAATAAATTCCCTTATATTTTTTAATCGCTATTTTCACCTCTTTACTTCTCTTACCTTTCCCTATAAATCCTTTTACTCCGAGGGAAAGAAGTTTTGGAGTAAAAGGATCCATCCTCTTGCTGGTTGTAGGTCCACAAGAGCCTATAATTCTTCCTGGTGGAGTGGGTGATGGTCCCATATAATAAATAGTAATTCCCTTTAAATCTATAGGGAGTCTCTCTCCTTTTTCTAAAGCCTCGATAATTCTTTTATGAGCAGCATCTCTTGCAGAATAACATGGACCATTTAGTTCCACCCATTCTCCCACCTTTAAGTTTAAAATATCCTCTTCTTTTAAAGGTAACTTTATTTTTCTCATATCTCTATCTCTCCAAATCTCATGGCACAGCATTGAAGATTAATAGCTAAGGGTAATCCTGCAATATGAGTAGGATAGGCTTCTATATGCACATCTAAAGCGGTAGTTTTTCCTCCTAAGCCTCCCGGCCCAATATTTAAAGCGTTTACCTTATTAAGAATCTCCTCTTCTAATTCTCTCAAATGAGGTTTTTCATTTCTACTATTTAGAGGTCTTAATACAGCTTTTTTGGAAAGATAGACTGCTTTTTCCATAGTTCCCCCTATACCTATTCCAATAAGTAAAGGGGGGCATGCATTGGGTCCATATTCTTTCACATACTCTAAAACTATATCTACGATATCTTCTCTTTTTAAAGTGGGAAGAAGCATTTTTACTGTGCTCGTATTTTCACTTCCAAATCCCTTTATCATAACAGATACTTTAATCTTGTCTCCTTTTATACAATCCCAGTGAATTATAGGAGGAGTATTATCATTAGTATTTTCCCTCAAAAGGGGGTCCTTAACCACAGACTTTCTAAGATAGTTTTTCATATATACTTCTCTTACTGCTTTATTTAAGTATTCTTCGATAGGACCTTCTATACAAACCTCCTCCCCTTTTTCTATAAATATTATTACCATTCCACAATCTTGACATATAGGAATTTTATTTTTGCTTGCTAATTCTGAATTTTTAATTAAAATATCCAAAACTATTTTTGCATTTAAATTCTCCTCAGAATCTCTTGCCTTTTTTAAGGCATTAAAAATATCTAAAGGTAAATTAAAACTTACATCTTCTATAAGCTTTTTTACTATTTTATATATCTCTTCTCCTTTAATAAATCTCATTAATCTCCACCTCTAAAAGAGGAGCATGTTGTTGAGCTCCATATACATCAGTATCTCCAAAATCTCCTGAAGGGACAACTCTTTTAATATTTGCCTTTACTGCAAAAGAGGGATCAAAATATATGACAGACAAAATATCTTCAGTCTTTATATTATAAACCTTTGCCCACCACTCCTTTGAAAAATAGTTCCTCTTTTTAAGTTTTTCATAAATTTCTCTCTCTTTGAAAATAATATCAATGGTTAAGATGAAAGGTCCACTATTTTTTGTTCTTATAACTCTTGCTAAGTCAATAAGTTTCATCTTCTCACCTTAAACCTGAAAAATTTTTATAGGGAAATCAAAATCTTCTTTAATAAGATGGTATATACTAAACCTATAAACTTCTCCCCAAATACTCTCTGCGGGAGAAAAAGGGAATGCTAAATTTCCTGCGGTAGAAACTCTACCTTCATATCCAAAATGAAGAAGAGTTGAACGAAGAAATCCCAATATAGTCTTACATATTCCCATATCTTTACTTAGAACTTCAATTATTAATCCTAACTCATGGGAAATTTTCTTTTCCCTTTCCCAAGGTCCCATTACACCATTCTTCCCATATATGTGAAACATAATATTATATTTCCCTAAAAATTTTGGGAAATTCTCTTCTACAATTTTACATTGTTCCTTCAATATATCATCAATCTTAGAAATCATAATAGGATCTCTTATACCCGCTATACAAACTCCTCTATAACCCAAAAATTCTGCTCCTTCAAGTTTTATCCATTTTTCAAAGGATGAGATAAATTTTGACCCCTTAACTATCACAGTTCTCTCATCTTTTTGTAAAAACTCTGTGGCTTCTAAGTTAATTACTCCATCAGGACCATAAAGATGATATGGGTCACTTTTTTCGTACAGAGTATGAGATGCTACTGATAATACAGTGCACTTTCTTTTCTCATTTAAAGGGAAAATCTCAAAATGCTTATCAAAAATTACCCCCATTAAACCATCCCTTCCACTACCAGGCTCACTGGCTATAGCCCCACATTCCAAAATTTTCCCAAGATGAAAAGAAAGACCTTTATCATATCCCTTTATCAAAGGTAAAACAGAGAAAGGATTAGGATCATAACTCCTCCCTGCTATTACTACTTGAGCTCCTTTCTCTAAAGCTTCTATAAAAGGATCAATTCCTATTTGAGCAACTATATTTGTGGAATTTAATACATTCTCTTCTTTTAGTTCTCCTGATCCATCTAAACTTTTAACTCTTCCTTCTTTTAATGCCTTTAATACTTTCTCTTTAGAAACGTCTGAATAAATAAGAGCAACATTAAAGTGAATTCCTTTTTCCTTACAGATTTCCTTTACAATATTAAAGGTCCATTCTAAAGAATCTCTTGTCCCACAGCCACCAGCACTTCCAATAATTAATGGAATATCTATCTTTTTTGCCATCTCTAAGAGTAAAGAAAGATCCCTTTTTGTTGCAGTTTTCTCAACAAAAGAAATTCCCTTTCCTAAATAATATGGACCCGGATCAGTAGAACCCGCATCTACAGCAATAACATCAGGTTTTAATTCCAAAGCCCTTTTATAGCTTTCCAAAGGAAACCCGTATCCTAAAATAGCAGTAGGAGAATATATTTTTAACATGTTAATAACCCTTCGCTTTTAAAATACTCAAGGTCCTTTGCATTTCATTATAAACAATCATTAAACCTTCATCTACCCCCATCCCAGGCTTTGCGAGAATTTGATCTGCTTGAGTTGCTAAGGCAATATGAGTAGAAACTTGGGCGGATCTATCAGTTTCATTACATGTTCCACCTACATATGCTCCTACATTATTCTTTTTACAAAATAAGACAGCTTCTACTGACTTATGAACACTTCCCAAAACAGGAGTTTTTATTTGAATCATATCTACAGCTTCAGCTTTAACAAATTCTTCAATATCTTTTAAACTATTACACCATTCATCAGCTACTATATCCACATTTATCCCCTTTTCCTTTAAAGCTTTTCTTAATTTACTTAAATATTCAATTTGTTTATCTTTACTCTCTAAATCTACAGGTCCTTCAATCCTTAATTTGTAAGGATGAGAAACCTTCTCTAAAAGTGAGAAATATCTCACAATTTCTTCTAAATTATATTGAAAAGCTAATCCTATAGTTCCATATACATCAATATGAAATATAGGTTTATAATCTTCTCCTGCTAAAATTTTTATCCTTTCTTTTAGCCAACCCAAATATTCTATTAATTTTTCTCCTCTCCATCCTAACTTTGTCTCCACATTATTTATTAATGCATGAGGCAAAACATCAACTCTTTTTATAATCATCTTATCAGCATTGATATATCTATCATCTCCTGATTGACAAAAAATAGGAACAGGTTTAACAATAATGGGAAGATTATATTCTTCTGCAATAATTTCTGTCATTGTTTTTTTCTTAAACCTGGCAAAAGCATCAAGAATACCCTGGGTTATTCCATATCTTAAAGCAGAATGAAGTTTTTTACTATCCTCTTGCCAATTTTCAATAATTTCTGCTAATTCTTTAAAACTTTTCCACTCCTTCTCTAAAAGAAAGGGAAATATTTTTTTATCTAATATCTCTAAAAAATCCCTGGCACGAAATAAAGGTTCCCTTCCTCCCGCTCCTGAATATTGAATAGCAGCACAATCCCCATAGGCAAAATCTCCATCCTCCAAGATAAAAATAATGGACAAACTTTCCCCTTTTTGTCTTACTGTTTCATATCCTGGAGTTAATGGAACACCTCTATATGCAAAGCCGTCCTCTCTGGCTCCTGCTTTTATTGCTCTTTGATCATCAAAATAGAATCCTGAAAGACCAATGGAATATAGTGCAGACTTTATCTTCATCTTTTTTCCTCCCTCTTTGGCCTTCCAATAAGCCTTCCTTTACTTATGGCATATATATCATCAAGAACCATTTGAAAACTTATAGGTCTTTTTTCAAATTTTGCTCTTTCTGTAATCTTTTCCATATGAAAATCTTTTACCTCAGGAGGTATAGGTAAATTTCCAAAATCAAAAAACCTAACCGCTCCATTATTATCTCGAATAGGCATAACCCTTCCTAAAGCAAATTTACTGGGTGCAAAAGGAACATCCAAGATCCCTGAAGAAAAAGCTCTTACTGTTCCTATTAAAAAGTCTCCTTCTCCTAAGGAGTAAACTTTATCTAAGATACTTTTAACTTCTAATTCTATAATTTTTTCTTCCTCTTCCACAAGTTTTTCATTAATAAAATATTGATTCTCTAACATTTGAATAATTTGCCTTGTATTTCTTAAAGCTTCTCCATTTGCTTCTTTAGTGGGTATTCCAATAGCTTCCTGGGGGGTTTTAACTATGATTTTTGAGACAGATCCTAAAAAGCCTGCAATTGTTCCATAACTTATAACTGCAAAAGCTCTTGCATAATCTTCTGGAAATCCTCCCATCCAATGATGTAGAACTGTGGTTACATGAACATCTTTATATCCAAAATCTTTAAGATAATTTTTAGTCATTCTTTCCATGACCCTTATAGCAGCTACATCTTGAATTAAATTTCCACATTCTCCATATCCAACGCTAAAACTTTTAACCCCCTGTTCTGCAGCAAGAAGTGCTTCAATTATTCCTATACTTATAGATATGCATGGAGGAACTAAGGTTCCTGTTAAAGGTCCAAAGGATTCTCTATTTATAATTACTCCATTCTCTGCATAATATCCTACTAAATAATCTATATATTGCCAGTAAAGAAGAGAAGTCTCTAGAGGAACATCTTTCGCATAAGGTATGTTATAAGTTATTCCTCCCCCCTCAAAGGAAGTAAACCCAGCACACAAAGTTATTTCTGCTAAAAGTCTTGCGTCAGGAGACCCATGTCTTACTTCTACAGGAACTCTAACATTTTCTATAATTTTTCTGCACCCTCTTACTCCATAATTTACTGCTGGAAAACCATTAAGAAGGGATTTCCCTTCTTTCAGACTTTCATCTAATCCAAATTGAGCTTCTTTATACTTATTCTGACGAGTATAGCTATCAATAGTAGTAGGTAGAAGATCTGCCCCATTCTCCTCAAGATATTTTAACAATTCTATATGCTCTTTAAGAATTGGAACTCCTGCTCTGGGTTGTAATAATATTATTTTTTCTTTTTCTGCAGTTTTCAAAACATAATCAAATCGTTTTTCTAAAGGAAGAGATTTATGGTATTCAATTCCAAGTTTTAAATCTACTTCTTTTCCAGTATGCCATGTGTTCAAAACCTCTTCTCTCATTTTCTGCCAATATTTTTCATCCCATTTTTTATTCTTCAAAACCATAAATTTACCCCCTAAAAACTAAGTAATTTTCACTATATACTTTGTTAATATATTTACTGCCTTTTCAGGAAATATCTCTGAGAGAAGTCCTATAGCAAAGAAGATATATTCTTTATCTAAATAAATCTCAGGATTTTTAGGTTTCAGGATAAAAGGTTCCCTTTCATCATACAACGCAGATTTTAAAGCATCAATATTATGAGGATTATAAACTAAGGGTCCTCCTGTTCCCACCAGGTTTTTTACTTCTGTCAAGTCCTTTCCATATTGAATATATGTTGCTCCCATCGGGGTATACAAGACTTCTAAATGTCCACAATGTCTTTTCATAGCAAGTCCTATAGCATGATAGGATAAAACATAATCAAAATAAATATCCTCTTTATTTATAGGTATAAAATCAGTGTTTTCACTTAAAAATTTTGCCTTTTCTTTATAAGAATTTAAGTCTTCTAAAAATTCTCTCCATTTATTTTCTTCCACAGCTTCCCATAAAGATAAAGCACTTACTCTTACACCCAAATCTCCTTCTACAGTCCTTTTCACATAAGGCTCAGGTAATCCTTTCCATATAACTCCACTTTGAGTGGGCTTTCCATGAGAAACGGAACAAACATCAGTAGTTGCTCCACCAATATCTATCAAAACACTTTCTCCAAAGATCTTAGAAAAGTTTTCGCAAGCTTTTAAAACTGCTAAGGGAGTAGGCATTACAATATTATCTACAAATTCTTGAGCCCTTTCTAAGCCCTTAGCATAGATTAAACGGGATAAAAAAATTTCTCTGATACAATTCTGAACAGGAATTATATTTAATACCCCAAATTCTGGCATTACATTCTCTGTAATCCATACTTCTTTCCCTGTAGTTTTCAAAATCTTTTCTACTTCTTCAGCAACTACTCTATTTCCCGCATAGATTATAGGTATATTTAAAGAAATTTTTGAAATTTTTTGGGCATTAATAAGAGGATAATATTTATTTCCGCCGTCAGTTCCTCCTGCTAAAAGGATTAAATCTGGTTTAATGGTTTCTATCTCTTCTAAGTCTTGATTTGTAAGTTCAAAGCTATAGGTTTTTATTACTTTTCCTCCTGCTCCTAATGCTGCCCTTTTAGCAGCTTCAGCAGTTAAATCAGGAACTAATCCGATAGCAACTATCTTCAACCCACCTTTGGCGCTACTACTTGCTCTTTTAAACTTAAAATTTTCTACTTTCTTCCCTGTTTGCTTAAATATTTCATCTAAAGCAGATTTTAAGCCAATGTTTATATCAGTATTCACAGTAGAAGGAGCTTTTGCTTTTCCTATAATTTCTCCCTTTTCCAAATCAAAAGCAATAACTTTTGTAAAGGTGCTTCCCAGATCAAAAAATAATCCCAGCATGTTATTCTAATCCTAAATCCTTCTTTAAGTCTTCAATAACCTCCTGAGGCATAGTTTTAGGAGGATATACTCTATGAAACCCTAATTCTCTAAATCTTTTCTCCACCTCCTCCCAATTCTTCTTTCCTATCCCCAAGTTTCCACCTATGTAAAGAATAATATCTCCTAAACCTGCTTCTATAAGTTTTTCTTTGAATCCCTGACAATCTAATTCTGCATGTCCATAAAGGGAAGACACCAATATTGCCCTTGCTCCTGTCTCAATAGCAGCCTTTATAAAATCCTCTTGAGAGGACAAGACGCCTATATTTATTACATCAAAACCTGCAGACCTTAAGGCATAATCTAAAATCCTTAATCCCACCGCATGTACATCAGAACCTATCACACCAAGAACTACTGTTTTTTCTCCCATTATTATCCCTCACTTTTGAGCAAGTAATATACAATCTTGGAAAGTCCAAAAAGATTATCTATCTTAATTTTTTCCTCAACAGAATGGGGATTCTCTACTCCAATTCCAATATTTAAGGCTTTTATTCCTTTTTCATTAAAGATATTTGCATCACTTCCACCTTTTGTGGATCTCAGAGTCAATTTAAAATTCAGTTTTTCAAAAATAGGCTTTAATCTTTCAATAAGAGGATCATTTTCACTGATAGAATAGCCCTTATAAAGATCTTCCTTCCTTAAATTCCATTTTCCTCCCTTAATTTCTACATTTTTCAATTTTTCTTCAAGCCTTTGAAAACAAAAATTGATCTTATCAAGATCCAAACTTCTAAATTCTCCTTCCAAATATACTTCATCAGGTATAATATTAGTTGCTCTTCCTCCCCTTATAATTCCTACGTTCCCTGTAGTCTCATCATCAATTTTCCCCCAGGGAAGACTCAACATAAATTCACTTGCAAGGAGAATGGCACTTAACCCTTTTTCAGGTTCTGCTCCCGCATGGGATGCTTTTCCATAGATATTTAGATAAAAACGAGAATGATAAGGCGCCTTAATAATCACAGAACCCAACTCTCCATCAGAATCTAAAACATAACCCTCCTTTGACTTAATCAAAGAAAAATCTAAATTCTTTGCGCCAAGAAGTCCTATCTCTTCGGAAACAGTAAATATTATCTCTGCATTGATATTGTCTACACCATCCTCTTTTATTGCTTCCATTGCCTCTAATATTGCAGAAATAGCAGATTTATTATCAGCTCCTAATATAGTATTTCCACTACTTTTTATGTATTCCCCTTCAACCCTTGGAATAATATTTTCTCCAGGTGATACTGTATCTATATGGGCACATAAAAATATGGAATTCCCTTTTCCCTCTAAGTATGCAATTAAATTCCCACAACTTCCCCCAATTTTTTCTCCCGCATTATCTTCTTTATAATGTAATCCTAATCTTTCCAGTTCTTTCTTTAGATAATCAGAAACCTCTTTTTCTTTAAGAGATAAACTTGGGATTTTAACTATCTCTTCAAATCTTTTTATTAATCTTTCCTTTGATAGCACCAACCTCACTCCTCTCCCATTCAATCTTTTTAACAATCCAATCAACTTTCAATAACTTTTTTAGAATTTCTTGAAATGCTATCTCTTTATCACTTACAAAAATATTAATCTTTACTTTTTCAATAGTTTCTTTCTTGCCTTTTACAATATTCACAATTTCTTCTGAAGGATCAATTACTTTCAAATTAGGGTATTTTCTTTTTAACACTGGAGAAATAAATGGAAGATGAGTACAGCCCAATATGATTCCCTCTACATTTTTCTCTAAAAGAGGACTCATACATCTATGAAGCTCTTTTTCTATCACTTCTCCTTCAATTATTCCTTCTTCTATTATTTCCAATAAGGGTCCTTCACTGCATGATTCTACAAAAACTTCTATTTGTGGATAATCTTTTTTTATTAACAAAGGATAAATACCACTTTCTAAGGTCCTTCTTGTAGCTAAAACTCCTATTCTTTTTCCATTAAATTTTGAAAGACCGTAAATAGCAGACCTTACAATACTATAAATGGGAATAGAAAATTTAGCCTTTAAATGCTCGTAAGCTGTAGAAGACGCAGTATTACAGGCAATAATTACCTCTTCGACCTCTTCTTCAAGAAAAAACTCTATAATTTCTTCTACTCTTCTCTGAATAAAGTCTACTGGTTTTATGCCATAAGGGAAATACTTTGTGTCTGCAAAATAAATAACCTCTTGAATTTTATTAGTCTCAATTAGATTTTTGAGAACTGTTAAACCACCAACTCCCGAATCAAAAATCCCAAGTTTCTTCATCTTTCTTCACCTTTCTATATTATTATATTTTTCTATTGCCTCTTTTATTCTTTCTACAAAGTTATTTTGAAATTCTTCAGAGACTAACAAAGCTCTATCTTCGTTATTACTTAGAAATCCCATCTCAATAATCACTCCTGGGATAGGAATACGAGAAAGAATATAAAATTTACCCTGTCTTAGAGCTCTGACAGAATAATATTTTGAAAAAACCTCCCAAATAGTTTGGGCTAAAGGGAAAGAAAAATCTGTGGCATAAAAAATTTCTATTCCTTTTATATCTGGGGAAAGGGCTGCATTAGTGTGAATGCTTAAAAGAACAGCTTTGTCCACTGAATTATTTTCTCTTAAATGACTCTTAACAAGATTTACTCTATCATCTAAGCTCAAAGTTTCGTCTTTTTCTCGTAGAAGAATTACAGGGTACCCACTATCCTTTAAAGCTTTAGAAAGTTTAAGAGAAACCTGAAGATTTAAATTTTTCTCAAATATATTAGAGTATATAGCTCCAGGATCATTCCCTCCATGCCCAGGGTCGATAATAATCAAAAGATTTTTTCTTTTTTCTTCTTGTTTAACTTCTTTTGTAGTAGCAAAATTTATTTTTAAAGTATTTGTAAAAACTTCTTCTTGGATTATAGTTGAGGTATATAAATCAAAAACAATTCTTAATGTTTTAGGATTTATAGTGGGAAATCCAAATCTTATCTTTTCTACAGGAGTTTTATTTATCACAATAGTATTAGTATCAGATATTGTAGTCTCAGGAAAATCAAAAAAAATTCTTTCAGGTTCCTTAAGAATTCCCTTAAAATAAGTAAAGGATGAATCAAAGATTAAATTAAAAGAAAGATTTTTTTCGTCCTCTGTCCATTTTATATCCACAAGTTTTCTCTCTTTGACTTCTTCTCCTTTTTTTTCAAGCTTTTCTCGAGAGAAATCTATAATGATTTGTCCCTTTTGAGAAATTATTTTATGTTCTAAAAAATCTTGAGAAAATTCTACAACCAATCTTATCACATAAGGTTCTGTAGAAAATTGAGAGTATCTAATACTTTTTATTCCAGATATCTTTGGTAAAATCTCTCCTTTTTCTATTAAAACGCAGTTATTTATGTCAAGGACTAACCTATTAGGTTCTTTTAACTTAAAACTTTTAAAGTTAATACTTTCTTCAGTCTTTATTTTAAAATAGATTTTTTCTTCTTCCCAAAAGACCTTATCTAAAACTTGAAGAATATATAAATTTTTATCCTTTTGAATTACCCGATATCCCAAAAAAAAGAAAAGAGATCTTATAGGAAGATAGACATCTTCTTTTACAGATATTATGGGTTCTAAAAAATTGAGGGATTTTCCTTTTAAAATAATCTCCTTCTTTCCAATATTTCCTTTTAAAAATTCTTGAGAATCTTTAAATAAAAAGACTTTATCTCCTTCTATTTTAAAAGAGGAATTTAAAAGAGAAGAAATTAGAGTTATAGGGAAATAGATCTCCTGTCCTTGAAAAAGAGGGGTGACTATAATTTTAGTCTTCTCATTGAGAAAATATAAAGAAAAAATTTCTTCTCCATAAAGGGAGAAGAAAAAGAGACAAAAAAGAAAAATTATCAAAAATAAAAATCTTTTTCTTGCTCTTATTCTTAAAATTTTATTATTCCTCCATACAAAAATTGGTGGAGGCGGCGGGAATCGAACCCGCGTCCAAAGAGTAGGAGCCAAAAACCTCTACAGGCTTAGCGGAAGTTTTACTTTTTCGGAATCTATAGACTCCCTTCCGCCGGATTCTATAGATTCCTATCCCATCTTCTTTCCCCCTCTCTTATGGGAGTCGAGAAGGGTAGCTGGCTAATCTTCCGCCCTTCTTAACCCTGCCAGCCTGGGTTAAGAGGACGTAGCTGCTAAATTAAGCAGCTAATGCTAAATTTATGTTGGCAGTTCTTTTTTGCCGTTGTTTTATGAGGTGACGGCACCTCAGCCTGCAGTCTTTGACCCCCAACCTCCTTGTCGAAACCATTCGCCCCCTAATATTTTATCTTATAAGTTCTTTCTAATTCTCTTTTTTCAGCTTTCTCTGCTAAATCTCTTCTTTTATCGTATAATTTCTTTCCTTTTGCCAGTCCCAACTCTACCTTTGCCCATCCTCTTTCATTAAAATATATAGAAAGGGGAATTAATGTCAAGCCCTTTTCTCTAACTTTTCCTATTAGATGGGCAATTTCATCTTTATGCATTAATAATTTCCTCGGTCTCTTCGGATCATGATTATATATATTTCCCTGTTCATAGGGACTTATATGAAGATCATAAAGCCAAAGTTCGCCATTTTCTATATCTGCATAACTATCTACTAAACTTACCTTCCCTTGACGTAATGATTTAACTTCAGTTCCTGTGAGAGCAATCCCTGCCTCATAGGTTTCCAGTATAAAATAATCATGTCTTGCTCTTCTATTAACTGCTACATATTTTTTCTCTTTTTTCATACTAATTAATTATATCACAAATTTTTAGCTCTCATAACCATTGGGATGCTTTTTAAACCATTTCCAGGCGGATTCAATTATATCTTCCAAATCAGTATATTTAGGATCCCATCCTAAATCTCTCTTTATTTTTTCAGAGCTTGCTATTAAAACTGCAGGATCCCCTGGTCTTTTTGGTCCTTCCTTTACAGGGATTTTTTTACCTACAACTTTTTCCGCAGTTTTTATTACTTCTCTTACAGAAAAACCTTTAGAATTCCCCAAATTATATACTTCTGAATCTTTACCCAATAGTAATGCCTCCAATGCCAATATATGAGCAGAACTTAAATCCGATATATGAATATAATCCCTTATACATGTTCCGTCAGGAGTAGGGTAATCTATCCCATAAATTTCTACATATTCCCTTTGTCCTAAGGCAGTTTTTAAAACTAAAGGAATTAAGTGAGTTTCCGGTCTATGATCTTCTCCTAATTCTCCCTCTATATCACAGCCTGCTGCATTAAAATATCTTAAAGAAATATATCTTATTCCAAAAATTCTGCTATACCATTTAAGAATTTCTTCAAACATAAGTTTTGAAGAGCCATAAACATTCGTAGGAACAGTAGGATGATCTTCAGGAATGGGGATTATCTTAGGTTCTCCATATACAGCAGCAGTAGAAGAAAAAATAAAAATATCTACATTGTTTTTAATCATACATTCTAAAAGATTTAATCCTCCTAAAATATTATTCTCATAATATTTTCCTGGATTAATCATAGATTCTCCTACGAGACTTGATGCAGCAAAATGTAAAATCCCTTTGATTTTAAAACTTTTAAATAACTCATCTAACTTCTCTTTATTTTTTAGATCTATCTGATAAAAATGTTGAGATTTTACTGCAGACTTATGCCCTTTTTCTAAATTATCTATCACTATTACCTCATAACCCTTTTTTATCAAATCTTTAACTACATGACTCCCAATATATCCCGCTCCACCTGTAACCAATATCTTCATATTCTCATACCCTCTCTATATTTTTCCATTCTTCCTTAAATTTTTTCCAAAAATCTAAGAAAAGGGCTAAAAAGATTCCTAAAAATATACTGCTAACTCCCGCAATAAGAATATTTAAAGTAGTAGAGGGTTTACTCTTTTTCACAGGAGGAATAGCATAATCTACCACTTGAACTACCATAGATTCCTTTGCCTCATTAACCTTTGCTTGCTCATATTGAGAGGTAAGAAGAGAATAGATAGTTTCTTGAACTTTAACTTCTCTCATTAATCTCCCTAATTGAAGCCCTAAGGCAGGAAGTTCTGAAAGCTTTTTCTCATATTTTGAAATAACCCTGTCCAATGCCCTTTTCTTTGCGTCATTAAATACTATTTCTAATTGGAGATCAAATAATTTATCCACAAAAGAACCTCCAATAGCTTTTATAAGTCTTTCTATCTCATCTTTCATCACTTTTTTTGTCATTTCTACAGCAGACTTTGCAGCAACAACTTTTGGATGCTCAGGACCATATTCTAAGGAAAGTAAAGCTAAATCCATTTCTTGAGATATTAATTTTTCTCTCCAGTCATTCAAGGTACCTGTATAAGTTAGAGAAGTTATAGCCAAAATATCCTTCTTTTGAATATTTGCTTGTTCCATTAACATTTTTTGTAAGTCCTCGAGATTCCTTTTTGCTAAATTAATAGAGATTTCGCAGGATTCCCTTTGAGAATAAAGATTTGCTAAATTATCAATTAATACCCTTGCTTCACTATCCACATCGATTAATAAATGTTTTTCTTGAAAATTTTTCAATCTTTCTTCTGCTAACCTTAAATCCCTTTCAACTCTCTTCAACTGTTCTTCAATAAACATTCTTTCTCTTTTTGCAGAGCTTATATTTAATTCTGCAATAATTTTTTCTAATGCAGATATATAAGTATTAGCTATATCAGCAGAAAGTTTTGGATCCTTAGCTTCTACCGTTATAGTTATTGTATTTTCTCTATCATTCTGAGTTACTTTAACCATTTTTCTTAAAGCTTCAATCTTCTCTTCTCTTGTTTTTTGTTCAAAATAGTTATCCAGCTTAAGCTTATTAAAAACATACTCTGCAGCACTTCTACTTTTTAAAATGGCTATATAATTTGCACCAGGGGTAACAACTCCAGGAATTCCAATGTTTACTGGTAAATTGGAAATAAAGCTTCCTAAACTAGAGGTTCCCTTCTCTGAAGGTATGAGAATCACTGCGGAGGCTTCATAAATTTTAGGAGAAATAAGACTATAGATCAACGCAAAAACTACTGCAATAACACATATAAGAATTATCAATTTTCTTCTCTTCCAAATTACTTGGAATAGTTCTACTAAGCTTATTTCTTCATCCATATTTAACACCTACCATCCTAACAGAGGTCCTATAGTAGTTTTTAAAACTCCTATTCCCATTAATATTTGTACAATATCTTGCCATCCCTTTATAAAAACTTCTGGTACAAAGATTATATCATTTTCTTTAATCTCTATATCCAATTTGCTCTGTCCCTTATTTACAATATCAGAAAGATTTACAGGGATAATTTTTGATTCACCATTTTCTTCTCTTATTATAGAAACTTTACTAAGATTTGCTCTATCTTTTACCCCTCCCGCCAAACTTATATATTCTGTTAGTCTTCTTCCCTCTTTATACTCAAAGGCGCCAGGATTATTCACCTGACCTAACACATAAACCAATCTTCTTGTCTCAGGTACATAAACGGTATCCCCATCTTCTAATAGTAAATTATCTTTCTCCTTTCCTTGAATAGCATCAGTAATATTAAAGATATAAATTACCTTCTTATCATTTACTACTCTCTCTAATTGACCATTCTCCCTTCCCGCTTTTTCAGTAATTCCTCCCGCCCTTAGAATTATATCCCTTATTCTATCTCCAGGATTCATCTCGTATATTCCCGGAAACCTTACCTGTCCTAATACTTTAACAATCCTTGTGAGAGGTGGAACATAGATTACATCTCCAGGATAAATCTTTATCTCTTCTTCTCCCATTTCTCCTAAAACAAGGATTTTATAAAGATCCACAATAATTTTATTTTCAGGATTTCCCTTTCTTCTTATTTCTATATTTCTTAAACTTCCATTAGGAAGAACTCCCCCTGCGCTATTTATTATCTCGCTTATTCTTGCCCCTTCTAAAGCTTGACCAGAAACGAAAGTCCCTTCTTGTGTAGTTCCAACCTTTTCTACTAATTGGACAGGACCAGGATTTTTAACATATCCTAAAACATAAACCCTTTTTACTTCAGAAGGAATAGTAAGAGCATCTCCATCCTGAAGATATAAATTTGCCTTATCTTTCTCCTCTTCCTTTCCATAGAAAAGTCCATATAAATCTAATTCAATTCTTGTTCCATCAACTCTATCTAAGGTTCCACCAAAAAGACTTGCCTTTTCTGTTAAACCACCAGCCATATTTAATACATCAAGGAGTCTTTCTCCTTCTTTTATCTCATATATCCCTGGATTTTTTACTTGCCCAAGGACTCTTACACTCTTCTTCATTAATGGAACATATACTAAGTCCCCTTCCTCTATAAAGGGATTTTCGCTCAAATCCCCCTCCTTCAAAAATTTTAAATAGTCTACCTCTATTACCTTATCTCCTCTCTTTATTTGTATACCCCTTGTAGATGCTGAATTCTTTAACCCTCCCGCTGACTTTATTAAATCATCTAACCTACTTAATGCAGAAAGAATGTATGTCCCTGGATTTACTACCTCCCCTGTGATAAATACTTTTATGTTCCTGGGAAATACTAAGTCTAAGGATACTATACTCTTCGGGTAAAACCTTATTAATTGCCTCGTTATCTCCTTTAATGCATTACTCAATGTTAACCCAGATACCTTTATATTCCCCACCATCGGCAAAGATATAGAACCTGTGGGGGAAACTTCCAGATCAAAAATTTCAGAAGAGTCCTTCTCTTTTATAAGATAGACTCTTAACTTATCTCCTGGCCCCAATGTATATTTATCTGGATCAATTTGCGCAAAATAAGAAACTTCTTGAGAAAAACCTATAGAAAATGATACAAGCAAGAGTAATAATAGAGTTAAAATTTTTCTCATGGTTTTACCTCATTCACTCTTTACAGGGATATTAATAATATCTCCATCCTCAAGTTCTATATTGGAACTTTGATCTTCCCCTGTAAACAATTTTGTGAGATCTAACTCAATAATTTTTTTTGTTTCTGTAATATATCTTTCCACAGTGATACCTTTAAGATCTGCTCTAACAGTTAACCCTCCAGCCATATCTATTACATCCTTGATTCTTTCACCCTTCTTTATCTCGTAAATCCCTGGATTTCTTACCTCTCCCAATATCTTTACACTTTTTTCTGTTAATGGCACATAAACAATGTCTCCAGGAAGTAATCTTACTGCCTCTTCAGTAGTATCTCCTCTTACTAATATTTTGAATAAATCCACTTCCTTTATCACTTTTCCATCCCTTATTACTTGGACCCTTCTTCGACTTCCTTGAGGCAATATTCCTCCTGCTCTATTAATTACTTCGCTAATTTTCGCACCCTCCTTTATCTCACTTTCCCCCTCAGGAGCTCTTTCTTCGGTTACAAGGGTTAAAACTCGAGGATTTGCCACATATCCTAATACATAAATTCTATCTACTTTTACAGGGATATTTAGAGTATCACCATCAGCCAAAAGTATATTTGCTTTTTCATCTTTCTCATATAATAATTTAAATAAATCAATCTCAATAATTTCCTTCTTCCCTTCCTTCTGTCTTTCTATAACTCCACCAAAAAGACTTGCCTTTTCTGTTAAACCACCAGCCATATTTAATACATCAAGGAGTCTTTCTCCTTCTTTTATCTCATATATCCCTGGATTTTTTACTTGCCCAAGGACTCTTACACTCTTCTTCATTAATGGAACATATACTAAGTCCCCTTCCTCTATAAAGGGATTTTCGCTCAAATCCCCCTCCTTCAAAAATTTTAAATAGTCTACCTCTATTACCTTATCTCCTCTCTTTATTTGTATACCCCTTGTAGATGCTGAATTCTTTAACCCTCCCGCTGACTTTATTAAATCATCTAACCTACTTAATGCAGAAAGAATGTATGTCCCTGGATTTACTACCTCCCCTGTGATAAATACTTTTATGTTCCTGGGAAATACTAAGTCTAAGGATACTATACTCTTCGGGTAAAACCTTATTAATTGCCTCGTTATCTCCTTTAATGCATTACTCAATGTTAACCCAGATACCTTTATATTCCCCACCATCGGCAAAGATATAGAACCTGTGGGGGAAACTATTAAATCATAAACTTCTGGAGCTTCTTTCTCTTTTATTAGATAAAGCTTTAACCTATCTCCTGGTCCTAAAGTATATTTATCCGGATCTACTTGAGGGCCAAAGTATAAATTTTGTTGAGAGGTAGGTTTCTGAACCTCCTGAGAAAACCCAAAGGAAATAAACAGCAAAAATGATAACAAAAAAATACAAATTCTTTTCATGTTACCTCTCCTTTTAAAAGATTTTTAGGTTTAAAAAATTATCTTCTGCTAATCTTTGCTAAAACAAGTTGCATAATTCCTTTAAGAGTTTCCATTACCCCTATTCCCTCAATAGCTATAGCCTCAAAATATGGATATCTACTATCTACATTAAGGGCACTATTTAACTCTTCTACAGAGGATATGTTAGGTAAATCTCTCTTATTATATTGAAAAACAAAAGGGATTTCTTCAAATTTATATCCCACATAAGATAGTTCCTTCTTTAATGCCTCAAAAATTCTTACATTTTCTTCTAATCTTTCCTTTTGGGAATCAGCTACATATACTAATCCATCTGCACCCCTAAGAATTAATTTTCTGCTTGCTTCATATAATGCTTGTCCAGGAGTAGTATAGAGCTGAAATTTCAATTTAAATCCTTGAACAGTTCCTATCTCTAAGGGGAGAAAATCAAAAAACAGTGTTCTTTCGGTTTCAGTAGCCAAGGAAACAAGCTCTCCTCTTCTTTCCGGAGAAACAGTTTTATAAATCTGTTGAAGATTTACCGTCTTTCCAGAAAGTCCAGGTCCACAATATACTATTTTGCAGGTTATTTCTCTTTCTGCATAGTTTACTATTGCCATAAAACTATTTCCCCCGATTTTTACTTCTTAAAGAAATCTTCCACATCTCCAAACTGAATCTCTACTTGAGGAAGTTCTTTTTGCTTTTCTCTTATCTTTTTTATTATTTGAGCAAGATTTTGGCAAGCCTTTTGTGCAAAAAGTCTTACCATACCAAGAGTAGTAGAATCATCAAAAATTACCAAAAGAAGAACTTGCTTTTCGATATGAGAAATATGTAAGTGATTTCTTTTTCCCTGATGGAAGATCAAGGAAAATTCTTCTTCGCCAAGTAGTTTTGCTAATTCCTGAGTTGCAGAAAAAGCTCCAGCAGCCAAAGCAGAAATAGTCACAAAATCAAACTGAGACGCAGTTCCCTTCCCTCCAATAACAGTTCCACTTTTATCCACTAATAAAGCTGCCTTTGCCTTAGATTCACTCAAAAATTGACCTAAATATTTCTCTATTTCCTCTTGGTCCTCAAGAGAAATTATTAGTGATAAAAGTTGCTCTCTTTCATCCATTTGAAGCCCTCCTTAAAAAATTAAAAAGATAGAACTTTTTAAAAAATTATAAAACAGCATATAAGAATAGTCAATTAACCTTCTTCTCTTAAACTAAGAGATCTAAAGGCAGTAGAACCTTTTAAGAAAAGTAATCTTACAGTTCCTGTGGGACCATTTCTTTGCTTTGCAATAATTATTTCCACCTCCTCAGGGACATTAGAATCTTCTTCGGATGTTTGGGGAGCTTTATAATAGTTCTCTCGATATATAAAAATCACCACATCAGCGTCTTGTTCCAATCCTCCAGAACCTCTTAAGTCTGATAGCTGTGGTCTTCTTTCTGCACGAGTTTCCACTGCTCTTGAAAGCTGAGAAATAGCAATAACAGGAATATCTAATTCCCTTGCTAAGGACTTTAATCCTCGAGATATTTCAGATATTTCTTGATGCTCACTTTTATTTTTATCCAAAAGTCTTATAAGTTGTAGATAATCTACAATAATCAAAGATAAACCTCTTTCTGCCTTTAAACGTCTTGCCCGAGCACGCATCTCCATGACCGTTAGGTTGGGAGTATCATCAATATAAATAGGAGCTTCAGCCAATCTTCCAAAAGCCTTTGCCAATTTTGGCCATTCATTTTCCCTTACTTGTCCTGTTCTTAATCTATGAATATCAATACCTGCTTCTGAACCCAGCATACGTAGAGCTAACTGAAAACTGGACATCTCTAAGCTGAATATTACTACAGGTAATTTTTCTTCCATTGCTACATATTGAGCAATATTTAAACAGAAGGAAGTTTTTCCCATTCCAGGTCGAGCTGCGACTAAAATTAAATCTGAAGGCTGAAGCCCCCCTGTTTTTCTATCCAGATCCCAAAAACCAGTAGGAATACCTGTATAGGGTTTGCCTGTTTGATGGAGTCTCTCTATTTCTTTAAAACTTTTTGTCAAAAGATCTCTTAAAGGGACAGGTCCACTCAAACGATGGGTCTCTGCAATCTCAAAGATTAATTGTTCTGCCCTATCAACTAAATATTCAGGAGATTCATTTTCTCTATATCCAAAAGAGACAATTTCTGTACCCACACTGATCAATTTTCTTAAAAGAGCCTTCTCAGCTACTATCTGGGAATAATATTCTACATTAGCAGCTGTAGGGACTACTTCTAGTAGAGACGCTAAATAAACAGTTCCTCCCACTTTATCTAAAAGTTGTCTACTCCTTAATTCTTCTGCGATAGAGACTAAATCTACAGGAAGACCTTTTTCGAAAAGATCAATGATTGTTCTAAAAATAATACTATGATGTTCATAATAAAAACTTTCTGGTCTTAAAATTTCTACTACTTTTGCAATAGCATCTCTGGAAAGAAGCATTGCTCCTAACACTGCCTGTTCTGCTTCTTCATTATGCGGAGGAACTCTTCCTAATATCTCTTCTTTATTTTTCATAGTTTTATTCAGGGATAACCTCCAATTTTATTTTTGCCACAACTTGAGGATGTAATTTTATTTCTATATCATACTTCCCAATATTTTTTATAGGCTCCTCTAATAAAACTTGTTTTTTATCTAAGGAAATTTTATGTTTCTTTTGTATCTCTTCAACTATATCCTTAGAGGTGATTGCCCCAAATAATTTCCCCATCTCTCCTACTTTAGTTTTTATCACAAAAGTATCTTTTTCTAATATTTCCTTATCTCTCTTAAATTTGTTTATAAGCCTTTCCTCTTTTTTCTGTTGTAATAGCTTTTGCTCCTCAATACTTTTAAGCATCTTCTCTGTGACCTCTTGAGCGAGTCCTCGCGGAAATAGATAATTTCGGGCATATCCCTCACTAACCTCTACTACTTCGCCTTTTTTACCAAGACTTTCCACGTCCTTTAAAAGTAAAACCTTGTATTTCTTCATAATCCTTACCTCATCAAAAATTTTTCTCTAATAGGATAAAAAATGTCAATAACTCCTAAGATAAATACAAAAAATGTTAAAAAGGGATTAAAAAGGAAAAAAAGAATTATGAGAATTTTCAAAAAGTTTGAAGAGATATTCTTTTGGAGATAACTCCAAATTACAAAAAATCCCTCTAAAACCAGTAAAAATTGCAATAAGAATATAACATTATTAAAAATGTTTATGCCAAGAGAAGTAAAATATGAAAGAACAAGAGAAAGAATTAGGGTAATAAATAATATGTTCCATAGTTTTCTTGGAATTCTTAAAGTATCTATTGAAGGTAAAGCTTTTAAGTTCCATTTAAATCTCTTAAAAATTTTGTAGGCAATCCAATAATTCAATATAACTTGAGAGAAAGAAGAAAGAATCAACAAAGAGGGTATTATAAGATTTATGCTACTTAAGATCTGTTTCTGTATTCCTTCTAAATATTCAATATTAAAAGAGTTTTTCAAACCTTCTTTCAATATATCAATACCTAAAACCCTTTCTAAAGGGAGCTTAAACAAAATTATGCTTCCCGCTATAGTAAGAAGCTCTAAAAATAAATTTGCACTTGAACTTAAGAAAAATAACTTTCCTAAACTCAAATCTTTTTTAATTCCCCAACCTAATACTATTCCTAATACTCCCGAAGGAAGATAAAGAAAAAAAGTATTTAAAGGATTAATAAATAAGCTTACAACCATTAAGGTTACTATTAAAGAAAGCGAGCTTATTTTCCAATCCCATTTATAACTTAAAAAGATAAAAGGAAGAGAACATAGAAAAATAAAAGGAAAAATATAGTACGACAGCCACCAGAGAATAACTGCAATTCCTGATAATAAACTCCCTTCAACTATTGCTTGAGCCCTTTTATTTATCATTTAAACCTCCTTGGGGAGTAAGCAACTCCCCAAAGACTATTTTACAACATAAGGCAATAATCCCATAAATCTTGCTCTTTTTATTGCTTGGCTTAATTGTCTTTGATGCTTAGCACAATTTCCACTTACTCTCCTTGGATATATTTTCCCTTTTTCACTCATAAATCTTTTTAACTTCTCCACATTTTTGTAATCAATTTCTTCTATTTCTTCGCTACAAAAAACACAATATTTCTTTTTTATATTTGGTCTTCTAAATTCTTGAGTTTTGACATTCTTAGAATTACTCATCCTTTTCCTCCTCACTTTCACCAAGAATTTCTTCTAAAATTTCTTCCTCACTAATCTCATCAATGGATTCTGTGGGTTCTTCTGCTGCAATAATTTCTGGAGCCTCTTCTTTCTTACCAAGGAAGTGTACACTGGTTGCTACAACTTCTACTACTCTCCTTCTTTGACCATCTACTGTTTGATAGGAACGAGTTCTAAGACTTCCTTCAACTGCTACAAGTCTTCCTTTTTTCAAATAATCCCCACAGATCTCTGCAAGTTTTCTCCAAGTGACAATATCAATAAAATCTGCAGATTGTTCCCCTTTACTATTTTTAGGTCTATTTACAGCAATACGAAAAGTAGTAACAGGAATTCCACTGGGAGTATACCTCATTTCTGGATCTCTTGTTAAATGTCCTATAAGAAGAACTTTGTTTAACATTAACTATTCTCCCCTATCTTTAAGTAGTAGAAGATATCTTAAGATACCTTCCCGTAATTTTAACCTTCGTTCCAATTCGTTTAATTGAGTAGTAGGGAAGAGAAAGTTATAGACTATATAATAGCCTTCCTTTCTCTTTTTTATAGGATAAGCTAAGGTTCTTTTACCCCATAAATCTACATTTTTAACTTCTCCTCCTAAGTTTTGCATATCATTTTGTATTTCTTGGGACAAATTCTGTATTTCTTCTTCCGTCAACTCTGGACGGATTAAGCACATCAATTCGTAACTTCGCATCTTTGTACCTCCCTCTGGACTTTTTTGGCCCCAAGTAAGACTTGGAGCAGGTGTAGTTCATTTATTCATTATATCATTTTCTCCAAAATTTTTCCAAAAAAATTTATTGAATTTTTACTCTAAGAGATATATAATTTTAGCTCAAAAAAGGGAGTGAGTAAAATGGGGTTGGTGTATATAAACGGGGAATTTGTTCCCACAGAAGAAGCAAAAATTTCTGTATTCGACCGAGGATTACTTTATGGAGATGGAGTATTTGAAGGAATTAGAGCCTATAATGGTAGTATTTTTAAACTTAATGAGCATTTAGAAAGACTTTATGCCTCTGCCCAAGCTATATGGTTAAAAATTCCCTTATCCTTTGATGAAATGAAAAAGGCAGTGATAGAAACAGTAAGAGTAAATAACTTAAAAGATTGTTATATTAGGCTTATTGTTACGAGAGGTTCTTTGGGTCTTGGGATTGATCCTTGGGAGGTTGATAATCCTACAGTAATTATTATTGCAGATAAAATAAGAGTATTTCCAAAAGAACTATATGAAAAAGGCTTAACTGCAGTTACTGTTGCTACCAGAAGATCTCCTACAGATGTCTTAGATCCACGAATAAAATCTCTAAATTATCTGCATAATATTTTAGCAAGAATTGAAGCAAGACTTGCAGGAGCTGCAGAGGGGATAATGCTTAATCATCAAGGCTACGTGACAGAAGCTACTGTAGATAATGTCTTTATAGTACATAAGGGTACTCTTTATACTCCTACTGTAACTATCGGAGTATTACCAGGAATAACAAGAGCTGTAGTAATAGAACTTGCTACAAAATACTTAGAACTCCCTGTTAAAGAAGCCTTATTAACGCGCTATGACCTTTACAATGCTGAGGAGGTATTTTTAACAGGAACTGCGGTAGAAATCGTTCCAGTAGTAAAAATAGATGGGAGAATAATAGGAGATGGAAAACCTGGGAAAATAACAAAAGAATTAAGAAGAATATTTTACGAATATACAAGACAAGAAAATGTAGGGAGTCCTGTATATGTTAATGAATAATAAGCTATTCCCAGAAACCATGAAAAAGAAAAATGGAGAATGGGAGATAGGAGGAATTCCTATCTCCCATTTAGCAGAAAAATATGGAACACCTTTATACATTTTAGATAAAGAAACATTAATAAAGCAAGCTAAAAGTTATATTAATTCTTGGTCTAAATATTCTCATATTCCCTTTAAAATTCTCTTCGCGATAAAGGCTTTACCAATATTAGAAGTTATAAGAATTTTTAACAAAGAAGGACTGGGTTTTTTAGTATCTACAGGAGGAGAACTTTATATTGCAAGAAGAACAAACATAAGTCCTCAAAAGATATACTTTCATGGGAATGCCAAAACCTTAAAAGAATTAGAATATGCTATTGATGAAGATATCTATGCGATAATTGTTGACAATTTTGATGAGATTGAGAAAATAAGATTCTTATCAAAGAAGAAAAATAAAAGAGTTAATATATTAGTAAGAATTATTCCTAATATTGAAATAGATACCCATAGCTCTATAAGAACGGGACAAATGGACACAAAGTTTGGTTTACCTATAGAAGATGCTCTTTCATTGATTTCCTCTCTTAAAAACGAAGAACATATAAGATTTAAAGGTATTCATTCACACATTGGTTCCCAAATCTTTGATATAAATGCCTATGTGAAATTGTCTGACGTCTTAATAGAAGTAGGTTCAGAGATTAAAAAATTAGGGATTAATTTAGAAGAAATAAGTATTGGGGGCGGATTAGGAGTAGCATATACTCTTCAAGATACTCCTCCTTCTATAGAAGAGCTCGCTAAGCAGGTATCTGGAAACTTCAGAGAAAAATTTCCTTATTCATTTACAATTATATGTGAGCCAGGAAGGTCTTTGGTAGGAAGAGCGGGAATTACTTTATATAGAGTTGAGAGCAGGAAAATACTTCCTAAAGTAAGAAATTATGTTGCTGTGGATGGGGGAATGTCAGATAATATTCGTCCTGCTCTTTATGGGGCGAAATATACAGCCATATTTTTAAAGGACAATAATAATAAAACTGTATTTACTTTAGCAGGAAAACATTGTGAATCAGGAGATATTCTCATTCATAGTCTTGAAGGGCCTTGGCCTGATGTTGGAGATTTAGTAGTTTTGTTAACCACAGGAGCGTATAATTTTTCCATGTTTAACTGGTATAATGCGGTTTTAAGACCCGCTGTAGTAATGGTAGAAAATGGTAAAGATTATCTCATTGTAGAAAGAGATAAACCTGAAGATCTTGTAAGAGGACAAAAATGAAGATCGGATTTTTAGGTGGAGGACAGGTTGGACAAGCTCTCTGGGAAGTAATTCAAAAGGAAAGTGAAAATATTCTAAATCTATTAGGTGAGCCTTTGGAAGTTAAAAAAGTATTAGTAAAAGATCTTTCAAAACCAAGGATAATTCCTAATTATTACTTAACTAATAAAGTAGAAGAGATTTTGGATGATCCAGAGATCAAATTGATTGTAGAAGTTATAGGAGGAGAAGAACCTGCCTATACTTTTATAAAAAGGGCTATAGAAAATAATAAATATGTAGTAACAGCAAATAAAGAAGTAATTGCATTATATGGAGATGAATTATTTAAGCTTGCAAGAAAAAAGGGGGTAGATTTAGGTTTTGAAGCAAGTGTAGGAGGAGGAATTCCAGTAATTAAAGCGATAAAAGAAGGATTAGTAGTGGATAAAATAAAAGAAATATGGTCGATTTTAAATGGTACCACAAATTATATATTAACTCGGATGGAAGAAACTAAGGCTGAATTTTCTTTAATTCTCAAAGAAGCTCAAGAAAAAGGCTATGCAGAGCCTGATCCTTATAAAGATGTATCAGGATTAGATAGTGTATATAAACTTGCTATTTTAAGTTCTTTAGCATTTCATACCAATATAAAACCTCAAAATATTTTTAGGGAAGGTATTGAGAAAATTACTCTAAGAGATATAGAATATGCTAAATCTCTTGGCTATACCATAAAACTTTTAGCATTAGCGAGAGAAGACGATGGGATGCTAGAGATAAGAGTTCACCCTGCAATGATACCTCAAAGTTATTTATTATCTGCTGTTCGAGGAGTAAATAATGCTATTTTATTTAAAGAAGAAAGAAGAGGAGATATAATTTTATATGGCCCAGGAGCAGGTCCAAAGCCCACTGCTATGGCACTATTATCTGATATCTTGGAGTTAAGCTATAGTATTATTCATTCTCATCCAAGATATTACAATTTTGCTTATCTCTATCCTTCTAATCTCAAGCCTTGGGGAGAGATAAAAACAAGATATTATCTAAGATTTTGGGCGAAAGATAAACCTGGTGTTTTAGCTCAAATTGCAAGAGTCTTAGGAGAGAATAACATAAGCATTGCATCAGTTATTCAAAAAGAAACAAGCATTGAAGACGAGAAGGCAGAAATTGTAATTTTAACTCATTCCACCTATGAAAAAAATATTCAGAAAGCTATTTCTGAAATACAGAAATTACCAATTTTAGAAGAATGGAATTCTTTAATAAGGATTGAGGTATAGAAAAAATGAAAAAAGGAGTTCTTTTTAGATATAAAGATTACTTGCCTGTTACTGAGAAAACCCCAATGATTACTCTTCATGAAGGAGATACTCCTTTAATTTTTGCTGAAAATTTAAGTAAGGAATATAATATTAACCTTTACTTAAAGTATGAAGGAATGAATCCCACTGGTTCTTTCAAAGATAGAGGAATGGTAGTAGCGGTAGCAAAAGCCTTAGAAAATAATTCAAAAGCAATAATCTGTGCATCTACAGGAAATACAGCAGCTTCAGCAGCAGCCTATGCTAGTGTATCAAAACTTAAGTCTTATGTACTTCTTCCTAAAAATGCAATTGCTCTTGGAAAATTAGCTCAAGCAATAATGTATGGGGCAGAGGTTATCAGTGTAGAAGGGAATTTTGATTCTGCTTTAGAATTAGTAAGAGAAGTTTCAAAAATTTATCCTATAGCCTTAGTAAATTCTATTAATCCTTTTAGAATAGAAGGGCAAAAGACAGCAGCTTTTGAGATTTGCGATGTATTAGGAAACAATCCTGAATTCTTAGCAATTCCTGTGGGAAATGCGGGAAATATTACTGCGTATTGGAAGGGATTTAGAGAATATTATTCTTTGGGAAAAATAAGAGGATTACCAAGGTTATTAGGTTTTCAGGCTGAAGGAGCTGCACCATTAGTTTTAGGTCATCCTATAGAAAATCCTCAGACTATTGCTTCCGCCATAAGAATTGGCAACCCAGCAAGTGGCAAAAAAGCCTTAGAAGCTATTAAAGAATCTCAAGGAATTATCGACACAGTTTCTGATGAAGAAATACTTTTAGCTCAAAAGGAATTAGCAAGTAAAGAAGGAATTTTTGTAGAACCCGCATCTGCCTCTTCCTGGGCAGGGGTTAAAAAAATATTGAGAGAGAAAAAATTAAGATTAGAGGGAGATATAGTCTGTGTTCTTACAGGAAATGGGCTTAAAGACCCAGATATTGCTTTAAAAAATGTTAAAATTACAAAAGAGATAAAACCTAAAATTGAGGAAGTTATGAAGATATTAGAGAGATGAAAGTAAAAATTAAAATTCCTGCAACTTCTGCAAATTTAGGACCTGGTTTTGATACTTTATCTATAGCCTGGAAACTTTTTCTCGAAATATTTATAGATACCTCTCATCCTGGAAAGGTTATAACTTATAGAGGAGAAGATTCAGAAAATTTAAAAAAGGATGATAATCTATTCATTAAATCTTTTACAAAAACTTTAAATATTTTAGGGTATAATCCTAAAAATTATTTAATTGAGTTAAATTCTCAAATTCCTATAGGTAAAGGATTAGGAAGTAGTGCAGCAGTTATATGGGGTGGAATTTTTTCTGCTGAAATTATCTCTGGGAAAAATCTTCCAAAAGAAGATAAATTTAAAATTGCTTTATCCTTAGAAGGACATTTTGATAATTTAGCATCTGCATTTAATGGAGGTTTAACAATATGTACAGTAGAGGATGGAGTCCCTTATATCGCCAGTTTTCCATATCCTGATGAGCTTTGTGGAGTTATTTTCATCCCAACATATTCTCTCCCTACAGAGCAATCTCGAAATTTACTACCTAAAATGTATCCAAGAGAAAAAATTGTTCAAAATCTTCAAAGCCTATCTTTCCTTCTTACAGGTCTTTTATATAAAGATGAAGAATTAATAAAATTAGGGCTTAGAGATTATCTTCATCAACCCTATAGATTTCCTTTAATTCCTGAGGTCAAATTTTTCTCTGAGAAAGCTATGCAAAAAGGAGCCTTAGGCATTGTTTTAAGTGGAGCAGGCCCTTCTCTTTTAGCTTTTTCATTTAAAGATAAAGTTGAAAACCTAAAAGAATTTTTAGAACAAGAATTAAAAAAGGAGAAAATTTCTGGTAAAATTATGATTCTTGAGATTTGTAAAGAAGGTATTATAATTGAAAAATAAAAAATGGAGGGTACTATGAGTTATAAAATTGCTGTTGTGGGCGCTACAGGATTAGTAGGACAAGAAATGTTAAAAATCTTATGGGAAAGAAAAATTCCTATAAAAGAATTATATGCCTTTGCATCTTCTCGTTCTGAAGGAACCTATGTAAAATTTGGAGATGAAGAAATAAGAGTAGAAGAAGCAAAGGTTGAAAAAATTGCAAAAGCAGATTTTGCTCTCTTCTCTATTGGCGAAGAAATAAGTCAAGAACTTTCTCCTGAAATTGCTAAAAGAGGAACTATTGTTATAGATAATAGTAATGCTTTTCGAATGGATCCCAAAGTTCCATTAGTAGTTCCTGAAGTAAATCCTGAAGATCTAAAGGAACATCAAAACATAATTGCAAATCCCAATTGTTCTACTATACAAATGGTCGTTGCTTTATATCCTTTACACAAGAAGTTTAATTTAGAAAAAATAGTAGTTTCTACATATCAGTCAGTATCGGGAAAGGGGAAAGATGCTATTTCAGAATTATTATCACAAACAAAAAATTTTTTGGATGGAGATAACGTAGAACCCAGAGTATTTCCATATCCTATTGCATTCAACATTATTCCACAGATTGACAATTTTGAGGACAATAATTACACTCGAGAAGAAATGAAAATGGTTAGGGAAAGTAAAAAGATATTGCACCTTCCAGATCTAAAAGTTACTGCAACTTGTGTAAGAATTCCTGTAATTAGAGGACATTCTGAATCTATAACTGCTACATTCTCAAAGGATTTTTCTATAGAGGAAGTTTATGATGTTTTATCAAAAGCTCCTGGGGTGAAAGTCTTAGACTCTCCAAAGGATAAAATATACCCATATCCTCTTCTTTGTGATGGAAAGGATGAGGTTTTTGTAGGAAGAATAAGGAAAGATCTTTTTGAACCTAAGACCTTAAATCTTTGGGTAGTTTCTGATAATATTAGAAAGGGTGCAGCTTTAAATGCTGTTCAGATATTAGAAGAACTTATTAAATAAGGAGGATAAAAAGTGAGCTTAATTGTCCAGAAATTTGGGGGAACTTCTGTTGGTAGTATAGAAAGAATTCAAAAAGTTGCTGAAAGAATTGCTAAATACTATAAAGAGGGACATAAAATAGTAGTTGTAGTTTCAGCAATGGGAGATACCACAGATGATCTAATTTCTATGGCAGAAAAGATTACTAAAAATCCAGACCCAAGAGAAATGGATGTCTTATTATCATCAGGCGAAAGAATCTCATCAGCTCTTCTGACTATAGCACTACATGAATTAGGATTACCTGCTATCTCTCTTTCTGGAAGACAGGCGGGAATTTATACCAATTCTACCCATACAAAAGCTCAAATTGTAAAAATAAATCCTGAGAGAGTAATAAAGGAATTATCCTTAGGGAAAATTGTTGTAGTAGCAGGATTCCAAGGATATGATTTGGAAAATAATAATATAACTACCCTTGGAAGAGGAGGTTCTGATGCTACAGCGGTAGCCTTAGCCTATGCCCTAAAAGCAGATCTTTGCGAAATTTATACTGATGTTGATGGTATATTCACAGCAGATCCAAGAATTGTTCCATCTGCAAGAAAATTGGAATCTATTTCTTACGAAGAAATGTTAGAACTTGCAAGCCAAGGAGCACAGGTGATGCAATTGAGAGCTATGGAGTTAGCAGCTACTTATAAAGTACCAATTATAGTAAGATCCAGCTTTAATGAAAATTCTGGAACTTTTATTGGGGAGGTTAAGAAAGTGGAAACCAAGAAAAAAGTCACAGGGATTGCTTATAATAAAAATATAGCTAAAATTACTATTCTTGGAGTACCAGACAAGCCAGGTATAGCATATAAAATTTTTGCTCCCTTAGGATCCGCAGCAATTGATGTTGATGATATTGTTCAGAATGTAAGTAAAAATGGAATTACTGATTTATCCTTTACTGTTCCTGAGAAAGAGTTATCTAATGCTTTAAAAATTATAAAAGAAATAGCTCCTCAAATAAATGCCCAAGATGTTATTTATGATGATCAAGTAGGAAAAGTATCTATAGTGGGTTGGGGTATGCAAGGAACACCAGGAATTGCTGCAAAAATGTTTGGAATATTGGCAGAGAATGGTATAAATATAGAAATGATTACAACATCAGAGGTAAAAATTACTTGTATTATTAGAAGAGATTTGGTAGAAAAAGCTGTCCGCGCTTTACATGATGGATTTAAGTTGGGGGAAGAGTAAACTTCCCCCCAAAGTTTTATTTAATTTCCACCACTGCTCCTTCTGCTTCTAACTTCTTCTTAATCTCTTCTGCTTCTTCTTTGCTAACACCTTCTTTTACAGGCTTTGGAGTAGAATCAACTAAATCTTTTGCTTCTTTTAAGCCTAATCCTGTAATTTCACGAACCACTTTTAGTACTTTAATCTTATTAGCACCAGCATCCTTTAAAATAACATCAAAAGTTGTTTTTTCTTCTACTGGTGCAGCAGAAGGACCAGCAGTAGCTACCGCAGTTGCTACAGGCATTGCAGCGCTAACTCCAAATTCTTCTTCTAATGCTTTTACCAATTCTACGAGTTCTAAAACTTTCATCTCTTTTATTGCTTGAATAATTTCCTCTTTATTCATCTTAAATCCTCCTTTATTGTTCTAAAGTTTTTTCTTTCTCTTTTTTAATTGCCTCTAAGGTCCATACCAATTGATTAATAGGCCACTTTAACCCAACTACCAATCTTACCAAAGGAGCATTCATGCTTCCCAAAAGCTTTGATAATAACACATCCTTTGGTGGTAGATTAGCTAATTCCTTAATCTCTTGAGAATTATATAATTCACCATCAACAATTCCACCCTTTAATTTTAAGTTCTCATGCTCCTTTGAAAATTCTACAAGAACTTTTAAAATTCCAAAAGGATCTCCATAACAATAAGTAAAAGCTGTAGGACCTTTCAAATATTCCTCTATATTTTTTTGAGGAAGATATTTTCGAAAAGCCCTCAAAGCTAAGGTATTCTTAACTACTCTATATTCTGCTTTTACTTCCTTTAGCTTTGCTCTCAATTGGGAAAGATCTGCTACCGTCAAACCTTTAAAATCTGTAAATATAACACTATTTGCTTGAGTCAACTTCTGATAAATCTCTTCTACTTTTAGTTCCTTTTCTGGCTTTGGCAATCTCTCACCTCCTTTTTCTCTAATTTAAAACAAAGGAAAGCCTCCTGGCTTTCCTTTAATATAGTTTACCTTTTTTCCAAAACCAGTAAGGCCTGCGTAGGAAAATTTTAAGAACCTACGGTCTTCGGCCCTTTATTTTAATTTAAATTATCTCCCCTATGCTACTTCCTCCCTACGTAAAACTTCTGTTAAATTCTTAGTCTCTATAGGGACACTCGGTCCCATAGAAGGAGAAATATGTACACTTCTAAAATATTGACCCTTTACTGTAGCAGGTCTTAATTTCAAAATTGCATAGAGTGCAGTTATTAGATTCTTTAATAAAGCCTCTTCTGAGAAAGAAGCTTTCCCAATAGGCATATGGATTATTCCATATCTGTCAGTTCTAAATTCAACCTTTCCTGCTTTATATTCTTTAACAGTCTTAAAGATATCTTGAGTAACTGTTCCTGTTTTTGGATTAGGCATCAATCCTCTTGGCCCTAAAATCTTACCTAATCTTGAAGGTATTTTTAATGCTCCCATAATATCAGGAGTAGCTATAGCAACATCAAAATCTAACCATCCTCCTTCAATTTGCTTTACCAAATCTTCTCCACCCACATAATCTGCCCCTGCTTCTCTCGCTTCCTGAGCTTTTTCTCCTTCTGCAAACACTAAAACTTTCTTTTCTTTTCCAGTTCCATAAGGTAAAACTACTGTTCCTCTTACCTGTTGGTCTGCATGTCTTGGGTCTACTCCCAACTTTACAGACAAATTAATAGTTTCATCAAATTTTGCAGTAGCTAATTTTTTAACTAAAGCTACAGCTTCATTTAAACTATATAACTTATTTGGCTCAATTAACGATAAAACTTGTAAATATCTTTTCCCATGTTTTGCCATTTTTCAAATTCCTCCTCTTTTACAACCTTAAACTTACCCCTCGATAATTTCAATTCCCATGCTTCTTGCAGTTCCTTCAATTATTCTCATTGCAGATTCAATATCATTAGCATTTAAATCTTTCATCTTAATTTCTGCTATTTCTCTTATCTTACTTCTTTTAACCTTTCCTACTTTATTTTTATTAGGCTCTCCAGAGCCCTTCTCTACACCTGCAGCCTTCTTAAGAAGTTCAGAAGCAGGTGGGGTTTTGGTAACAAAAGTAAAGCTTCGATCTTCATAAATTGTTATTTCTACAGGAATAATCCCCTCCTGTCCTGCGGTAGCAGCATTATAAGCTTTACAAAATTCCATAATATTTACACCATATTGACCTAAAGCAGGACCTACAGGAGGAGCAGGTGTGGCTTTTCCTGCAGTCAAGTTTAATTTTACTTTTCCAACAATCTTTTTTGGCAATTCTTATTCCCTCCTTAATCAGTTTTCTCTACTTGAGTATGATCTATCTCTGTGGGAGTTTCTCTCCCAAAAATCGATAAAAGAACCTTAACAGTACCTTTTTCAGGGTAAACTTCCTCTACTCGTCCCTCATATCCCATAAAAGGTCCACTTTTTATATATACTCTATCACCCTTCTTAACTTTAAGTTCTGGCTTTATTTCTTTTTGTTCAATAAACTTTTTAATCCAATATTCTTCTTCAGGATTTAAAGGGCTGGGCTTTCCTTGAGCCCCAACAAATCCTGTTACTCCAGAAGTAGTTCTAATAAGCCTTTGAGCTTCCTCATCGTCTACCATTCTAACAAAAAGATATCCTGGGAAGACTTTTTTGGTTTGAATACTTTTACGTCCCCCTTTTACTCTCATAACTTTTTCTTCAGGAACTATAATTTCAAATATTTTATCTTCTAAATGAAGGAGTTTGACCTGTCTTTCAATTATAGCTTTTACTTTATGTTCATGTCCTGCTAAAGTATGTATTACATACCATTTTCCTTCTGCCATATTTCTCCCTTTCTATCCTGTAAAACTACCCAATATTAAAGAAGTCACTATACTAAAAACAAAATCATAGAAAGCAATGAGAGCAATTAAAAAAATCAACATTATCCCCAAAGCTATAGAAAGCCTAAAGACCTTGTCTCTTTCAGGCCATAAAACCTTTTTGAGCTCCATTTTTTCGTTAATCCAGAAATTAATTATTCTCTCTTTTAAAGTCAACTTATTTTTTATAGCCATAATAAAACCTCTCTTATAAACAAACTTTGGCAGGCCCGGCAGGGCTCGAACCTGCAACCCCCGGATTTGGAGTCCGGTGCTCTACCTATTAGAGCTACGGGCCTACCTTACCTCACGATGGACAGTATGTTTTCTACATCTTGGACAATACTTCCTTAACTCAAGTCTATCAGGGTCATTCTTCTTATTTTTCTCAGTTATATAATTTCTGTTTTTACACTCAGAACAAGCCAAAATTACATGAACTCTCATATTCTTTTCCTTCTTTCAACTATTCTATAATTTTAGTTACGACACCAGCTCCAACAGTTTTTCCACCCTCTCTT
>JBNARO010000009.1:36592-60053 GCA_049718665.1 Dictyoglomaceae bacterium | reverse complement strand
CTGCATTAGATTTAGGAACGATAAAATTAGCTTTAGATTTAGAAAACTTTGATGTAAGTCATAATTTTACCTCAGAAAATTGGAATAAACCAACAAATTGGAGATACGGAACATTACATGCGGGAGTAGAATTTTGGGTTCTTCCCATTCTTGCTTTGAGGGCTGGTGCTTATGGAAATTTAAGATTAGAAGAGCTTGATCCAACAAAAGCAGCAGAACTTGCTCTAAGAGGATTAACTTACTCTGTTGGCGCAGGAGTAAGTCTTCTTGGTTTATCCTTAGATGTAGCGGTTCTTGGAGAGCAAATTCAAAATATTTCTCCTGACCTATCTCACCTCAAATTTATTGCTTCTGGATCTGCGAAATTCTAAAGGATAAGTAGACACCACCTTCTCTTTCACGTCCTGGGGAATCCTCTCCCCAGGGTTTTTTGTTTTTATCTCCCCCCTCTATGATATAATGGATTTAAAATTATATTTTAAATAAACTGGAGGGTAAAAAATGGGGATAAAAACAGTAAAAGGATTTATAGATGAAAAAATAGATAATAATACTCTGGAATACCTAAAGAAACTTGCTCATAAATGTAGGGGAGACATTCTGAAAATGACTACCCTTGCAGGATCAGGGCATCCAGGTGGCTCTATGTCTTCTATTGAAATGTATCTTACTCTTTATTTCTTTGCTAATGTAGATCCCCAGAATCCAAAAAACCCTGATAGAGATAGAATTATCATAAGTCATGGTCATACGTCTCCTGGAGTTTATTCTGCTCTTGGAAATCTTGGATTTTTTGATATAGACAAAGCAATTGCATACTTTAGGTTAGCAGGAAGTATCTTTGAGGGACATGTAGAAAGATATGTGCCAGGAGTAGAATGGAGCACTGGAAATTTAGGGCAAGGACTTTCTGCAGGATGTGGAATGGCTCTTTCTGCAAGACTAAAGGGCAAAAATTATCATGTTTTTGTAGTAATGGGAGATGGGGAGCAACAAAAGGGACAAATCTCAGAAGCAAGAAGGTTTGCAGTGAAATATAATCTTTCAAATTTAACAGTCCTTATTGATTATAATAAGCTTCAACTCTCTGGTCCTCTTTCTCATATTATGCCTCAAAATATAAAAGAGAATTATTTGTCTGATGGATGGGAAGTAATAGAAGTGGATGGACATGATTTTCAAGATATTTATCAAGGGATAAGAAGGGCAATAAATGATGGAAAGCCCACTGCAATACTTGCACATACAGTAATGGGGAAAGGTGTATCTTTTATGGAGAATAAGTTTGAATTTCATGGAAGGGCATTAAAGCCTGAGGAATATAAAAAGGCATTGGAAGAGCTAGGAGTTGAAGATGATTTGGAAAAGTATAGAAAGATGAGAGAAGAGTTTAAGGAAGAAGGAAAACATATTATAGAAATAGAACCAGTAAACATAGATGTTGGCGAACCTTTTACTTATACTCCTGATATGAAAATGGATAATAGATCTGCCTTTGGAAAGGCTCTAAGAAATATTGCAGAATTAAATATTGGAAAACCTGATAGAACCCCTATTGCAGTATTTGATTGTGACTTAGTAGAATCGGTAAGAACTCATGAGTTTGAGAAAGTAGCACCAAATAATTTCTTTGAGGGAGGAATACAAGAACATAATACTGCGACTATAGCGGGAGCATTATCCACTCAAGGAGTTTTGACATTTTTTGCAGACTTTGGAGTATTTGGCGTAGATGAAACATATAACCAGCATAGATTGAATGATATTAATTTTACAAATCTAAAATTAGTAGTAACTCATTGTGGACTTGATGTGGGAGAAGATGGAAAGACTCATCAATGTATAGATTACATTGGGACTTTTAGAAATCTTTTTGGATTTAAAATTATAGTTCCCGCAGATCCAAATCAAACAGATAGAGTTATAAGATATATTGCAAAAGAGCCTGGAAACTTTTTGGTTGCCATGGGAAGATCTGTAATCCCCATAATAACTGATGAAAAAGGGAATCCTTTCTTTGGAAAAGATTACAAGTTTACCTATGGAAAGATGGATAAAGTAAGAGATGGAGATAAAGGAGCCATAATTAGTATGGGAAGTATGCTACACAGAGCGGTTCAAGCATGGGAGAAATTAAAAGAGATGGGAATATATGTAAAAGTATTAAACTTCTCTTGTGTTAATGAAATAGATTGGACTGCCCTAAAAGAAGCAGTGAGTACAGGACTAATAATAACTTATGAGGATCATAATGTTCATACAGGAATAGGAGATATTATTGGAAACGCATTAGCAGAGGGAGGATTTTCTGTCAGGTTTAAAAAACTTGGAATAAAAGAATATGGAGCTTCTGGAAAGCCAGATGCCCTATTCAAGCTCCAAGGGTTAGATGTAGACTCCTTAGTTCAAACAGTGAAAGATAATCTCTAAAAAAAATGTTAAGGGAGACCTTTTGAGGTCTCCCTATCTTCTAAATATCTTTTCTCCAGTATCTGGCCAAATAATTTTCTCTTCCTGAAGTAGATTGAAAGCAGAAAGTTCTAATTTTTCTGCAAAATTTTCCTCTCCTCTTTCCTTAATCTCTCTTAAAAGACGCGCATAAAGTCTTTCTACTTCTTGAGCCAAATATACAGTCTCTTCTTGCGATTCAATATGACAGTTCCAATTCTTTCTATCAAAAGTAATTTTTATAGGACCATGAGTTTTCTCTAAAGGGAGGAGAAGAAGTTCTGTAGTGCTTTGTCCCCACCTTTCTGCTAAAGTTTTAGCAACATTTGATAAAATCCTTTGAGAAAAATTGATGATTTTTTTTCTTTCCTCTTTTTCCCATTCTTCAAAATAATCTATTAAAGGAATACCCTCAATAATAAACACATTTAAATTACCCTTTGGAGGTAAGACTCCAGGAAGAGCATTTAAGGGATTTCCTTTTTGGAATAGCCAATATCTAACTTCGGAGGGATTTTCATAAAATACTACACCACTAAATCCCCTTTTCTGAAGAAGAGCAAAAAATCTACTGGGAATAATTGTGTCCACATCTAATTGAATATATAAAGGCTTTCCTATATAACGACCCGCAAGAGCGATTATTAAAGACTTATCTACATTATAAAAACTTATTTTGCCTGCCCCAGAATAAATCTGTTGGATTAAAAAATTAATAGCACTTAAGTCGTCATATTCAGGGATATTTAGGATTTTTGCAAGGAAAGCTTTTCCTTGATAGATTAATACAATTTCTTTGAATTTTTCATCGTTATAAAAAAGAATTCCTGTAGATTTTTCTTTCCTTATTTTTCTGAGAAAGCGATCAAAATTTAAAAGATAAGAGGGTAAATCCCCAAACTCTAAATTCTTTTTATCAAGGAGTTTTGTAATATCTTCCATCTTACTCCCTTCTTTATAAATTATACCTATCTTTAATTTATCACAAATTTCACTTTTAGAAAAGTAATTGTTGTTTGCAAAAAAGAAAAATAATAAAATTAGAAAGGATTTAAAAATTGAAAGGGGGGAATATATCTTGGAAGATATAAAAGAGAAATTTTTAAATCCAAGTAAAGAGTATAGATCCAGCCCTTTTTGGTCCTGGAATGATCGTTTGTCTCCTGAAGAGTTAGTAAGGCAAGTTGAAGATATGAGGAATCATGGGATTGGTGGATTTTTTATACATTCAAGAGTAGGGTTAGAAACAGAATACCTTGGTAAGGAATGGATGGAATGTATAAAAAAAGTAGTTGAAAAAGCAAAAGAAATTGGGATGAATGCATGGCTCTATGATGAGGATCGATGGCCTTCAGGTTTTGCGGGTGGTCTTGTTGCTAAAAAGATTGGAGATGAGGGAAGAGAAAAGAGGCTTGTTTTTGAGATTGTTTCTCAAGGAAGGGTAATTCCAAAGGGGGATGAGTTGGCAATATATAAATGTATACTTGAAGGGAAAAATATTAAAAAAGTGGAAAGGATAAAAGATAATTCATCTTTTGAACTTGCTCCATCAGAATATGCTATTCTTCTAAGAAGGGAAATAACAAAACCTTCGGAATGGTTCAACTATGATACTTATAGTGATAATTTAAACCCTAAAAGTGTTAAAACTTTTATTGAAGTTACCTATGAAGCATATTACAAGGAAGTAGGAGAAGAATTTGGAAAGACTATACCAGGAATTTTCACTGATGAGCCCAATATTTTTTCGTCTCTTTGGAGCATGGATAAAGAGGAGATTTCTCTTCCTTGGACAGATATTTTTCCTGAATATTTTAAAGAAAAAAGAGGATATGACTTTTTTGATGTAGCGGTTTATATTCCTTTTAAAGGGGAGTATTCTTTAAAGGCAAGATATGATTACTGGAGAACTATAACAGAGTTGTTTGTAGAATCTTATTCAAAGCAAATAGGAGAGTGGTGCGAAAAACACAATCTTTATTTTACAGGACATTATCTTCTTGAAAATGATTTTCCCAAAAGTATATTGGTTAGTGGTGCTATAATGCCCCACTATGAGCATCAACATATTCCAGGAATAGATATCCTTACAGAATCCACAGAAGAAATTTTAACGGTCAAGCAAGCAAGTAGTGTTGCAAATCAACTTGGGAAAAAAAGAGTAATTTCAGAGCTATATGGATGTACTGGATGGGAGTTTACTTTTGAGGGACAAAAATGGGTAGGAGATTGGCAGTATTCTTTAGGTGTGAATTTAAGATGTCAGCATCTTGTCCTTTATACTTTAAGGGGATGTAGGAAGAGAGATTATCCTCCATCTTTTAATTATCACAATATTTGGTGGAAATATAATAATGTAGTTGAAGACTACTTTGCAAGATTATCTCTACTGCTTTCTTTGGGGAAACCAGTAAGGGATATTTTAGTAATTCATCCTATAGAGAGTGCTTGGTGTGAATTCAATGGAAAGGATGGAGAAGAAGCTGAAGAAAGAGGGAAAGATTTTCAAAGTCTTTGTAGAACATTATTGGGACTTCATTGGGACTTTGATTTAGGAGATGAGTCTATCATCGAAAAATATGGAAGTGTAGATAGAGATAAAAAAGAATTTATAGTAGGAGAAGCAAGATATAAGTTAGTAATTCTTCCTCCTATGATTACTATAAGAGAAAAAACCTTAAAACTCCTTTTAGAATTTTTAAATAGTGGAGGAAAAGTTATTTCCTTAGAACCATGTCCTGAATACTGTGACGCAAAACCTCATGATCTTATAAAGGAATTTTTAAACCATCAGGATTTAATTATCCTTCATGGGAAAAGAGCTGTAGGAAGAATATTAGAAGAAATTTTGCCAAGAAGAATTTCCATTCAAAATATTCCTGTCCAGGAGGCAGAAAACTTCCTTTACATGGAAAGGATATATGACGGAAAAAGAATATTTTTCGTTGTAAATAATGATAGAAATCAAGAATATGAAGTAGATATCACCTTAGGATGTAAGGGAAAAGTAGAAGAATGGAACCCATTAACAGGAGAAATAAAGACAATATCCTCTATGGAGATAAATGGAAATCAGCATTTAAGAGTAAAATTTGGACCTTGTGATTCAAAACTTTATGTTGTTTATCCTGAAGAACCATCATTGATAAAACCAGAGAAAAGGCTAAGGTTAAAGAGAACTTTATATTTAGGACCAGTTTTTGAGTTTAGGAGAGATAATCCTAATGTTCTTACCTTAGACATGTGTAGATATAGATTTGAGAAAGAAGAATGGTCTTGTGAAATGCCTATATGGAAGGCACAAAAGGAAATAAGAGAAAAATTAGGAATGCCTCCAATTCATGTAAATAAAATTGCTCAAAGATGGCTATGGGTTGACACTCCCCATCCTAAAGATGGGGCTTATGTGGAATTTAAATTAAACTTTAGGATAAAAGATATTCCAAAAAATACATATTTTGTTATAGAAGGAGCAAAGAATTATAGCATTTATCTTAATGGAGAAAAATTAGGAGGACCTTCTGGTTGGTTTTTAGATAGATCCTTTGATAAAATTCCCATATCTAATCTAAAAGAAGGGGAAAATGAGATAACTCTTAAATGCTATTATAAAAATTCTATGGAAGTAGAAGATTGTTTTATAATTGGAGACTTTTCTGTTGATCCTATAAATAGAGAAATTATAAAAGAGCCAAAATTTCTGAGGTTTGGAGATTGGTGCCTTCAAGGATATCCTCACTATGCAGGGAGCATTTTTTATAAAGACAAGATTAATTTAGAGTTAGAGAAGAATGAGAAGTTTTTTTTGAGTATGGGAGAATATTCTGCAGTCCACATAGCCATCTGGGTAAATGGTAAATTAGCAGGACATATTCCTTGGAGATGTGCCCATAGAATAGAGATAACAGAGCATGTAAAAAGTGGAGAAAATATTATAGAGATAGAAGTGGTAGGAAGTCCAAGAAATATGTTGGGTCCTCTTCATAGAAAAAGGGGAAAAAGCTTATGGACAGATTCTTATTCCTTTAGAACTGAGGGAGACGAATATACAAATGAATATACCTTATACCCTTATGGAATTTTTAGTCCAATTATTATTGAGGTTTTTGAGTAAGTTTAAATTCTGATATAATAATGATTGTTTACAAATTATTTTTGGAGGCAAAGGCATGGAGATTGTAGATATTAAAATCATACCAAGAGAATATAAATATAAAGAGCCTTTTAGAATAGCTACAGGAGTAAAAAGTTGGGAATTAAATTTTGAGATCGAAGTAACTCTTAAAGATGGAACAAGAGGATTGGGAGAAGCGTCATCAGTAATGATCTCTTATCTTTTCTCACAGGATTCTTACCATTCCTTGGAAAAAACTTTAAAGACTCTTTTAGTAGGAGAGAATATTCTAAAATATAAAACTCTACTCAAAAAGTTAAAAACTTTATCCTTTCTTCCCTCAGTTATGGCAGGGACAGAGTATGCTATTATCTCTGCCTTTTGTAATCTAAAAGATATTCCTCCTTATATATTTTTCGGCGGAGAAAAGGAAGCTATTGAAAGCGATATAACTATTGGAATAGACTCATTTGAAAAAATGTTAGAAAAGGCAAAAAGATATTATGAAGAAGGATTTAAATTATTAAAAATTAAAGTAGGAATAGATTTAGAGGAAGATTTAAGAAAAGTAATAGAAATTCAAAGGACTCTTCCTTCTGCAAGGTTTATAGTAGATGCTAATCAGGGCTATAGTGCAAAAATTGCAGTAGAATTTGTGAAAGAGTTATATAAAGAAGGAGTAAAAGTAGAAATCTTTGAACAACCAGTATTAAAGACTGATTATGAAGGATTAAAATTTGTAAGATTTCATTCTCCTTATCCTGTAGCAGCTGATGAAAGTGTATTTACTCTACAGGATGGATATAGATTAATAAAAGAAGATTGTATAGACTTTATAAATATTAAGCTTATGAAATCAGGAATATATGATGCTTTGGGATTAATAGAATTAGCAAGAGCTGGAAATAAGGGGTTAATGATAGGATGTATGGGAGAGTCCAGTCTTGGAATAACTCAAAGTGTTCACTTCTCAGCGGGAACAGGTGCCTTTTCTTATCACGATTTAGACTCTCACCTTTTTATAGAAGAAGAAAATTTTAGAGGAAGATTTTTACAGGAGGGTTCTAAAATAATAGTAAAGTAAAGAGGGGAGAAAATTGATGATTATAGACTATCATATGCACTTAGAAAAAGGACCTTTTTCTGAAGAGTGGTTTGAGAAATTTTGGGAGAAAGGGAAGAAAGAGGGAATAGAGGAGATAGGAATATCTGAACATGGACATAGGTTTAAAGAGTTTAGATCTATATATAAAGATTTACCTAATACCGAATCTTGGTGTGATTCTAACTTAGAGGAATATATTAGCTTTTTGAAAAAGCTAAAGAGAAAATATCCTGTAAAAATTGGGCTTGAAATGGACTATCTTCCTGATAAAGAGGAGGAGATTAGAAGATTATTAGAGGAGTTTAAAGATTTTGATTATGTGATTGGATCTATTCATTGGTTAAATCATGGATTTGGTTTTGATATTAATCCTAATGATCCTCGATGGAAGAAAGAATCAGAAAGAATATTTATAGATTATTTTCAAAGATTGGAATTGGCAATAAAAAGCGACCTTTTTGACATTATAGGACATATTGATCTTGTGAAATTGTGGGGACATAGACCCCCTGAAAATATAATGGATATTTATAAAAGTTTGGCAAAGTTAATAAAGGAAAGAGAAGTTAGTATAGAAATAAATACTTCTGGATTAAGAAGACCTGTGAATGAGATATATCCTTCTCCAGTCTTCTTAGAAATCTTAGCTTCTTATAATATTGCATTGACTTTTGGATCTGATGCTCATACCCCAGAAGATGTTGGGAAAAATATAAGAGAGTCCTACGAGTTAGCTAAAAAATTGGGTTTTAAGAGAGTATCCCTTTTTAACAAAAGAATGCCTTACTATATAAATCTTTAGAAGGGAGGGAAAGATTTTGCATGGTATTGGAAGGGAAATTTTGAATTATGCCAGTAGATTAGGGGTAGACTATGTAGATGTGAGAATTGTGAGAAGACAAAAAGAAGAATTAAGAGTAAAAAATGGGATACTGGAAACTGGCAATATTAATGAAACCTATGGTTTTGGAGTAAGGATTCTATATAAAGGAGCTTGGGGATTTGCATCATCTTTTAATCTTGAAAATTTTAAATCTATCGTAGATAAGGCTTTTGCTATTGCTAAGGCAAGTGCTTCTGTAAATAAAGATAAAGTGGAATTATCTCCTTTAACTCCCAGTAAGGCTCAGTGGAAGAGTAGTTACAAAATTGATCCCTTCACTATTCCTTTTGATAAAAAATTAAATCTTTTGTTTGAGACCAATAAGATTATGAGAATGGTTCCCGGAATATCTATTGCAATATCTGAGATGGAGTTTTTCAAGGAAGATAAAATCTTCCTAAGTAGTGAAGGCTCTGAGATTGAGCAAAGTATATTAGAAAGTGGAGCGGGAATTTCTGCTTTTGCTATTGAGGGAAATGATCTTCAAAGGAGATCCTATCCTAACTCCTTTGGTGGAGATTATAGAAAAGCGGGATGGGAATTTATTGAGGAATTAAACCTTTTAGAAAATGCGGAGAAAATTGCGAAGGAAGCAGTAGCCCTTTTAAAGGCAGAACCTCTACCTGAAATGATTACAACTTTAATATTAGATGGAACCCAGTTAGCATTACAGATTCATGAATCCTGTGGACATTCTACAGAATTGGACAGGGTATTAGGAACAGAAGCAAGTTTTGCGGGAACAAGTTTCTTAACCTTAGATAAGAAGGGAAAATTCCAATATGGCTCTGAAATCATAAATATAGTTGCGGATGCTACGCATCCTTATGGATTGGGTTCCTTTGCCTATGATGATGAGGGAGTTCCCGCTCAGAAGAGTTATTTAGTGAAAGATGGTCTTTTTGTGGGATATTTAACTTCCAGAGAGACTGCAAAAATTATTGGAGAAACATCTAATGGAACTATGAGAGCTGATGGTTGGAACAGGATTCCTATAATTAGAATGACAAATATTAATTTACTTCCTGGAGACAAATCCCTTGAGGAAATTATAGAGTCCACAAAAAATGGAGTTTATATGAGTACTATTAAGAATTGGTCTATTGATGATAAAAGGTTAAATTTTCATTTTGGATGTGAGATAGCCTATGAAATAAAGAATGGAAAGATAGGTAAAATCTACAAAAATCCATATTATACTGGAATAACTTATGAATTTTGGAGAAGCTGTGATGCTATTGCTAACGAAAAATACTGGAGAGTATGGGGAGTTCCCAATTGTGGAAAAGGAGAACCCATGCAGATTGCTCGGGTAGGGCATGGAGTTTCTCCCGCTCGCTTTAGAAAAGTAAAGGTAGGTGGTAAATAATGTGGGGAAAGGAGAGAACATATAATTTTCTGGAAAATTTAATGAGGAAACTTCCCTTTGAGAAAAAAGAGTTAGTCTTAAACATAACTTCTGAGGAATTAACTCGTTTTGCCAATAACGTTATTCATCAAAATGTAGCAGAAGAAAGTCTGAATCTTTTTGTAAGAGTGGGAGAAGGGAAGAAGAAAGCGGTAGCACATGTAAGTAAAATTGATGAAGAAAGTATAAACAATCTTATTGCTACTTTAAAATCACTAATAAAAAACCAGCCTGATATGGAGGAATTAATTCTTCCACAGCCTCAAGTTTACTCCCAAACAAAAAATGAGTTTTTTGCCCCTTCTCCTGAAAAAAGAGCAAATATTGTGAAAGATATTATTAAGAAAGGAGAATCAAAAAGTTTAAATACTTATGGAGCGATAACTGAAAGTATAAATGAGCTTTCAGTTATAAACTCCAATGGTCTTTTTGCTTATGGGACTCTTTCTTTTGCTCATGGAAAGGTAATGTATATGAGTGATACCTCTTCAGGATGTCAAGAAAGTACAGGTAAAGATTTAGATTCTATAGATTTTGAATATCTTTCTGATATGACTCTTAAAAAATGCTTAGAAGGTAGAAATCCTGAAGATTTAGAGCCTGGAAGATACACAGTAATTCTTGAGCCATTAGCAGTGGCAGAAATTATGGAACAGGTTTCTTATTTTGGTTTTTCTGCAAAAGCGGCTCAGGAAAAAAGATCCTTTTTATCTTTATATCAGGGGCAGAAAATTTTCAGCCCTTTAGTTAATATTTATGATGATGGATTAGATCCACAGGGTATAATTATTCCCTTTGATTTTGAAGGGGTTCCTAAGAAGCATGTAGATTTAGTGAAAGAAGGAGTTGCGTTGGGACCTGTATATGATACTGAAACAGCAATAAAAGAAAAGAAAGAATCTACAGGGCATGCTCTTCCTGCAGTAAATTCCTTCGGACCTCTTCCTTCTAACCTTTTCTTTCTCACAGGAGATAAAAAATTAGAAGATCTAATATCTTCAGTGGAAAAAGGAATATTAGTTACAAGATTTCATTATGTAAATGCTTTTTTAGATCCCATTAATGTATTAGCTACAGGAATGACTCGAGATGGGACTTTTCTTATAGAAAATGGTAAAATAAAAAAGCCTGTTAAGAATTTAAGATTTACTCAAAGCTTTTTGGAAGCATTAAAAAATGTAGAAGCTATATCCTCTGAAAAGGTTATTGTTCCTTTCTTAACAGGATTTTGTTCTGTTCCTGGATTAAAGATAAAGGAATTTAACTTTACAGGAGTAACAGAATTTTAAATGAAAAAATTAAGTAAGAGGCAGAGAGAAGTTTTAGAATATATAAGAAAAACTTGGGAAAAAACAGGAAGCTTTCCCACAGTAAGGGAAGTATCAAAAGCTTTGGGTTTAAAGTCTTCAGGCTCTGGATATTTTCACCTTATGACTCTGACTAAAAAGGGATTTTTAGAAAAAGATTCTTCTGGAAAATTTCGATGGAAAAATTTTACTGAAGGAAACCTTACCTATATTCCTTTAGTAGGAAGTATAAAAGCAGGATATCCTGTAGAGAGTCCAGAATTTATTGAAGACTATATTCCTGTCCCCAAGATCCTTTTAAAGGGAAGTGAAGGATTTTTCTCATTAAGAGTTAAAGGAGATAGTATGGAAAATGCCCATATATTAGATGGAGATATTGTAATTGTTAAAAAACAATCTGTAGCAGAGATAGGGGATATTGTTGTAGCATTAGTAGGAGATGAGACTACCATAAAATATTTGAGAGAAAAAGAAGGCAGGCTCTATTTAGAGCCTGCCAATTCTAACTATTCTCCTATTTTTGATCCCTTTATAATCCTTGGAAAAGTTACGGGACTAATAAGAAAGATTTAGAATCTACTCTTTCTAAAAACCATTCGTTAAGAAGAGAGTCGTAAGCAATATCATAATAATAATTTTGATCCTCTGCTTTGACTCTAAAGTAATATTTATATCCTTTTTCTCCTAAAGCTTTATAAGTTAACTCCCAACTTTTCTCTATCTTCTGAATTCTATAATATCTACCATTCCAGATAAAAGAAGAAGGTATGCCTGTATTTTCTAAATTTACTCTTATAGGATAGTGATACAAATTTTTCATGCTGTCCTCCTTATGGAAAACTTATACTAAAATATTAAACAAAATATTGAACAATGTCAAGCTTTATTGACAAAATAATTTTTATTATATATATTCAATCTTGTTAAAAGCAACGACGCTTTATTAGGGGAAGGAAGGGGATGAACCCTTTTCTAAAATTCAATTAGGAGGTTTAAGTTATGAGGAAGTTTTTTGTTTTTCTTTTGATTCTTCTCGTTGTTAGTTCTGTTGGGACTTCCGCTGTTCCTAAAAAAGGTGGAACATTAGTTTTTGGAAGAGGTGGTGATTCGGTAAAACTTGATCCTATCAATGTTACTGATGGTGAATCTTTAAGAGTTACTCATCAAATCTTTGATACCTTAGTAAAATATAAATCTAATAATACTGAAGTTGTTCCATCTCTAGCTACTTCTTGGACTGTATCTAAGGATCAAAAGGTTTGGACTTTCCGCCTTAGAAAAGGTGTAAGGTTCCATGACGGAACAGAGTTTGATGCAGAAGCTGTAAAATTTAATTTTGACCGTTGGATGGATAAGAAGAACCCATATCATTTTGGAGGAGAGTTTGAGTATTGGGGATATATGTTTGGTGGTTTTCCTGGAGTTGTTAAATCTGTGACCGTTGTAGATAAATATACTGTAAGATTTACTCTTGAGAAGCCACTTGCTCCCTTCCTATCTAACCTTGCTATGACTTGCTTTGCTATTGCAAGCCCTACCGCTATAAAGAAATATGGGGAAGATTTCTTTAAAAACCCTGTGGGAACAGGTGCATTTAAATTTGTATCTTGGACTAAGGGAGATAAGATAGTATTAGAAGCTAATAAAGATTATTGGGATGGGGCTCCATATCTTGATAGAGTTATATTTAGGTCTATTCCTGATAATTCTGCAAGATTTATGGAATTAGAAGCTGGAACTATCGATATAATGGATGGAGTAAATCCTGAAGATGTGGAAAGGGCAAGAGCAAATCCAAATCTACAAGTTATATTAAGACCAAGTTTAAATGTGGGATATTTAGCAATGAACATGGATAAAAAGCCTTTTGATAATGTAAAAGTAAGATTAGCTATCAATTATGCTATTGATAAAAAGGCATTAGTAGAGGCTTTCTTTGGAAAAGGTCTTGCAATAGTAGCAAAGAACCCTATTCCTCCTTCCCTTTGGGGATATAATGATAAAATAGAAGATTATCCTTATGATCCAGCAAAAGCTAAAGAACTTCTGAAAGAGGCAGGATATCCCAATGGATTTAAAACTACTCTTTGGGCAATGCCTGTTCCTCGTCCCTATAATCCTCAGCCAAGAAAGCTTGCAGAAGCAGTTCAAAGTTATCTTAAAGCGGTAGGAATTGAGGCAGAAATTGTAACTTATGATTGGGGAACATATCTGCAAAAGACTGAAAATGGTGAGCATGACATGGCATTTCTTGGATGGATTGGAGATAACGGAGATCCAGACAATTTCTTCTATGTATTATTAGATAAGGATAATGCAGTAAAGGGAAGTGCAGGGAATATAGCATTTTACCGTTCTGATGAATTACATGAAATTTTAATTAAAGCTCAAACTATAGCAGATAAAAAGATAAGAACTCAACTTTATGAAAAAGCCTGCGAGATTGTACACAGAGATGTTCCTTGGGTAATAATAGCCCATACTACGCCTCCAATAGTAGCAAAAAAGACAGTTCATAATTATATTCCTCATCCTACAGGAAGTGAGCCATTATATAGGGTCTGGAAAGAGTAGTCTTAAATATTGCCCCCAAGATCTTCCTTGGGGGCAATAAGAAATGAGAATGAAGCTATGAAGAGATACATAATTAAAAGATTGCTTTTAGTAATTCCTATTTTAATTGGTGTTTCTTTCTTTTCTTTTATGTTAGTAAGACTTATCCCTGGGGACCCAGCACGGATTATTTTAGGAGAAAGGGCAACCCAGGAAGAACTGGAAAGGCTTAGAGAAGAGTTAGGTTTAAATAAGCCTCTTTTTTATCAATATTTAGTGTTTTTAGGAAGAGCAATCCAAGGAGATTTAGGAAGATCTATTTTCACAAGAGAATCTGTATTTAGAGAAGTTATGCACCGTTTCCCAGCTACTATTGAATTAAGCCTCTTTGCTATAATTTTAGCAAGTGTTATTGGAATCTTGGCTGGAATTTACGCATCTACCCATCAAGGTTCTATTATAGATACTATAATTATGATTTTAGCCCTTACTGGAGTGTCCATGCCCATATTCTGGTTAGGACTTATGTTTATATGGATAGGTGCCTTAGTCTTAGGATGGTTCCCTCCTTCAGGAAGATTGGATGTTTCTATAGATTTGAAAGTTATAACAAACTTTTTTATCTTAGACAGCATATTGACAGGAAATTGGAGGGCTCTTTTTGATTCTATTTACCATCTTTTTCTTCCTGGTCTTGCTTTATCCACAGTTCCTATGGCAATTATTGCAAGAATGACAAGATCAAGCATGTTAGAGGTTTTAAACCAAGAGTATATTCTTGCTGCTTTTGCAAAGGGATTACCTAAAAGAAAAATTATATTTAGATCTGCATTGAGAAATGCTTTGATTCCTGTAATAACTGTAATTGGATTAGAATTTGGATTTTTATTGGGAGGAGCTATAATGACAGAAACAATTTTTTCTTGGCCTGGAATGGGAAGACTTGTTTATGATGCTATTATGGCGAGAGATTATCCCTTAGTTCAGGGGTGTATATTGCTTTCTGCGGTGGTTTTTGTATTTATAAATCTTATAATAGATATATTATATGCTTTTATAGATCCGAGGATAAGATATGAATAGAGAAGAATTAATCAAAATATACTCTCAGACTCTTTGGAAAAAAGCCCTCTCAAGATTTAAAAGACATAAGACAGGGCTTGTGGGGGGATCTCTTCTTTTAATATTCATATTCTTAGCAATTTTTGCAAAATTTATCTCGCCTTATGACCCTATCTCTCAAAATCTTGAGGATAGGCTAAAACCTCCATCTTTAAAACATCCTTTTGGAACTGATTATGCAGGAAGAGATATCTTTAGTAGAGTAATATATGGCTCAAGGATATCTTTAACTGTTGGATTTATTTCAGTTTCTTTAGCGGTAGTTGTGGGAACTCTTTTGGGAGCATCTGCAGGATATTTAGGGGGATGGTGGGACATTTTAGTAATGAGATTAATTGATATAATGCTTGCTTTTCCTGCTATTCTTTTGGCTATTGGAATTATGGCAATCTTAGGACCAAAATTAAGTAATGCTATGATTGCAGTAGGTATTGTGGCAATACCTAACTATACACGAGTTGTTAGGGCAACTATTCTTTCAGTTAAAAGCAAGGATTTTGTAAATGCTGCAAGAGCCTTAGGAATAAGTCCTGTAAGAATTCTCTTTAGACATATTCTGCCAAACTGCTTAGCTCCTATTATTGTTCAAGCAACCTTAGGAATTGCTTCTGCTATCTTAGAAGCTGCAGGACTTTCCTTTTTAGGTCTTGGAGCACAGCCTCCTACTCCAGAATGGGGAGCTATGCTTAGCGAATCAAGACAATATTTAAGATATGCACCTTGGACTGTATTCTTCCCAGGAATGGCTATTATGATTTTAGTCCTTGCCTTTAATCTTTTTGGAGATGCCTTAAGAGATGTTTTGGATCCAAGATATTATAGATAATATGTTGTGTCAGCTAATTCTAAAAAGTAAGACTCTAAATCTTTTCCTTCCAATATTCTTTTTGCAAAAGCACTTCCAATTATTATTCCATCCACTAATCCTTTTAAGGACCTTATATGTTCCTTTTTATTTACTCCAAATCCCCAAACCAAAGGTTTATCTGTTTTTCCTCTTATTTCTCTTATAAAATTTATTCCGTCAGATGATAATTCATCTCTTTCTCCTGTTATTCCTTTTACTGATATACAATAAATAAAACTTTCCGCTATCTTTAATATCCTTTCTCTTCTTTCCTTTCTTGTAGTTGGAGAAAGAAAAAGGATTAAGTCCAAATTATATTTTTTAAAAATAGGCATCAAATTCTCTGCCTCTTCTAAAGGAAGGTCAGGAATAACTAATCCTTCTACTCCTACATCTTTAATCTTTTTAAGATTTTCCTCTAAATTCTGATAAATTAGATTTAGATATAGAAGGAGAATTGTAGGAATAAAATTGGGAATATTTGTATCTTTAAGCCAATTTAAGGTTTTTCTAAGATTAACCCCTCTTTTTATAGCTTGGTAATTTACTTCTTCTAAAATGGGACCATCCGCTATAGGATCTGAAAAAGGAATACCCAATTCCAATATATCTATCCTCTCTTTATGTTTTAATAAAAAATCTTCTAAGAACGAAAAAGAAGGATATCCTGCAACAAAAAAGGGAATAAACACTAATTCTTTTTCTTTAAACTTATTCAGGATTCTCATCTTTTCCCTCCAAAACCTTATAAATAATGCCCAAATCTTTATCTCCTCTTCCTGAAAGATTTATAATAATTATGGGATTTTCTTCAGGAAATTCCTTTCTTTTTTCTAATAAATATCCAACAGCATGAGCACTTTCTAAGGCAGGGATTATTCCTTCCATCTTTGTTAAAGTTAAAAATCCTTTTAAAGCTGTATCATCATCCGCATAGTCATATTTTACCCTTCCAATTTTTGCGAGGTAACTATGTTCTGGACCAACCCCAGGATAGTCTAATCCTGCTGAGATAGAATAAGTATCTGCAATATTTCCATCCTCATCCTGAAGAAGATAAGTTTTAGATCCATGTAAAACTCCAATTTCCCCTGCACATATGCTTGCAGAATGTAAATTAGAATTAAGTCCTTTTCCTCCACCTTCCACCCCAATTATTTTCACAGGGTCATTTAAGAAGGGATAAAAAAGTCCTATAGAATTACTTCCTCCTCCTACAGAAGCTATTAGATAATGAGGTAGAGCTTTTTCTTTTTCTAAGATTTGTTCCCTTGCCTCTTCTCCAATAATTTTTTGAAAATCCCTAACAATCTTAGGGTAGGGGTGAGGTCCTACCACAGAGCCTAAAAGATAATAACTATCATCAGGATGACTTACCCAATCTCTCAATGCAGAATCTATAGCAGATCTTAATGTTCTTGAACCTGTCTTTACAGGAACAACCTCTGCTCCAAGAAGTCTCATTCTTAAAACATTCATCTTCTGTCTCTTACAGTCCTCTTCTCCCATATATATAGTGCATGGAAATCCAAAAAGGGCACAAACTGTTGCTACTGCAACTCCATGCTGTCCCGCCCCTGTTTCTGCAATTATCCGTTTTTTCCCGAGATATTTTGCTAAGAGAGCTTGTCCAATGGCATTATTAATCTTATGGGCTCCTGTATGACACAGATCTTCTCTTTTAAGATATACTTTTGCATTGATATATGAAGATAGATTTTCTGCGAAATAAAGGGGAGTAGGTCTTCCTACATATTCTTTTAAATATTTTTTATACTCACCCCAGAAATTTCTATCCTTTTCTATTTTTTTATAAGCCTCCTCCAATTGTAAAAGAGGCTCCATTAAAGTCTCAGGAACAAACCTTCCTCCAAATTCTCCAAAATATCCTTTCTCATCAGGTAGTTTCATATTCTTTTTTCACCTTCCTTAAAAATCTTGATATTTTTTCCAAATCCTTCTCATAATTTTCCTTTTCTACACCACTTGAAAGATCAATTCCCCAAGGTTTTATACTTAAGATAAATTCTAAATTTTCCTCATTAATTCCTCCCGCAAGGATAATAGGAAAGTCCTTAGAAATTAAGTATGACTTTTCCAAAAATTCTTCCCAAGAAATTTTAGGAAAAGTTTTCTTCCTGTCTAAAAGAATATGACAAAATGAATATTTTGAAATTTCTTTTTTAAGTTTTTCTAAAGAGATTTCAGAATCTATGGTGAAAGCTTTTATTAAGAAGAAATTTTTAAATTCCTTGCAGAACTCAGGAGACTCTTCTCCGTGAAATTGGATCCCATCTAAAGGGAAAATATTTAAAATTTCTTTTATTTTTTCTATGTTTTCATTCTGAAACACTCCAATCTTAAGGATAGGTATTCTTTTTATATGATAAGATATTCTTTTTGCTTCCTCTAAATCCAAAAACCTCTTGCTCTCAGGGACAAAGATAAAACCTATGGCATCTCCCCCCTCTGCCATAACATGTAACGCAGAGAAAACATCTTTTATTCCACAAATTTTTACCCACATAGCTTAAAAATTAGGACTATGCTCATAAAATACTCTTTCTAAGGAATTTAGTTTTAATGGGTTTAGAAGCTCTCTTATCTTTTCTTTAGGATTAATGCTTGTTATGATACTTTCTCCTACTAATATTCCTTTTACTCCCGCTCTGTATAAGATTTCCACATCTTTTTCGCTTTTTATACCACTGGCACTAATAACATAAATATTTTTGGGGATATAAGGGAGAATATCTAATGTATGAGCTATATTTACTTCAAAAGTTGAAAGATTTCTGTTATTTATTATCAAAATCCTTGGATTTAATGGCAAAACTTTTTCTAATTCTTCCCTTTCATATATTTCCACAATGGGTTCTATATCTAAACTTTTTGCAAGATTATATAAATTTTCTAATTCTTTTTGGGAGAGAATTCTTGCAATGAGAAGAATGGCATCTGCTCCTAAAATTCTTCCCTCATATACCTGTTCAAAGGTAAGGACAAAATCTTTTTGGAGAATTGGTTTTGAAGTAATTTTTCTTACCAATTGAAGATTGGCTAATTCCCCTGAAAAGCTTTCACATGTTAAGATAGATATTGCAGATACTTCTTCTGCTTCATCATATATTTTTGCAATTTCAGATATGGAAAAATTTTTTAAAAGTTTTCCTTTTATAGGTGAGGCTGGTTTTATCTCTGCAATTAACTTTATACCAGGAGTATTAAAAATTTTTAAAAACTTATCCCCTTCCTTCTCTGGTAGAGAATTAGGAATAATAAAGCTTCTCTTATTTAGATATTTCTTTTTTTCCTCTACTAACTCCTCCAAGATATCCATAAATTATACCTCCCTCAACTTCTCCAAAAATTGGTATACTTTTCCTTCTAAAATATGTTCTTTCACTATACTAAACCCTTCTTTTACATCTTTAACTTTTCCTAAGATAAATAATCCAAAGGCACTATTAAGGGATATTATATCCGTTTGGGCAGGGGTTCCTTTCCCTTTAAATATGTTTAAAAGAATTTCTGCATTTTCCTTAGGATCTCCACCTCTAAACTCTTCTAATGGATAAGTAGGAAGACCAATATCCTTAGGATGAAAAGTAAAATAGTCAATAGAGCCTCCTTTGACCCATGCCATTTCTGTAGGTCCACTTAAAGAAATCTCATCTATTCCATCTTCTTTTCCATGATAGAGAAGAATGTTTTTCTTCCCTAAGATCAATGCGGTTTCTGCTAATTTTTTAAGGATATTTAATGAGTATACACCTAAAATTTGTGCCTGTAAATTAGCAGGATTTAACATTGGACCTACAAGATTAAAAATAGTCCCTATCCCTAATTCTTTTCTTACTTTTCCAGCTTTTCCCACAACAGGATGGTAATAGGGGGCAAATATAAAGCTTAGTCTTTTTTTATCTATCTCCTCTGCTACCCTTTCTGGCTCTGGGGAGAAGCTTATATTAAGAGCAGAAACTACATCAATACTTCCAGATTTACTGGATACCGCTCTATTTCCATGTTTTGCTACAGGAATTCCAAGACTTGCCAGCACAAAGGCAACTCCTGTGGAGATATTAAAAGTTTTTGCATGGTCTCCTCCTGTTCCACATACATCAATGGCAGGCAATTTATTGGGAACTTTCTTTGCTTTTTGGTGAAGAGAGGATACAAATCCTGCAATTTCTTCTGGGGTTTCCCCCTTTAATCTCAGAGAAAGAAGAATACCACCAAGCTGTGCTTCTGTTATCTCCTCCTTGTCAATACTCTCTACAATAGTTTGAGATTCTTCAAAGGTAAGGTGATTTCCAAGAGAAAGTTTTTTAATTATTTCCTTTATCATTTTATTAAACCTCCTATTTTAAGGAAATTTTTTAATATTTCCTTCCCCTTTGGAGTAAAAGCCGACTCTGGATGAAATTGAAGCCCAAATACAGGATAATCCTCATATTGAAGTCCCATAATAATTTTGTCTTTTGTCCATGCAATTATTTTTAAAGATGGAGACAAGGAATAATAATCTACAATTAGAGAATGATATCTCGTAGCTATGAAAGGATTTTCTACGCCTTCAAAAAGAGGATGAGGATAATGATAAATCTCAGATATCTTCCCATGCATAGGTAAAGTTTTTACAATTTTTGTTCCAAAGGCAGAACCTAAAGCTTGATGTCCTAAGCAAATTCCCAAGATGGGAAGTTTGTCTTTGAAATATTTAATAACAGGAATACTGATTCCTGCCTTTTCTGGAATAGATGGTCCAGGAGAGATAACTATTCCCTTTGGATTTAATCTTTCAATTTCTTCAATGGTAATTTTATCATTCCTATATACCACTACAGGAACAAACTCTGCTAAATATTGGTAAAGGTTATAAGTAAAGGAATCATAGTTATCTATAAGTAAAAGCATACTCTAAACCTCCTGAAATTTTTATGGCTTCAAAAAGAGCTCTTGATTTATTTATAGTCTCCTCATACTCCCTTTTAGGGTCAGAGTCGTAAACAATTCCTGCTCCTGCTTGGAGATACAAATCCTCACCTTTTAAGAAAAAAGACCTAATGGTGATACAAGTATCTAAATTTCCATTAAGAGAGAAATATCCTACACCTCCCGCATATGGTCCCCTTTTATATTTTTCCAGTTCTTCAATAATTTCCATAGCTCTGATTTTAGGGGCTCCTGTTACAGTTCCTGCGGGAAAACATGCTCTTAAAACTTCTAAGGGATGAATATTCTTCTTTACTTTGCAAGTTACAGAACTTACTAAATGCATTACATGTGAATATTTTTCAATCCTCATTAATTCTTCTACTTTGATACTTCCTATCTCTCCAACTCTTCCTAAGTCATTTCTCCCTAAGTCCAAAAGCATAATGTGTTCTGCCCTTTCCTTTTCGTTATTTATTAATTCCTCTTCCAAAGCTTTATCTTCATTAAAATCTTTCCCTCGAGGGCGGGTTCCTGCAATGGGTCTTACTTCTGCTTTTCCTTCTTCTACCTTCACTAAGGCTTCAGGAGATGCACCTACAAGATAAATATCTTTAAATCTAAGAAAAAACATATAGGGAGAAGGATTTATAAATCTTAATGCTCTATAGAGAAGATAGGGATCTAAAGGGTATTTTGTATGAAACCTTTGAGACAAAACTACTTGAAAAATTTCACCATCTCTTATGTACTCTAATGCTCTTTTTACTTTTTCTTTAAATTCCTCTTCCGTAGTATCGCTCTCTAAGGAGAAATTTAGAGAATAGGACTTAAATTTTTGAGGATGAGTATTTAAAACTTTCAAAATTTCTTCAATTTTTTCTTTCGCAGTTTTTAGAGAAAGATTCCCATCTTTATTAATTTCTTCTTTTGATAGCAAAATAATTATACTAATCTTCCTTTTTAAATGATCAAAAACCAAAAGGAAGTCTGTGAGCTGAAAAACCGCTAAAGGAAAATTAATATTATTCTCTGTTAAATCAGGAAGCGTCTCCCATTGCCTTATTAGATCATAACTTAAAAATCCAACAATTCCTCCAACAAATCTTGGAAGGTCATTTTCTTTATACACTTTACCCACAGGAAATTTTAAGGAAAGCTCCTTGAGAATATCTTTGGGGTAGTTATATGGGAAAGAAAATACTTCCTTAGGTTTCCAACTTAAAAAGGAGTATCTTCCTATTTTTTCTCCTCCCTCTGCACTTTCTAAAAGGAAGAAAAATTCTTCATCTTTTACTTTTGAGATAAGACTTCCAGGCGTCTCCCAATCCCCTGGAAGATCAACTACTAATGGAAAATAATCATAATCTTCAAAATTATTGGGGATCTTAAAGTTAAACAAGAAAACCACCTCCTTATACAATAAAAAAGCCCTCTCATCCTATAAAAGGACGAGAGGGCTTATCTCTCGCGGTGCCACCTTAATTAGGCAACACTGCCTCACTCTTTTCGGGTACGGGAGAGTCTTTTCCTCCGATACCCTTTGCCTTGATAACGGTGGCAACATCCGTTGGAGCCTACTCAAAGGGAATTTCTCCCTTTTTTCGGTCCAAGGCTCCCGGGCCCATTCACCACCTGCAGGATAGCTGGCTCACACCTTCCCCAGCCTCTCTGAATCCTGCTTTTGGTGGCTACTCTCCCCGTTCACAGCCTTTTACCTTTTAGTGAAAGAATTATATAACAATCTCTCAAAAAATACAAGAGGAAGAGGATTAAGTAGTTTTAGGACTTTCTTTATAATGAGAATTTGAGTATAATTTATGTTATGAAGCTAATGGGAATGAAGGAGATATATGAGAAAGTAAAAAGGGAGAGTTTTAATTTAGAAAAATCAATTTTTTATTTTTGTGCCTACGTCCCTCCAGAAATTATACATTCTACTGGCTTTCAGCCTACAAGAATTCTTCCCTTTACTACTTATTTTGAAAAAAGTGATGAATATTTACCAAAATATCTTTGCCCCTACTTGAGGTCCATAATAGAAGAGATATTGAAAGAAGAAAAAAGACTTGAAGGAGTAATATTTACTGATGCCTGTGATTCTTCAAAAAGAATATTTGAAGTCTGGAAATATCTAAATTTATCAAACAAACATTATTTTCTTCAGATCCCATTTGGGGAAGGAGAGGAGGACATAAAATATTTTGCTAAACAGTTGGAAAATCTTTTTTACTCTTTAAATAAAAATGCGAACAAAGAAGATATTTCAAAAAGTATAGAACTTTATAACCTGGGAAGAAGAAAAGCAAAAAATCTTAGATTTTCATCTATACTTCTCTATTCTATGAATATTGAAGATTTTTTGAAATTTAATTTTGAGGAAAGGGAAAATAAAAATAAGCCCAAATTTTATCTTTTTTCTACAATGTATCCCTTTGAACTTTTGGAATACTTAAGGGATCTTGATTTGGAAATTTTTTATGATGACTCTTGTTTTGGAATAAGAACCTTAGAAGAAGTAGAAATTTTGAATAATGATCCTTTTTATTCTCTCTCTTATTATCTTTTAAAAAGAGAGGGATGTGTAAGAAGGAGAAATCTGAAAAATAAGATATCATTAATTAAAGAGAGGATTAAAAAAGATAATATAAAGGGGGTAATATTTTATTCTTTGAAATATTGTGATCCTCTTCTTTTTTATATACCTATATTAAGAGAAGAATTGAAAAAAGAAGGCAT
>JBNARO010000009.1:0-36582 GCA_049718665.1 Dictyoglomaceae bacterium | reverse complement strand
GCATTCCTACATTAATTTTAGAAGATGATTTCACTATGGGGATAAAAGGACAAATTAGAACAAGAATAGAAGCATTTTTGGAGATGATATTATGAAGTTCGAAATATCTGAGAGAAATATTGAAAAAATTAGAAAGATTTTGAAAATTCCTGTAATTTATCTCTTAGGAAGTTTAGTTATAAAAGTAAAATACAGGAATGATAAAATAACACGTGTATCTTATGAATATGCCTTAGATTTAGTAAAGCATAATTATAATGGGAAGAAGAAAGTAGTTGTGACTAATATACTAATGCCCACAGAAATATTTTTTGCTCTTGATCTTTATCCTCTTCTTCCAGAAGTTGCTTCTGCATTTACTTCTGCCCTCGGATGGGCAAGTAAAACTCTTTTTGATAGTGAGGAAATAATATATTCAAAGGATTTATGTAGTGTTCATAGAAATGTTATTGGATTAACAAAGGACAAAATCCTTCCAAAGCCAGACTTTATTGTTTCCACATCTCATCCTTGCCATTCTGCTCTTCACTCTTTCTTTTTAATCTCTCAGTTTTTTGGGGGAGAGTACTTCCCTATAGATGCTCCTTTAAAGGATCAAAATTCTGTAAATTATACTGCAAAAAAACTTGAAAAAATATTTTTCTATATAGCGAAAGATTTAAAAATAAAAAATCCCATTAAAGGTTTAGAGAGAGCCATAAAGTATTCCAATGATGCAAGAAAATATCTTTTGGAGATAAATGAGTTGAGAAAGAAGTATTTGGTTATTGATGGAGAACGATTTTTAGATTATGCAGGAATGATATTTTCTACCTTTGGATCCCTTTGGGGAGTAAGATTTTTCAAGACATTAAGAGATGAGATAAAATCAAGAATTGAAAGAAAAAAGTTTATTTCTTGTAATAAAAGAATATATTGGCTTCATCTTGGTCCCTATTTTAAGACAGATTTTTTTGATTGGTTAAGAGAAAAATCCTGTTGTATCGTCTTTGAAGAAAGTAGCAAGGTATATTGGGATGAGTTAGATGAGAAAGATCCTTTTATCTCTCTTGCAAAAAAGGTTATAAATGCAAAGATTTTTTCCGATGTAGAAGAAAGATTTAAATTGGCATTGGAAGGTGTAAAAGAGTATAAAGCTCAAGGAGTTATAATTTTTAATCAATGGGGATGTAGACAAGGGGCTGGTAATTCATATATATTGAGGAAAAAATTAATTGAAAATGGGATCCCCGCTATTGTTATAGATGGAGACTTAATAGATGCTTCAAACTTTCCTTCTGAGCAGATAAAAACAAGAGTAGAGGCTTTTTTGGAGGTGCTATAATGTATTTTTTAGGTGTAGATATTGGTTCTATAACCACTAAAGTGGTTTTAATTTCTAAAGACAAGAAAATTTTAGATTATAAAATAACAAAAACAGGAATAGATGGAAATAGTTCTGCAAAGAGATTAATAGAAGAAATTTTAAATTTTCATAAAATTTCCCTTAGTGATATAAAGAGAATAACTGCAACGGGATATGGAAGAATAAGAGTTGATTTTACTGATTTTACAAAGACAGAGATTTCTTGTCATGCAAAAGGGGTAAATTTTCTCTTTCCTCAGGCAAGGACTATTATAGATATAGGAGGACAGGATAGTAAGGCTATAAGAATAGGAGAGAAGGGAGAAGTTTTAGATTTTGCTATGAATGATAAATGTGCAGCAGGAACAGGAAGATTTCTTGAAGTTATGTCTAAGGTTTTAGAGGAAGATTTGGAAAATTTTGGAAAAATTCATATGAATACAAAGGAAATGGTAGAAATCACAAATATATGTACAGTTTTTGCAGAATCAGAAATAATAACTCTCCTTTCTGAGGGAAAGGATAAAAATAGTATCATTAAAGGGTTAAATTATTCTGTGGCAAAAAGAATAGTATCTTTGGTAAAAAGAATAGGAATAGAGAAAGAGATAGTAATGACAGGGGGAGTTGCAAAGAATGAAGGGGTAAGATTTGCTATAGAAGATTTATTAGGTTTAAAAATTTATGTACCTCAAGAACCTCAAATTATAGGAGCTCTTGGAGCTTCTATTTTTGCTATAGAAGATCTTCAAGTTTCAAAGTAGATAACTATCATCTTTAGAAGTTTGAATCCTGTCTCTTACCCTTCCATAAAAAATTTTCCTTTGACAAAATTCTTTCAAAAGTATATATATAAATTAGTAATATAGGAGGTTAGAGAATGCATAAGCATGGAAGAGGAATAGGGCTAAGTCCAGGATTTTGGATTAGAATATGGATTTTAGTAGCCTTGGGGGATAAAGAACTTCATGGTTATGAATTGATTAATAAGATTTCTGAAATCCTTCCTGGAATAATAGCAAAAGGAATTGGTGGAATGGGGAGAGGTTATAGGATTTTAAGAGAATTGGAAATACAAGGTTTAATAACTTCTTATTGGGATATTGATAAAAGGGGACCAGCAAGAAGAATTTATAAGTTAACTCCTAAGGGTAAGGAGGTAAGGAAAGAAAGTATCGAATATATAAAGGAGCTTAAAGAATATATAGAAAGATTTTTAGAAATAGCAGAAAGAGATGAGAAGGAATAAGAAAGAAGAGAAAATAAATTTATATTCCCTTTATTTTACAGTACCTCCTCGTATATGGCATATATATCATCCTCAGTAACAAGTCTTATATTATTAAGTATATTCATCTGAGCAGATTTTGCCCTTTCTACCAGTAATTGTATATTAATTTTCTCTTGAGTTATTACTTGAGAAAGTCTTGTGGGAAGATTTAATTTCACAAGGAGTTCTTCGACCTTATCAGGAGGATATCCTCCCATAAGCATTTTTAAGAAGTTCATTTTTTCATGAGGAATAAAAGGTGCATTAAATCTTAAGTATGCTGGAAGAAGAATTCCATTAGCTATCCCATGAATAACATTATAGACTCCTCCTAAGGGGCGAGACATAGCATGGACTAAAGTGGTTTTTGTATTATTTATAGCAACACCTGCCCAAAAAGCAGCATAAGATACCTTTTCCTTAGATTGTAAAGAGTTTTCAAGAATGGCAGGAGTAAGATTATTCCAAAGAGTTTCTATAGCTCCTTTAGCCCAAATATCTGTAGTAGGAGTAGAAGAGCGAGACAAATATGATTCAATAGCATGACATAAGGCATCAATTCCTGTAGTACTGGCAACTAAGGGGCTCATGGTAAAAGTTAATTGAGGGTCTATTATGGCAACCTTTGGTATTAATGCTTTCCCAAATAAAAGGAATTTATCTTTCATCTCTGGATCTGTAGCTACTGCGAATCTTGTGACCTCACTTCCTGTTCCCGCAGTAGTTGGAACTGCTATTATAGGTAGAGCTGATTCAATCTCTTTTCCTCTAAGCTCAAAAATAGTTCTTTTGGAGGCAAGAAGAGCAGAGACAATTTTTGCAGTATCTATAACACTTCCTCCTCCAATAGCAATTATTCCATCGGGATTATATTCTTCCACTCTGTTTAGAATTTCTCCTATAAAGTAAATATTAGGCTCTGGGGATATTCCACTTACTACCTGAACATCTAAACCATGTTTATCTAAAGAGTCTAAAATTTTATCAAAAAATCCACTCTTCTTTAAAGAAGTTTCTCCACAAAAGAAAGAAAATCTTTTTCCAAAGGAGACAACCTCTAAAGGAAGTTGATTTATACTATCAATTCCGTATATTATTTTCCCTGGAAGCTCCAATAAAGGCATAATTTCCCTCCCTATTAACAAAGTTTTTTATGCTTAAATCAGTCTATTTTATTTCTATTCTTTTTTCTTGACAATGATATATATCACATATAAATTCTGAAAGACGAAGAAAAGGGGATCTATTCTTGAGGGAGAAAACAATATCAGAGAATTTTTACTTAATTTCTTGGAGCATATCTTTCCTAAAGACTGATACTTTATCTCTTTCTTTTTTGGCATCATATAAAGCAATATCTGCAAACCTTATTAAATCCTCCCAATTATCAGCATGTTCTGGGTGATTGGATATTCCCATACTTAAAGTCCCAATCTTTTCAGAGGGATTTATTTCTATCACATGTTTCCCTTCGATCCATCTTCTTCTTAGTTTTTCTGATACTTTCTTTGCTCCACTTAAATCTGTCTCTACCAAAACTGCTACAAATTCTTCTCCACCGAATCTTCCTACATGATCAGTATTTCTTAAATTTCTTACTAAAAATAAAGCTAATTCTCTTAAAAATTCATCTCCAATAAGGTGTCCAAAAGTATCATTTATTCTCTTAAAATGGTCTATATCTATAAATACAACACTCAATGGATGGTTAAATCTAATAGCTCTCTTTATCTCGGAATCCAAAATTTCCTCTAATCTTCTCTTGTTTATTACTCCTGTTAAGGAGTCAGTGATAGATAATTTTTTTGTTTGCTCGTATGTTAAGATGTTTTCTAAGGCTATGGTGAAATGATTTGCTATGGATATTAATAAGTTTCTCATTTCAGGTGTCAAATCTTTTGTCTCTACAATTACAAATCCAAAGATTTTATCTTTTCTTTTGAGAATATATAAACTATGACCTGAGGAAAAGGATGGAAGAAAATTAGAAAGGTATTTTTCTGTTAAAACATAAGGTAAGTTTTTATGAGAAGATATATATTCAAGAAATATATGGGTTTCTTCTTCAGAAAGAAGGTTTAAATCTTTGTAAACTATAGAGTTATCCCAAGGATTAATAAGTATCTTGTCCTTTATTTTTCCTGGAAAAGTCTCTTCAAGTCTTTTTTTCATAAGATTGATTAGTTCATCAACTTCTTGAGCCATATTAAAGATAGTTAGAAATCTTAAAAGAGTAGTAAGTTGGTTCGTCCTATTCTCTATAATTTCTCTTTGGCGAGTAATAATTTTCTCTAAATTATCATTAAGTTCTAAAAGCTTTCTACTTAGATCTCCTATTTCATCCTTTCTTTGAATAAAGGGTTCACTTTTTACAGAAAAATCACGATTTTTGACAAAATCAGAAAGTCTATCTAAGGGATAAGTAAGGTCTTTTCTAAGTAGGTGATAGGTTAAAAGAGATAAAGAAGTTTGAGTTAGGAGGATATAGATTAGTATACGATTCATCGCTAAACCTATAATTCTTTCTATATTTCTTGTATCACTTACAGTAAGAAAATAATAAAGGGGAGTACCATCTTGAGAGATAATCAAAGGGAATACGTAATAATAAAGATGATTTTTTAAATCATAATATTTTATTCTATCACCTTTTACATTCTTGAAAATATCTTTTGGAATTGTTTTTATTTCAACCCCATAGGAAAAAGTCGGTAGGAATTTCGAAGTTAAGAGCACAACTCCTTTTACATCTTTCATAAAGGAGAGAAAATACATCGCTTGTTTTCTTAATGTAAGATTTAAATTCTGAGATATATATGGATATATTTCTTGAGAAACATGCTGTGAATAAGTTTCTATAAGGGTTTCAAAATTATGAAAATGTGATTCTCTAAGTTGGGTAAAGATAATAAGAAATATCCCAACTAACAAGAGAAAATTTATAAAAATAGTTATTAGAAAGACCTTCAAGCTTAACTTCATGGTTTTCTAAAATTATATCAGAATTGTGGAAGTGTAATCTCAAAGGGTTTTTGTAATCCCAGAGATAAATCAATTTTTAGTTTATCAGGTAATCCTGGGACATCATAAATTAAATAGATGGAAATTCCCTCGTTGGGATTTAGAGGTCTCTTAAATAAGACTTCTTTCCCTTCAGATGATAGATAAATAGAACTTGCGCTGTCAGGATAGTAATCTTTATTTCCTACTCTTAATTTAAACATGTTTTGCTGTAATACTATAGGGCTTGTATTTAAGTTAAATATACATAATTCAAGAAGAATATATCGCCATTTAGGGTAAATGCCATAGGCAAATAGTTTAAATTCGCTTAAGTTATAATTATATCCAGTAATTGCAAAATAGATCTTTCCTAAATTTTTTGTTTCATATTTTTTCTCATCTTTAAATAATATATTTTTGTCAGGACAAAGGATTAAATCTTTATGTAAGATAATTTTAAAAATATCTTTTCCATCAAATAGTATCCCCACATCCTTTGAAATATAATAATCTTCTATCTTAATTAGATCATAGACTTTATCCTTATAGAGTAGTAAATTATTTTTTGTAACAAAAATATATTCTCCAATCTTTTCTCCTTTATATTCTTTTTCATTAATTAACACTGGAACTGTTTCTGCATAAGCAAAAGAAAGAAAAACAACAAGTAAAAGAAGAACTATTTTTTTCATGGCTTTCCCCCTTTAAGTTAAAAATTCTCTTAAAAACTCAGGGATATCAACCCTTATTTTATTTTCACTGGAATATATACATGCTTGAGTTATTGCAAAGCTTTGAATATTATCTAATAGATCCGTAGAGGGTAATTTATTTTCCTTTATAGAATTATAGAACTCTTCTAACACAAGTTTTAAAGAGTTTTTTCTTTGCCTTATTAAAGGTATTCTTTTTTCTCTTTCTTTTTTATATAAGAATAGCCTTCCTTTAGAATCAAATTTTAAAGCTCCTTCACTTCCAGTAAAAGTTATTTCCCCCATCCATTGAGTGTTATTTTCTTGACTTACCCAAGATGCACTATAACAAAAAGAAATATTATCTTCTAATTCTCCTATAACGAAGACTGTAGGATTTCCTTTATGCCAACTCCATTCAGGTCTAAAACTATGGGCAAAAATCCACGAAAAATTTTTGCCAGTAAAATATCTTATAAGGTCAAAATGATGAATACTCATATCCTCTAATAAAACATGTCTTAATTCTTGACGCCATCCTCCAAATCTTGCGGGTATATGAAAGGAATAATTAATATATCCAATTTTCCCAATGACTCCAGAATTTAGAATTTCTTTTATACTTTTGCTTTCTCTTAGCCATCTATAATTCTGAGATACCATGAGTATTCTCTCTCTTTTATATTCTAAGAGTAATTCTTTGGCTTCTTCCATGTTAGACACTAAGGGCTTTTCTACAAGAACATGGAGCCCTTTATCCCAACATGTAAGAATTTGGTCTTTATGAAGATTTGTGGGTGTCGCAATTAAAACTCCATTAGGCTTTAACTTTGATAAGGCATGATCTAAAGAATGAAAAAAGATTTTAGGGGATAAGTTAAATTCTTTTACAACTCTTTCTTGATTTACTCTACTGGGTTCTACTATTCCTACAAGTTCAAAGTAGTTAGAGGTAAGAATATTTTTTAACCATGTAGTTCCCATACTACCAGCGCCAACTAATATTATAGAATATTTCATAAAAGATACCTCATAGTCTCAAAAATTTCTATTAATTATAATCCAGAAAATTTAATTTCACAAACTGTTAATTTGGGGATTAGGGGGATTTATCCTAATCCCTCCTGATCCCCAATATAGGTATTCCCTTATTATCCTTTTACAGCTCCACGGGTTAATCCAGAGACTATGAGGTTTTGTAAGGTTAAGAATACAATTACAATAGGAAGACCTCCTACAATAGAGGCTGCTGCAAAATCTCCCCACCTGACATCATACATGCCAGCAACAAAATTTCTTAACCCTACTGCAAAAGTATATTTTGCAGGATCTTTTAGAAGAATATTTGCTAAAATAAAATCAGAATATGTACCAATAAAGGTTGTTATAGCAACCACCGCTAATATAGGACGTGCAAGAGGAAGAATGATTTTGTAATAAGCTTGAAACCTTGTTGCACCATCTATTAATGCAGATTCTTCTAAGGAATCGGGAATTGTATCAAAATAGCCTTTCATAAGCCAAATATTATATGGAATTCCACCACCTAAATACACCATAACAAGTCCTGCTAACGTATTAAGTCCAATAAATGGTATATACTTCCCAATATGATAAAGCAAAAGATATACTGCTACCATTCCCATTATTGCAGGAAACATCTGGAGAATTAAAAGGGTCATAAGACTATAATTTTTTCCCCAAAACCTAAACCGAGAAAAGGCATAGGCAGCTAAGGACACGAAAAATATATTTAGAATAGAAGTAGATGTAGATACAATAACAGAATTTTTAATCCATGTGAAAAAACCAATTTCTGTTAATCTTTGATAATGATACAAAGTTGGTTGTTCGGGGATTAATCTTTGTCCTACTAATCCGCCTCCCGCTCTAAAGGACGCAGAAATAGTCCAAGCTACAGGGAAAAAAGTAAAAAGTAAAAATATCCAAATAATTATATGTTTTGGAAGTTGTTTCAAAAAGTTTTGACTTTTCATTCAAACCTCACCTCTCGCTTTAACATCCCTGAAATCCAGAAGTTGAATACACTTAAAGTAGCTATTATTATGAACACAATTATTGATATAGTAGCTGCTAAACCATAATCTTGTCCTCTTCCTCCTTCAAAAGCAAGTTTATAAGTATAGGATATAAGAATATCTGTAGTTCCTGCTACAGTGGAAACATCTGACATAGGGGGTCTTCCTGCAGTCAAGAGATATATTACATTAAAATTATTAAAGTTAAAAGAAAAAGAGCCTACAAGCAAAGGACCAATTGCGGTCAGAAGAAGAGGAAGAGTAATATTCCAAAATTGTTGAGAAGCTGTTGCTCCATCCACTTTTGCTGCTTCATAAAGCTCGTCAGGAATACTTTGTAATGCTCCAAGACATACTGTCATCATATATGGAAATCCAAGCCAAAGATTAACAATAAATAAAGCGATTCTTGCCCAAAAAGTTTCTAAAAACCAAGGGATTTTAATTCCAATTATACTACTTAATATTCTATTAACTACTCCTACCTCTTGGTTTAAAAGACCCACCCAAATTAAAAGAGAGATAAAGGCAGGGATAGCCCAAGGGACAATTAGAAGGGTTCTATAAACACTCTTGAATTTTAAATTCTTATCACTCATAAGTAAAGCAAGACCTAATCCTATAGCAAAATTAAGAAGAGTAGTTCCTCCTGCCCAAATTACAGTCCAAGTAAATACTCTAAAGAAAGGTTTTGATACTCTTTCATCTTTAATAAGTCTTACAAAATTCTCCCATCCAACATCCACTACAAACCCTGGAAGAAGTTCCTCCCCATTTGGTCTCACAAAAAACCCCTTTTTAGCAACTAATTTCTCATTATTTAGGTAATCATATAATGCATCTTCTTCTGGTATATATTTGTATCTTTGTCTGAGAGTAGAAAAATGAAAAAGATCACTCATCTTGAGAATAATACCATTTTCTAAAAGGAACTGTAAATTTTGAATTTCAGTAAGTTTTGTAAATTTTTGATTAGAAGGCAATCTTTTAAATCCTTCAAACTCTTCAGGGAATTTTTTTGTCCCTAAGGGGACTAATCTTTTGTCTTGAATTACATATATATCTTCTTTTTCATCCTGGAAAAGAAGTTTTATTTCTCCCTTTTTATTGATATATACCTCATAAGTATAATTTTTTGAATCCTGAGGTATAAAAGTCTCTTTTTCCAATTGTTCTATTACTTGATCCTTTGTTAGGATATGCCCTGTCCCATAGTTTGTAAAAGCAATTTTAATAGTATATATCATAGGGTAAATCATAAATATAACCATTAAAGTAAAAGCAGGCACAATATATTTCCATGCAGAAAATCTGGGATGAACAATAAGAAAGACAAATATTAAAGTAATTAAAAAGGTTAAGAGTCCAAAAATAAAACCAGCTATGGAGGAAAGGATATAACTAAAAAATAATCCAATCCCTGCTATTAAGAAGGCATATAGAAAGATAAAAATATTTTTCCAAATATACCTCATAATTTACTCCTCCTAATGAGGGGGGATTATAATCCCCCCTATGTTTTTATTTCTTTGCTTTTGCAATAGCATCTTTAATCTGTGCTACCGCCTCTTTAAGAGCTATATCTGGAGCTTTCTTCCCTGTAGTGATAAGAGTTAAGGCATCTGCCATAAAGCTCCACACAGGTCCCATCTCAGGAATATTAGGCATGGGAATACCATCTGCAGCGCTAGCTCCAAAGGCTTTAATATCAGGATTTGCAGATATTACTCTATAGGCATCTTTTCTTGCTAAAATTCTTGGGTCTCTCTCATAGATTTTTAGTTGAAGTTCTTTTGTGGCTAAAACTTCTACTGCAAAAGTTTTTACTATTGCGAGATTTGGAGTACGTGCATTGATCATAAATCCATGAACTCCTACAAAGGGTCTCATGGGTTTTCCATCAATCTTTGGTAGTTTTGCTACTCCATAATTGATCTTTGCTCTTTTAATATTATCTATTTCCCATGGACCATTAATCATCATTCCCAACTTTCCTTCGGAGAATAAGCTGGTAGTAGTTTGATAATCTACGCCTTGTTTTAGGATTCCCTCTTTAAATAGATTTACTAATTTTTCTACTCCCTTTATTGCTCCTTCAGTAGCTAAGCCAATATCTGTTGGATCTAAGCCTTGAGGGGTATCTTTAAATACATATCCGCCAAAGACAGAGAAGAATGGGAAACTGAAGTAAAAGTTATTGTAGTCATATAAGAACCCATACTGATTGCCCTTTGTCAACCTTTTTGCAATGCTTACCAATGCTTCATAAGTAGTTGGAGGATTTGGGACCAAGTCTTTATTGTAAATTAAAGCAACTGATTCCATGCAATATGGAATTCCATATAATTTCCCTTTGTAGGACATAGCTTGAAGGGTTACTGGTGTAAATTGAGAAAGAATATTACTTGGTAAAAAGTCGATAGGTAATAATAAACCATTGGCAACTAATTCTCCTACCCAGTCATGGGCTCCTACTATAATATCTGGTGCTTCTCCTGTGGGCGCAGAGGTAATGAATTTGGGTTTAATGTCACCAAAACCTACTTCGCTTACTTCTACAGGGATACCATATTTTGCGGTAAATCCCTTTACAAATTCTCTAATTTGATTTACTTGAGCTTCAGAGGTCCAAATAGTGATTTTTCCAGGAACCGCTGCGGGCGTAAGGGAGAATATAACTAATAGAACAAATACTAACAAAACAAAAAATTTTTTCATGTTAAACCCTCCTTAAGTTAGTATTTTTATTTTGGGGAGTTAAAAAAGATTTTTATGTTTATTTTTTATTTCTCACCTCCTACTATACTTAATTAACTCGTGTTAATCCTGACAAGAATTTTACCATTTGTAGAAATAGATGTCAAATATTTTATTTCATACTTGGAATAATTTCTATTACTGAACTTGTCAAAATAGAAACTATAAGAGAGGCTATAGAAACTCCTAAGGAAATGGCGAAAAAAACTTCTTTTCTATCTAATCTAAAAAATTTTGCAAGAAAAGCTCCTGTAAATGCACCTGTTCCAGGAAGAGGGATAGCAATAAAAATAGCTAAGGAGAGAGGAAGTCCAAGAGAATGTTTTCTAAATCTCTTTAAAGCTCTTTTTAAATATCTTTCATACCAGGATTTAAAAGGTTCTCTTTTTAATAAGTTATTCTCTAAGATATTTAGAAGATAAAATGTCAAAAGTCCTATAAGAGTATTTCCCAAAATACTGAAAAGAGCTACCTCCCATAGAGGTAATTCCTGAGAAATACCAAAGGGAATTGATACTCTGCATTCTCCTACAGGAGTCATAGATAATAAAAATACCTTTAACATTTTAAAGGCTCTTTCCATAACACAAAAAATTATATCATAGAAAAATTTTGACTTTTTGAAAAATTTTTGCTAAAATTTTCTTGGGATAAAGAAATAGATTTTCAATTAGAAAGGAGATTGAGGCTATGAAAAAATTTCTAAGTATATTATTAATTCTTGTTTTTTCCTCTCTCTTCTTAACTATTTCTTCTGGAGCAGAGAATAGAGTAGAAATCTGGAGCTGGAGATCTCAGGATGCAGAAGTCTGGGCAAGAGTAGAAAAAGAGTTAAATAAAAGAGGAATACCTGTTAAAATTGACTTTAGACCCTTTGTTGCTACAGAGTATGATGCAAAAGTAATGCTTGCTCTTCAAGGAGGTACAGGACCAGATATATTTTATACAAGAAGACTTCCTGGAGGAAGAACACAAGCAATTATTGATGCGGGATTTATAGAACCCTTAGATGGTAAGATAAAATTCACATATTTTACAAGTACTACTTTAAAATCTATAAGAAGTGGCGGAAAAACATATGGTGTTCCTTTTGCTTTGCAGGTTGTAGGAATTTTCTATAACAAAGATATATATGATAAATTTGGGTTAAAAGAACCTCAAACTTGGGATGAGCTCATTAATAATTGCGAAATTTTAAAGAAAAATGGCATAACTCCCTTCTTTATTCCAGGGAAAGAAGCCTGGACTTTAGCAATGCAACATGCTATGTGTGGAGTAAGTGTTCTTGGACCAGAATGGATTAGAGACTTAACTTATGGAAAGACAAATTTCTTAGATCCTAAATTTGTTGATCTTAATAGAAGACTCAATGATCTAAAGAAATATTATCAAGATGGATTTTTAGGAAACGCGGTAACCGACCAGGATGCTGCTTTTGCTTTCGGACAGGCTGCTATGGTATTTTATGGTATCTGGGGTCTTCAAACGTGGAGACAATTAAATCCTAAAGTAAATGTAGGATACTTTATGGTTCCACCCCTTACAAAAGATAAAAAACCATATGCCTATGTATACATGGATGGCGCTTTTGCCTTAGTTAAGGGTGCAAAAAATAGAGATATGGCTTTAAAAGTATTAGAATTTACAGCAACACCAGACTTTGGGACAATTTTCTCTAATGTAACATACAATATTCCTGCAGTTCTTGGAGCAAAAGTACCTCCAGAACCTTTGCTATTAGAAGTTTTAGAGGTATCTAAGAAACATGCATCTCCATATGTATATTGGGTAGGTTCTGTATTTGTTACTCAAAAACCTTCTCTTTACGATGATATCTTAGCTCCTGGCATGCAAGCAATGTATGCAGGAAAAATTACCCCAGAAGAACTGGCAAAAATGGCACAAGATGGTGTTTCCCAATGGTATAAACCTTTGATGAAGAAAAAATAAAAATTCCCCTCCCAATCTGGGAGGGGTTCTTAGAAATGTTAAAGGGAGAAATAACATGAAAATTAAATGGTCTGATCTTTTACTTTTTATTTTCCCAGCATTTTTTCTTTACACTATATTTGTGGTATATCCTTTTATCTCCAGTATATACTTAAGTCTCTTTAGTTGGGTGGGTGTAGGAGCTAAAAAGTATGTAGGCTTAAAGAACTTTTTTGAAGTGCTTTTTGGATCTTTTAAAGGGGAATTCTTTAATGCCTTTTGGCATAATATCTACTTTTTCATAGTAGTGTCTATTATTGAGGTATCTCTCGGTTTTATTATTGCTTTGGGTTTGGCTACCCAAATTAAAGGTTACCATGTATTCAGAAGTATAGTATATCTTCCTAATGTAATTTCTATGGTTCTTGTGGGATTTATATGGGGACTTATTTTGAACCCTCAAATTGGATTGATAAATCAATTTTTAAAGGCAATTGGGTTAGGAAGTTTAACAAGACCTTGGCTTGGAGACCCAGGTTTAGCTTTTAATACAATAATTGCTGTCAATATTTGGAGACATTTAGGTTTTTATGTTTTAGTTATGTTAGCTGCTATTATAAATATCCAACCTGATTTTATTGAAGCTGCATATATTGATGGAGCGAGTAATTTAGATGTAGTAAAAAACGTGATTGTTCCTCTAACTATACCCACAGCACAAACTTTAATTCTCCTCTTATTTATCTGGTCTTTTAGTGTTTTTGAATTAGTTTACGCTTTAGAAGGAGTTCAAGCAGGTCCTTTTCGAAGTACTGATGTTTTAGGAACTCTTTTTTATAGAACTGCCTTTGGAGGATTGGGAAGTGCCAGGATGGATTTAGGATTAGGAGCTGCAATTGTTACTTTAATGTTTATAGTGATTCTTCCCATTTCATTTATTTATGTACGTCTGGTGGAAAGGAGAAGAACTTAAAATGTTAAAATTAAGTAAGAGATCAAAAATAGTCGTATTTATCCTCTTTATAATCTACTCCATTATAGTTATAGTTCCCTTTCTTAATATTGTTATGAATTCTTTTAAAAATCTTTCAGAGATATTTTTAGCTCCCTTTTCTCCTCCTACTCAGTTGAGATGGGAAAATTATAAAGAAGCTTGGAGTAAAGCAAATTTAGGGATAGGATATTTTAACAGTTTAATAATATCTTCTTTTTCTGTTATAGGAATTTTAATTATTTCTTCTATGATGGCTTTTATTTTGTCTCGTTATAGATTTCCTTTAAGAAGAGCTTTATACCTTTACATAATTGCAGGACTTGCCTTTCCTGCTCGTTTGGCAATTATTCCTATATTTTTAATGCTTAGAGATGTTGGTCTTCTAAACTCTCGTCTTGGGCTAATCCTTCTATATATGGGGACAGGAGTTCCTTTCTCTGTTTTTCTTTTAAAAAATTTTTTAGATGAAGTTCCTGGAGAATTAGAAGAATCTGCACAAATTGATGGGGCTTCTTCCTGGACAATCTTTAGGAAAATTGATTTACCACTAATTAAACCTGCTTTAGTGGTAGTAGCTATTGTCAATTTTGTTTCTGTATGGAATGATTTTTTCTTTCCTCTCATTCTTATAAGCGATCGTTCTAAGGAGACAATTCCTTTGGCAGTTTCAGTTTTTTATGGAGAATATGCTAATCAATGGCATTTATTATCTACTGCATTATGGTTGGCTGTGATTCCTATTATGGTAATTTATGCTTTTATGTCCAGAGAATTTATTTCTGGAATGACTCAGGGAGCTATAAAATAGAGATCATGAGGCTTAGAATTATAATATTTTCCTTAATACTTTTTCTTTTATCTTTATCTTATTCTTTTGAATTTGCAGTATTAGGAGATAGTAGAGCAGAAGGAGGGGCTCCTTTAGTTTTTGAAGGACTTTTAGAAAAAATCTCTAAAACCAATGCAGAATTTATTATTCACTTAGGAGATTTTCTGAATGAAAGTAATCCTAAGGAATATGAGTATCTAAAGAAACAGCTTAGAAAAACTAATTTACCTATTTATTTTGTTCCTGGAAACCATGATATAAGAGGAGAATCTACAATAAAGGCTTTTCAAGAATTTACAGGAAAGCCTTTGTATTATTATTTTGATTATGAAAACGCAAGGTTTATAATTCTTAATAATGCTTTTGGGAAACTAGGAGAAGAGCAGATAAATTGGCTAATTGAGGTATTAAAATCTGCTAAGGGAAAATATAAATTTGTATTTATGCATCAGCCAGTAGTAGCACCAAATTTCTTTCTCTTTTTTCACAAGGCAGATCCTTTTGAGTCAAAAAGATTAATAAAAATTTTTGAAGAAGAAAAGGTAAATTATGTTTTTGCGGGACATATCCATATGTATTATAGAAAAGTTATAAATGGAGTTGTTTATATAATCTCTGGAGTTGCGGGAGCTTTTCCTCATGTATCTTCTGAGACTAATAGTGGTAAGCCTCATTTTGTTTTAGTAAAGGTAACAGAGAAGGGTATTGAGGATAAAATGATTCTTCTGGAAAAATAAAAAGAATAGTGATATATTATAATTTAAAGGCAATTTAACAGGTGTTAATCGGAGGGAGAAAAAGATATGAAAAAGAAAAAAGCTCCAACAAGTTGGGATGTAGCAAGGTTAGCGGGAGTATCCCGTTCTACTGTTTCTTTTGTACTGAATAATACTCCAGGGATAAAGATAAGTGAAGAAACAAGAAAAAGGGTTTTAGAAGCTGTAAAAATTCTTGAATATCAACCTAATGCTATCGCACGAAGTCTTGCAAAACAAAAAACAGAGATCATTGCTTTCTTTGTTTTGGATATAGTTAATCCTGTTTTTCCAAGAATGGCTCGAGGCATAGAGGATACTGCAAGACATAATGGCTATACTCTCTTCTTATGCAATACTGACGGAAAATCTTTAAGAGAAATGAGGTATCTTAATATTATGTTAGAAAGAAGAGTTGATGGAATAATTACTGCTGCTCTTTCTAACGAAGAAGTAAGTAAAGTTGCAAAGAGAAAAAATCTTCCCTTAGTAATATTGGAGCATCCGAGACTTGCTGATCATGATGTAGTTTATGCGGATAATGTTGAAGGAAGTTACAATGCGGTAAAATATTTGATTGAATTAGGGCATAGGAGGATTGCTCATATAACTATAAACCCTGAAAGTATCATAGTTAAGGAAAGGTATGAGGGATATAGAAAGGCTTTAGAAGAAGCAAATATTAAATTTGATGAAAGATTAGTTAAAGTATTTTTAGATAAGGTTGATGAAGATCAAGCAGTGGAAGAATTGATGAGCTTGGAGGATCCACCCACTGCAATCTTTACTTTTAGCGATTTTATGGCAATTCAAACTATGAAAGCCCTTATAAAAAGGGGATATAGAATTCCTGACGATGTTTCTATTATAGGGTTTGATGATGTTTTAGCAGACTTAACAAATCCACCGCTTACTACAGTGGCGCAGCCTTTTTATGAAATGGGAGCAAAGGCATGCGAGATACTTCTTGAGAGATTGAAAAATCCTAAAATGCCCATTCAACACATAAAGCTTCCCACAAAACTTATTATAAGAGAGTCAACAGCAATTTGTCGTGGAAGGGCTTCTTATAGACCTGGAAAAAGTTAGTCCCTTTTTTCTTTTTTCTTTAGAGGAATATCTTTTAAAAAACTTAGAAAATATTTATTTAATTTTTTATTCCTTTCCTCCCTCTGTCATCTTAGGTAGGTCATCGAGGGTTAAAGAAGAAGTTTTTTTAGAAAATATAATTAAAGACAATATTCTTCTTGCAAGAAGAGAGAGTGGAGGAGGGGTAGTTTATATAAAACCTGATCAGTTATGTGTTAGTATTTTATTGCCAAAAGAAGTAACTCTTCCTCAAGACTTGATAGGGAAATATAAATTCCTTACTTCATTGATAGTAAAGGGACTTAAGAATTTTTCTTGCAACTTGACCTTTGATGAAAGAGGAAATATCTTTTTAAAAGATGGGAAAATCTCAGGATGCGGTGGGTATCTTGGGAAAAATGGATATCTTCATCATTTTACTATTATAAGGAAACCCCTTTTAAATATGGAGAAATATTTGAAAAGGATTAAATTTAAAACTTCTTGTTTAAATGCCCCCAAAGAGGAATTAAAAAAGGTTATTTTGGAAGAGCTTGAAAAAGAATTTAATATCTCCTTTAAAGAATTTTTTATTGATTCCTTAGAGTTGGAGGAGATTATAAAAAAGTATAAGGATAAGGATTTCATATACAAGCTGTAGGAGAACAAGGTATAATATTAATGATGAGAATTAGATTTTATATCTCTCTATTTTTAGGAAGGTTAACATATCTTGTATTAAACTTTCTAGGGTTAAATGCTACAACTTTCCCTGGAAAAATATCTTTATATTTATATTCAAGTTTTCTTAAAGAAATAAGAAAATATGTAAATTCAATTATTTTAATCACAGGAACTAATGGAAAAACCACGACAAATAACTTGATCTATCAAATACTAAAAAGTACAGGATATAAAGTCTTATCCAATTTAGAAGGAGCAAATTTAAGAACTGGGATAATAACTTCTTTTTTGAAAAATCCTTCTTATTATGATTATGCATCCTTTGAAGTAGACGAAGGGGTCTTTCCATATGTTTTTAAAGAGTTAAATCCTAAAGTAGTAGTTATTACAAATTTTTTTAGAGATCAATTAGATAGATATGGAGAAATAGATAAGACGGTAAATTCTATTTATAAAGCATTGGAAAACAGTAAGGTTATTTTGGTATTAAATGCGGACGATCCCTTTACTGCAAGATTTTCTACTCTAAAAAATAAGAAGTTTTTCTTTGGAATAGATCAAAATCTTGGGAGTAAAGATTACGATGAAGTAAAAGAAAGTATATATTGCCCTTTTTGTGGAGAGAGATTAAATTATTTATATTTTAATTTTGCCCAGTTAGGAAAGTTTATTTGTAGTTGTGGATTTTCAAATTCAAATTATAATTTTTTTATTAAAGATGCTGAGTTTAAAAACGGGAAATGGTTTTTTAAAATAAAGGAAAACAATGAAGAGATTTCTCTTTTCTTTAATTATGGGGGAATATATAATCTCTATAATGTAATTGCAGGGTTTTCGGTTGGGAGAATTTTAGAAATTCCTGAAGAAGTTATTAAAAGTACTATTGAAAATTTTCAATATCATTTAGGAAGACTTGAAAAATTCTGTTCTAAGGAAAAAGAAAAAATACTTGTTTTAGTAAAAAACCCTGCGGGATATAATCAGGTTTTAGATATGGTGATAGAAGATAACGAAGAAAAAATATTGCTTCTCATATTAAATGATAATATAGCAGATGGAAGAGATATTTCGTGGATCTGGGATGTAGATTTTGAAAAATTGAATAGAGATAAGAATATTTCAAAGATTATATGTTCAGGAAAAAGAGCAGAAGAATTATTAGTAAGATTAAAATATGCTGAAATACCTTTAGAAAAAGTAGAACTTCTAGGAAGTATCTCCAAAAGTATAAAAAAAGTCTTAGAGATTCCAAAGAAGGCATATATTCTTCCTACTTATACTGCTCTTTTTTACTCAAGAAAACTTCTTCTAAGAGCAACAAAAAATGAAATTAAACATTCTACATATGTATCCTGATCTTTTAAATTTATATGGGGACAGAGGAAATATTATTACTCTTAAGAGGAGATGCCTTTGGAGGAAAATAGATGTAGAGGTTTTAGAGTTTACAAAGGATAAAGAAGAAAATTTATACAAGGCAGATATCTTATTTATAGGTGGGGGTTCTGATAGAGAACAGGAAATTTTATATTCTCATCTTATAAAATTCAAGAAAGAATTAAAAGATTTAATAGAGGATAATTTAGTAGTTCTTGCTATATGTGGAGGATATCAATTATTAGGAAAATATTACTTGGATGCTTTTGGAAATAAAATTGAAGGATTAGGAATTTTAAATTATTATACTAAAGCGGAAAAAGGAAGATTAATTGGGAATATTTTAATTAAAACTAATCTTCCTATATATCCTAAAACTTTGGTGGGGTTTGAAAATCATGGTGGAAGAACTTATCATTCTTATATGCCTCTTGGAAAAGTTTTAAAAGGTTATGGAAATAATGGAAAGGATAAAACCGAAGGAATAATATATAAAAATCTTGTTGGAACTTATCTTCATGGCCCTATTCTTCCTAAGAATCCTCATCTTGCAGATTTTTTGATAAAAAAAGCCCTTGAAAGAAAATATAAAAGAGATATTACCCTTCCTAATTTAGATGATAAGGAAGAACTTTTGGCTCACGAGAAAGTTAAGAGAACTTTATTTTTCCCTTTTTCCTTATCCCCTTTACATTTGAAATAATCTATGGTAATATATCAAACTAACTTATAATATGGTCAATGGCGAAGAAGAGGAGTAGTACACAGGCGTTTACCTTACAGAGAGTCAGGGGTTGGTGCGACCTGGCGGTGTAGCCTGTGGAACTCGCCTCGGAGCTGGAAGTTCGAAGGCGAAGGAAGGCTTTAAAGCCTTCCTTTTTGTATATGTAGAACTTCCCGTTTTTCCTGCGTTAAAGGAAAGAGTGGTCCTAAATTTTAGGACCAATGAAGGTGGTACCGTGGGAGGCTTCTCACCCTTTTTAGGTTGAGAAGCCTTTATTTTAAGAAGGGAGGAAAATCTTTATGGAAATAACAGTGGCACAAGCAATAATTAAGTTTTTACAAGAGGAGGGTGTAGAAGTTATTTTTGGTTATCCAGGGGGAGCAGTTATTGCTTTTTATGATGCTTTGTATGATTCATCTTTAAAGCATGTATTGGTAAGGCATGAACAGGGAGCTGCTCATGCAGCAGATGGATATGCCAGATCATCTGGCAAAGTAGGAGTTTGCGTTGCTACATCAGGTCCTGGTGCTACAAATTTAGTAACAGGACTTGCTACTGCCTTTATGGATTCTTCTCCAGTTATTGCTATCACAGGTCAAGTAAGAACTACAGTATTAGGGAAAGATTCTTTCCAAGAAGCAGATATTACAGGAATCACTATGCCCATTACAAAACATAACTATTTAGTAAAAGATCCCGAAAAAGTTCTCACTATATTTAAAGAAGCTTTTTATATTGCTACTACTGGAAGAAAAGGACCAGTACTAATAGATATACCTGCAGATATCTTTATGGCAAAGATAAATTACAGATATCCTTCAAATATTAATCTTCCAGGATATAAACCTAATTATGAACCTCATCCTTTACAGATTAAAAAAGCAGTGGGTCTTATAAAATCTGCAGAAAGGCCTGTAATCTTAGCAGGTGGAGGGGTTATAAGTTCCAATGCGTCTTATGAGTTAATAAAATTTGCAGAGAAGATTAATACTCCTGTAGTTACAACTCTTATGGGGAAAGGTGCCATTCCAGAAGATCATCATCTCTATTGTGGTTTTATAGGAATGCATGGTGCTGCTTATGCCAATTTTACTATCAACAATAGTGACTTAATTATTGCCATAGGTGTTAGGTTTAGTGATAGGTCCACAGGTAGGGTAGATACTTTTGCTCCTCACGCAAAGATAATTCATATAGATATTGACCCTGCGGAGATCGGCAAAAATGTAGAACCATATATTCCTATAGTAGCTGATGCAAAGATTGCACTACAAAGATTAATTCAGGAGGTAGAAGAGAAAAATAATCCTTCGTGGTGGGAGAGAATTAAAGAATGGAAAGAAAAATATCCCTTAAAGTATAAAAATCAGGAAGGAGTTATTAAACCTCAGTATGTAGTTGAAAAGATCTATGAAATAACAAAGGGTTCTGCTATAGTTGTTACTGAAGTGGGACAGAATCAAATGTGGGCTGCTCAATTCTATAAAGTAAAATATCCTCGACAGTTTATCACTTCTGGTGGTTTAGGAACTATGGGATTTGGACTTCCTGCTGCTATTGGAGCACAAATTGCAAATCCTGATAAATTGGTCATAGATATTGCAGGAGATGGAAGTATTCAGATGAATATTCAAGAACTTGCTACCGCTGTTACCCAAAGATTACCCATAAAAATATTTATTTTAAACAACAGTTGCTTGGGAATGGTAAGACAATGGCAAGAACTTTTTTATAAGAAACGTTATTCTTGCACTTTACTTGATATTGCTCCTAATTTTGTGAAATTAGCAGAAGCTTATGGAGCGTATGGAAGAAGAGTAGAAAATCCTGAGGAGGTTGAGGATGCTATATATTGGGCATTAGAGAAAAAAGATGCTCCCGCTATTGTAGATTTTAAAGTGGTAAGAGAAGAGAATGTATTCCCAATGGTTCCTGCAGGAGGTTCTATAGATAAAATGATGATAGATTAGGAGGTGAAAAAGATGAAACATACTCTCTCCATTTTGGTAGAAAATAAACCTGGAGTTTTGGCAAGAATTGCAGGGCTCTTTAGTAGGAGAGGATACAATATTGAAAGTTTAGCTGTAAACACTACTGAATCTCCAGAATTATCTCGTATAACCTTAGTTGTAGAAGGAGACGAAAAGGTTTTAGAGCAGATAACAAAACAACTTTATAAATTAATTGTAGTATTAAAAGTGAATGATTTTACAGATACTCCTGTAGTAGAAAGAGAATTGGCTCTTATTAGAGTTAGTTCTGACAGTAATAATAGGAGAGCCATTATTGATCTTGTGGAGATTTTTAGAGCAAGTATTGTAGATGTTAGCGAAAAAGAGTTAATTATTGAAATCACTGGTGATAGCGAAAAAATAGATGCTTTTGAAAAAAATTTGGAACCTTATGGAATAAAAGAGATGGTAAGAACAGGAAAGATAGTGATGGCAAGAGGTATGAGATTAAATAATAAATAAAGGAATAAGGAGGTTTAGAAAAATGGCAAAGATTTATTACGATTCTGATGTTAATATGGATATTCTTAAAGATAAAGTCATTGCGGTTATAGGTTATGGAAGTCAAGGAAGAGCCCATTCTAATAACTTAAAAGATAGCGGTTTAAAAGTTATTCTTGCATTAAGACCCAATGGAGAGTCTTGGAAAAGAGCTATTGAAGAAGGAATGGAAGTATATGATATAGAAACTGCAGTTAAAAAAGCTGATATTATTATGTTTCTCCTTCCTGATACAGAGCAAGCTCAAGTATATAAGGAAAAAGTAGCCCCTCATTTAAGACCATATCAAGCTCTTGGCTTTGCTCATGGTTTTAATATCCATTACTCCCAAATTGTTCCTCCACCTTTTGTGGATGTATTTATGGTAGCTCCTAAGGGACCAGGTCCCTTAGTAAGACAGCTTTATATAGAAGGGAAAGGAGTTCCTGCGCTTTTTGCAGTCTATCAGGATTATTCTAAAAATTGCAGAGACATAGCTCTTTCCTATGCTAAAGGAATAGGAGCTACAAGGGCGGGGGTTTTAGAAACTACTTTTAAAGAAGAAACAGAAACAGACCTTTTTGGAGAACAGGTGGTCCTTTGTGGAGGGGTAACTGCTTTAATTAAGGCAGGATTTGAAACCTTAGTAAATGCAGGATATCAACCAGAGGTGGCTTATTATGAATGTCTCCATGAATTAAAGCTTATTGTAGATCTAATAAATCAAGGTGGAATAACCTTTATGAGAAAGGCAATAAGTGATACTGCAAAATATGGAGATGTAACAAGGGGACCAAGGATTATTACTGAAGAGACTCGTAAAGAAATGCAGAAAATTCTTAAAGAGATTCAAGATGGATTATTTGCAAGAGAATGGATCTTAGAAAACCAAGTAGGAAGACCTGTTTTTAATGCTCTTCTAAAACAAGATGAAGAGCATCTTATTGAAAAAGTAGGGAAAGTCTTAAGAAAAATGATGCCATGGTTAAAGGCACCTGAATAATAAGGAGGTGTTCTAAATGGAAAGAATATATATTTTTGATACCACATTAAGAGATGGAGAACAAACTCCTGGTGTTAATTTAAATGTAGAGGAAAAGTTGGAGATTGCTAAACAACTTGCAAGATTGAATGTAGACGTTATTGAGGCTGGTTTCCCTATTTCTTCTTCTGGCGAGTTTCAAGCAGTAAGAACTATTGCTAATACTGTAAAGGGACCAGTTATAGCTGCATTGGCAAGGGCAATTCCTCAGGATATAGATAGAGCCTGGGAGGCACTCCAGGGAGCAGAAAGTCCAAGAATCCATACCTTTATTGCAACCTCTGACATCCATATAGAGAAAAAACTGAGAAAAACAAGAGATGAAGTCTTGGAACAGGCAGTATATGCGGTGAAATATGCAAAAAATTACTGTGATGATGTAGAATTTTCTCCCGAAGATGCAGTAAGAAGTGATTTTGATTTTCTATGCAAAGTAATCTCTGCAGTTATTGATGCAGGAGCAACAGTAATAAATATTCCTGATACTGTAGGCTATGCATTACCTTGGGAGTTTGGAGAGCTTATTAAAAAAATTAGAGAAAGAGTAGAAAATATAGATAAAGTAATTCTTAGTGTGCATTGCCATAATGACTTAGGTTTAGCAGTGGCAAATTCGCTTTCTGCTATTATGAATGGAGCACAGCAAGTAGAATGTACCATAAATGGTTTAGGGGAAAGAGCGGGAAATGCAGCATTAGAAGAAATAGTTATGGCAATAAAAGTAAGAAATTTGGGAAAAGATGTAAGAATAAATACAAAAGAAATTTATAAGACTAGCAGATTAGTGAGTTCTCTTACAGGAATAGTGATACAACCAAATAAGGCTATTGTAGGAGATAATGCTTTTGCTCATGAATCAGGAATACACCAACATGGAGTAATTCAAGATCCATCAACTTATGAGATTATGTCTCCAGAAAGTATTGGTCTTTCCGAAAGCAAAATAGTTTTAGGGAAACATTCTGGTAGACATGCTTTTGAGAAAAGGTTAGAAGAATTAGGATATACTTTAAGCAAAGAAGAATTAGATGAAGCTTTCAAGAGATTTAAAGAGTTGGCAGATAAGAAGAAGGAAATAACTGATAGGGATTTAGAGGCTATTGTGAAAAACGAGTTAAAACAAGAAAAAGATATAATTCAATTAGAACATTTGCAGGTAATAAGTGGTGTAGGTATTGTTCCTACTGCAACAGTTATTTTGGATAAAATGGGACAAAAAATAAAAAGTGTTAATACAGGAAATGGTCCTGTAGATGCAGTTTACAAAGCTATTGCAGAATCTATTCAGGTAGAACATCATCTTATAGACTTTTCTCTTCATTCGGTAACTTCAGGAACTGATGCTTTAGGCGAGGCTTTAGTTAAAATCTCTGATGAAGCGGGAAACATTTTTGTGGGAAGAGCAATAAGCACAGATGTTATTGAGGCAAGTGCAAAAGCATATATAAGAGCAATTAATAATCTTTTAGCCTATAGAGAATATTATCAGAGAGATCAAGAAGGGAGAGATAAATTTAGCCCATGGGCTTAACAATTACTGAGAAGATCCTTTTAAAACATACCAATAATAAAGAAATTTCCCCTGGTGATTTAATTTTTGTTAAATTGGACTTTATGTTAGCAAATGATATTACTGGACCATTGGCTATAAAAGAGTTTAGAAAGATAGGAGTAGAGAAGGTTTTTAATCCTGAGAAGATTGCCTTAATTCCAGACCATTCTACCCCTAATAAGGATATAAAATCTGCTCAGCAGACAAAAGAACTTAGAGAATTTTCGAAAGAACAAGGAATAAAATATTTTTATGATGGAGGAAGAATAGGTATTGAACATGCTCTTCTTCCTGAAGAGGGGTTGGTCCTTCCAGGGGATTGTGTAATTGGAGCAGATTCTCATACTTGTACTTATGGTGCCTTAGGTGCTTTTTCCACAGGGGTAGGAAGTACTGATTTAGCTTATGCTATGGCTTTTGGGGAAATATGGCTTAAAGTGCCAGAATCTATAAAGTTTATTTATTATGGAAAGCTCCCTAAATGGGTAGGAGGGAAAGATTTAATACTATTCACTATTGGGAAAATAGGAGTAGATGGTGCAAGATATATGGCTATGGAGTTTACAGGAGAGGTTATTAGAAATCTTCCTATGGCAGATAGATTTACTATGTGTAATATGGCTATAGAAGCGGGAGCAAAAAGTGGAATTATTGAACCTGATGAGATTACTTTGGAATATGTAAAAAATAGAGCTAAGAGAAGTTTTGAAATATTTCGTAGTGATAAGGATGCGTATTATAAAGAAATATATGAATGGGATGTTACAAATCTTGAACCTATGGTTGCTTTTCCTCATCTTCCCAGCAATGTTTATCCCATTTCAGAGGTTATTAATAAGAATATTACTTTAGATCAAGTATATATTGGATCTTGCACCAATGGAAGATTGGAAGATTTACGAATTTCTGCAAAGATTTTAAAAGGACATAAAGTAAATCCTAATTTAAGATTGATAATTACTCCCGCTACTCCATCTATTTATATGTCTGCTCTTCGTGAGGGTTTAATAGAAATATTTTTATCCGCAGGAGCGGTAATAACACCTCCCAGTTGTGGTCCCTGTTTAGGAGGACATTTAGGGGTTTTAGCAGAAGGAGAAAGAGCGTTAAGTACTACAAATAGAAATTTTGTAGGAAGAATGGGGCATCCAAAAAGTGAAGTTTACCTTGCAAATCCTGCGGTGGCTGCTGCTTCAGCTATTTTAGGAAGAATTGCTGCTCCCTGGGAAGTGGAGGTGAAAGAATGATTTATGAGGGAAAGGCTTTATGTTATGGGGATAATATAGATACTGATGTTATTATCCCTGCAAGATACTTAAATACTACTGATCCTCAGGAGTTGGCTTTACACTGTATGGAAGATTTAGATCTTTCTTTTAGAGAAAAAGTTAAAGAAAAAAGTATTCTTGTAGTAGGAGAGAATTTTGGCTGTGGGTCCTCGCGAGAGCATGCTCCCATCGCTATAAAAGCTTCAGGGATTCAATGTATTATTGCAAAATCTTTCGCTAGAATTTTTTATAGAAATGCTATAAATATTGGTCTTCCTATTTTAGAACTTCCTTCTGCGGTGGAGAGAATTAAAGAGGGAGATTTAATTAGAGTTAATTTTAGTGAGGGGATTGTAGAAAACTTAAATACAGGAGAATCTTTTAAGACAAAGCCCTTTCCACCATTGATTCAAGAAATTATTAACAAAGGAGGATTAATAAATTTTGCCAAAGAGAGAGTTAAAGGAGGAGAACTATGAGTTATAAAATTACAGTATTACCAGGAGATGGAATAGGACCCGAGGTAGTTAATCAAGGAGTAAAGGTATTAAAGGCAATAGAGAGAGTGTTTGGATACAAATTTGAATTAGAATTTGCATTAGTAGGTGGCATTGCAATTGATGAAAAGGGAACTCCTTTACCTGAGGAAACCTTTAAGCTTTGTAAGGAAAGCGATGCTATACTCTTAGGAGCTGTAGGAGGTCCCAAATGGGACAATTTACCTTCTTACTTAAGACCTGAGCGGGCTCTCTTAGGTTTAAGAGGTGGATTAAAGTTATACGCTAATATTAGACCGGTAAAAAGTTATCATTCTTTAATTTTTAGTTCTCCTCTTAAACCTGAGATAATCAAAGATGTAGATTTTGTTATTATTAGGGAGCTTACAGGAGGTCTTTATTTTGGAAAGCCAAAGGAAAGGGTTAAGAAGAATGGAAAATATACAGCTATTGATACTATGATTTACTCAGAAGATGAGGTAGAAAGAGTTTCTAAAATTGCTTTTTCTCTTGCTCAAAAGAGAAGAAAAAAAGTTACCTCTGTGGACAAGGCGAATATTTTAGAGACATCAAGACTTTGGAGAGAGGTGGTAGAAAAAGTAGCAAAAGATTATTCAGATGTCTTGCTAGAACACATGTATGTGGATAATTGTGCTATGCAGATTGTAAGAAACCCAAAACAATTTGATGTTATACTAACAGAAAATACCTTTGGAGATATATTAAGTGATGAAGCGGCAGTAATTACAGGGTCTATTGGAATGCTTCCTTCTGCGAGCCTTGGAGATAACTTAAAGGGATTATATGAGCCCATTCATGGATCTGCGCCAGATATTGCAGGAAAAAATATAGCAAACCCTTTAGGCACTATATTATCTTGTGCTTTTCTTCTAAGATATTCTTTAAAATTAGAAAGAGAAGCTAATTTAATTGAAAAAGCAGTAGAGAAAGTTTTAGATATGGGATATTTCACTCAGGACCTTTACAATAATAATCCCAATGCTAAAAAGTTAGTTTCCACAGAGGAAATGGGAGATTTAATTGTGGAGCTTATTGAAAGAGGTGAGATTAATGAATAAAATTTATCTGTATGATACTACTTTAAGAGATGGCGCTCAAAGTGAAAGAATTTCTTTTTCTTTAGAAGATAAATTGAGAATAGTAGAAAAACTGGATGATTTTGGAATTGACTACATTGAAGGGGGATGGCCAGGCTCAAATCCCAAGGATTTGAACTTTTTTAAAAGAGTTAAAGAAATTCCATTAAAACATGCAAAAATTGCTGCGTTTGGAAGTACAAGAAGGGTAAAAAATCTTCCTGAAGATGATCCCAATTTAAAAGCACTTTTAGATAGTGATACCCCTGTAGTGACTATTTTTGGGAAAAGTTGGGATTTTCATGTCACAGAAATTTTAAAAACCACCTTAGATAATAATCTCCAAATGATCTATGATTCTGTAAAGTATTTAAAGTCTCATAATAAGGAAGTAATATATGATGCAGAACATTTCTTTGATGGTTTTAAATCTGATCCATCCTATGCTATTGCTACATTGGAAGCTGCAGTAGAGGGAGGAGCAGATTGTGTAGTATTGGCAGATACTAATGGAGGATCTTTACCCTGGGAAATAGCATCCGCTATAAAAAAGGTAAAGGAAAAAATAAAAATACCCTTAGGAATTCACACTCATAATGATTCAGAGTTAGCAGTAGCAAACACTATAACCGCAGTTTTAGAAGGAGTTAGTCATATTCAAGGGACAATAAATGGATATGGAGAAAGATGTGGAAATGCAAATTTATGTTCTATAATTCCTATACTACAATTGAAGATGGGTATTCCTCTTCTTCCTGAAGAAAATTTGGCAAAACTTACAGATCTCTCCCATTGGGTTTCTGAGATTGCAAATCTTCCTCCTGAGTCTTGGGCTCCTTTTGTAGGAAGAAGCGCCTTTGCTCATAAAGGAGGAGTGCATGTTAATGCTATATTGAAAAATCCAAGATCTTATGAACATATAAATCCTGAAAAGGTTGGAAATAAAAGAAGAATTTTGGTTTCAGAACTTTCGGGAACAAGTACTATTGTTTCAAAAGCTAAAGAATTTAACATAGATTTAGATAGGGAATCTCCTTTAGCAAAAATGATTTTGGATAAAGTCACAGAATTGGAAAATGAAGGATATTATTTTGAAGGCGCAGAGGCATCTTTTGAACTTTTAGTAAGACATACCTTAGGTCAAGAAACAAAGCTTTTTGATTTAATTGGTTTAAGAGTAATAGTAGAAAAAATAGGAGAAGATGGGGAAACTATAACTGAGGCTACTTTAAAGTTAAAAGTTAAAGATAAAATTGTACATGTAGCTTCTGAAGGAAATGGTCCTGTTCATGCACTAGATCAAGCCTTGAGGAAAGCCTTAACAGAATTTTATCCTCAGCTAAAGAATATTCAACTATCAGACTTTAAAGTAAGAGTAATTAATGGAAGAAGTGGGACAGGAGCAAAAGTAAGAGTATTAATAGATTCTGTGGATAATGAAGGTAGAAGCTGGAGTACTGTTGGGGTATCTACAAATATAATAGAGGCAAGTTGGAAAGCATTAGTGGAAAGTTTAGAATATGGTCTTTTGGAAGAAAAAGAAAGTTAAAACCTTGATTTTTTAGTTTTCATCTCTTAAAATAAAAAAGGTTTGTGCTATGCATGAATGGGCATTGGCAGATGCGGTAGTTAGTTCTGTTTTAGCTTTAACTCAGAGAAAGAGTCTGGGGGAAGTAAGGGAAGTTTTCTTAAAAATTGGAGAAATCCAACAGATTGATTTAGAAATTTTTGATTTTGCTTTAAAGGAATTATCTAAGGGAACCTTATTGGAAACTACAAAAATAAATTATGAGATTCATCCAGCAATAATCCATTGTAATCTCTGTGATTATAGATGGAGTTATAAAGAAAGCTTTGATAAATTGAAGGATGAGGAGAAAGAGGCAATTCATTTTATCCCTGAAACTATCCATGTGTATATCTGTTGTCCAAAATGTGGAAGCAGAGATTTTGATATTGAAGAAGGAAGAGGAGTATGGGTTGAGGATGTAAAATGAAGTCAATTGATCCCAGAGTTTATGCTATTGAAAAAAGAATAAAAGATATAAAGAGAATATGGGCAATAAGTAGTGGGAAGGGAGGTGTGGGAAAGAGTACTTTATCAACTTTTATTTCTCTTCTTTTAAGTCAAAGAGGATATAAAACAGGACTTTTAGATTTGGATTTTTATGGCCCCTCTTCTCATTTGATATTAGGAGCGGGAAATCTAAAGCCTGAAGAAGAATATGGGGTAAAACCTGTAGAGATCTATGGAATAAAACTTATGTCCATTATATATTTTACTGAAAACAAACCATTAGTAATGAGGGGGAAAGAAGTTTCCGATACCCTTATAGAGCTTTTAACCATAACTCGTTGGGATAATTTAGATCTTTTGATCATTGATATGCCCCCTGGAATGGGAGAGGTTCTTTTAGATATTCTAAGGTTTCTAAACAAGTTAGAATTTTTAATTATTTCAAATTCTTCAAGAATATCTATGGAAACTGTAGAGAAATTGGTAAAATTTTTAAAAGCCCAAAATCTTCCTATATTAGGTCTCATTGAAAACATGAAGTTTTCCTCATCTGATTTTGTTAAAAACAAATGTAATGAGCTTGGAATAAGATACTTAGGGAGTGTTTCCTTCTATCCAGAATTAGAAAATTGTTATGGTAATTCTCAGAGCCTTTTAAATTCTATGATCTCTATGGACCTTAATAATATTCTTTCTTTTTTATAAAACAAAATTTTAAGAGAGGGTGAGCTTATGGAAAAGTTTAAAATTAGGATCAATGGTAATGAAGTAGAGGTATCTTCGGGAAAAACTATTCTTCAAGTAGCAAAAGAATTAGGGATTCATATTCCTGTTCTCTGTCACTATGAACCCTTAATGCCTCAAGGATCCTGTAGGTTGTGTGTTGTAGAAGATAGGGGGGTTTTAAAAACCGCATGTACTACTCCTGTAGAGCCTAATATGGATATAAGAACCGATACCCCTAACGTCCAGAATTCAAGAAAGTTAGTTCTTCAACTTCTTTTCTCAGAAAGGAATCATTACTGCATGTATTGTGAGATAACAGGAGAATGTGAGCTTCAAGATTTAGGATATGAATTTGGTTTAGATCATTTTGAATTTCCCACTTATGAGAGAAAATTCCCTGTGGATAATTCCCATGAGTATATATTGATGGATCACAATAGATGTGTTCTCTGTAGAAGATGTGTCAGGGCATGTTCTGAATTAGCAGGACATTATGTTTTAGGAGAGATGGAAAGAGGAATAGACACAATGATTATTGCAGATATGAATGTTCCTCTTGGAAAGTCAAACTGTGTCTCTTGTGGATTATGTGTTCAAGTATGTCCTACAGGTGCTTTAATTGATAAGAGATCTGCTTATTTAGGAAGAGAAGTACAATCTGAAATATTTTATTCTAATTGCGATCTTTGTCCTGTAGGTTGTGGTATAGAGGTTTATAAAAGGAAAGGAGCAAACTTCATTGTAAAAATCTATGGGGATTGGAACTCGGAAGTTTCTAAAGGATTATTATGTAAATTAGGAAGGTATTCTTCCCTCTATGAAGAAAAACCAAGGCTTTCTGGAGCAAGAATTAAAGATGACTTTGGTTTTAGAAGAATAGGTCATGAGGATGTATTGAAAATATTTAAGGCGAAGCTTAAAGATTCTGTTGCTTATGTGGATGGATCTTTATTTAATGAAGAGTTAGAACTTCTAAAGGAGATATTTAAGGATAAAATTTACTCTTTATATCCTAATGAGCCTCCTATTCCTTCTGATATAAATCTTTCTGATTTAGATAATGGTGAAGTATTTCTGGTTATAGGTATAGATTTGAATAGAGAATATGGAGTAGTAGGATCTATTATTAAGAGAAGAGTTTTAGGGAAGAAAGCAAAATTGATAGTTGTGGATAAAGATTTTAATAGCCTTGCAAAGGTTGCAGATTATGTCTTTAATATTAAAGATTTGAATTTGGCTTTAGATAGTATAAAGAATGAAAAATCTGTTATAGTAGTATACAAAGATCTTTCCCCTGAGGACAAAAATCTTTTCTTTGAAAGAAAGAATCTTAAATTCTTATGGCTTCCCCCAGAGACAAACTCCTTAGGACTTTTTAAGGCAGGAATTAAGCATAATAAAGTTTCTTCTCCAAATGTATTTATCTTTGGAAAAAATCTTGAAGGGATCAAAAATATTCCTTTAGAAAATGCCTTTGTAATTGGTTTTACTCCTTATGATACTGAAGAAGTCCATAAGATGAATTTAGTTGTAGCAATTTGCGATGGCTTTGAAAGAGAAGGGACCTTTTACAATCTCGAGGGAAGGAGATTAAAGAAAGAAAAAGTTTTAAAGCCGTCTTACGAACTCATAGATCTAAAAACTTTTCTTTCTGAAGTCTTAGGAAAAGTTGAAAAAGTATTTTAAGAGGATGAGGTGAAAGTCATGAAGAAGATAAAGGTTGCCTCTGTCTGGTGTGAGGGGTGTTCGGGATGCCACATGTCCTTTTTGGATATGGACGAGAGATTAGTGGAGTTAATAAATAAGGGATTAGAAATAAATGCAACTCCCATAACAGATTTAAAAGTTCCTGATGAAGATACAGATATTGGAATAATTGAAGGAGCGGTAGCAACAGATCATCATGAAGAAGAAGTAAAGCTAATGAGGAAGAAATGTAAATTTATTGTTGCCCTTGGAGATTGTGCAGTCTTTGGTGGGATTCCCACAATGAGAAATTACTTCAGTAAGGAAGAACTTTTAGAAAGGGGATATATAACTACGGAAAGTACTTTCCAAGGTAAAATTCCTACATCGGAAGAGTTGGGAAAACATCTTCCAAAGACTATGGCTGTTAATGAGGTAATTAAAGTAGATTTTTATATCCCAGGATGCCCACCTTCTGCTGACACTATTTATTATGTGTTAAAAGAGATATTAGAAGGAAGAGTTCCTGTTTTATCAGGAGAACTTCTGAAGTATGAGTAACGAGGTGAGATTATGGAAAAGAAGATAACTATAAGTCCAGTTACAAGAATAGAAGGACATGCAAGAGTAACTATTCATTTGGATGATGAAGGAAAAGTTCAAAATGCTTTCCTTCATGTGGACCAATTTAGGGGATTTGAGAAATTTTCCGAAGGAAGACACTTCTCTGAGATGCCTGTCATTACTGAAAGAATATGTGGAATATGTCCCATTAGCCACCATCTTGCATCTGCAAAGGCATGTGATGATATTTTAGGGATAGATATACCAAGACCTGCAAAACTTTTAAGGGAACTTGTTCATATGGGACAGGTTATTCAATCCCACTCTATGCACTTTTTTGAGTTAGCAGGTCCTGATCTTATCTTAGGCTGGGATGCGGATCCAAGGATAAGAAATGTGGTAGGCTTAATTCAGGAAAATCCAGAGCTTGCTTTAAAGGCAGTAAAACTGAGAAAGTTTGGGCAAAGAATTATCGAACTTGTCGCAGGAAGAAGAATCCATCCAAGTTTCGCTGTTCCTGGAGGAGTAAATTCTGCTTTATCTCCTTCTGCAAGGGATGAGATATTAAAGGGAATAGATGAAATGATTGGATATATAAAAGAGGGAATAAATATTGCTGTGGATTTTATAGAAAAGAATAAAGAGCTTTGTGATAGATTCGCATCTTTTTCTACTGGGTATATGGGATTAGTAAAAGATGATGGCTCTTTAGAATTATATGATGGAAAAATAAGGTTTATGGATAAAGATGGAAATATATTGAAAGAGTTTAAAGGAAAATATTATCTTAAATATATAGGTGAAAAAGTAGAAGATTGGAGTTATCTTAAATTCCCATTCTATAAGCCTTTAGGTTATCCCGAAGGAGTATATAGAGTAGGACCCCTTGCAAGATTGAATGTGGCAGATAAAATAAGTACTCCTTTGGCTAATGAAGAATTCAAGAAATTTAAAGCTATAGGACATGGAAAGCCTGTAGAAGGATCTATATATTATCACTATGCAAGACTTATAGAGACTATTTATGCTTTGGAAAGGACAAGAGAAATTCTTGAGGATCCTGAAGTGATGTCTCAGGAGGTATTAAGATTAGGAGTAGTTAGCAATGAGGAGGGAATTGGCGTGGTAGAAGCCCCCCGTGGAACTCTTATCCATCATTATTGGGTAGATGAAAAAGGAACTATTGAAAAGGTAAATTTAATAGTTTCCACAGGACATAATAATTGGGCTATGAATAAAGCAGTAGAAGAAGTGGCGAAGGCTTTTGTAGATGGGAAAAACTTAAAAGAAGGTATGTTAAATAGAGTAGAAGGAGCTATAAGATGTTATGATCCATGCCTTTCTTGTTCTACCCATGCTATAGGAAAGATGCCACTTTTGATAGAATTATATGATAAAGATGGGAATCTCTTAGATATAATAAAAAGAGATTGAAGAAAGTATTATTAGTAGGATTTGGAAATCTATATAGAAAAGATGACGGCTTAGGTATAAGGCTCCTGGACCTTCTTGATAATAATATAGAGAAGCTTAAGGTCCAGGAGCTTACTTTTGATATGGCAGAAATATTTAAAGATTACGATGTGGTAATATTTATTGATGCATCCATAGAAGGTGATGAGATATCTTTTAGAAGAATAACCGAAGAAAAAACCTTCTCTCCCCTTACCCACCATACATCCTGTGAGGAATTGTTATCCTGGACAAAATCACTTTATAATAAAAATCCTGAATTTTATCTCCTCTCTATAAGAGGATATGATTTTGATTTTGGAGAAGAAATCTCAGAAAAAGCTTGGGAAAATCTAAAAAAGGGATTAGAATTTATAAAAGGCTTTCTTACAAATATCTGATGAAAAAAACCTATAAGATAAGAGTTTGGGGAATTGTTCAAGGAGTTGGCTTCAGACCCTTTGTATATAGGCTTGCAAAAAGCCTAAGCTTAACAGGATGGATCTTGAATTCTACAGGATCTGTACAAATATTCATTCAGGGAGAAGAAAAAAAGATTGAAGAATTTTTAGAAAAACTTATTAAAGATGCACCACCCCTTTCTAAAATCGAAAGAATAGAAAAAGAAGAAACAATCATGGAAGATATAAAAGATTTTTCTATCCTTGAAAGCAAGGAAGACATAGGATTCAATTTCATCTCTCCTGATATAGCAATATGTGAAGACTGCCTAAGAGAAATGAGAGATCCAAAAGATAGAAGATATAAATATCCATTTATAAATTGTACCAATTGCGGACCAAGATACACTATAATTGAAGATCTTCCTTACGATAGAGATAAAACTACCATGAAAATCTTTGAAATGTGTGAAAGATGCAAAGAAGAATATGATAACCCAGAATCAAGAAGATTCCACACTCAACCTATATCCTGCTATGACTGTGGACCATCCCTTTGGATAGATGGTGAGGAAAGCCAAAATATCTTTGAAAAAATTGCTAAATATTTAGAGGAAGGGAAAATATTAGCTATTAAAGGTATAGGAGGATTTCATTTGGCATGCGATGCCACAAATAATACAGCAGTTAAAAAACTAAGAGAAAGGAAAAAAAGACCTTCAAAACCTTTTGCCTTAATGATGAAAGACATAGAGATGATAAAAAGATACTGCTATATAGATGAAGAGGAAGAAAAATTACTCCTTTCCAAGGAAAGACCTATCGTACTTTTGAGAATAAAAAATCTTCTTGATATATCCAAATATACCGCACCTAATAATAAATATCTTGGGATTATGCTTCCTTATACACCTTATCATTATCTCATCTTTGAGCACTTTAATAAACCTCTTATCATGACAAGTGGAAATCTATCAGACGAACCCATAGTAAAAGACAATGAACATGCAAAAGAAAAATTAGGGAAAATAGCAGATATTTTTGTTTTTCATAATAGAAATATAGCTCACAGAATAGATGACAGCGTTATCTTTATAGAAAATAAAGAGCTAAATTTTATAAGAAGAGCAAGAGGATATGCTCCAGATCCTATAAAGATCTCAATAAAAGTAAGACCTACCCTTGCTCTTGGTGGAGAGTTAAAAAATACTTTCTCACTTGGTAAAGAAAATTATGTATTTATAAGCCCTCATATTGGGGATCTGAAAGACAGAGATACCTTAGAGGTATATGAAGAAACAATTCAGGAATTTATCAGACTTTTTAGAATAGAGCCAGAGGTTTTAGTGCATGATTTACATCCCCAATATCTTTCTACAGACTTCGCAGAAAGATTTAAAAAATATATGGAAGTAAAAGCTATCCAGCACCACAAAGCCCACTTCTTTTCTCTTCTTCTCGATAGAGAGATAACTGATAATATAATCTGCTTCTCTTTTGATGGAACAGGCTACGGGGAAGATGGGAATATCTGGGGAGGAGAGGTATTTATAGGAAATTTAGAAGAGGCAAAGAGGATAGCACATTTCAAATATTTCCCTATAGCAGGAGGGGATTATGCTATAGAAAATCCAAGAAAAATTGCCCTCTCCTATCTTATAAAATATTTTCCTTCAGAGATAGAAAGAGTATTCCTAGACCTTAATCCCATTGAAAAAGAGATTACAAAAAGGCTTATAGAAAGAGAAGAAAATATATTTTATACATCATCTTGTGGAAGAATCTTTGATATGGTATCTGCTATCCTAAAAATAAGAGAACACATAGATTATGAAGGACAGTCAGCTATAGAACTTGAAATGCATGCTATGGAGTCAGAAAATACTGAATTTTATCCATTTAAATTGTTAGAGAAAGAAGATAAATTAGAGATAGATATCTATCCTACAATTGAGAAAATCTTAGAAGAAAAAGAAAAATTTGAAGCTACTTATATAGCAAGAAAATTTCACAACACTGTAGCCCAGATAATCTTAAAGATTTCAGAAATTCTCAGAGAAGAATACAGAATAAACAAAGTAGGATTCTCAGGAGGAGTTTTCCAAAACAGACTACTCTTAAGAATTTTAATACCTACCTTAAAAGAAAAGGGTTTTGAAGTCTACATCCATAAAAAAGTACCTACTAACGATGGAGGAATATCCCTTGGACAGATCGTCTTGGGGAGGATAATAAAGTTTTCATAAACTTTTAGAGATAATTTGAGGACCACCTAATTCTACTTTATTATTTTTATCAAGAGACTTTCAGTGCTGACCTGTA